>JADJPA010000001.1:1997500-2597500 GCA_016713505.1 Candidatus Competibacteraceae bacterium | reverse complement strand
TCATGGCGTTGCCGCGGCCGACTTGCTGCCTTAGGCCGGCCCACGGTCGGCCTCGTACACCACCTGTCCTGCCAGCAAGGTATGGCTGACCCGGCCCGGCAGCTCCCAACCCAGAAACGGGCTGTTCTGACCGCGGCTGCGCAGGGTGTCAGCCGTCACCCGCCAGTCGGTGTCGGGATCGAAGATGCAAAGGTCGGCCGTTGCGCCCGTCCCCAGATGGCCGCTGTCGATCCCCAAGATCCGCGCCGGCCCGCAGGTCAGCCGTTCCACCATCGTCGGCAACGAGAGCGTTGCATCCCGCGCCAGACGCACGCTCAATCCCAGCAAGGTGTCCAGGCCGGAGATGCCCGGCTCGGTATCGCCGAAAGGCGCCTGCTTGGCGTCGGGTTCGTGCGGCTGATGATCGGAGCACAGGGCATCTAATACCCCCTTGGCCAGGCCGTCTCGCAAGGCGTCCCGGTCGCGTGCGCCGCGCAGCGGTGGCCGGACGTGGCAGTGACTGTCGAAGCCGGCCAAATCCATTTCGGTGAGATAGAGGTGAGGTATGGCGACATCGGCGGTCACCGGCAATCCCTCGGCGCGGGCGCGCGCCACCAGTTCCACGGAACGCGCGCTGGACAACCGGCAAAAATGCACGCGTACGCCGATATCGCGGATCAGTTCGAGATCGCGGGCCAGGGTGCCGGTTTCGGCCGCCGTCGGAATACCGGACAGGCCCATCCGGGTCGAAATCCGTCCTTCATGGGCCATGCCGTGTCCCAGCCAAGCATCGAGTGGGGTCAGGAACACCGTCAGACCGAAAGTCGCGGCGTATTCCAGCGCCCGCCGCAACACCAGCGTATTGGCGATAGGCTGGCCGCCGTCGCTGACGCCGACGCAACCGGCGTCCTTGAGCGCGGCCATTTCCGCCAGCCGTTCCCCGCGCAAGCGATAGGTGAGGGCGCCCAGGGTCAGCACCCGCGCCTGACCGGCGGCCTCGGCGCGGCGGCGGATCAGTTCCACCACCGCCGGTTCGTCGATGACCGGATCGGTGTCGGGCGGACAGACCAGGGTGGTGATGCCGGCGGCGGCGGCGGCCCGCGCCTCGCTGGCGATGGTCGCCTTGTGTTCTTGGCCCGGCTCGCGCAATCGGGCGCAAAGATCGATCAGGCCGGGACAAACGATGCGCTCGCTCGCGTCGATGATCCGGTCGGCCGTGAAGCCGTCCGGGGAGCGGCCGATTCCGGCGATCCGCCCCTCGGCGATGAACAGATCGGTGATCGCATCGAGCTGGTGGGCCGGATCGATCAACCGGCCGCCGCGAATGACGGTGCGCATCAGAGGTTCTCCCCGGCTGGCCGGGCGTGGTTGCCCAAGGTGATCGACATGATCGCCATGCGCACGGCGATACCGTTGGTGACCTGTTCCAGAATGACCGAGCGTGGCCCGTCGGCCACCCGGGAGTCGATTTCCACCCCCCGATTGATCGGACCGGGATGCATGACGATAGCATCCGGCTTGGCCAGCGCCAGCCGCTCCTCGGTCAGCCCATAGCGCTGGAAGAATTCCTGTTCGGTCGGCAGCAACGCGCCTTCCATCCGTTCCCGTTGCAAGCGCAGCATCACCACCGCATCGACATCCCGCAAACCCTCGCGCGGGTCGAGAAACACCCGCACCCCCAGATTCTCTACCTCGGCCGGCAACAGGGTGCGGGGTGCGACCACCCGGATTTCGGCGGCGCCGAGAATGCTGAGGGCATGGATCAGCGAGCGCGCCACCCGCGAATGCAGGATGTCGCCGACGATGGCGATTTGTAGGTTGCCGAAATCCGGTTTGTGGCGGCGGATGGTGAACACGTCCAGCATTCCCTGAGTGGGGTGAGCGTGGCGGCCGTCGCCGGCGTTCAAGACCGCGATGTGCGGTTTGACGTGGCGGGCGATGAATTCCGCCGCGCCGCTTTGCTGGTGGCGCACCACGAACATGTCGCATTGCATCGCCTCGATGTTTTGCAGGGTGTCCAGCAGGGTTTCGCCCTTGACCGCCGACGAGGTGGCGATATTGAGCGTCAACACGTCGGCCGACAGCCGCTTGGCCGCCAGTTCGAAAGTGGTGCGGGTGCGGGTGCTGGCCTCGAAAAACAGGTTGACCACGGTCTTGCCGTGCAGGGTGGGCAGCTTCTTGACCCGCCGCTCGGCCACGCCGTGCAACGATTCAGCGGTATCCAGAATCTCCGTCAGATGGCGGCGGCTCAGCCCTTCCACGGTCAGGAAGTGCAGCAAGCGGCCTTGAGCATCCAGTTGCACGTTGGCGGCGCTCATGGGGCGTTCTGAAGCAGCAGTTGCAAGGGTTCGGGTCCGGTCAGTTGGATATGGCTGTCGGAGGGCAGTTCCAGTCGGGAGCCGGCGACGTGGGCTTCGATCGGCAGTTCCCGACCGCCGCGATCCACCAACACCGCCAGCAGCACCGAAGCCGGCCGACCGTAATCGAACAGTTCGTTGAGCGCGGCGCGGATGGTGCGACCGGTATGCAGCACGTCATCGACCAACACCAGATGACGGTCGTCCACATCGAAAGGCAGTTCCGAAGGGCGAACCTGGGGGTTGACGCCAATCCGGCTGAAGTCGTCGCGATAGAAGGAAATATCGAGCTTGCCCAGCGGCGCGACCACTCCAAGCCGCCGGCGCAGACGGTCGGCGACCCAAACCCCGCCGGTGTGAACGCCGACCAGCGCCGGATCGGTGATGCCGCGCCGGACCAGCAGCTCGCGCAGTTGTACGGCCATGGCCTCGATCAGGAATTCAGCGTCGCGCATGAGGGGGGATTCCGTTGTTGGTTGAACCAGCTTTCCAGAATGACTGCGGCCGCCGCGGCGTCGGACGCGACCGCGCCGCGGCGGCGGCCGGGGTCGGCCTCGGAGCGCCGCCGTTCGGCCTCCCAGGATGACAGCCGCTCGTCGATGGTGGCCACCGGCAGACGAAAGCGCCCGTGTAACTGGCGGCTGAAGCGCAAAGCGGCTTCAGTGATGGCATTGGCGGTGTCGTCGGCATGGCGTGGCACGCCGATCACCAACACATCCGGTCGCCATTCGGCGATGATCCGCTCGATGGCGTTCCAGTCGGGGCGCTGCTGGCGGACCGGCAAGGTGTGCAGGGGGCGGGCGGAGCCGGTCACCGCTTCACCGATGGCGACGCCGATGCGAGCCCGACCGAAGTCGAACCCTAGCGCGATCCGGTAGGCCGGAGTCGCGCCGGCCGCCCCGCGATCAGGCGTGGCCGACATGGGCGGACAGCAAATTCAGGTCGATTCCCAACAAGGCGGCGGCGGCGGCCCAACGCTGGTCGCTGGGCTTGTGAAACAGAATCTCGCGATCGGCCGGGGTCGACAGCCAGGCGTTGTCCGCCATTTCCTGCTCCAACTGGCCCGGTCCCCAGCCGGCGTAGCCGAGGGTGACCAGCAGATATTGAGGTCCTTCGCCGCAGGCGACCGCGTGCAGGATATCTCGGGAAGTGGTGATGCCGATGTGCTCGGTAACCTGTAGGGTCGCACCCCATTGACCGACCGGGCTGTGAATGACGAAGCCTTGCTCCGGTTGGACCGGGCCGCCTTGGTAGACCGGCAGGGTGGCGAGATCGGAGCGGTCCGTGACGATTTCCAGATGTTCCAACAGTTGGCCGAGCGACAAGTCCAGCGGCCGGTTGATGACCAGCCCCAGCGCGCCGCTGGCGTTATGCTCGCTGATATACGTCACCGTCTGAAAAAAGTTCGGATCGGCCAGGGTCGGCATCGCGATCAGGAACTGGTTGGTCAGATAGGTGGTTTCAATCATGGTCATAGTATCGGAATTCACCGGTTGCTTGACAAGCGGGCGCGGGTGGCCGCGTTCGGACCCGTGGCGTGCTGGGGTTTCCCGCCAGGGCGGAGCCTTGCTGCAAAGTATTGAGAAAATCGGCCGCGCAATCGGCTCTCACGGCCCGTGGCGCGCCTTGTCGGGAGAAATCCAGCGGATGCCGTCGCGCGGATCGGCTTGGTCGCCGTGGTAGCGCGGGATCAGATGCAGGTGCAGATGCTTCACCGTCTGAGCCGCCGCGCGCTCCTCGATGCCGATGCTGAAGCCCTCGGGCTGTAATTTCGCCAGCAGCAGCGCGCGGATTTCCGTCAGCAATTGGCCCAGTTCGACCCATTCCACGATGTTCAAGTCAGCCACCGAAACCACATGCCGGCGCGGCAGCAACAGCGTGTGTCCCGGTGAAACCGACCATTCAGCGGAGATCGCCAAAACGCGCGCGGTTTGGCCCACGAGCCGTGCCGGCGGCGGGGAGCAGAAGGGACAAGCAGACATGGTGCTTTCGAACGCTTTCCAGTAAAAAATTGCCGCGGTTTTACCCGTTGCTCAGCGCGCTCGCAACCGACCGGCCGGTTCGAAACGCCACGGGCGGGCAATGGATAAGACATCGAAATGCTGGCGTAATTGCGCTGAAAAAGGGGCATAAGGCGCGCCGAGCTTGACGATGCGTTGCGCCGCCCGATCCAGTTCGGCATTGCCGGAGGAGCGGACCACGCGCACCTCTTGTAAGGAGCCATCCGCCCGAATAGTGACATCCAGCACCGGACCGGTGTTCAAGTCCAACTTGCGGGCGATATCGGGAAAATTCATTTCGCCGATTTGTTCGACCTTGCGCACCCAGGCGGCGATATAAAAACCTTCCAGGGACTGGGTGTCTCGCGGATTGACCCGTTTGCCGCGCGCGGTCGCATTCTCGCGCCGCTGGGCTGCCGTTTCGAGGCTGGCGATTTGGCCCAATAACGCGCTGCTGTCCAAACGGCTACGGCGGCTGGGACCCGCCTCTGAGCCGCTTCGCTGCGGCCTTTCCGGGTGGCGGGCGGGATCGCTCGGTTCGGAGGCGACCACGGGAGCGGGCGATTTGACCGACGGTGGAGGCGGCTGAGTCGATGGTGCAGGCGTCGTTCGCGGTGGGCCAAGCGGCTTGTCGGGCAGGTTTGGCGCCGGTTTTGGCATCGGCCGGAGTTGCGGGCGCGAGGTCGGCGCAGCGTCGTTCGTCCGTGGTTTGGGCACGGTCTTGGCTGCAACGGACGGCCGGTCTGGCACGGCTGCTTTCGGAACCGGTTTTCGCGCCGGTCCAGGAGCCGTCGGCTGGGCGAGCGGCGGTTTCGCGGCCTGGGTTTGGACGGGCGGAGCAAGGGGCGGTGGGGTCGAGGCAGGCGCGGGGGTTGCTAGGGCCACGGCTGGCGTCAGCGCGGAAGGCGGCGCGGTCGCCGGCATCGAAACGCTGGCGCGAGCGGGCGAGTCAGGGGCGGCGGGTACGGGCCGGGTCGATTCGGAACCGAGCACCGACGGCGCTGGAATTGGCCGCGTTACCGGCGGGAGTAGCAGCACATCGAAGCGCGGTGGTTTGGGAAAACGCAGCGACCACCAACCGGCCGGCGGCGCCAAAAGTACTAGCGCGTGCAGGCCTAGCGCCAGCAGCGCCGCCAGCGCCAGCCGACCCGCGCCGTCTCCGCTTCGAGCGATCGCGGCGTCCATCGCGACCCGCGGCTGTCAGCGCCGGAGCCGGCGTTCGATGGCGGCCATCAACTCGCCGCCGATGTCCAGCCCAAACTGGGCGTCCAACTCCCGCGCGCACGTAGGGCTGGTAACATTAATTTCGGTCAAATAGTCGCCGATCACATCCAAACCGACGAACAGCAAACCCATTTCCCGGAGTTTTGGCGCGACCTGCGCGCAGATCCAGCGATCGCGCTCGCTGAGGGACACGCCTTCGCCGCGCCCGCCCGCCGCCAGATTGGCGCGCGTCTCGCCGGCTTGAGGAATGCGGGCGAGCGCGTAAGGAACCGGTTCGCCGTCGATCAGCAGGATGCGCTTGTCGCCGGCCGTCACTTCCGGAATGTAGCGCTGCGCCATGGCCGAACGCCGGTCGTGCGCGGTAAGGGTTTCCAGGATCACGTTCAGGTTGGGATCGTTCTGGCGCAGTCTGAACACCGAGGCGCCGCCCATGCCGTCCAGCGGTTTCACCACGATATCCTCATGCTCGCCCAAGAACGCTTTCAGCCGGGTCGCTGCACGGGCTACCAGGGTCGGCGGGCAGCATTCTGGAAAGTGCAAGGCAAAGACTTTCTCATTGGCGTCGCGCAGGCTGCTGGGCTTATTGACGACTAGCACGCCGGCGGCCTCGGCCAACTCCAACAGGTACGTGGTATAGATGTACTCCATGTCGAACGGCGGGTCTTTGCGCATCAGCATCGCGTCCAGTTCCGCCAGCGGCAGCTCTCGCTCGCCGTGGAAGGCGAACCACCCGTGCTTGTCGTCCTTGACGCTGAGCCGCCGCGCTCGGCCGAAGGCTTTGTTGCCGCGCGCGTACAGATCGGCTTGCTCGAAGTAATGCAGTTGCCAACCGCGCGCCTGGGCAGCCAGCAGCATGGCGAAGGTGGTATCTTTTTTGATGGTGATGGTCGCGATGGGATCCATCACCACACCGAGCTTGATGGTCATGGCAAGCAAGTCCTCAAGGGTGGATGACCGTGCGAAGGCCGCCGGGCCTGACTGTAACGGCATACCGTTTGCATATTTGGTCGAGCGACCTAAGATGTAGAAAGCTCGTTACGGTTTCCGTCATGGCATCATGGCTATTAGTATGCTAAAAACATCCTAAAAAGGGCATTAGGCCGTCAGCGCGGCTCTGCTCCAACCTCAGACTCCAAGAATAACAGCGATTTTTGGCCGGGTTGCGCGACGGTCGTCCGACTTTCATCGAGGACAGTGATGTGGCAGAAGCGGTCATAACTCCCTCCACGGCGTCACCTCCGCCGCACCCCTTCGATATTTTGTTGCAGCTGGACCAGCGCATCCGCGAACGCGCGCCGGCGGCGGCGGCGGGCGCGCAGCTGTCTGAGATCAGAGGGCAACTCGCCGCGCGCCTTGGTTCCTGGAACCTGCTATTCTCCATGGATGACGTCGCCGAAATCATCCCGATCCCGCGCAGCATCACGCGGGTGCCGGGCGTGAAACGCTGGCTGTTGGGCATTGCCAATTTGCGCGGCAAGGTCATTTCAGTCTCCGATTTGCGAGATTTTGTGACCGGCCGGTCCACGATGCAATTGCCGGGTAGCCAACTGGTCATCGTCCGCTCCGGGGAGTGGGATTACGGTCTGCTGGTGGACGAGATCATCGGAATGCGCCATTTTGGAACCCAGCATCGCCTGCCAACGCTAGACGCCGTGGAAGAAAGCCTGCGGCCTTATATTACCGACGCGTTTTGGAGCGACAGCTGCTGTTGGATGGTCTTCAATACCCGAAAATTGTTGGCGGGAGCCGAATTTTTGAATGCGGCCGGTTAGGATTTTTCGGAATTTCTCCGCCGGATGGCCAGCGGGCGGGGCGGTTATCAGGGTCAAGCTTAACGAGAAACAGAAATGCGAGAGTTGCAAGATCGTTCGGCGTTGAAAGGATTATCTTTCACCTATCTGGCGCTGTTGGGCGCGCTGGTGTTCTTCATCGTGCTGATGGGGGTTATCTTTACTCTACTGGAACGCCAGGACCGGCAGAACGAGATTTATTTCAGGCTCGTCGGCGAACAGCGGTTTCTGTCGCGTTCGCTAGTGACGGACTCGCTGGAGTCCGCGCGCGGCAAGGAGGTGGCGTTTGCAAAGCTCAAAGAAGGGCGCGACCGGTTCGAGCAAGCCTTGAACGATCAGAAGAACGGCAACGCCGTGCTGGGGTTATCGCCCGCGCCGGAGGTGGTTCGGTCGCAACTGACCGAACTGGACAACCGCTGGAAGCCGGTCAAGGCCGACCTTGATACGCTGCTGGCCGGACGTGAGTCGGTCATGGCGGTCAGCAATTTCGTGCCGCTGTTGGAAAGTTCGCTGACCCAGATTGTCACGATATCCGACGAAATCGCCAAGAACATGTCCAACAACCGCCTCGATTCGCGGCAGGTTTATCTGGCCACCAATCAGTTGTTGCTGGGGCAGCGGATCGAGAGCGATCTCAAGCGGATGTTGAACGAAGGCGGCGCGGGCGTCGCCGCCGCCGCCGACCGGTTCGGACGCAACGTGAATTTGTTCGGCCGGATTCTGCGGGGGATGCGCGACGGCGATAGCCGGTTGGGGGTCGATCGGGTCAGCTTGCCCGAAAGCACGGGCAAAATCGCCGATCTCGCCGATCGCTTCAAGTCGCTTGAAACCGAAACCGCGCGCATCGTCGAGTATGCCCCGGAACTGATCAAGGCGCAGAGCGCCGCGCAAAATATCTTCGAGAAAGGCGATGGGCTGCTGGAGGCGACCACCAGGCTGTTCGATGCCTATTCCACCGGCAGCCGGGGCTTTCAGTTGTTCGGCATACCGCTCAACTATCAGATCGCCTATTTGCTGGGAGTGCTCGCTCTGATTCTGTTGTTGGCGCTGGTGTACCTGCAAAATCGCGAAAGCCGCCAGCGGCTCCAGGAAAGCGAGCAGCGCAAGCAGGAAACCGAGGAACAGAACCGCCGCAATCAGGATGCGATCCTGCGCCTGCTCGACGAACTCGGCAACCTGGCCGAAGGCGATCTGACCGTGCAGGCCAGCGTCACCGAGGACATCACCGGGGCCATCGCCGATTCCGTCAACTACGCCATCGAAGCGCTGCGCGATCTGGTGTCCACCATCAACAACACCTCCGGCTTGGTCGCTGGCGCGGTGCAGGAAACCAGCGCCATCGCCGACCGGCTGGCCAAATCCAGCGAAATCCAGGCCCGGCAGATCGAAAACGCCAGCGCCACCGTGACCCAGATGGCGCATTCGATGGACGACGTGTCCTCCAAGACCGCCTCGTCAGCCGAAGTGGCCGAAAAGTCGGTGGGCATCGCCCACGAAGGCGGCGACCGGGTGCGCCGGACCATCAACGGCATGAACGCCATCCGCGAGCACATTCAGGACACCTCCAAACGCATCAAGCGGCTGGGCGAGTCTTCGCAGGAAATCGGCGACATCGTGGCCCTGATCAACGACATCGCCGATCAGACCAACATCCTGGCGTTGAACGCCGCGATTCAAGCCTCGGCGGCGGGCGACGCCGGACGCGGCTTCGCGGTGGTGGCGGACGAAGTGCAACGCTTGGCCGAGCGCTCCAGCAACGCCACCAAGCGCATCGAAACCCTGGTCAAGACCATTCAGGCCGACACCAACGAAGCGGTCATTTCCATGGAAAAGAGCACCGCCGAGGTGGTCGGCGGGGCCGGTTTGGCCGAGAAGGCCGGCGAGGCGCTGGAGGAAATCGAAAAAGTCTCCGCCAACTTGGCCGAGTTGATCGACGAAATTTCCAAATCCGCCGGACAGGTCTCGGAAATGGCCTCGCGGGTGTCGACCGCCATGATTTCCATCAACGAAATTACCGGGCAGACCGCCGAAAGCAGTGTGTCCACCGCATCCGCCATCGGCAAGCTCAATCAACTGTCGCGGGAGTTGCGCCAGGCGGTCGCCGATTTCCGGTTGCCGGCTTGAAAGCAAGGGCGAAACCGGGATATCGCGAGCATGAGTGTGGTTCCGATCGACCCGGTTCCCACCGGCAATCGCCGGCTTAGGCTATCCGCACGGAGGTAGCGTGATGAGTTCGCATCGTGTCGCCGATAACCCCCTGGACGCTATCAAGGAAGATTTGTTGCTGGCCCTACAGGGGATTCGACACCATTTGGAGGCCTACGGCGAGGACCCCGCCGAACCTGCCCCGCTGGAGGCGATGGTCGATGCCATCGATCAGATGCGCGGCCCGCTGGTGGCCCTGGAGCATCGAAAAGCGGTCGCCTTGATCGATGAGATACGGGTGTTGGCCCTGGGTTTGATTAAGGGCAAGCTGCGACCCTTCGATCCGGCGGTGTTGCAACAGGCCGCCGCGCAACTGGCCGAGTATTTGGAATCGTCTCTGGCGCCCGGCCAGCGGCGGCCAGAACCCGAACTGTCGAGGATGATCCAGGTCTTGCGCCAGGTGCGCCAGCAAGGCGCGCCCCACGGCGGAGGAGCGCTCCAGGCCGTTGCTTCGGATACCGCGCGCTACGGAATTCTGGATACGTTCAAGCGCTTGCAAAAGACCGTGAGCAGCGATCTGGAGGGAGCCAGCGAAAAGACCGAATCCTGGGAATGGTTGCGCAGCGAGCTGCAAAACCTGCGTCGTATGTTGGCCGGGCAGGATTTGACGCGCCCCGCCTCGGCGTGCGAGCGCCTGGAGCGAATCGCGGGTGCGCTCGCCGCTGGCGCCGAACCTTACCGACCGCTGGCCAGCGGTATGCTCGGAGAGATTTTGGCCGCGCTCGGACATTATCTGGAGCCGCTGGACAGCAGCCGGCCCGCTTCCGCCACGGTGCTGAATACGGTGGAAGAGCAAATCGCCCAATTGGAAACCTTGCTCGGCCTGCCGCCGCTTCCGCCTACCTTGAATCTCGCGCTCGCGCCGGTCCCGCTGGAAGCCGTCGCAACCGACCCGCTCGATGCGACGCTCGAATTGAACTGGGAGCTACCGGTCGCCGATAGCCGTCTCGCCTCGAACGAGCAGAGCCAAAGCACGCCGTTTGCGGCGAGCCTGGAGCCGGAGGCGCCGCGTGCCGAAGTCAGTTCGGACCTGGATGAGGCGCCGTGGCGGGAGGCGCCGGTCGATTTTAGCTTCGAACCGGAGCTGGTGGCCGGGGAGGCTGAGCCGCCAGCCGTGGCGCAGTCCGCGCCGCAACCGGAGCTGGCGTTGGAACCGCCCGAAGCGCTGGAGTCGGACCTTGATGGAGCCGCTGCATCCCTAGCGGATTCCGCGCCGGCGGTCGAACAGCAAGCCGCCGCTTTGATGGAATTGATGGGAATTGCCGGAGCCGATCCCGAATTTGTGGAAGTGTTTTTGGAGGAGGCGCGCGAGGAGCTGGCGGTCGTTCGCGAACGGGTCGAGGATTGGCGGACGAATTTGCAGGACCATGAGGCCCTGACCACCCTCCGACGGGCTTTCCATACCCTCAAGGGCAGCGGCCGCATGGTGGGCGCGACCGTGGTCGGGGATTTCGCTTGGGAATACGAAAATCTGCTGAATCAGGTCTTGAGTGGAACCCTGAACCCGAACCCGGCCATTTGCGACGCGGTCGCGCTGGCGGCGGCGGCGCTGGCGCCGCTGGTGGGCGAAGTCCCGTTGCGGGGCGGCGAACTTGCCGCGCTGCCGCCGTTGGTGACCCGCGCCCAGGTCTTGGCCCAGCCCGATGCCCTGGAACCGATCACGGCACCGCCGTCGTTACGGCTCGAGCCGGTCTCGATCAGGCGGGACGTGGCGCCCGCGCCGGCCGAACCAGTCTCGGTCCGAGTGGTGCCCCAAATCGATCCAGAATTTTTGGACGTCTTCCTGGAAGAGGCGCGCGAAGAGCTGCAAAACATCGTCCAGCAATGTGCGGTCTGGAAACGCAATCTGGATGACCATAAGGCGTTGACTCACGTCCGGCGGGCCTTTCACACGCTCAAGGGCAGCGGCCGCGTGGTCGGCATGACCGAAATCGGCGACTTCGCCTGGGAGTTCGAAAATCTGCTGAACCGCGTTCTGAGCGGTGAGCTGCCGGCTGCGTCGGCGCTAGCCGATCTGGCCATCGAAGCGGCGGCGGCCTTGGAGATGCTGATCGAGCAATCTCCGGTAGGCAGCACCGCCAACCCGGCGTTGGTGAATTTAGTGGCGCGAGCCCGAGCGTTTGCGCACGCTCCGGCCAGCGCCGCGCTCGTGCCCCAACCCGCCCCGATCAAACCCCCCAAAACGGTTCCGCCGCCGGCCCCGCCCGAACGCGCGCCGCCGGTGGCGGCGGTCCCGGTGGCCCTGCCGGAGCCGGCCGGGTTATCCAGCGCGGATTTGGAACTGGCGCAAGTTTTCCAGTACGAAGCGGCCGAAATCCTCGACGCCAGCGATCTGATCCTGCACCGGCTGGCGGCGGAGGAGGATCACGCGGCGCTGTTGAACGACCTACGGCGGAGCATGCACACCCTCAAGGGAGGGTCTCGCATGTCCGGCTTCATGGCCATCGGCGATTTGGCGCACGCCGCGGAATCGGTACTGGACGCGCTCGGTAAGGGCGGCGGCCATGCCTCGCCGATCGTGCTCGATACCCTCCAGCACACCCTGGACTACCTGAATCGGATGCTGGTGGAAGCCGCCGCCAGCGGCGCCGATCCGGCCGCTGCGACCCATTTGATTCACGATCTGCACCGCCTGGCCGACGCCATCGCCACCGGCAAGCCCATCACGGAGCTGCCGGCGGCCGTAACGGCCGCCGAGCCGCTGACGGAGAGATCGACCGGCAAACGGCCGGCGGTCGCGCTACCGGAACCGGCCGCCTTCCAGACCATGACCGAACTGGATCAAGAGCTGATTCAGGTCTTTCAGGCCGAGGCCACCGAGATTCTCGACTCCAGCGACGCCATCGTGCAGCGCCTGCGCCAAGAGCCCAACAGCGTCGATTTATTGAACGACCTGCGCCGCGAGATGCACACGCTCAAAGGCAGTTCGCGCATGGCCGGCTTCATGACCGTCGGCGAACTGGCGCACGCGGCCGAATCGATTCTGGATGCGTTGAGCAAGGGTATGCTCCAGGGATCGGCGCGGACCATGGATCTGATCCAGCGCGCCCTGGATCGCCTGCATCAAATGCTGGCGGGCGTTTTGGGCGGCGAGCAACCGCCGGCGCAACGCGAGCTGATCGACGAGCTGCAAGACGTGCTCGGCGTCAAGATTGCCGAGCCGCGGTCCAGACCGCTGCTGCCGGCGGTGACCGCCACCTTGACCGCCGCGGCCGCGGCCGCGTCCGCGGTGGTGGCGCGGCCCGTGGAAAGACTCGCGGCCTCGTCGGCCGACAGCATCCGCGTCAGCGCCGCCTTGCTGACGTCCCTGGTCAACCAAATGGGCGAAAGCAGCATTTTCCGCTCTCGGATCGACCAGGGCGTCGGCGCCATGGCCTTCAACCTCAACGAGCTGGATCAGACCATCGCCCGGCTGCGCCGCCAGGTCTCCAATCTCGCCACCCAGGCCGAAGCTCGCATTCAGTCCCGTCAGGATCAAGGGCCTAAAGCGCACCAACAGGAATTCGACCCCTTGGAGCTGGATCGCTTCACCGAATTGCAGCAGGTCAGCCGCTCCTTGATGGAAATTGCCGACGATCTGGGCAATATCGGCAACACCATGGGCGAGCACGCGCGGGAAGTCGCCGCGCTGCTCGACCAACAGGGCAAGGTCAACAAGGAAATCCAGCAAGGCCTGATGCGCACCGGCATGGTCCGGTTCGGCAGCATCGTACCCCGCCTGCGGCGGGTGGTGCGCCAGTCGGCTCAGGAACTGGGCAAGCGCGCGGAACTGCTGGTCGGCGGCGAGGAGGCGGAGGTCGACCGCAACGTGCTCGAAAATATGGTCGCGCCGCTGGAGCACATGCTGCGCAATTCGCTGGCGCACGGCATTGAAACGCCGGAGCGGCGCCGCGAGGACGGCAAGCCCGAAATTGGCACCATCACCCTGACCCTGCGTCGGGAAGGCGCGGAGCTGGTTCTGGAACTGGGCGATGACGGGGCCGGCCTCAATTTCGCGGCGATCCGCACCAAGGGCGAGGAAAAAGGTCTGCTGAAGCCCGACGATCCCGCCACCGAGGAAGAACTGATCGCCTTGCTGCTGCGGCCTGGGTTTTCCACCGCGACCTCGGTCACCCAGATTTCCGGACGCGGAGTCGGCATGGATGTGGTCAACGAGGCCATCCGGTCGATGCGCGGCGCTTTACTGATTCAGACCGAGCCCGGTCAGGGGACGCGCTTCATCATCCGGCTGCCGTTCTCGCTGGCGGTCACCCAGGCGCTGCTGGTCAAGGCCGGTGAATCCACCTTCGCCATTCCGCTGCTGAGCATCGAACTGGTGACCCGCCTTCAGGAGAACGAATTCAAGTCCTATCTGTCCGGCGAGCTCATCCAGCACCGTTACAGCGGGCGCAATTATCCGATTCACAATCTGGGGTTGTTGATCGGCGGCGTGCAGATTCAGGCCTTCGATGAAGTCGCGGACCGCCGGCCGCCGACCTTGTTGTTCCGCAGCGCCGAGGCGAGCGCGGCCTTGCAGGTCGAAGCGGTGCTGGGCAACCGGGAGGTCATCGTCAAACCGGTCGGCCCGCAATTCAGCAGCGTGCCCGGCATGTCCGGCGCGACCGTGTTGGGCGACGGTCGGGTGGTGGTGGTGTTGGAACTGGCCGCGCTGGTGCGCAACATCGGCTCGCACGGCCAGCGCCAAGCCGAAACCCAAGCGCTGCGCCTGGCGCGTCAGGAAACCCGGCAGGACAAGATCAGCGTCATGGTCATCGACGATTCGATCACCATGCGCAAGGTGACCGCGCGGATTCTGGAACGCCACAACATCCAAGTGATCACCGCCAAGGACGGCTTGGACGCGGTGGCGATGCTCCAGAGCCAGGTGCCCGACCTGGCGATCCTCGACATCGAAATGCCGCGCATGGACGGATTTGAAGTCGTGGCCCACGTCCGCAACCAGCCGAGCCTGCGCGCCATGCCGATCATCATGGTCACCTCGCGCTCCGGCGACAAGCATCGCGAGCGGGCCATGAAGCTGGGCGCCAATGACTATCTGACCAAACCTTATCAAGAAGAGCAATTGATGCAAGCGATCCGTCGGATTCTCGGCGAGCGCGCTCTGGAGTTGATCACTTGACGCGCCGGCTCCCGTTTCGACCCTTGGCTCGATTCCCGCGCCTATCATGGATACTGTTATGGATGCTTCCGCAAGTCTTCGCTGTTTGTTGATTTCGGTGCAGGGCGGCCAAGCCATCCTGCCAAACAGCGTCATCGTCGAAGTGCTGCCCTTCGCGACCCCGCTCAAGATCGAATCGGCGCCGCACTGGGTGGTCGGTGCCATGCTGTGGCGCAACTTGACCACGCCGTTAATCAGTCTGGGCCGGCTGATCTTTCGAGTGGCGGCCGAGGCCGATCTCAATTCCCGGATCATCATCGTCAATAGCCTGGGCGCCGACGCCCGGCTGCCGCATTTCGGAATTCTGGGAACGTCCGCGCCGCGGCCGATCAACTTGCAGCGCGAGGAACTCAAGTCGAATCAGGAGATCGATGATGGCGATCTGGGTTTGCCGGGCATTCTGAGCTGGGCGCGCTACCAGGAGCAACCGGTCATTATTCCGGACCTAGAAGCCATCGAGGCCGTGCTGCAACCCTTGGTCCGCCGGACGTGAGTCGGACAGCTGGCCGACGACCGATGTCCGCATGCGGCTGAGCAAGATCAAGTTGGTGGGGTTCAAGTCTTTCGTGGACCCCACAGTGCTGCATTTGCCGGGCAATTTGGTCGGCATCGTCGGCCCCAACGGTTGCGGCAAATCCAACATCATCGACGCCGTGCGCTGGGTGATGGGCGAAAGCTCGGCCCGCAGCCTGCGCGGCGAAACCATGACCGACGTGATCTTCAACGGCGCGGCCACCCGCAAGCCGGTCGGACTGGCGTCCATCGAACTGGTGTTCGACAACCAGCAGGGTCGACTGGGCGGTCCCTGGGCCAGTTACGCCGAGATCGCCGTCAAGCGCTCGGTCGGTCGCGACGGCCAATCCAGCTACTTTCTTAACGGCGCGCGCTGCCGCCGCCGCGATATCGCCGACATCTTCCTGGGCACCGGACTGGGGCCACGCAGTTACGCCATCATCGAGCAGGGCATGATTTCGCGGGTGATCGAAGCCAAGCCCGAGGAATTGCGGATCTTTCTGGAAGAAGCGGCCGGGGTTTCCAAATACAAGGAGCGCCGCCGCGAGACTGAAACCCGCGTCCGCCACACCCGCGAAAACCTCGAACGGCTGAACGACGTGCGCGAGGAGTTGGGCCGCCAGCTCCAGCATTTGCAGCGGCAGGCGCGGGCCGCCGGTCAGTATCGCGAATGCCGCGCCGAGGAACGCCGCCTCAAGGCTGAACTGTTGAGCCTGCGCTGGCGGGCGCTGCGCGCCGAGTTGGATTCGCACCAACGCGACCTGCGCCAGGAGGAAACCGGGTTGGAGGCGATCCTGGCCGAACAGCGCCAGCTGGAAACCCGACTCGAAACCGGGCGGCTGCGGCGGACCGAACTGAATGATGCCTATAACGAAGCGCAGGGTCGTTACTATCAAACCGGCGCGGAGATCAGCCGGCTCGAACAATACGTGCGGCATCAGGATGAATTACGGCGCCGCCGCGAGGACGATAGACGCCAAACCGCAACCGCATTGGCGCGGATCGAGGCGCAGCTGGCGCAAGATCGACTCCAGCAAACGGAATGGACCCAGGCCCTGGCCACCGTCGAACCCAACCTGGTCGAGGCACGGAGCGTTGAGGAGGAAGCGGACGCGGGGTTGAGCGCCGCCGTGAACGCTTTGCAGGCCGGGCAGGC
This sequence comes from Candidatus Competibacteraceae bacterium, assembly GCA_016713505.1. Lineage (NCBI taxonomy): Bacteria > Pseudomonadati > Pseudomonadota > Gammaproteobacteria > Candidatus Competibacteraceae > Candidatus Competibacteraceae bacterium. The sequence continues at coordinate 2,581,118 of JADJPA010000001.1, read as the reverse complement.
GGCTTGGGATCGCTTCAGTCATTACAGCGGCGAAATCGAGCAGCGGGCGCAGGTCGAGCAAACGCGAATCAGCCATCTCGAACGCCAATTGGAACAGGGCGAACGGCGGCTGGAGCGCTTGCGGCACGAGCAGGATCAGCTGGCATCCGCCGAACTCGACCGCCAGCGCGGCGACTTGGAGGGGCTGGAACCGGCGCTTGCCGAAGACGTACAGGACGCCCAGCAGCGGCTGACCGACATTGAGGCGGAGTTGGGCGCCACCCGAGAGGCGTTACGGCAGGCCGATCTGGATATCCGCTTGTCCCGCGAGCGGATTCAGGCCGGACGCGGCCGGCTAACGTCGCTGCATACCTTGCAGGAAGCGGCGCTGGGTCGGGATGCGGCTGAGGTGAACGAGTGGTTGCAAGCGCGGGAACTGGCGCAAGCGCCCCGCTTGGCCGAACGGCTTGAAGTGGAACCCGGCTGGGAGACCGCCGTCGAAACGGTGCTGTCCGACTGGCTGGAGGCGATCTGCGTGCCGGATCTGGGCGCGCTGGCGCCAGCGATCGAGGAGCGGCTGCGCGGCCGGTTGACCCTGTTCGAACCGGCGGTCGCCCAGCGCAACGGTCGAGCGGCTGCCGGGCTGGCGGTCAAGGTCCAGGCCCCGTGGCCGCTGCTCGGCCTGCTCGATGGCGTGGATACGGCGACCAGCTTGGCCGAGGCGCTGGCCCGTCGCGCCAGGTTGGCGGATGACGAGGTGCTGGTGACGCCGGACGGTCTATTGTGCGGGCGGCGCTGGCTGCGGTTGGCTCGCGACGAAGACGATGGAGGCGTGCTGCGGCGCGAGCGCGAAATCCGCCGTCTGGAGTCAGAGTTACAAGAGGCCGAGAACCGTTTGCAAGAACGCTCGGCCCGCGCCGAGCAACTCCAACTCCGGCTGCACGATGAGCTGGAGCGGCAACGGCGGGAGGTGCAGCAGACCATCAACGACCGCCAGCGCGACCACGCTCGGATTCAAGGCCAGTTGCAAGCGTTGCGGACCCAGTGGCGACAGGCGCGCGATCGGTGCGCCCATCTCGCGGAGGAACGGACAGAGCTGGAAGCGCAAGGCCGCCACGACCGAGAGCAGCTGCAACTGGCGCGGCTGCGGCTGGATGAGGCAGCGGCGGCGCGGCAGGATGGACAGGCGGAGCGCGCCAACCTGCTCGACGCTCGCGAGCGGGCGAGTGAGGCGATGCGGCAGGCGCAGGCCCACGCCGACGCCGCCCGCCGGGAGGTGGCGCGTCAGGCGGCGGCCGGCGAAACCTTGCGGGCGCAACTGGCCGCCGTCCGCCAAGCGCTGGAACGGTTGGACGCACAGCGCCAACAGTTGCAGCTCCAGCACGAACGTCAGGAGCAGGCGGACGATATCGCTGGCGCTGCGGCGCTGGCGACCGCCGAGGATGATCTGGCGCGTTGCCTTGAAACGCAACTCACGGTCGAAGCGGAGCTGCGGGAAGCGCGCCAAGCGCTGGATGCTCAGGAAGCGGCATTGGCGGAAGCGGAACAAAGCCGCGGTCGCTGCGAACAGCGGGCTGAGGCGCGACGCCGGACGATCGAGGAACGGCGGCTGGCTTGGAGCGAAACCCGCATCCGCCAGGATACTCTGAGCGAGCAACTGCGCGAACTCGGGGCAGAGCCGGAACCGACGCTCTTAAAGCTGGAGCCCGGCGCGGTCGAAGCGGACTGGCTGGAGCGGCTGGCGCAAGTCGAGCGCCGGATTCAGCGGCTGGGCCCGATCAATCTGGCGGCGGTCGAGGAATGCGCGCAACTGACCGAGCGCAAACAGTTTCTGGACGCGCAAAACGCTGATTTGCTGGATGCCTTGACCGCCTTGGAGAGCGCTGTTCGCAAGATCGATGGCGAGACCCGCACCCGGTTTCAGGACACCTTCGAACGGGTCAGCACCGGCTTGGGCGCCTTGTTTCCGCGCTTGTTCGGCGGGGGGCAGGCCCATTTGACGCTGGTCGGTGACGATGTGTTGGATGCCGGCGTGGCGATCATGGCCAAACCGCCCGGCAAGCGGATCGGTGCGATCAGCTTGCTGTCCGGCGGTGAGAAGGCCTTGACCGCCATCGCTCTGGTGTTCGCCATTTTCCAGCTCAATCCCGCTCCCTTCTGTCTGCTGGATGAAGTGGACGCACCGTTGGATGAAACCAACATCGGCCGGTTTGGCGCATTGGTTCAGGAACTGTCGGCGCGGGTGCAATTCGTCTTTGTCACCCACAACAAAGCGACCATGGAAATCGCCCGGCATCTGGCGGGGGTGACCATGCAGGAACCGGGCGTCTCTCGGCTGGTCGCGGTCGACGTCGAGGCAGCGGTGCGATTGGCCGAGGCCGGCTATTGAAAGCGCTCGCTCGGCGCGACTCCGCGTTGGGTTGGTGCTGACGGATAATGCGGCGGCCGGCGGCATTTGTTAAAGTAATTCCTTTATAGATGGAACGGTGGGGTCTTCTCCCCAACCCCTGACGCGGCTGGGTCAGGAAAAACCGCTCCAATAAAATAACCGTGGCGAAAACTGGTTGCGGCTGGCGCAATCTAGGGCCTTGTATTTATGGAAGAGAAAACGCAATTACAGTGGCTGCTGGCCGGTATCGGGATTGTCGTGGTCGCCCTGATCTATCTTTGGGGCATCCGCGCGCGCCTGAAAGAAGAAATCCGCAAACGGCGGCGCCGGTCTTCAGCAAGCGAACCGATGTTGGGCGATACCTCTCCCGATTTGGCGGAAGAAGCGCTTGAGGGCCATGAAATCGGCGGGGTGGGCCGGGTGACCCCCGATCATCATTTGGCCGACAAGATACTGGTGGACGTGGAAATTCGGCCGATCCCGCGCGACGCCGACGCCGAACAGACGCCTCCGCTTGTCAAGCCGCCGCTGACGCTGGCCAAGCGCATGAACGGTTTGAAGGATTTTAAGAAGAAGCTGCCGGGCAGAACGCCCGGCGCGGCGCCGCCCGCGCCGCTGAGGCCCGCTGTCGAGCCTCCGCCGCTGGCCGAAGCCTCCGCTCCGCCCAAGACCACCATCGCCTTGACCATCCTCGCGCCGCGCCATCAATTGTTCAAGGGTGTTGATATCCAAGCGGCGGCCGAAGAGGGGGGGTTCTTATTGAGCGAGGCGGGTTTGTTCGAGCGCCATCCGGAAGGCGCGACCTCCATGTATACCCCGGTCTTCAGTCTGGCGCACCTGCGCAAGCCGGGTTCGTTTCAGCCGGAGACGCTGGACGAGTTGGCGACGCCGGGCTTGTTGGTCTTTATGACCTTGCCCGGCCCGCTAGACGGCATGAAAGCCTTGGACCTGCTAGTGCTCGCCGTCGATCATGTCGCCCGCAAGCTGGGCGGCGTGATTTGCGACGAACACCGCCACAAGCTGACCAATCAGGGCCTGCTGAACCTGCGCGATAGGGTCGCCAAGTTAGAACGGGCGGCGCGCTAGGCGCTGGCCCGCACCGAAGTTTCCGAGCCGAAACGACACCTGCCATGACGGCTCCCGCCGCCGCCCAGCGAGCCTTGGAGCTACGCGCTCAGCTCGACCAGCACAACTACCGCTACTACGTGCTGGATGAACCGGCCGTTCCCGACGCCGAATACGATCGGCTGTTTCGGGAATTGCAGGCGCTGGAAGTAGACTATCCCGAACTTTACGACCCTACCTCCCCCACCCAGCGCGTCGGCGGCAAGGCGCTCGATCGCTTCGAGCCGGTCCGGCATCGCGTTGCCATGCTTTCGATCCGGACCGAAACCGATATCGGTCCGGGCGGAGCCAAGGCGTTCGATGCTCAGGTACGGCGCGAACTAGGTTTGGGGGCGGCGGCCGAACCTGTGGAGTACGCCTGCGAATTGAAATTCGACGGCTTGGCGATCAGCTTGCGCTACGAAAAGGGCCGGCTGGTGCAGGCCGCCACCCGCGGCGATGGCGAAACCGGCGAGGAGGTCACGCAGAACGTGCGCACCATCAAGGCGGTGCCGCTGCGGCTGCGCGGCGTCGCGCCGGACGTGCTGGAAGTGCGCGGCGAAGTGTACATGAGCCGCCCGGATTTCGAGCGCTATAACGCCCGGCAGCGGGCGGCGAGCTTGCCCGCGCTAGTCAATCCCCGCAACGGCGCGGCCGGCAGCATCCGCCAGCTCGATCCGACCATCGCGGCGAAACGTCCCCTGTCTTTTTTCGCCTACGGCTTGGGCGAGACGCAGGGTTGGGAAGCGCCCGCGACCCACGGTGAGGTGCTCGACGCACTGGCGAACTGGGGTTTGCCGGTGAGCGACGAGCGTGCGGTGGCGCGAGGGGCGGAGGGTTTGAGCGCTTTTCATCGAGCCGTCGCCGCGAAGCGCGAGACCTTGCCGTTCGATATCGATGGCGTGGTGTACAAGGTCAATCGCCTTGACTGGCAGCGGCAATTGGGTTTTCGTACCCGCGAGCCACGCTGGGCGGTGGCCCACAAATTCCCCGCTCAGGAAGAACTGACCGTGGTCGAGGCCATCGAGGTGCAGGTCGGCCGCACCGGGGCGATCACGCCGGTGGCGCGGCTCAAGCCGGTGTTCGTGGGCGGGGTCACCGTCACCAATGCGACCCTGCACAATGCCGATGAAGTCGCCCGCAAGGATGTGCGGGTCGGCGATACCGTGCAAGTGCGCCGGGCCGGCGATGTGATTCCCGAGGTCAGCGGGGTGGTGTTGGAGCGTCGCCCGCCCGAGGCGCGACCGTATGCCATGCCGGAAACCTGCCCGGTGTGCGGATCGCGCATCGAGCGCGCCGCGGGCGAAGCCGTGGCGCGCTGCGTGGGTGGTTTATATTGTCGGGCGCAACGCAAGGAGACGATCCGCCATTTTGCCTCGCGCCGGGCTTTGAATATCGATGGGTTGGGCGACAAACTAGTCGAGCAACTGATCGAGCGGGAACTGGTGCGCGATCCCGCCGATCTATTTTCGCTCGATGCGGGCGCATTGGCGGAGCTGGAGCGGATGGGTTCGAGATCCGCCGCCAAGCTGGTCGAGGCGTTGGAACGAGCTAAAACCACCACGCTGGCGCGCTTCCTGTACGCGCTCGGCATTCGTGAAGTTGGCGAGTCGACGGCTTTGGCGCTGGCGGAGCATTTCGGTGCGTTGGATGCATTGCTAGCGGTGGATGAAGAACGGCTGCGGCACGTGCCCGATGTCGGATCGGTGGTGGCGGCGGCGATCCGGGCCTTTTTTCAGGAGCCGCACAATCTGGAGATTATCGCGCGGTTGCGGGCCGCTGGCGTGCGCTGGCCTGAAACAGCGCCACCCGCCAGCGGTGATCGCACGCTCGCCGGCAAGACGGTGGTGTTGACTGGAACCCTGGAGTCGCTGAGCCGCGATCAGGCGACCGCCCGGCTGCGGACCCTGGGTGCCAAGGTGGCGGGCAGCGTGTCCAAGAAGACCGATTATGTCGTGGCGGGCCGCGATGCGGGCTCCAAGCTGGATAAAGCGCGGGAGCTCGGGGTGACGGTGTTGGACGAGCTGGGGTTGCTGGCGTTGCTGGGAGGATAAACGCCCTCTCCCGCTCGGGAGAGGGCGGACGCGCTAGCAAGGTTCGCGGTTATTTCTTTTCTTCCTTCTTTTCTTCCTTGACGGTCTTGGCCGGTTCCGCCGCTGGCTTGGCGGCTTCGCTGACCTGGATTTCCTTGACGTCGACCTTGGCGTCGGCTTTCAGTTTTTCCAGATAATCGTTCACCATCCGGCTTTGCAGCATCTGGGTGATTTGCGGTTTCAACTCGTCCAGCGAGGGCGGTGTCGCATCGCGAATGTCTTCCAACTGAATGACGTGCCAGCCAAACGAGGTTTGCACCGGCTGTTCGCTGTATTTGCCTTTTTCCATCTTGGCGACCGCTTGCGCGAACGGCGGCACCATCATGCTCGGCGTGAACCAGCCCAGATCGCCGCCGTTGTCCTTGGAGCTGTCGCTGGATTTGGCCTTGGCCAATTCGGCGAAATTACCGCCTTTCTTGAGTTCGGCGATGATTTCCTTGGCCTTATCCTCGGAATCCACCAAGATATGGCTGGCCTTATACTCTTTACCCTTCATCGCCGCCGTGGCGGTTTCATATTCTTTCTTGATGGCGTCTTCGCCGGGCGCGTTGTCGTTCAACATCCGGCGGATCACGCTGCTGGCCAGCAGGCTGCGCTGGACCATGGCCAACTGCTGCTTGATCTCCGGGGTCTCGGCCAGCTTCTGCTTGTCGGCTTGCTGGACCAGCAGTTCTTCCAAGACGAGTTGATCGATCAATGACTTACTGGCCTCCGGCGAGTCGACCTTGGTGCGGCCGCGCAACTGTTGGACGTATTGCTCGAACGCCGCCTTGGGAATCGGCTTGCCGTTGACCACCGCGACCGGGTCGGGAATGGTGAATTCGACCGGTTTGGCGGGCGGCGCTGGAGCGGTCAGCGCGGTTGGCGCGGTTGGCGCGGTTGGCGCGGCCGCTTCGGCTTTCTTGTCATCGGCGGCCAGCGCCGCGCCGGATAGCAGCAGCGCGGAAGACAAGGCCAGCAGTGGGAAGGTCAGTTTGTTGATTTTCATCAGAGTGGTTTCCATCGTAGGCTAGGTTCCAGGGATTGAGGAACGGGCTTCGTCCGGGGTTTGGGCCTTATTGATGCTCAAGGCGTGAATCTCCCGGCGCATGAGGTCGGCCACCGCCGCATGAATCATACGGTGGCGCTGAATGAGGGGCTTGCCGGTAAAAGCGGCCGAGACGATACGCAGGGTAAAATGGCCGCCTTCGCGCGCACCGGCGTGACCGGCGTGAGCGGCGCTGTCATCCACGATCTCCAGCTGCTCGGGCGCCAGCGCGGCGCGCAAGCGTTGCTCGATCAGGGCGATGCGGTCGCTCACGCCGGCAGCACTTTGCGGAAGGGATACACGTCGACTGCCGCGAATACGCCGGCGGCGACATAAGGATCGGCCTTGGCCCACGCTCGGGCCTCTTCCAGCGAGGAGAATTCGACGACCATCAGACTGCCCTGGAAACCAGCCGAACCGGGATCGGGACCGTCGATGGCGGGCAGCGGTCCGGCCAGGATCAGACGACCCTCGGCCAACAGATCTTGCAAGCGCTCCAGATGGGCAGGGCGCGCCGCCAGGCGCTGCTCCAGGCTGTCGGGCGCGTCGCGGCCCAAAATCGCATATAGCATGATCAAGATTCCTTGGACGGATCGTCGGTATTGAGATGGCGGCTCATGTAGGCGGCTTGCGCCAGAATGAACAACAGCGTCAGGCCCAGTATTCCGAACAGCTTGAAATTGACCCAGGTGTTTTCATCGAATGTGAACGCGACATAGAGATTGACCGCGCCCATCACCAAAAAGAAGACCGCCCAAGCAAATGTCAGCTTGACCCAGACCGCGGCGGGAAGTTCCAATTGAGCGCCCATCATCCGCTCCAGCAGCGTTTTCTGGCCGATGAAGCGGCTGCCTATGAAAGCCAAGCCAAACAACCAGTTTACGACGGTCGGTTTCCATTTGACGAAGATCGGATCGTGCAGGGCCAAGGTCGCGCCACCCAACACCAGCACCAGTCCGGCGGTGATCAGCGGCATTTTCTCGATCCGGCGCTGGCGGAACCAAGTCCAGCCGACCTGGGCCAGGGTCGCGACGATCAACACCCCGGTGGCGACATAAATGTCCGCCAGTTTGTAGGCGACGAAGAACAAGACGATGGGCAGGAAGTCAAACAGCAATTTCATGCCGGTAGCGAGATTCCGTTTGTAAGATGCAGGGAGGCGGGCGGATGAAAGAAAGGAGGCCCCGCAGTGGCCGTCTCGAACGAACAAGACCCCGAACTGCAAGCTTGCCAGTTCGATCATTATTGACACGCGCAGAGAATAGTACAGGTTATGAGCCGTTTTTTACAAATCCATCCGCTCAACCCGCAACCGCGCCTGATCGCTCAGGCGGTGGAACGCCTGGGCGCGGGCGGGGTCATCGCGTATCCGACCGACTCCAGTTACGCGCTGGGGTGTCGGCTGGGCGACAAGGCGGCGGCGGAGCGCATCCGCCACATCCGCCAGACCGACCGCCATCACAACTTTACCCTGGTATGCCGCGATCTGTCGGAGATCGCCACCTACGCCAAGGTGGACAACCAGCGCTACCGCTTGCTCAAGGCGGCCACGCCGGGTCCGTTCACCTTCATCTTGCAAGCGACTCACGAAGTCCCGCGCCGCTTGCAGCATCCCCGCCGCAAGACCATCGGCATCCGGGTGCCGGATAACGTCATCGCCCGCGCGTTGCTGGCGGAATTGGGCGAGCCGATCATGAGTTGCACGCTCAGCCTGCCGGGCGACGATTGGCCGTTGACCGATCCGCAAGACATCGCGGAACGCTTGAGCAAGGAGGTGGATTTGCTCATCGACGGCGGTCCCGGCCGGCGCGAGCCCACCACGGTGCTGGACCTGACCGGCGACGCCCCGGAGCTGATCCGCCAGGGGCTGGGGGACGCCGGCCCTTTTCTCTAGGCCGTATCGAGCAGCGCTGCGTATAATCGCGTCATGCAAGACTTGAATGCGATTCAACTGATCGTCTTAATGGCGCCGCCGCTGTTGTTTGCCATCACCTTGCACGAGGTGGCGCACGGCTGGGCGGCCTTGCGCTTCGGCGACACCACCGCCCAATCGCAAGGCCGGCTCAGCCTCAATCCGTTGCGGCACGTCGATCCGGTCGGCACCGTGTTGGTTCCGGGATTGCTATATGTGCTCGGCGGTTTCATCTTCGGCTGGGCCAAGCCGGTGCCGGTCAACTACCAGCGCTTGCGCCACCCCAAACGCGATATGGCGCTGGTGGCGCTGGCCGGGCCGACGGCGAATTTGCTCATGGCGCTGGGCTGGGGCTTGCTGGCGCTGGTCGGCCACGGTTTGGAGGATACGCTGGCCTGGGCGGGGGAGCCGCTGCTGTTGATGGGTGTCGTCGGTATCGATGTCAACGTCATGTTGGGCGTGCTCAACCTGCTGCCGGTGCCGCCGTTGGATGGTTCGCGGGTGCTGGCGGGCTTCCTGCCGGAGCGCTTCGGGTTGCTGATGGCCCGCTTCGAGCCTTATGGTTTGATGGTTCTGTTGTTTTTATTGGTCAGCGGTGTCCTGGACTTGATGCCTCTGGTCAGCAGCATTCGCAATTTTATTATCACGCTGTTTTTCTCTTAAATCGGAACCCCATCGTTTCACTGTCATCATGGAAATCACCCTGACCGGCATCACCACCACGGGCACCCCGCATCTGGGCAATTACGTCGGTGCGATCCTGCCCGCCATCGAAGCCAGCCGGCGGCGGGACGTGCAATCGTTTTATTTTCTGGCCGACTATCACGCGCTGGTGAAGTGCCAGGACCCCGCGCTGGTGCACCGGTCCCGCCTGGAGGTGGCCGCGACCTGGCTGGCGCTGGGGCTGGATGTCGACAACGTCATTTTTTACGCCCAGACCGACATCCCGGAAATTCTGGAACTGACTTGGATGCTGACCTGCGTCACCGCCAAGGGGCTGATGAACCGCGCCCACGCTTACAAGGCGGCGGTGGCCGACAACGTGGCCGATCCCGACAAGGACCCCGATAAGGGCGTCACCATGGGCCTGTTCTGCTATCCGATCCTGATGGCGGCCGACATTTTGATGTTCAAAGCCAGCAAGATTCCGGTCGGCAAGGATCAAATCCAGCATCTGGAGATGGCCCGCGACATCGCCGCCCGTTTCAATCATCTCTACGGCGAGCATTTCGTGTTGCCCGAAGCCGTGGTGGATGAAAAAACGGCGGTGCTGGTCGGGTTGGACGGCCGCAAGATGAGCAAGAGCTACGGCAACACCATCCCGCTGTTCGAGCCGGAGAAAACGCTGCGCAAGCTGATCATGCGGATCAAGACCAACTCGCTGCCGCCGGAAGCGCCCAAGGACCCCGATAGCTGCACGCTGTTTCAGCTTTACCAAGCCTTCGCCAGCGCCGAAGAAGCAGCGACGATGCGAGCGCGTTACGCCCGAGGCATCGGCTGGGGCGAGATGAAGCAGGCGCTGTTCGAATACCTGAACGCCCGTCTGAGCGAGCCGCGCCAGCGCTATCAGGCGCTGTTGGAACAGCCGGATCACATCGAGCGGATTCTCAAGCGCGGCGCGGCGCGGGCGCGCGAGTACAGCGCGCCGTTCCTCCAGGAGCTGCGGCGCGCGGTCGGCATCCGCCCGTTGCACGGCCAGCGCGCCTCTTGATCGCGCCAGCCGCTCGCGACCGAGCGCGGGGCGCCTGAGCCGATGGACGCCAGCCGCGAACCGGCGCCGCTCGCCAAGGTCGGCGGCGAGCCTTACCTGCAATTGCCGCGGGATCTCTACATTCCGCCGGATGCGTTGGAAGTGTTTCTGGAGGCCTTCGAAGGGCCGCTGGATTTGTTGCTTTATCTGATCAGGCGGCAGAATCTCAACATCCTCGATATTCCCGTTGCTGACATCACCCGTCAATATCTGGACTATCTGGCGTTGATGCGGGAATTGCGGTTGGAGCTGGCGGCGGATTATCTGGTGATGGCGGCTTGGCTGGCGGAAATCAAATCGCGGCTGCTGCTGCCGAAGCCGGCCGCGGCCGAAGCGGAGGAGGAAGACCCGCGCGCCGAGCTGGCGCGGCGGCTTCAGGAATACGAGCGCTTTCAACAGGCCGCTCAAGCGTTGGAGGCCTTGCCGCGCCTGGAGCGCGACATTTTCCTCGCCCGCGCCGAACCGGTCGGATGCCAGGCCGCGCGCGAGCCGCCGCCGGTCAGCCTGGCCGAGCTGCTGGCGGCCTTGCGTGAGGTGATGGCCCGCGCGGAACTGTACGGCCACCATCAGATCCGGCGCGAAACCCTCTCGGTGCGGGAGCGGATGAGTCAGGTGCTGGAGCGTTTGGACGCGCTGCGCTTCATGCCCTTTAGCGCCTTGTTCCGGGCGGAGGAAGGGCGGATGGGGGTGGTGGTGACTTTTCTGGCGATCCTTGAATTGCTGCGGGAAACCCTTTTGGAACTGACGCAGGCCGAGCCGTTCGCGCCGATCCACGTCCGCAAGCGGCTGTGAACCGACGATGCCGGAACTGAAAGCGATTTTGGAGGCGGTGCTGCTGGCTGCCGCTGAACCCCTGCCGCTGGAGCGCTTGCTGGCCGTGTTTCCCGAAGCGGAACGCCCCGAGCGCGAGAAGCTGTGCGCTGCCTTGGCCGAACTGGCGGCCGCTTGCGAGGGGCGGGGCCTGGAGCTGGTGGAAGTGGCCGGCGGCTTCCGCTTGCAAGTCCCGCCAGCCTTCGCGCCTTGGGTCTCGCGCTTGTGGGAGGAGCGGACCGCTCACTATTCTCGCGCCCTGCTGGAAACGCTGGCGCTGATCGCCTACCGCCAGCCGATCACCCGCGGCGAAATCGAGGCCGTGCGCGGAGTCAGTTTGAGCGGCAGCATCATGAAAACCCTGCAAGAGCGAGATTGGATCAAGGTGGTCGGCCATCGCGAAGTGCCGGGCCGGCCGGCGTTGTATGCCACGAGCTACGCTTTTCTCGATTATTTCAACCTCAAAAGCTTGAGCGAGCTGCCGGCGCTGGCGGCGGGCCGCGATCCGGACGCCATCGGTGCCGCCCTGGAGCGTCGCGCCCTGGCGCCGCCCAACGATTCCTTACCGTCGGCGGAACCCTCTGATGTCTGAACGCTTGCAGAAATTTTTAGCCCGCGCCGGCCTCGGTTCCCGCCGGCAGATCGAGGATTGGGTCCGACAGGGGCGAATCACCGTCAACGGAACTCCCGCGCAACTGGGCGTTCAGGTTGGCGGCGCGGACCAGATTCAGATCGACGGCAAAGCGGTTTGGGTGCGCGCGGACCGGCCGCCGCGGCGCGTGCTGGCCTATTACAAACCGGTTGGCGAAATGACCACCCGCCGCGACCCCGAGGGCCGGCCCACGGTGTTCGACCGCTTGCCGTGGTTGCGCGACGGGCGCTGGGTCGCGGTCGGTCGGCTCGATCTCAACACGCAGGGCCTGTTGCTGCTGACCAACGACGGCGAATTGGCGAATCGCCTGATGCACCCTTCATCACAAATCGAGCGCGAGTATGCGGCGCGGGTGTTGGGTGAAGTCGCGCCGGAAACGCTCGGGCGGCTCAGGGAAGGCGTTCCGTTGGAGGATGGCGTGGCCCGCTTCGAGGCGATCCGTGCGGTCGGCGGCGACGGAGCGAACCATTGGTATCACGTCATTCTGCGCGAAGGGCGCAACCGGGAGGTGCGGCGCTTGTGGGAATCGCAAGGGATTACGGTCAGCCGGCTGATCCGGGTCCGCTACGGGCCGGTGGCCTTGCGCCGGGGCTTGCATCCAGGCCGCTGGGACGAGTTGGACGGGACGCAAATCGAGGCGCTGCTGGCGGCGGTGGGCTATCCCCCTGAGCCGGCGGTTACGGCCCCTGCGGGAGTGCCGCGCTCGTTCGGAGCCGGCGGCCAGCAGCGCGGTCGGGTTCGCGGCAAAACTCCGGCGGTCGCGTCAGAAATCCGTCATCCCGCTCCGGCGTCGCCCGTCAAGCCGAACCGTTGGGAAGAAAGCCGAAAGGGCGCCCGCGACCAACGCCAGGAGCCACCGCAAGCGAAGGCGGGCCGATCGGCCAAGCCACAGCGCGCCGACCGAGGGGCGGCCACCGCGCCGCGCGCTGCCGTCGATCCTTGGAATAACCGCTCCGGCGCTTCGCGGGGTGGCGGCGGGCGCACGACAACCGGCGGCCCCCGCCGTCCGCTCAATCCTGGGCGCGCACGATCTGGCCGGTGATGCCTTTGCTGTCCGGTCCCAACAGGTACAAATAAGCCGCTAACACCGCTTCCGGGTCGGTCCATTCGGTGGTGGGGCGGCCTGGATAAGCCCGCAGGGTCAGGCCGGTGCGGACTTGACCGGGGTCGATGCTGTTGACCCGGATCGGCGTGTTGGTTTCCAATTCGCTGGCCAGTATTTTCATCAGCGTTTCGGCGCCGCCCTTGGCCGCCGCATAGGCGCCCCAATACGCTCGACCCTGCGCGCTGGCCCGGTCGGCGGTAAAGACCACCGAGGCGTCAGCGGAGCGGTTCAACAGGCCCAGCACCGCCCGCGTCAGCAAGAAGGGCGCGTTCAGATTGACCTGCAAGATCCGATACCACAGTTCGATATCGTAATTGGCCAGTGGCGTCAGGCCCTCGAACAGCGTGGCGTTGTGCAGCAGGCCGTCCAAGCGACCAAATTCGGTTTCCAATACCTGCGCCAGATCGGCGTAATCCTTGGCGTTCGCTCCTTCCAGATTCATCGGATAAATCGCCGGTTTAGGAGCGCCCGCCTGCTCGATTTCGTCGTAGATTTGCTCCAGTTTGCGGATCGTGCGGCCGAGCAGGATGACGGTCGCACCGTGAAGGGCCAGCCGACGGGCGACGATGCGACCGAGGCCGTCGCCCGCGCCGGTCACCAGAACAACTCGATTTCTGAGCAAATCGAGGGGAGCTTGGTAATCTTTCATGGTGGTACCTTATGTCCCACGGGAATGGATAAAATAGTTTACTCTGTCACCGTCGAGGGGCGATAGGGCTGCTTTTCGCGGCGTCGCAACCGCCAAGCCAACCACAGTTTGCGCACGGGCGTCAGCTGAATGCGCTGTTCCAACAACCGGTAGCCGTCCTCGGCAATCTCGGCCAGCAGCGCCAGCGCCAGTTCGAGCCGGATCAACAGAGGATATTGCGCGTAGCGATCCTCATCCGACAGCTGGCGCAAGGCCCGCTGGTGGACATCGCGAATCCGCTCGGCCTGAGCCGCGAACAGCCGGCGCAGACGCTCCGTGGTCTGCGCGGCCAACAGATCGCTTGGCCGTATATCGTAGCGCTGCATTTCATCTTCAGGCAGATAGACGCGCCCGAGTTGAGCATGGCGGCGAACCTCGTATAGCAATTCGAACAACAGCAACATCAGTCCTGCGTCGTGCGCGAACCGGGGCGTGCCGCGTCGATTCCGATAATTCAGGATTTCCGCCGCCAGCAAGGTCGGTATGCTGCCCCTGCGGTGGGCGTATAAGCTCAATTCGCTGAAGCTGGGATAAGCGCCCACATCCACATCCATCGCAGCCCCGTCCGAAATCTCTCGAAAGTACTCCTCGGGCAGATTGCAGGTGCTGATATAGGGTTGCAAAGCGAGCGTGACAGGATGTTGCGGTTTATCCACAAACAGGCGACCGATTTCGTCACGCCACCAGTCCAATTTGGCTCGTGCAACACTGGAATTCTGGCACTGATCGACAATTTGCGTGACTTCTACCTCAAAAGCCTTAACCGCGATCAAAGCTTGACGGCGCGCCAGCGGCAGCCCCAACAAGCTATAACGAAAATCCGAACCTGGCGGCGCCGCTAGCTTGTAGCAATAATCATCGGGAGTCATCGATTCGTTGGTCGCTTGAGGGCGGTGGTTCGTTCCTCCGCACCGCCAATTTTTGCGTTCGGGAGCCGGCGAATTGCAATAGGCATGTTATTTGCCTTATTGCAGCTAACTTCTTCGAATACTCGTTGCAAAGCGAGGCCTATCATGATGACCATTGGCGATATTAATAAGCTGCCGGAATACGAGCGAGCCGTCACGCGCGCGTCCTATCACTACTATCGCGCCTTGTTGCACGGGGCTCCTGTCGCAACACGACTGCGGTTGCGGCAGTCCTGGCTGAGCGAAATGCGGCGGCGCTGGCCGGACGCTTGTAACGGCGCTCGGGCTTGATTCCGCAAACATCAGCGTTCTCCCGGTCGGACCGCGCAGGATGAGAGTTACTTGCGCGGCTGCAATTCTTGCAAGATGTCCTGGTTGTCCACGCTCAGCGGATTGAAAGGTACCGTCGACAGCGAGCTATCGTTTTCCTTTAATTCCTTGGCGGGCATATCGGCGGGCGGTTTGGCGCCATAGTGGACCTTGCCTTGCCGGTCAGTCCAGGTATAGATCTGCTTGGTCGGCTGCACGACGACCGGTTTGGCGTTGAGCTCGACGGCCTGCACCGGTTGGTTTTCAGGCCGGCGATTGCTGTAATGCACGCGTCCCGACCCATCCTTCCACGTATAAACACCCTCCTCGGCAACGATCGAACCGCTATGCAAGATCAGTAGGAAAGCTCCCAGCAGCAGAGGAGGCCACCTGCCGGCCAAGGAATGGCCCGCCGCGCGCTGGCGGGCTGAGGGAAACTGGAGGAAGTAGCACAATCCATCAAATCCGTCTTTGTGAAGGCCATTCATTGTCCGGGTCCTGCACGAAAGGAACAATCAAAACCGGCCGCTTCGAACTCAGGGTAATCCGCCGGGTGGTCGAGCCCAGAATGGCGTTGCCCAACGCATTGGATCCGGCGTGCGTGCCCATGGTGATCAAATCGGCGTCACAGCGGTCGGCCTCGCGCAAGATGGCTTCGTGCGGAATGCCGCTGACGACGCGGATTTCCGAGATGACTTGAGTCTGTTCGAGGGTCGATCCGAGTTCTTCGGCGCAGAACGTTTCCAAGCGCCGGTGGAATTTTTCCAGGATGCCGCTGGTGGCTTCGCGGTGTAACTCTTCCACCTTGTCAGGCGACAAGTAGTTATCCATCAGGAAGCGAACGGAGCTGCTCAGCGGTTCGACCACATGCAGCAGGACGATTTTGGCCTTGTGCTGTCTGGCCAATTCGACCGTAAAGCGTAGCACCGGTCGGGTGTAGGGGCTCAACGCCGTGGTATACAAGATAGTTTTGATCTGAGAGGACATACGCGCGCTCCGAACAGGGTGGAAGACCGAATAGGACGGCCGGTTGCTCAACCTGCTCCAACAAGCAATGGCCGTGCCCGCCGATAGCCTAATTCTAATCTTGTCTCTCTTGCAATCGCGCTTTGTGAAGCTCGCCTAACCAGCATGTCGTTATTGCAAAGCATGAAGCCAAGAAATCGTTGCGGATGTGGGTCGGTGGCCGCCGGACGGATTTTGAAGCGGGCGGCCAAGCCCGCCGAGCACAGCCGAAAATCAAGGCGATGGCGCTTGCAGTGGCCACCGGCCGCATTCGGCCCAGCAAGCAGCTCGCCTCAGGCGTTTGGGCCAAGGATGCCGGAAGGCGCGCTCGGTTGATCTCTCTTTAAACCCTCTATTGCTCTTAACCGTCATAGAGACTGGCTCAGATTGGGCCGGTCCAAACGGCCATTTCGAATGGCCCTGAAATGGAGCGTGATGAGAAACATCGAAGCAAGTTATTAATATATAAAGCTAAGCTAAGATTGGCCCGCTTTTTGCGATCAGCCTTCTCGGGCACATCGCAGCCGCCGGATCAAGGTCGCTCTTATCTTTTAGAGAAGACTGCGATTGTTGGAGCCGGCCGCGAGCCGGATCGTTTAAATCATTGGCTGAGAGTTATCATCATGCAACTGTCCGACGATACCGCGAAAAAATTTCCGAAAATGCTTTACTACGTAAAAATCAATATGCCGCAAGTGGCCGAGGTCCAAAAGATTGTCAACGCCATTCAGAAGCTGGCGGGAAAAACGACCAAGGAAACCATCAAAAATGCATTGAAGTGGGGCCAGGGTCCGACCATTACCGTGGTAAAGAATCTACGCTGCGCGGGTAAGAAAGCTTACGGTTGCTACACATGGAATTCCAATGAGTTGCGCGTCGATGAGAAATTAGTGAGGGATTTCGAAGCCGGCAAAGGTTTGGTCAGTATGAAAAACGGCAAGCAGGTCTATCTGCTTGGGGTGACGATCTTGCACGAGCTGACGCACTGGGCCGATGCTCAGGACGGCGTCGATGATGAAGTGCCGGGAGATCCTTCAAACGAAGAAGGTGAAGCTTATGAGAAAGGCGTTTATGGTGAAGTGCTGGGCTAATGTGGCGTGATGCTGGAGAAGGGCGGCTAGCGATGAAAAATGTTTCCCACGACCTGATGTTGTTGCTGGTATTGACGATCGGCGTTGCCTCGGCGCAAGCCGATGACATCAGACTTTCAGTACGGCCGGTCCTGCCCAGCCATCTGAGCCATGTGACATTCGCTGGGTCCGATGGATCGACTTGCCAAAAGGCGATCACCGTCAGGAACGCCGCCAATAACAGGGAAGGGGTAGCGGCTGAAAAAGCGTGGATTGCGTGGAAGTATCCGAAAGCGAAGGTAACGGAACAAGCGGTGAGCGGTGCTGGTAAAAAAACCTTTGATACGCTGGAAATAGAAACCATCCATGGCGAATCAAAGACCGTTTGCTTCGATATCACCGACTTCTTCGGGCAATGGTGACGGTACTGGCATGAGGCCGGCTTCGATAAGGCGTTGAAGCCGGCTGGTTCAAGCGCATAACCCCTCCTCCTTTTCAGAAATCGATGCCCATCGAGCAATTCGGTTTGCCGGCACAGGAGCTAAAGCGGTGATCAAATTCAAACCTTATCGCATCATTGTGAACGGTAACGATCAAGATGATGTGGAGTATGAACGATGGAAAGCGACGGGTGCCGATCCCGCCAAAAAGCCACAAAACCTGGATGACATGGAACTCAAGCCGAATCCGTTTTTTTCCGAGCAACATGCCTTGTATGAAACGGAGGTTTTTCGGCGTTTGTTGAAGATCAGCAAATTAAGAACGGGCCAATTAGTCCTGGCGGCCAGCCGCCAACTCGCTAGCGATCTTTACATCATACCGCCGGGCATCCGTGATACGGTGATCAGCATCGAGAGTGATAGTATTCGCTTTCAAATTTGCCCTGCTTCGACCGCCCATGCGCGCCCGGCCAACCGATACCTGAAAAACTCCCGAGTCGTATTTTCCCCGTTCCTGACAGGTTCTTGCCCTAAAGATGCGCCCTACGCGGATGACTCCACACTTTTACATGAATTGGTTCATGGGGTTCGGCCGAGCCAGTTCGAGAAATTAAAACCCGAGTCGACTAACGACCAATGGACCGACCTGGAGGAGTTTTTTGCGGTCATCGTCCAAGATATTTACCTGTCGGAGCGTGGCGACAAAGAGGTCAGAGGCGGCCATGACGCGGGGGCCAGCAGCTTGCCCGCCACCCGGACCGCATCCTACGAATTCATGGAAGATAAAACCAACCACGCTCGGGTCAAGGCGGCCCTCAAGCGCGAGAAGCTGGCCCAGCAGCTCGCCGTATTGGAGGATATTCCTTTCAATCCGTTTGCGGAATTCGAACGGGCGAAGCATGACCTGCGCTCGATTTAAGGCCCGCCCAACAAGCCGGCCTTGAAAGCCAGGCTCGCGCCCTGATAGACGCTGATGGCTTCGGCGATCGCCACCGGATCGTCAGCGGTCGGACGGGTGGTGAGCGATTCCCAATTCACGGTTTCGACGCGCGTCCGCTGGCCGGGGTTCAGGATGACCAGCCGGTCGTTTTCGAGATAGCCGACGGTCTGATAGGTGCTGATCAGTGCGTGTTCCTTGCCGGCGGGCAAGCGGTTCACATCATGGCCGAAAAACTTGCTGGTGTAAGACCAGTTCAACAAGCCAAGCAGAGTCGGGGCAATGTCGATCTGGGCGATCAGGCGTTGGTTGTGAGCGGCCGGGAACAGCTTGGGAGCGTAAATCAGCAGCGGAATCCGATAGCGCGCCAGCGGCAGATCGGTTTTGCCCGCCGCCGAGGCTTGGTGGTCGGCGACAATCACGAAAACGGTATCGTCAAACCACGGTTTGGTCGCGGCCCGCGCCAGAAAATCACCCAAGGCCCAATCGGCGTATTTGACCGCGCCATCGCGTCCGGTCTTGGGCGGAATGTCGATCCGGCCTTCCGGGTAGGTATAGGGCCGGTGGTTTGAAGTGGTCATGAGATGGGCGAAGAACGGTTGGACGGCGGCGTGCTTCGCGTCGAAGGTTTCCAAGGCCTTGGTATAAAGATCCTCATCGGCGATGCCCCAGATGTTTTCGTGATGAATTTTGCTCTTGTCCACGGCCAAGCGGTCGATCACTTCGTAACCGTTGTGACCGAAAAAGCCGTTCATGTTGTCGAAGTAGCCGTAACCGCCATACAGAAACAAGCTGGCGTAGCCTTTGGCGTTGAACACCGACGCCAGCGAAAACAGGTTTTCGTTGTGCGGGCGGCGGACGATGGCGTTGCCCGGCGTCGGCGGCACCGACAGCGCCAAGGCTTCCAAACCGCGCACGGTACGAGTTCCCGAAGCGAAGGCGCGGGGGAAGAACAGGCTTTCTCGGGTGAGGCGATCTAGGGTCGGCGTGATGTTTTTGGAGCTGCCGAAGCTTTGCATGAAGTCGGCGCTCATGCTTTCCAGCATCACCAGGACTACGTTCGGGTGCAGCTCTGGCCCTGGAGAGGTAATCCGGTAGGCCAATTGGCGCGGGTCGGCGCTGAGTGGTTCGCCGCCGGCCAACAGCATTTTCTGTCGCAATCGAGCGAAAACGACATCTTCAGGCAAGGTTCGATAAAAACGGCTGTAGTCGAGTTCGTTGTCCTTGAACGCGCGCACGAACTCGAACAAACCATTGCCGGCGATCTCTCGCGCATAAACATTTTGGAGCTCGTCACGGAGGTTGCCGGAGACGCTGGCCAGCAAGCCGACCGCCAGCAAGGCGTGCGCGCCGAACCCACCCAGCCGAGATTGCAGCGGGGTCGCCTGAGTGAGTCGACGCTTGAGGCGTCGTCGGAGTGAAACCGCCACCAGCAAGGACAAGCCCCCAAACGCGCCCAGAATCCAGCCGACCGGATAGGATTCGCGGATATTGCCGATGACTTCATCGGTATAAATCAGATAATCGACCGCGATGAAATTGAAGCGGGAGGAAAATTCGCTCCAGAAAAACCACTCCGCCGCCGCGCCGAACAGCAAGGCAAACAGACCGCCGGCCATTCCCACCAGCACCAGAATTTGCGTGAGTTGAAACCGAGCCCAGCGGGCGGACAGCACCGCCAGCAGCAAGCCCAACGGTAATGCGAGCAGCAGGGCGACGGTAAGATCGTAAAGCAGGCCCAACGCCGCCGCGCCGGCGAGCGTCGCCAGCGTCCAGTCGGCGTCGCCGCCCACACGCAGCGCCAGCGCGAGCCGGGTCAGGGCAAACAGCAGAAGGATGGCGGCGACGGTGTCCAGCACCAGGCCATAACGGCCAACCGGACACCGTCGGCCCGCTGAGCGAGCGTGATCAGCTTGGCTCGGAAGCGCCCATTCAAGCGGCTGCACTAGCCGTCCGTCGCGGTTGTTCGGAACCCTCGCTCGCGAGTTCGCCCAGCGTTTGGCGCAACGCCCGATTGACGGCGCTGACCACCGCGTTCAACGAGGCCGTGACGATGTTGCTGTCGATGCCGACCCCAAACCGCGTGGCCGGCTCGCCGTCCATCCGCACCTCGACATAGCAGACGGCGGTGGCGTTCGCGCCGGCCCCCATGGCGTGTTCGTGATAATCGACCACCTTTACGTCCAAACCATAATGCTGGTTCAAGGCGTCGGTGAAGGCGTCGATGGGTCCGTTGCCCTTGCCGGAAATCACTCGCTCCTGGCCGCGTTCGCGGATGGTGGAGGTCAGCTTGCGCACAGCGCTGGAATGACTGTCGGGAATGATGCGATGCTCGACGAAGTGGAACGGTTCGGTCCGTTGTAGGTATTCCGCCTCGAAGGCCGCCCAGATGTCATCCGAGGTGATTTCCTTGCCGGTGGCGTCGGCGATGGCTTGCACCCGCTGGCTGAATTCGACCTGCAAGCGGCGCGGCAGCTGCAAGCCGTGATCTTTTTCGAGCAGATAGGCGATACCGCCCTTGCCGGACTGGCTGTTGACCCGGATCACCGCCTCATAAGTCCGGCCCAGATCGGTCGGATCGATCGGTAAATAGGGGACTTCCCAGCGAGGATCGCCGCTGGCCCAGCGTTTTTCCTGCGCGGCGAAGCCTTTCTTGATCGCATCCTGATGCGAGCCGGAAAAGGCGGTGAACACCAGATCGCCGGCGTAGGGATGGCGGGGATGCACCGGAATCTGGTTGCAGTATTCGGCGGTGCGGACGATTTCGTCGATCACCGAGAAATCCAAACCCGGCTCGATGCCTTGACTGTAGAGATTCAACGCCAACGTGACCAGATCGACGTTACCGGTGCGCTCGCCGTTGCCGAACAAACAACCTTCCACCCGGTCGGCCCCCGCCATCAAGGCCAACTCGGCGGCGGCGACGGCGGTGCCGCGGTCGTTATGCGGGTGTACGCTGATGATGATGGAGTCGCGGCGCGAAACCCGTCGGCAGAACCATTCGATTTGATCGGCGTAGACGTTCGGCGTCGCCATCTCGACGGTCGCTGGCAAATTGAGAATCACCTTGCGCTCCGGCGTCGGTTGCCAGATATCCAGCACCGCCTCGCAGATTTCCAAGGCGAAATCCAACTCGGTAAAGCAGAAGGTTTCCGGCGAATACTCGAATGTCCACTCCGTTTCAGGTTGTTCGGCGGCGCATTCCGCGAACAGCCGCGCTCCGAATCGCGCCAGTTCGATGGAACCCGCGCGATCGACGCCGAACACCACTTCGCGGAAAATCGGCGCGGTGGCGTTGTACAGGTGCGAAATGGCGCGCTGGACCCCTTTCAAACTGGCGAAGGTGCGGCGGATCAAATCCTCGCGGGATTGGGTCAGCACTTGCACGGCCACATCGTCCGGCACCCGGCCGCCTTCGATCAGGCCGCGCACGAAGTCAAAATCGGTTTGCGAGGCCGACGGAAAGGCAACCTCGATTTCCTTGAAGCCCATCCGCACCAGCAGATCGAAGTAACGGCGCTTGCGCTCGCCATCCATCGGCTCGATCAGTGCTTGATTGCCGTCGCGCAAATCGGAGCTACACCAGCGCGGCGCGTGGCTGATGGTTTGGGACGGCCATTGCCGGTCCGGCAATTGGATCGGGGGAAAAGGGCGGTATTTACTACGGATATCCGAATGCATGATCAATTTCTCTCTGCTTGACGGTAGCTGGGGTTACAGTGCTGAAAAATGCGAATGCGGCGCGGATACGGCCGCCGGACCGCCGCTAGGCCCGACGACCGCGACTCAGTCGGAGCAGAGCAAGAGAGAGAACACGCACGAAAGCAGGACGATGAAGGCAACCCGCAATGCGGGGAGCGAAACAGGGGGATCGGTCAGAATCAGACATTGGGACAATCCTTGAAAGCGGTTCGGATGATCGACGGCGGCAGCAGAACCCGGCGCTCCACTCAGGAGGCCGGGCAACTCAGTCGCAGTTCGAACCGCTCGCGGGATTGTGCATTCATAATAGGTTCAAAATAACGCAGTCGGCCGTTTCAGGTCAAGTTGAATGTAAATCGTTATCATTAGTGAATCGGTCATGCCGACCATTGCGCCTTGGCTTTTCCTGACAGAGAGGGTTTATCTATGTCCGATACGTCGCAACCCCTGCAAACCGTCAAGGTCTGGGATCTACCAACCCGGATCTTTCACTGGACGCTGGTCGTGCTCATGATCGCCCAATGGCTGACCGCCGAGAACAGCGATACCATGACTTATCACATCTGGGGCGGTTACACGATCCTGGTTTTAGTGCTGTTCCGCCTGATCTGGGGCTTCGTGGGCAGCGATACCGTCCGCTTCGGCGATTTCGTCCGCGGGCCCGGCGCGGCGATAGAGTACGTCAAGGCGTTGCTGCGCGGCGAGACGCCGCTGTATCTCGGCCATAATCCCATGGGGGGCTGGTCGATCCTGGCGATGCTGGCGCTGTTGCTGGTTCAGGCGGGAACCGGTCTGTTCGCCAACGACGATATCACCATCGAGGGACCGCTGTACGGTTGGGTGTCAAAAAGCACCAGCGATTGGTTGACCACCGTTCATAAATTCAATTTCAACCTGTTGCTGGCGGTCATCGCGGTACATATTTCGGCGGTGTTGTTCTATTTGTTCGTGAAGCGCGAAAACCTGGTGCATCCGATGCTGAGCGGCCTCAAGCATTTGCCGCCGGATTCGATCGAACGGACCCCGCGAATGGTCAGCCCTTGGCTGGGTTTGGTGGTGCTGGCGGTCGCGATTGCGGCGGTTTGGCTGTTGGTGGGTTAGACGGCGGCGCAAACAGAAACGGGTCATGCGCCGGCATGACCCGCTCTCTTAAAAAGCTGAACTAACCATCAATCCTTGCGGAATTCCTTATGGCAGGCTTTGCAAGTTTCAGCGGTCTTGCCAAACTGCGCCTTGATCGCTTTCTCATCGCCGCTCTTGGCGGTTGCGGCCAGCTTGGCGGCTTCCTGTTGGAAATCCTTCATTTTGGTGTCAAATTCGCCCGCTTTCGTCCAGATCTCGGGTTTGGCCTCGGTGTTCTTGACCGCGTCTGGGCCGGTTCCCTTGGTGAAGCCTTCCGGTAGGGCTTTGCTGAGCATTTCGATGTATTGCGCGTGCCGGGCCACGGCGGCTGCATCGAATGGGGCTTCACCCTTCATCATCGCCCCGATGGGTTTGAAATTCCAGCCGATAATGGTGTAGACCGACTGGCGGTACTTAACGGTATCTTCTGGTTTCGCGTCGGCGGCGCTGACCGCTGTCCAGACGCTCATGCCCAGAATTCCACCCGCCAAAGCTATCGCGAATTGTTTTTTCATTGATTGCTCCAAAGCCCGCCACAGTAGATTTGATCCAAATAATAATGGCTATAGAGCGATTATTTTACAAGATCAGGCTGAAAGGAGGATGAATCAGCATCCGGCGTCGCTACCTGCAAGATGTAGCGCCAACCAGACCGCCGGCGGGGTTTCGCTGGTTTGTTCCACGCGATGCCGGTAATGCGCCGGGATATACACATAATCGCCGGGATTCAAAAGGCGCGCGGCATCCTCGCCAGCGAATAGCAAGGCCGCCTGACCTTGCAACAAAACCACCCATTCATCCCAAGCCTGGTCGTACCATTCGCCCGCTGGCGTCGCCTGTCCGCTGGAAACGATGCGTTCCAGGCGGCAGGATTCGGTGTGGAGCAGCTTATCAAACTGTTCCGAGGCGAGCGTGGCTGGAATGCCCGCGAACAAATTGCCGACTGGCAAGATCACGGCGTGATGCCGTTTCGGGGCGGAGCGGCGAGCCGGCGACGGATTGGGCGGCCACGGTTGGACGACGGCGCCGCAACCGACACTTCCCGCCATTGTCCGGGTAACAGCGCATCCAAGGTCCAGCCGCCGATGCGGCAGCGAACCAGCCGCAAGGTGGGATGTCCGACGGCGGCGGTCATCCTGCGAATTTGGCGGTTGCGTCCTTCGTGTAAGGTGATTTCCAGCCAGGCGGTCGGGATGGCCGCGCGATACCGGATCGGAGGCTCGCGCGGCCACAGCAGCGGTTCGCTAATGCGCCGCGCGCGAGCCGGGAGCGTGGGACCGTCGTTCAAGTCGATGCCCCGGCGCAGTTGCTCCAAGGCGGCTTCGGCAGGATTGCCCTCCACTTGGACCCAGTAGCTTTTGGACGGTTGGTAGCGCGGATGGCTGATGCGGGCTTGCAACAGGCCATTGTCGGTCAGCGCCAGCAAACCCTCGCTATCCCGATCCAGCCGGCCGGCGACACGAACGCCAGGGATAGTGAGATACGCCGCCAGCGTCGGCCGCCTGGCGGCGTCGGTGAATTGGCTCAGCACGCCATAGGGCTTGTTGAACAGGATCAAGCGGGCCGCCATCAGAACAACTTTCCTAGCTGCATGTATAACGAGGTATTGCCACCTTCGGCGTAGCCAGCGCCCAGGTAGAGCGGCCCGAGCAGCGTGTCGACGCCCACGAACACGCTGCCGGCCGGAATCAGCGAACCGAGCGTGATCTCGTGATAGTCGTTCCAGGCGCCGCCCACTTCCAGCGAGCCGCCCGCAAAAACCGGAATGCTGAAGGCGGCCGAGGTGTCGTCTAGTCGATACATGGAGAGCAACGCGCCCAATGCGGCGTACTGTCCCGAAAGTTGGCCGCTCTGATAGCCCGACAAATTTAAAAAGCCTCCTTGCAGAAAAAGGTCGTGAATACCTAATGCCTCACCCGACAATTTGCCCGCCAGCCGCAGGCGCGGGATCACCGAATATTGGCCCCACGTGTAAGCGTGCACGACATTCAGATCGAGCGTTCGAAAATCTCGATCGGCACCCAGCTCGGTCAGTGAATCGCGGAAAACCAGGTTGACGGAATCGCCCGAAGTCGGGAAGTTCAGGTTGTCTAGGGTATCCACTGTCCAGCGGAGCGAATAACCGCCCGCGTTGAAATTGCCTTCGTAAGCCGAGGGTTGACCCAAACGCAAATCGTTGCGGCCGGCTCCGTAAAATACGCCGAACGCCAATCGCCCCCAGCTTCCCAGATTGCGGCCGGCCTCCAGGCCGATTTCGGAGCGATAAACCCGAAAGCCGCTGCTCGCCGCGTAGGGGTCGTTGAAGACATCCAGATTGTATTGTTCGTACTTTAAGTAGGGGTTGAGATAGTAGTCTTGATCTTCGTTGAGCGGTTGGTGGAAGTCGCTGGTCAGGGCGATGTTGCCGCCCAGTTGGATGAAGTTGCGCCACTGCGCGCCCAGCCTGTTGAGCGCGCTCATGGTGTAGGCGGCGCCGACGCTGAATTCCGAGTCGCCCTTGAGATTGGCGCCGAGCAACATGCCGAACTTTAGGGTATCGGGGCCGATGTCTTGCTGGCGGGCTTCGACCACCAGGCCGGTTTTGCCGTTTTCTCGAAGCAGCGTGTAATTGACCCGCTGGAAGTCGCTCATGCCGTAAATCGCATTGAGATCGCGATTGAGTTTTTGGGGGTCGAGCCGGTCGCCCGGCTTGATGTGGAGTTGGCCGGCGATGACCTGATCGGACAGTCGGGTATCGTGCTCGATGCGGATGAAGTCGATGATCGGCCGCCCGGCTTGCGGGATGGGCGGCAGGCTGGCCAGATAGCTTTGATAGACCGCCGGCGCGGTGGTCAGCCGGGCCAGTTCCAGGTGTTGGGTCTGGGCGGCGGCATAGCCAATGGCCACGGCGTCGGCGGCGCGATTGAAGTCGATGCTGGTGAGATCCTGCAAATCGGGTACGATCAGTACGTCTTTGCGCCCCAAGGTGCTGAGTTGCTGGCTGGTGTTGCGGGCGGTCAGGATGTTGGTGAGCTGTTCGGTGATGGAAAGCACCGAGCTGAGTTTGTCGGCGCCGACCAGCGGCGCGCCCACGCTCACCGCGATGATGACATCGGGATGGCACAGCTCCCGCACCACATCCACCGGTACGTTATTGGCGACGCCGCCGTCCACCAGCAGCCGGCCATCGATCTTGACCGGCACCAGAATGCTGGGGATCGACATGCTGGCCCGCATCGCCCTGGCCAACTCGCCCGTTCCCAGCACCACCGGCGAACCGGTGGCCAGATCGGTCGCCACAGCCCGGAAGGGAATCCGCAACTGGTTGAAATCGTGCATGCTGGCGGCCGGCAACGACAGTTCCTCCAGCAGCAGCAACAGATTTTGCCCTTCGAGCAAGCCCATGGGCAACTGCACCCGGCCTTGCTTGATGCCGACTCGGGCGTTCAGCAGAACCCGCTGTTCCTGCTTGATGCGGAACGGCAGATCGGCGCGCGGCGGTCCGTCGGTGAAGATCTGAGGCCAGTCGATGTCTTGTAAGGTTGCGCTCATTTGATCGAGCGACATGCCGGAGGCGTACAAGCCGCCGATGATCGAGCCCATGCTGGTGCCGGCGATGCAGTCGACGGGAACCCGCATTTCTTCCAGGCGCTTGAGCACGCCGATGTGAGCGATGCCGCGAGCGCCGCCGCCGCCCAGCGCCAGCCCGATGCGCGGCCGGCCTGATTCGGTTGCAAGCGCCACCGGAGCGGTCCAGAGGGCTGCTAGCACCAACAGCAGTACGACGAACGTGGCAGGGAATGCAGGAAGAAACGGCCGCTGGATGGACATGGACGCTCGACGGTTGGGCTATTAAATTATGGGAGAAAGCATTCAGCGAAATTTCAGAGAATGTATGACAAATTTTCAAGGCAATGTGAAATGAGTTGCAAGGACCGAAGAGGGCGGTCGGCGGGAGGGTAAAAGGTATTGTCACCTCCAGCGCTCCCCGCCGTCGTTTCAGTACGGCAGGCCGAATTGGAAAAAGCAGTGGATTTCACCCGGATTGACTGATTTACAGGTGATAGGGCGGTCGGTTCCACCGAGATGCCATGATTGATGCGTGCTGAGTTGGAGGTGGTCATGTCTGACAATGAACGAGAGTCTTCCCAAGACGAACCCGCTATCGAAGAGCCGGTGCTGCGCGAGCGGCGCGATTTTCTGATCGGCTTGGGGAAATGGTCGAAAGCCGTCATCGGCGGCGTGGTGCTGGGCGGGGTGCTGCTGCCGGGTAAGGAAGCCGAGGCCGTGGGCTGGAGCAATCACAGCAACTGGGTCAATCTCGGCGGCGGCGGACCGGGTTGGGGCGGCCCCCGCTGGGGTTGGGGCGGCGGCTGGGGTTACGGCCCTGGCTGGTACAACCGCCGCCGTCACTGGTATAACGGACCCGGCTGGTACAACCGGCCCGGCTGGTACAACCGGCCCAGATGGGTGAACGGCGGCTGGTACAACCGCTGATCGCGCATGATGGACGAAGCGCTTTACAGCATTCCCCAGCAGTTGTCGGCGGCGGCGTGGCCGGGATGGTTGATCGTGCGAGCCAGCGATCCGGCCGCGTTGGTCGCGGCGCTGGCCTCGGAAAACCCCGAGCGCCTCATCGCCGTTCAATTGCTGGATTTGACCGCCGATTCCGAACCGTTCAACGCGTGGGCGCCGGGATTGCCGATCGAGCTGATCATGCGCGACCCCGCCGGCGAGTTTCCGCTGCTGTATGGTCATAGCAACCTGCTCGACAATCACCCGGTACGGGCGGTCGTTCCAGTCCAACCCGGTTTTGGCAAGGCGGTCAAGGTGGCGCTCGCCCTGGATTTTGCCGTGCGGCTGGAGCCGGCGCAACCCGAGCCGGCTTTGGTCGAGGAGTTGGCGGACATCCTGGAGTTTTATCTGCACCAAGCGACCGTTTCCCAACCTGTCGAATTTTTTCACGGCACGCTGTTGGGTTTTTATCACAATCAGCCGGAGCCGCTGTGGGCAGTGCTGGATGAAGAGCCGCAGTCCCTGCGTTACGTGGCCGATGACGGTACGGAATCGCGCCATGGCCGGCTGGCGGGCGCTGACATCCCGGCGGACAGCGCGCCCGATGCCGACTTGGCGGGTTGGATCGACCGAGTGCTGGCCAGCGCCGAGCAGTGTCGGAGCTGCGAGTTTTTAGCGAGCTGCGGCGGCTACTTCAAATGGCCGCGTCGCGATTATGACTGTGCTGGCGTCAAGCGCCTGTTCGGCGAGCTGCGCGCCGCCGCCGCCGACTTGCGCCGGGATTTGGCGGCGGCGCCGAACTGACCGATCACCCAAGCCCCGCCCGCGCCGGCAGGGCTTGAGTGCCGGCTCAGTAGCGCCGGTAGCGCCGGCGGGGTGGTGGCCGCCGGTATTCCTGGTCCTGACCGTAGATATTGCCGACCACAGCGCCCGCCGCGCCGCCGATGATCGCGCCGACGCCGGCATCGCCGCCGGTCAGACCGCCGATGGCCGCGCCGCCCGCCGCTCCCATGGCCGCGCCGCCCAGCGTACCCTGTTCGGTCGGTGTCATGTTGGCGCAGCCCGCGCTCAGCAAGAGAGTGGAGATCGCAAGCAAACAACCGAGTGTCTTCATGGTTGACCCCTTATTTTTTCGCTGCGGGCGGGTTGGGTTTCTGGGATAGCGCGTCCGCTTTTGGCGCCACGACCTCAAACCAGATCACTTCGAATATCGACCGCTTCTGTTGGTCGGGGTTCGCTTTGTAGTAGGTATCCACAGCCCCCATCATCTGCCGCAAGGTTGAGCCGTCCAGGGCTTGAACCATTTTTGGAACCAGCGTGCGGTATTTGGGCGCGGGACCGGTCAACTGGTACTCGGCCATCGCCATGTTGGTGATGCCGAGCAGGTAGGCCAGTTTTTCCCGTTCGGTGGCGGTGACCCATTTTTCGCCGTTGGGGAAGGGTAATTCCGCCTTGGCCGCGGAGATGGCCGCCGCCGGTTTTACCGCGGCCGGCTGAGGGGTGGGCTTCATGGGTTCGGCGGCCTGGGCGCTGGTCCCGCAAAGCAGGCCAACGGTCAGACCCAACGAGAGCAAAGCGGTCTCGAAACAGCGTGTTCTCGACATAAATCCTCCTTATTGACGAGGGTGAGAGTATCGCCGTTACCGGCGATTCAGGAGCCGGTGGCCGCCGGTGGTTGCCGCTCTTGCCGGGCGTTAAAGAGCCAAGCCCCGAGCAGATAAACCAACAGAAGGCCCAAGCCGATCCACAGCAGCAGGGGCGCTAGATTGCTAAAGGCGATATTGATGATCTCGCCGGCGAGGATGAACGCGGCGACCACGCACAGCCGCCAGTCGTGATAAAGGCCGGCGAGATAGGTGCTGAAGGCCAGCATCAGGCTGATGACGAAGCTGACTTGCCGGGAATCGAAGAGGTTGGTGAAGCCGTATTGGCCGGTCGAGGACATGATGAGCAAGAACGCCAGCGCCGTCATCACGCCCCAGTGCATGATCTGGTGCAGGATCAGCCGCAACCGATCATTGAACGTAGGGGGGGCGGAATCCCACTGGGTATAAATGCAAATCACTCCAAAAATCGGAATCAACCAGCGCCAAATGCGCTGGCTGTTACCCAGGTCGTAGCTGGTGTAGACGTTGGCGATCCAGGCCAGAATGACCATCAGATAGAAGCCGATATCATAAGGGCGAAACAGCCGTCTCAGCCAGCTCGGGCGCGGCCCCGGCGGCGGGTCTTGGACCAGTTCGAAGTCGGACATGACAGCATCCTTTAGCGGCGACGGAGTGGGTCGGTTGCGAACCTTCTTACAGGGTAGCGCATTGCTGCTTGATAAAACGAGCGGCGCTTTCCAGCACGATGTCTCGCGCCTGATGGTGCGGGACATGCCCGCAACCGGGCAGCCACAGGATTTCCCGTGGCCCGGCCACGCCGGCGGCGATGGCGTCGACCTGAGCGCGCGTGGCGTATTCATCATCCATCCCCTGAACGATCAAGGTCGGACAAGTAATATGGGGCAATTCGGCTTCCACGTTCCAGCGGCGGCGCGAGGGCCGCAACCAGGTATCGCACCAGCCCCGAAACGCCAGCTCGGTGTTCGCGCCGTGGTAGCGATGCAGGGCCTTGCGCAGCTCGCCGCGTTCGTAAGCGCCGCGAGCGGCTTCGATCCCGGTCAGGCAAACCTGCTCGATCAAAACGTGCGCGGCTTCGCAGATCGCCGCGCGGACCCGCTCGGGATAGGCGGCGGCGAACAGCAAGGCGATCGACGCCCCGTCGCTGTGCCCGAACAGGATGGGCGGATCGAGGATATCGCAAGCCATCAGCACCTCGGGTAGACTGTCGCGCGCCTCCCGCTCCAGGTAATCATCGGGGCGCGGGCCGCCCAGGGGGTCGGAGCGGCCATACCCCCAGCGCTCGTAAACCAGACCCGGCAGGCCGACGCGAGCGCACAGTTCCGCTGGAAAGTGCCGCCATTGGCCGATGCTGCCCAGACCTTCATGCAAGAAAACCAGGGTGGGGCCAGCGCCGCTGGCTTGAGCCGGCAACAGACGCTCGGCGTGCAAGCGGCGGCCGTCGACCTGAACAGTGAACGGTTTGCGGTGGATCTGCGAATTCATCGGTGAATTCATGCGGTGCGGTGTTCTTGAAAAATCGCCAGTAGGACATCCAGGCGCTGTCGGGGGTCGTTCATCTCCAGCAAGGCTTGGCGGGTGTGCAGCGGGAGCGGTAACAGTTCCGCCAGCCGATTGCCTATCCAGGCCGCATCTTCCCAATCCGGCGCCAGAAAGCGGGCATAGGACGCCAATTCTGCATTTTTCAGTAAATCGCGCAGCACGCGCGCGAGCGGCTCATGGCCGGGTAAGGGCGGTAGCGCCGGATCGTCCGGCAGCCACAACACCTGGCCGAGCAGCAATTGATCGGGCTGAAGCCGATGGCCGATCACCCGCAAGCGCTGCACGCCCAGGCAAGTGATCCCGAGCAAACCGTCGTCCAGGGCATCGAAATCCATGATGCGCGCCAGCGTGCCGACCGGATGGATGCTGGTCGGCGGGCCGCCCGCTTCGTGGCCTTGGTGGATCGTCACCACGCCGAAACCGCTGTCAGCGCGCAGACAGGCACTGATCATGTCCAGGTAGCGGGGCTCGAAAATCCGCAGCGGCAGAACGCCGCCGGGAAACAGGATGGTTTTCAACGGAAACAGCGGCAATTCTTGCGTGGCGGTTGCGGTCATCGAAAAAGCGGCCTCGATTCCGGTTCATGCTGGCCCCAATGCGGCAGTAGCGTATGCGGAATTTCCAACTGATCGAGGATTCGAGCCACAATGAAATCCACCAGTTCCGCGACGCTGGCCGGCCGATAATAAAAGCCGGGGTTGGCCGGCAGGATCACCGCGCCAGCGCGAGCCAAGCGCAGCATGTTTTCCAGATGGATCGCGGAAAACGGGGTCTCTCGCACCGCCAGAATTAATTTGCGGCCTTCTTTCAAGGTCACATCGGCGGCTCGTTCCAACAAGTTGTCGCTGTTGCCGTTGGCGATGGCCGCCAGAGCGCCGGTCGTGCACGGACACACCACCATCGCCCGCGCCGGCGCCGAGCCGCTGGCGGGCGGCGCGGTCCATTGGTCCTGGCCGAACACCCGCAGTTGCTCGGCGGCGCACTGGTAATGCTCGGTCAAAATCTTCTGAATGGCGTGCGGCCGGCCGGGTAATTGCATCTCGGTTTCCATGTGGATCACAATTTGGGCGGCCTTGGACAGCAGCAAGTAAACCGGCCAGCCGGCTTCGAGCAGGTATTGCAGCAACCGCAGCCCATAACGCGCTCCCGATGCGCCGGTCATCCCGAGAATGATGGGGCGATGGGCGGGCGGTCCGGTCGGGCTGGCCTGTTCTGAACGGCGCATGAGGTTTCCCAAATTTAACCGACTGCTACAGTGAGCGTGTTTTTCAAGGGCCGCTGTCCGCCGGTGTTCGGTTCGTAGCGCAAATCGGTGAGTGGAAGATTTAAAATAGGTCTAATTATTGCGATAGACGCTTGAACAAATAATAAATTTATGTATCATTAAATATACCAAAAATCGAAATTTTCTAACGCTAACGTAGGAAAAATAGGCATTATCATCGGCGGGTTGCTGGGTGTCAGGCCGCAATTGATGGGGCAATGTAAAACTTAGTATATCGGGAAGCCTTGAGGGATGCTCTAAGAAGGCAACATGCAAACCATTCTTATCGTTGACGACACGCCGGAAAATCTCCTGCTGCTGAGCGAGTTGCTTCAGCCCCATTACCGGGTGCGCGCCGCGAACTCAGGTGCGCGCGCCTTGCAGGTGGCCGCCAGCACGCCCCGACCGGACCTGATCTTGCTCGATGTCATGATGCCCGAAATGGACGGTTACATGGTCCTGGAGCGTCTGAAGGCGGAGTCTTGGACCGCTGGCATTCCGGTCATTTTCGTCACCGCGCTGGACCGCGGCAGCGACGAGGAACACGGGCTGGCGTTGGGAGCGGTGGATTACATCAGCAAACCGATCAAGCCGGCCGTCGTGCTGGCGCGGGTAAAAACCCAGCTCGATCTCAAACTTGCTCGCGACTGGCTGCAAGACCGCAACGCCGTTTTGGAGGCCGAGGTGGCGCGGCGGCTGGAAGAAAATCTGCTGATTCAGGATATCAGCATTCGGGCGCTGGCCCATCTGGCCGAAATCCGCGACCCGGAAACCGGCAATCACCTGCGCCGCACCCAAGGTTACATGCGGGCGCTGACCTCGCAGTTGCTGGAGCATCCCCGCTTTGCGGAGTTTCTGACCGAGCAGAACGTGCAGGCGTTGATCAAGTCCGCGCCCCTGCACGATATCGGTAAAGTGGGCATTCCCGACCATATCCTGCTCAAGCCGGGCAAACTGACTCCGGAGGAGTGGGAGATCATGAAAACACACAGCCGGCTGGGGCGCGACGCCATCGAACAAGCCGAGCGAGATGCTGAAAAGCCCGTGGAATTCCTGCGCATCGCTAAAGACATCGCCCATTACCATCATGAAAAGTGGGACGGTTCCGGCTATCCTGAAAAATTGGCCGGCGACGCTATCCCCGTTCCGGCCCGGCTGATGGCCTTGGCCGATGTGTTTGACGCGCTGATCGCCCGGCGGGTCTATAAGGCGCCGATCTCGTTCGAGCGCGCGGTTGGCATCATTCGCGAGGGACGGGCGAGCCATTTTGACCCGGATATCGTGGATGCTTTTCTGGACTGTTTGGACGAATTCGAAACCATCGCCGCGCGGTACGCCGACTGCGAGGCGGATATTCTCGCCAAGCTCGAACGGCTGTCGAGCGCGCCGGGGGCCGATGCTTGAACGGGTCGGGAGCTTGCCGGGCGAGAAGGTCTTGGCTTGAACTTTTTTTCTAGACAGACGGTGTGACAACGTTTGTGGATGCGAACCAAAATCAATCCATAAGCATCCTCTACAACCTGGCGCTGACCATGGCCGGCGAAACGCGCCCGCGCCCGCTGGCGACCGGGATGCTCCAGCAGTTGCTGGTCCATACGGGCTGCGCTTGCGGGGCGTTGCTGCTCGATTCCAAGCCAGGCGATGCGGCGACAGCCAGCGTAGAGGTGCAGGTCTATAGCACGGTGGGCAGTCAGTCTCTGCGCGACTTGGAAGGACAGACCATGCGTTGGCCGGCGCGGTTGCTGCAAAACGAGCAGGCCCTTGCTGAATTGAGCTGGTTTCCTGATAGAGCGCGCTATCCTCATGCGTTGCACCTGATTTTGCCGGAGGTCGGCCACGTCTTGCTGTTTTCGGCGCAACCGCTGGACGCCGCCGCGCGGCAGGCGAAGGTGCTGTTTTCACCCATTCTGACCAAATTCGCGCGCAGCCTGAAGCTTTGTTTGGACAGCGAACGCCAGCAGGCCGCTTTACTGGAAGCCAAGGATGCCGCCGAAGCGGCCAGTCGGGCCAAGAGCACGTTTCTGGCCAACATGAGCCACGAAATCCGCACGCCGATGAACGCGATCATCGGCTTGACCCATTTGCTGAGCCAGCAGATCAATGCGCCCAAGCAACGGGAGCCGCTCCTCAAGATCAGCGACGCCGCGCAACATCTGCTGCGCATTCTCAACGACATTCTAGATCTTTCCAAGATCGAGGCCGGCCGGCTTATTTTGGAAGAAACCGAGTTTTCGCTGGTTCAACTCATCGACCACACCTTCAGTCTGCTGGGGGAGCGGGCGGCCACCAAGGGGTTGGGGCTGATCCACGCAATCGCGCCGGAGGTGCCGGCGCGGTTGCGCGGTGATTCGTTGCGCTTGCGACAAATCTTGTTGAACTTCATCGGTAACGCCATCAAATTTTCCGAACGCGGGCAGATTACCGTCCATGCCCGGCTCGATGCTCAGGACGGCGAAAGCGTGCTGTTGCGCGTTGAAGTGGAAGATCAGGGCATCGGCCTGACGCCGGGCCAACAGTCGCGGTTGTTTCAAGCCTTCGTGCAAGCGGATGATTCCACCACGCGCCAATACGGCGGCACCGGCTTGGGGCTGGCGATCAGCCAGCGTCTGGCGCTGCTGATGGGCGGCGATGTGGGAGTCTCCAGCACCCTGGGCGTCGGTAGCACCTTCTGGCTGACGGTTTGGCTGGGCAAGGTGGCGAATGAAGCGGCCCAATATGCCGCTGTCGCGCCCGATGTCTCGCCCGAACAGCGGCTGGCCCAACAGTATCGCGGCGCGCGGCTGTTGCTGGTCGAGGACAATCCGGTCAATCAGGAAGTAGCCCGCGCGCTGTTGGAACATACCGGACTGGTGGTGGAGGTCGCCGACGATGGCCGACAGGCGGTGGAGCGGGTGCGCGATAATGACTATGCGCTGGTGTTGATGGACATGCAGATGCCGGTCATGGGCGGTCTTGAAGCGACCCGGTCCATCCGTCGCTTGCCTGACAAGGCGACTTTGCCGATCCTGGCGATGACGGCCAACGCTTTCGACGAAGATCGCCAGCACTGTTTGGATGCCGGCATGAACGCGTTTATCGGCAAGCCGGTGACGCCGGAAATCCTCTATCGGACGCTGCTGGCTTGGCTACCGGTTTCGGTGAGGGCGAATCCGCTCGAACCAGGCTCGAAAGTCGCGACCGCCGCCTTGACGCCAGCGACAGCGCTGGAGCAGCTCTCGCAACGCCACGGGGGGGCGCCGGTCCCGCCACCGTTGGAGCTAGCGGTCGAAGATCGGGTCCGGGCGCGTGAGGCGCTGGCGCAATTGGACGCCTTGTTAGCCGAGGACGATACCCGCGCCAACGCGCTCTGGTTTGAATCGGCGTTACTGATCGAGGCCGTTTTGGGTCCTGTAGCCGTTCGCTTGCGCGGGGAAATGGTTCGCTTCGAGTTCGATAAAGCGTTGCTGACGCTGCGCGCGGCTCTCGCATCCAATCCTATCGTGGCGGAGCGATAACCGCTATTGCGGCCCCGTAAGCAAGCGGGCGAGCCTGGAAACGCAAGTCGAGCTGATTCGGAAATGCCAGCCGCGCTCAGCCGCCAGCCGCGCGCAGGGATTTCAGCAAGCGTTCGTGAATGCCGCCGAAACCGCCGTTGCTCATGATCAAAACCTGCGTGCTCGGCTCGGCTCGTTCTCTAATCGCGGCCAACGTGTCATCGAGCGTGTGGCAGACTTGCCCGCGCGCGCCGAGCGCCGCCGCCACCGCGTCTAGGTTCCAACCCAGATCGGGCGCCTGATACAGCACCACGGCGTCCGCCGCCGCCAGCGCCGGGGCCAGGCTGTCCTTGAAAACGCCCAATTTCATGGTGTTGGAGCGCGGCTCCAGCACGGCGATGATCGGCCGGTCGCCGACGCGGGCGCGCAAACCGGCTAGCGTGGTGGCGATCGCGGTGGGGTGGTGGGCGAAATCGTCGTATACCGTCACGCCGTTGACCGTGCCGCGCGTTTCCAAGCGTCTCTTGACCCCTTCGAAGCGGGCCAGCGCGCGGATAGCCTGGTCGGACGGCACGCCGGCATGGCGGGCGGCGGCGATGGCGGCGAGTGCGTTGTGCACGTTATGCGCTCCCGATTGGGTCCATGCCACCCGGCCCTGCCGCACGCCGTGATAGCACACCTCGAAGGTGCTGCCATCGGCGGCGCAGTCACGCGCTTCCCAGTCGCGCGCGCCGAATTTTTCCACCGGCGTCCAGCAGCCCAGCGCCAGTACCTCAGTCAAGTTCGCGTCGTCGCCGTTGGCGACGACCAAACCCGCGCCGGGCACGGTCCGCAGCAGGTGATGGAACTGGCGTTGGATGGCGGCCAAATCGGGAAAGATGTCGGCGTGATCGAATTCCAGATTGTTCAACACCAGCGTGCGCGGCCGGTAATGGACGAACTTGGAGCGCTTGTCAAAAAACGCGGTGTCGTATTCGTCCGCTTCCACCACAAAGAAGGGCGCGCGTCCCAAGCGGGCGGACTGGCCGAAGTTGGCTGGAATGCCGCCGATCAGAAAACCGGGTTCCAGGCCGGCATCCTCCAGAATCCAAGCCAGCAGGCTGCTGGTGGTGGTCTTGCCGTGAGTGCCGGCCACCGCCAACACGTGCCGGTCGCGCAGCACGTACTCGGCCAGCCACGCCGGCCCGGAGGTGTAAGGCAGGTTGCCGTCGAGCATGGTTTCGACGATGGGGCGGCCCCGGCTCATCACGTTGCCGACCACGATCATGTCGGGCTTGAATTCAACGAGCTGGCCGGGATCGTAGCCTTCCCGCAGCGCGATGCCGGCTTCGGCCAGTTGGGTACTCATCGGCGGATAGACGTTGGCGTCGCAGCCGGAAACGGTGTGGCCGGCGGCGCGGGCCAGCAGGGCGACCCCGGCCATGAAGGTGCCGCAGATACCTAGAATATGAATGTGCATGTACGAATCTCTCCGATGGGTCCGAGCGCGGAACGGGTCGGTTCGGTTCAGGCAGGTTGCGGGCCGATCCAGCCCGTCAGCGTCCAGGACAGAAACGTGTAGCCCAGCGCGTATAAGGCGCCCTGCCAAATAGAGGCCTCGAAGGCGTGGCGCAGAATGTGGGCCATGACCGCGATGCTCCAGACCATCAATCCCAATAGCAGTAACGACGGTAGCTCGATACCGCCTTCTTGTCCCTGTTGGCTGATCCAGACCAGCAGCGGCAAGGCCAGCAAGCCCAACAGGGTACCGGAACCGGTCAGAGCGCTGAGGGTTTGTTCGAACCGTTGCGGATGCCGGCGCAGGATCAGCCCCAGATAGAGCAGCCCGCCCAACAGCACCATGTCCAGCAGGATTTGCAACAGCGCCACCGCAACCGCAACCGGGGCGCTGATCAACAGGACCACCAAGCCCGACAGCGCGTAAGCCAGCAAGCACATTTTGAGCAGGGGCGTCGAGGCCGGTACGTCTTGGGGCGCTTTGCGGAACAGGCAAATATCGAGGAACAGGTTGAACAGAGCGAGCATGATCGTCAGTGGCGGATGATCGAAGCGTCCGCCGCGGCGCCGGCCAGCAATCCAGCGATGTCGATGGCGTCGAAGGCGTAACGGTGGCCGCAAAATTCGCAATCGACTTGGATTGTGCCCTGTTCGTCCACGGTTTGCCGCAGTTCGGTTGCTCCCAGCGTGTGCAGCATGGCGGCGGTGCGTTCCCGCGAGCAGGTGCAACGATAGGCAAAGGCCTTCGGCTTGAACAGCCGCACGTCTTCTTCGTGAAACAGCCGGTGCAACAGGGTGGCGGCGTCCAGCTCCAGCAGCTCGGCCGGTTGCAGGGTGGCGGCCAGCGTTTCCAGGCGGTGCCAAGCATCCGCGTCGGCGGCGACCGTATCGGGTAACCGTTGCAACAGCAGTCCGGCGGCGATTCGTTCGTCGGCGCTCAGCCGCAGCCGGGTCGGCAGCTGTTCGGAGCGCTCGAAGTACTCTTCCAGCGCTTCGGCCAAGGTGGCGCCGCGCAAGCTCACCACGCCCTGATACGGTTCCCGGCCCTGACCGGGATCGAGGGTCAGCACCAGCGTGCCGTCGCCGCATAACTCCCGAAGCGGTTTCGATTCCGGTTCGCCGTCCCAGCGCGCCAAGGCGCGCAAGGTTCGCTCCGAGGTGACTTGGACCACCACCAGCCGCAGCGGTCCGCGCGCCTGGATTTGCAAGGTCAGCAGGCCGTCGAACGTGATGGCGGCCGCCAGCAGGACCGCGGCGGCGGTCGCTTCTCCCAACACCCGCCGCACCGCCGGCGGGTAAGCGCGGCGTTCGAGCACCGTCCGCCAGGCGGAATCGAGCTGGACGATCTCACCGCGGGCGGCCAGGCGTTCGAAGAGAAAGCGGTGCAGGGAATCGCGCTCGGCCATGATGGGCAGGTCGTCGGCTCAGCCTTTCAGCTTCACCATCAGTAGATCATTCACCTGTTGCGGGTTGGCCTTGCCCTTGGAGGCTTTCATCACCTGCCCGACGAAAAAGGCGAACAGCTTATCCTTGCCGGCGCGGTACTGCGCCAGTTGCTCGGGGTTGGCCGCGATCGCCTCATCGATCACCTTTTCGATGGCGGAGCTGTCGGTGATCTGTTTCAGGCCGCGTTTTTCGATGATGGCGTCGGTGTCGCCCTCGCCGGCCCACAGCGCCTCGAATACCTCCTTGGCGATTTTACCGGAGATGGTTTGATCTTGAATCCGCCGCAGCAGGCCGGCCAGGCGCGCCGGGCCGACCGGGCTGGCGGCGATGTCGCGATTGTCCTTGTTCAGAAAGGCCGACAGATCGCCCATCACCCAATTGGCGCACAGCTTCGGCTCTCCGCCCAGCGCCGCGACAGTCGCTTCGTAGTAATCGGCCAAAGCACGACTGGTGGTCAGCACCCCGGCATCGTAAGCCGATAGGCCGTATTGCGTCATGAAGCGTTGCTTCTTGGCGTCCGGCAGCTCCGGCAGGCCGGCGCGGGCGGCGGCGATGAAAGCTTCGTCGATGACCAGCGGCAACAGGTCGGGGTCGGGGAAGTAGCGGTAATCGTTGGCTTCCTCCTTGCCCCGCATCGAACGGGTTTCGCCTTTGTCCGGGTCGTACAGTCGGGTTTCCTGCGCCACCTTGCCGCCGGCTTCGAGCAAGTCGATTTGTCGCTCGATCTCGAATTCGATCGCCCGCTCGACGAAGCGGAACGAATTGAGGTTCTTGATTTCGGCGCGGGTGCCCAGCTTGGGGTCATGTTTGCGCCGCACCGACACGTTGGCGTCGCAGCGGAAGGAGCCTTCCTGCATGTTGCCGTCGCAGATGCCCAGATACACCACCAGCT
This sequence comes from Candidatus Competibacteraceae bacterium, assembly GCA_016713505.1. Taxonomy (NCBI): domain Bacteria; kingdom Pseudomonadati; phylum Pseudomonadota; class Gammaproteobacteria; family Candidatus Competibacteraceae; species Candidatus Competibacteraceae bacterium. Next base: position 2,541,883 of record JADJPA010000001.1, on the reverse strand, counting down.
GATGCAGCTTTTTCATGTAGGCCACCGCTTCCTTGGCCGAACGCAAATCCGGTTCGGAGACGATTTCCAAAAGCGGCGTGCCGGCCCGATTCAGGTCGATCCCGGACAGACCCTGGAAATCCTCGTGCAGCGACTTGCCGGCATCCTCCTCCAGATGGGCGCGAGTGATGCCGATCCGCTTGCTGGCTCCATCGTCCAGATCGACGGTCAACTGACCCTTTTGCACCACCGGCAGTTCGTACTGGCTGATTTGATAGCCTTTGGGCAGATCGGGATAAAAGTAATTCTTGCGGGCGAAGATCGAGCGCCGCGCGATCTCGGCGCCGATGGCCAGCCCGAACATCGCGGCCATGCGCACCGCCTCCCGATTGAGCACGGGCAATACGCCGGGCATGCCCAGATCGATGGCGCAGGCTTGAGTATTCGGTTCGGCGCCGTAAGCGGTGGACGCGCCGGAGAAAATTTTGCTGTCAGTGGCGAGTTGGGCGTGGATTTCCAGCCCGATGACCGTTTCCCATTCCATCCGTCGAAACCTTGCAATGATGAGTGAGCGTCAGGCGAACGCGGCGGGCGCGCGGGCGTGCCAGTCGGTGACCTGTTGGTAGCGGTGCGCCACGTTCAACAGGCGATCTTCGGCGAAGTAATCGCCGATCAGTTGCAGGCCGACCGGGCGCTGGCCGACGAAACCGACCGGCAGCGACAGCCCCGGCAGTCCGGCCAGATTGACCGCGATCGTGTAGATGTCGGACAGATACATGGTGATCGGATCGTCGGCCTTTTCGCCCAGATTGAAGGCCACGGTCGGCGAAGTCGGCCCGGCGATCACGTCCACCTGCTCGAAGGCGCGCCGGAAATCGTCGCTGATCAGCCGGCGGATTTGCTGCGCTTTCAGATAATAAGCATCGTAATAACCGGCGGATAGCACGAAGGTGCCAACCAGAATCCGGCGGGTGACTTCGGCCCCGAAGCCTTCGGCGCGCGAGCGGGTGTACAAATCCGCCAGATCCTTGGGCTGGTCGCAGCGGTGGCCGTAACGCACGCCGTCGAAGCGCGCCAGATTGGACGAGCATTCCGCCGGGGCGATCACGTAATAGGCGGGAACCGCCAACCGGCCGTTGGGCAGGCTGATGTCGAGCACGGTCGCGCCCAGTTTCCGATACTCGGCGATGGCGGCTTCGACCGCGCGGGCGACCCCATCGTCCAGACCTTCGCCGAAATACTCTTTCGGCAGGCCGATTTTCAAGCCGTCCAGCGGCCGGTCGAGCGCGGCGAGATAATCCGGCACCGGTCGCTCCACGCTGGTGGAATCGCGCGAATCGAAGCCGGCCATCGCGCCCAGCAACAGCGCGCAGTCCTCGGCGGTGCGCGCCATCGGCCCGCCCTGATCGAGGCTGGAGGCGTAAGCGATCATGCCCCAGCGCGATACCCGGCCGTAGGTCGGTTTGATGCCGGTGATGCCGCACAGCGCGGCGGGTTGGCGGATCGAGCCGCCGGTGTCGGTGCCGGTGGCGGCCGGCGCCAGGCGGGCGGCCACGGCGGCGGCGGAACCACCGGACGAGCCGCCCGGCACCGCGTCCAAGTCCCAGGGATTGCGCACCGGTCCGTAGAAGCTGGTTTCGTTGGACGAACCCATGGCAAATTCGTCCATGTTGGTTTTACCGAGCATCACCATGCCGGCGGTGTTCAGCTTTTCGACCAGCGTGGCGTCATAGGGGGCGATGAAGCGATCCAGCATCCGCGAGCCGCACGAGGTGCGCACTCCGTCCGTGCAGAAAATATCCTTTTGGGCGACGGGAACGCCGGTCAACGGCCCCGCTTCGCCGCGTTGGCGGCGCTGGTCGGCGGCGCGGGCCTGCGTCAAGGCCGCTTCGGCCGTCACCGTAATAAAAGCGTTCAGTCCCGGATTGAACCGTTCGATCCGTTCCAGAAAGGCGCGCGTCAGTTCCTCGCTGCTGAATTGACCGGCGGCGAGGCCGGCGCCGAGTTGAGCGATCGTCTTGTCGTGCATGGCGGGGGCAAAACCGTTTATTCGATGACTTTGGGGACCAGGTACAAACCGGCCTCGACGCGCGGGGCGATGGTTTGGAACCGTTCGCGCCGGTCGGGTTCGGCGACTTCATCGGCGCGCAGGCGTTGCGCCATGTCCAGCGGATGGGCCATCGGAACGACGCCGGCGGTGTCCGCGGCGCTCATCTGCTCCACCAGTTCCAGGATGGCCGACAGGTTGCGGGCGTAGGTCGGCACGTCTTGTTCGCGGATGGCCAGTCGCGCCAAATGGGCAATTTTAGCGACTTCGGCGGGTCCCAGGGACATCGTCTGAATTCTCCTTGCAACGTAAACGAACAGCAACCCTACCATATTTACCGACTTGCTCCTAACCCCCCTGCTTGCTAGCATTAGCCGCTTTTGGACAACCAGGTAGTTTAATAACATGTTCAAATGGTTGCGCGGTAAGTTCTCCAACGATCTTTCGATTGATCTGGGAACCGCTAACACGTTGATTTACGTGCGGGGTGCCGGCATCGTTCTCAACGAGCCCTCGGTGGTCGCCATCAATCAAGATCCCGTTCGGGGCGTCCGCACGATCTCGGCGGTTGGCACGGACGCCAAACGGATGTTGGGCCGCACCCCCAACAACGTGTCCACGATCCGGCCGATGAAAGACGGCGTGATCGCCGATTTCACCGTCACCGAGAAGATGCTCCAGCATTTCATCCGCAAGGTTCACGCCCGCAAGTTTTTCAACCCCAGCCCACGGGTGTTGATCAGCGTGCCCTGCGGCTCGACCCAGGTCGAGCGGCGGGCGATTCGCGAATCGGCGATGGGGGCCGGCGCGCGGGTGGTGTATCTGATTCCCGAACCGATGGCGGCGGCGATCGGCGCCGGCATCCCGGTCGAGGAAGCGCGCGGGGCGATGGTGCTCGACATCGGCGGCGGCACTTCGGAGGTCGCGGTGATCTCGCTGAACGGCATCGTCTTCGCCGGCGCGGTGCGCATCGGCGGCGACCGTTTCGATGAGGCCATCATCAATTATGTGCGGCGCAATTTCGGCGTGCTGATCGGCGAGCCGACCGCCGAGAAGATCAAGCACGAAATCGGCAGCGCCTATCCGACCAACGAAGTGCGCGAGATCGAGATCAAGGGCCGCAATCTGGCCGAGGGCGTGCCGCGCAGCTTCACCCTCAACAGCAACGAAATCCTGGAAGCCTTGCAGGAGCCGCTGTCGGGGATCATCGGTTCGGTGAAAATGGCGCTGGAGGCGACTCCGCCCGAGTTGGCCGCCGACGTGGCCGAGCGGGGTATCGTCCTGACCGGCGGCGGCGCGCTGATGCGCGATATCGACAAACTGCTGGTCGAGGAAACCGGCTTGAACGTGGTGATCGCCGATGATCCGCTGACCTGCGTGGCGCGCGGCGGCGGCCGGGTGCTGGAGCTGATCGCCAAGGACGAGCGCGCCATCGACGCCTTCGCCATCGAATGACCGTTGGCCGCTCTCGAACCCAGCAAGCGTATCCAATACTTGTTCAAGATCAATCCCACGGCGATCTTGCGGCTCGGGTTTTGGGTGCTGCTGTCCATCGTCATGATGACGGTGGACCACCGCTATCGGTATTTGAGCGGCGCGCGCGACGTGCTGGCGACCGCCATCTACCCCTTGCATTATCTAATGCGTTTGCCGACTGACACCAAGAGCTGGATGAACGAGAATCTGGCCGGCCGCGGCGCGCTGCTGGAAGAGAACGCCCGCTTGCGCGAGAAACAGTTGTTTTTCGACGTGCAATTGCAGAAATTGACCGCCTTGGAAGCAGAAAATCGCCGCTTGCGCTCGCTGTTGGAGTCGACGGTGAACATGACGGAACGGGTGCTGGTCGCCGAAATGCTGGCGGTGGATTTCGATTTGTACCGCCATCATATCCTGATCAACCGAGGCCGCCAGCACGGCGTCTACGTCGGTCAGCCGGTTCTCGACCAGCAAGGCGTGGTCGGCCAGATCATCCAGGCCGATCCGCTCACCTCGACGGTGATTCTCATCACCGATCTCAGCCACGCCCTGCCGATCCAGATCAACCGCACCGGAGTGCGGACCTTAGCGCTCGGCACCGGTAACTTTCAGGAGCTAAAATTGCCGCACATCCCCAACAACGAGGATGTGAAAATCGGTGATTTATTGGTCACCTCGGGTTTGGGGGGGCGATTTCCGCCCGGCTATCCGGTCGGTACGGTCGCCAAGGTGGCCTTCGATCCCGGCAGCCCCTTCGCCAGCATCGTGGCTAAACCGGTCGCTCGCTTGGACCGAATCCGGGAAGTGATGCTGTTGGAAGGCGGCGCCGACATCCAGCAATCCGCTCCGACCGTCAAGGACCCGGAACCGATCGCCAAGGGGCTGGCCCCGACCGTCAAGAGACCCGGTACGGCGCGCCCGCCATGACCGGGGACCCCCGTTCCGGCGGCTGGATCATCGCGCTCAGTTTTCTCCTGGCGTTTTTGCTGGGGGGGATCCCGTGGCCGGGCTGGTTGGAGCGGTTTCGACCCGATTGGGTGGCGATGGCGCTGATTTTCTGGAGCATCGCGCTGCCGCATCGCGTCGGCATCGGCAGCGGCTGGTTGGTCGGATTGCTGCTGGATGTGGGGCGCGGCGCGCTGTTGGGCCAACATGCCCTGGCGCTCGCGGCAGTGGCGTATTTGACCTTGCAGACTTACCGGCGCATCCGGGTGGTTCCGGTTTGGCAGCAGACCTTCAGCATCTTGGTCTTCTTGTTGGTCGAGCAGATTTTGGTGTTCTGGATCAGCGGAGTGATCGGTTATCCACCGAAAGACTGGTGGTATCTGGCGCCGGCGGTGGGTGGCATGGTGTGCTGGCCCTTGGTGTTCATCATCTTGCGCGATGTATGCCTGTATTTTCAGATCAGTTGAGCGTGGCGGGCCGACATGAGTCAGTGGCGTTCGGCGGCTAGGCCGCCCATGGATAAGCTGCTGGTCCGGGAAAAGGACAACACGGCTGAAAGCGAGCTGTTTTTCCGGCGTGTGCTGATCATGGTGGTGGCGGTGTTCGTGGCGTTGCTGGCGGTCTCGGGCCGGTTGGTCTATCTCCAGGTGCTCAACCACGACCGGTTCACGACGCTTTCCGAAAGCAACCGCGTCCGCCTGCAACCGCTGCCGCCGACCCGCGGCTTTATCTACGACCGCAACGGGGTGCTGCTGGCCGATAATCTGGCCTCCTACCATCTTGAAGTCACCCCGGATCAGACGCGGGATTTGGACGCCACCCTGGCGGCGATTCGAGCTCGTATCGCGCTGTCGGATGGCGATATCGAAAGGTTTCGCAAGCTGGCGCGGCGCAACCCGCCGTACACCGGAGCGCCGCTGCGCTTTCAGTTGACCGACGAGGAAATCGCCCGCTTGGCCATCGACCTGTATCGCATGCCCGGCGTGGATATCAAGGCCGATCTGACCCGTCGCTATCCTTTGAAAGCGCTGGGCGTTCACGCCATCGGCTACGTCGGGCGCATCGACGAGGCCGAATTGAGCAAGCTGGACCCCGGCCAATACAGCGGCAGCACCCATATCGGCAAGACCGGGGTGGAGCGTTCCTACGAAGAGGTGTTGCGCGGGCGCGCCGGTTACGAGGAGGTCGAAACCAACGCCGAAGGTCGCCCGCTGCGGGTTTTGAAACGGACCGCGCCAGTGCCGGGGCAAAACATCTATCTCAGCCTCGACATGCGCCTGCAAGCCATCGCCGAAAAAGTGTTGGAAGGTCACAACGGCGCCATCGTCGCCCTCGACCCGCGCAACGGCGAGGTACTGGCCTTGGCCAGCCAGCCGATTTACGACCCCAACCCGTTCGTCAACGGCATCGATTTCGCCTCCTATCGCCAGCTCAATACCTCTAAGGACCGGCCGCTGCTCAACCGCGCGCTGCGCGGGGTTTATCCGCCCGGTTCCACCATCAAGCCGCTGATGGCGCTGGCGGGGTTGGAGTATGGGGTCGTCAACCGCAACAGCGGCGTTTTCTGCGCGGGGGTGTATCGCTTGCCGGGCGTGAGCCGTAAGTTTCACGACTGGAAGCGCAGCGGACACGGCAGCGTCAGCCTGGATCGAGCGCTCGCCCAGTCCTGCGACGTGTATTTCTACAATTTGGCGATCAATCTCAGCATCGATCGAATTGATGCGTTTCTGGACAAGTTCAGCATGGGCCGACCGACCGGTATCGATCTGCCCGGTGAGAAAGGCGCTTTGCTGCCCTCACGGGAATGGAAGCGCAAGATCCACAAGCAGGACTGGTTCGGCGGCGACACGCTGAGCGCCGGCATCGGCCAGGGGTTTTTCCTGGCGACGCCGTTGCAGTTGGCGCACGCGGTCGCGATCATCGCCCAACGGGGCGGCAACCATCAACCCAGAATCGTCCATGTCACCGAAGATCCTGGCACTCGGGTCAAAACGCCGGCCGAGCCGCGAAAGCTGCCGCCCGTGGCGGTTAAAAACCCGCGCTTTTGGGATGCGGTCATCACCGGCATGGTCCACGTGGTCGAGGGCGGCACCGCCCACAAAATCAGAAGCCCCAAGTATCAAATCGCCGGCAAGACCGGTACGGCGCAGGTGTTCACGCTGGGTCAGGGCGAACGGTACAACGCCAAGCGTCTGGCAAAACATCTGCTGGACCATGCGCTGTTCATCGCTTTCGCCCCAGTGAACGATCCGCGCATCGCCGTGGCGGTGATCGCCGAGCACGGCGGCGGCGGCAGCGCCACCGCCGCACCGTTGGCCCGTAAGGTCATGGACGCCTATTTGCTGGATAAATATGATAATTCTGTCCTCGAAGGCCTGGAGCCCACGCCGGCTGTGAAACGCAATGGATTGGAATAACGGTCGCCGGCTGTTAGGGTCGATCCAGCTCGACCCTCCGTTGCTGCTGGGCTTGTTGATGGTTTCGGGATTGGGCTTAGTCGTGCTCTACAGCGCCGGCCAGCGCAATCTCGATTTGGTGTACGGTCAAGCCATGCGCCTGGGGTTGGGGTTCGCCATCATGCTGGCGCTGGCCCAACTGCGCCCGAGTTATATCCGGTTTTGGTCGCCGTGGATCTACTTGGTCGGCGTGTTGTTGCTGCTGGCGGTGATGGTGGCGGGTGACGTTTCCAAAGGCGCGCGGCGCTGGCTGGATCTCGGCGTGCTGCGGTTTCAACCGTCGGAGATCATGAAGCTGGCCGTGCCGATGATGATGGCGTGGTTTTTTGCCGAAAAACCGTTGCCGCCGCGCTGGTTGCCGCTGTTGATCGGCGCGCTGATCACGGCGGTCCCCTTCATTTTGATCGCCAAGCAACCGGATTTGGGTACGGCGCTGGTGGTGGGTTGCGCGGGCGCCGTCGCGCTGTTTCTGGCCGGGCTGAGCTGGGTGTTGATCGTGACCTTGCTGGCCTTGTTGGGGGCGGTGATTCCGCTGTTCTGGACCTTTGTGATGCACGATTACCAGCGGCAGCGGGTGTGGACCTTCCTCGACCCGGAAAGCGACCCGCTGGGGACCGGCTATCATATCATTCAGTCCAAGATCGCCATCGGTTCGGGGGGGATTTACGGTAAGGGTTGGTTGAACGGCACCCAGTCCCATCTGGATTTTCTGCCGGAAGGATCGACCGATTTCATCTTCGCCGCCTTTTCCGAGGAGTTCGGGCTGGTCGGCGGCTGTGTGTTGTTGACGCTGTATTTTTTCATCATCGCCCGCTGCCTGTACATGGCCACCCGGGCGTCCGATACCTACGGTCGCTTGTTATGCGGCAGCCTGACGCTGATCTTTTTTGTCTATGCGTTCGTAAACTCCGGGATGGTGTCCGGGCTGTTGCCGGTGGTGGGGTTGCCGTTGCCGCTGTTCAGCTATGGGGGAACTTCCCTAGTGACGATCATGGCCAGCTTCGGTATGCTGATGAGCGTTTATTCGCACCGCCGGACTCTGACGCGGTAACCGCCACCCTTGCCAATGACGAATTTGCGCGTGAATAGCCCGTTGTTGCTTGCTTTGATCCTGCTGTTGAGCGCTTGCGCGCAGCCCATGACGGCCCAGCGCCCAGCGTATGCCCCGATGGGCTCATTGCCTGATGCCGCCCCAGCCCCCGCACCGCCGCCGGATTCGGCGGCGGATTCGACGGGCGCGATTCCTGGCCAGCCGCTGGGCGGCCGTTCCGACGTGCGAGCGTTCATCCGCCAGATGGCGGCCCAGCACGGCTTCAATGCGGGACGGTTGCAGGCGACTTTCGACCGCGCTTACGCTCAACCCAGCATCATCGCCGCTATGTCCAGACCGGCCGAAGCCAAGCCTTGGCACGGCTATCGCTCCATTTTCCTCAATGCCAAACGCATCGAGGGCGGCGCGGCATTCTGGCGCGCCAACGCGGCGGCGCTGGCGCGCGCCGAACAGGTTTATGGGGTGCCGCCGGAGTATGTGGTCGCCATCATCGGCGTCGAAACCCAATACGGCGGCAACATGGGCAAATACCGGGTGCTGGAAGCGCTGGCCACCCTGGCGTTCGACTACCCCCGGCGCGCGGATTATTTTCGCAAGGAACTGGAGAGTTTCCTGCTGCTGGCCCGCGCGGAGAGCGTCGATCCGCTGATGCCGCGCGGTTCTTACGCCGGAGCCATGGGCTACGGGCAGTTCATGCCGAGCAGCTTTCGGACTTATGCGGTGGATTTCGACGGTGACGGCCATCGCGATCTGTGGCGGAACCCGCGAGACGCCATCGGCAGCGTCGCCAATTATTTCAAAAAGCATGGTTGGCAAACCGGCGAGCCGGTCGCTGCCCCGGCGGCGGTCAGCGGCGGCAGCTATCCGGCCTTGGTCAGCCGGCGCTTGAGCCTGCCACAACACAGCGTCGGCGGCCTGCGGAGTCAGGGAGTCTCACCTTTAGAGCCAGTGAACGACGGACAAGCGGCGATGTTATTGGAGTTACAAGGCCGCGATGACCCCGAATACTGGCTGGGATTTCATAATTTTTACGTGATCACTCGCTACAATCACAGTCAGTTGTACGCCTTGGCGGTGTACCAGCTCAGTCAGGAAATTCGCGAGCGCTACCTTCGAAATCAAACGGGGGTTCTCAAGCCGGAACCCAGCGTTCGCGCCGGCTGAGCGATCCACAAAATCCATGAGAAGCGCACTGATGGAACGCATCGATCGATGCGTCCGGCGGTGAGGGAGGTGTTTTTATGGTGAAATCGTATTGGAATCACGCCTTGGTTTGGGCGTCGCTGGCGGGCGCGCTCACCGGCTGTAGCACGGTTCCCGAACATTCCGCGCCGGCCGGTCCACCAGCCACCGAGCCGCCTGCAAGCGCTCAAAATGGCGGCAAGGACCCGGTCTTACAGCTCGAACCACCCAGCCGCAGCGGCAATGCCGACAGTTACGTGGTGTTCGGCCGGCGCTATCGGGTGAAGGAAACCAGCGAAGGTTATCGCGAACAAGGTACCGCTTCCTGGTACGGCAAGGATTTTCACGGTCGCAAGACCTCCAGCGGCCCGCGCTACAACATGTTCGACTTGACCGCCGCGCACAAGAGCTTGCCGATCCCGACCTACGTGCGGGTGAGCAATTTGACGAATGGGCGGGATGTGGTGGTCAAGGTGACCGATCGCGGACCATTTGTCGGCAACCGGCTCATCGATCTGTCTTATACGGCCGCCGAACGCTTGGGTATGTTGGGAAAAGGCACGGCCCAAGTGGAAGTGACCGCACTGGAGCCTTACCAAGTACTCCCCAAACTGGCGGCGCGGCGTGCCGAAGCCAAGGAACGTTTGGCCGACCCACCGCCTCAGGGGCAATCGAATCCGGAATCTGCCACCATCTCCACCGCTCGCGAAAAGCCGAACCGACCCGCGGAGCCGGCAGCATCCCGAGCAGAGCTGACGGCCGTTCGTGCTGAAATGCCGCCACAGCCGGATCGTCCGACCCAACCGGCGGCGAACACTGAACCCTCCGCGCTTCAACTCGCCTATACGGAACCGCGCCCGCCGGAAACGCCGGCGGTTGTTCGCGCTGAAACACCGCCACAGCCGGATCGTCCGACCCAACCGGCGGCGAACACTGAACTCTCCGCGCTTCAGCGCACCCTTGCGGAGCCGCGCCGCTCGGAAACACCCGTATTGGATGTGCCCGCGCCACGCCAGGCCGCAGAGTCAGAAGCCGCCGTGAAGCGGACTCCCGCAGTCGCACGGAGCCGGATCCAACCTCGCGCGCGGCTGGCCGCCGAGCCGCTGGCGCCCGCCAAAAGCAAGTTGCTAGCGGTGGGACGCCCGGATGGCGGCCAGTCGGAACCGCATTCGACCGGAACGAACTCGCTCGGGTCCCGTAAGGCATCCAACTCGGCCAAACGCGTGGAGCCTCGGCCCTTTCGAGAAGCTGGCGCGCTCAAACCGGTGGTGGCGCGGCTGGCTGGCGTGAAGATGAACCGCTCGCGTTCCGCCGGCGACTGAGCTGGGCTTGACGTGCGAGCACAGGCCGCCTTGTCGGTTGCGACGCTGAGGCGGTTTGCTGTTGGGACTCGTTTCTGGCTAAAATCATTCATTTAGTTTGCCACTCCTGAACTGAAAGACCGTTGCGACATGCCGCATTCAAAGAAAATCCGTAGCTTGTTTTTGCCGTTCCTCGCGTTTGTTGTATTGCTGTCGAACGGGGTTCCCGTTCGAGCCGAGCCCGTACCGCCACCGCCGCAAGTGCCGGTGCGCGGTTACGTGTTGATGGATTATCAGAGTGGCAACCTCCTGGCCAACATGAAGGGCGACGAACGGATGGAGCCGGCCAGCATCACCAAGCTGATGACCGGTTATGTGATCTACAAGGCCCTGAAATCCGGCAAGATCCATCTGGACGATAAAGTCACCATTACCGAGCGGGCTTGGAAGGTGGTCGGTTCCAAGATGTTCGTCAAGGTCGGCACTCAGGTGCCGGTGGAAGAATTGTTGATGGGCATGGTGGTCCAGTCCGGCAATGACGCGACCGTGGCGCTGGCCGAGCATGTGGCCGGTTCCGAGGAAACCTTCGCCAAGCTGATGAACCAGGAAGCGGAGCGGCTGGGCTTGAAGGGCAGCCACTTCACCAACGCGGCCGGCTTGCCCGATTCCAACCATTACATGTCCGCTCGCGACATCGCCGTCTTGACGCGGGCGCTGATCCGGGATTTTCCCGAGCATTACGCGCGTTATTCGGTGCGCAGCTTCAAGTACAACAATATCGAACAGCCCAATCGCAATCGTCTGTTGTTCACCGATTCCTCGGTGGATGGCGTCAAGACCGGCCACACCGAGTCGGCGGGCTACTGTCTGGTGTCGTCCGCCAAACGTAACGACACCCGTCTGATCGGCGTGGTGTTGGGCGCCGCCAAAGAGAAAGACCGCTTTCAAGCCAGTGAGGCGCTGCTGAACTACGGCTTCAGCTTTTTCGAAAGCCGCAAGCTGTACGATGGCGCTACCCCCATCGTTAGCTCTCGCATTTGGAAGGGGAAGGAGAATGAGCTTCCGTTGGGAGTGGCCTATCCTTTGTACGTGACCGTGCCCAAGGGGCAAGCGCCGCAGGTCAGCACCACCACCACCGTTCAGCCCAAAATCGTCGCGCCGGCGCAGAAAGATCAGCCCTTCGGCGAGATCGTGGTCAAATTGGGCGATCAGGAAGTGAGCAAGATTCCTTTGGTCGCACTGAAGGAAGTGCCGGAAAGCGGCTGGTTCGGACGTTTGCTCGATTCGATCTTGATGTTTTTCTATTATCTTTTCCATTGACCGCGAGTGATGGATGTTAAAGCGCCTGGACCGGATGACGGTTCGCTGTTGCGGTTTCCGTGCGATTTTCCCATCAAGGTCATGGGGGCCAGCACGGCTGAACTGCGCCTGCTGGCTATCGAACTGGTGCGCCGGCACGTTCCCGATCTGAATGAGGCGCAAGTGCGAGTACGGGACAGCCGCGCCGGTCGTTACCAGTCAGTGACGGTGACGGTGCGCGCCCGAGACCGCGAGCAATTGGACGCCATCTATCGGGAACTCAGCGGCCACCCGCAAATCGCGCTGGTGCTGTGATCCCGACCGCGCCCGTCCGGCGGGCCGAGCCGTTGCTGCTGCGTCGGTTGGGACGGTATGATTATCGAGCGGTATTCGATGCGATGCGCGCGTTCACCGCGCGCCGGGACGTTGCGACCCCGGATGAATTGTGGTGGGTCGAGCATCCTCCGGTCTTTACCCAAGGCCAAGCCGGCAAGGCGGAGCATTTGCTGGCGCCGGGAGAGATTCCGGTGGTCCAGGTGGATCGCGGCGGTCAGGTGACTTATCACGGCCCCGGTCAATTGGTGGTGTACTGTTTGCTGGACGTGCGCCGGCTGGGATTGGGCCCGCGCGCGCTGGTGACGGCGCTGGAGCGGTCGGTGATCGAATGGCTGGCCGACCGGGGCGTCGCCGCGCGCGCCCGACCCGATGCGCCGGGCGTTTACGTGGCGGATGCCAAGGTGGCGTCGCTGGGCTTGCGCATCCGGCAGGGCCGTTCCTACCACGGCCTGAGTCTCAACGTCGCCATGGACTTGGAGCCGTTCACTCGCATCAATCCTTGCGGTTATCCCGGCTTGCGGGTGACTCAGTTGCGCGAGATCGGGATCGAGCTGACGCTGGAAGCCGCCGCCGAGGAGTTATTACCGCGCCTCGGCCACAAACTGGGCTACACTTGTTTCGGCCATTGTGCGGGTTTGCCTTGATGGCTGCTATTTTTGTTCCGCTGCCGGATTTGACGGGCAATAACGGCAAACCCTTGAATCGAATCTTGGGTGTTCGCGCGTTCACTTTCAGGAACCCATTATGTCCGAACCTACCAGTCCTCGCGATGCCGTGGCCGGTTCCCTCGAACCCACCCTAACCCAACCCGCGGTCCGACCGGATTCCCGCCAAGGTGAGAAGCTGCGCGGCGCGGAAAAAGTCGCCCGCATTCCCGTCAAGATCGCTCCGACCGACCCCAAGCAGCGCCCGCGCAAGCCCGCCTGGATCCGGGCCCAATTCCCCGGCACGGCGGAAGTACTGCGGCTGAAACAGGTTTTGCGGGACAATCGGTTGCATACGGTCTGCGAGGAAGCCAACTGCCCGAACCTCGGCGAATGCTTCGGCCACGGCACGGCCACCTTCATGATCATGGGCGATATCTGCACCCGGCGCTGCCCGTTCTGCGATGTGGGACACGGCCGGCCCAACCCGCTCGATCCCGACGAGCCTGACAACTTAGCCCGCACGGTGGCGGCGATGGGTTTGAACTACGTGGTGATCACCTCGGTGGATCGAGATGACTTGCGCGACGGCGGCGCGGCCCATTTCGCCGCTTGCGTCCGAGCCGTGCGCGCCGGGCGACCGGGAATCGTCATCGAAACCTTGACGCCCGATTTTCGGGGGCGCATGGATGTGGCGCTGGCTATTCTGGAGCAGGCGCCGCCGGACGTGTTCAATCACAATCTGGAAACCGTGCCGCGCTTGTACCGGAAGGCCCGACCCGGCGCTGATTATCAGTACTCGCTGGAGTTGTTGCGGCGCTTCAAGGAGCGCCAGCCACGCGTTCCCACCAAGTCGGGCTTGATGCTGGGTTTGGGTGAAACGCTGGCGGAAATCGAGGAGGTCATGCGCGCGCTGCGCGCCCACGCGGTGGACATGCTGACGCTGGGCCAGTATTTGCAGCCCAGCCTCCACCATTTGCCGGTCGAACGCTATGTGCCGCCGGAGGAATTCGAACAACTGCGGGTGTTCGGCGAGTCGCTGGGTTTCACCCACGTGGCCTCCGCGCCCATGGTGCGTTCCTCCTATCACGCCGATTCCCAAGCCAAGGGCGCCGGCGTGGGCTGAACGCGACCCCGAGACGGGCGTTGTTTTTCTCGCCTGAGCGGTAGGTCTGTAGCCGGAGAAAGGAACCGCGGGGCTTCTTTAGCGAGGAGTTTAGCCGCTTATCAGGCGGGTGAAGCCCTCGGGCGAGACTCGATGGGCTTGATCCCGCTGGCAGCGCGGCTATCCACCCTTCTGACAGCGGCCGCACCGGCGAGCGCGCCGCCAAGGGAAGCGCGCCGTTATTTTGGAGTTTTTTCGCATGAAGAAAGCCAGCGACAAGATCGGCAAAGAAGGTTTTGAACATCAGTCGAGCGGCGCGGTTGCCATGCCTGCCGCACCCACTCATTACGTGGCGGTCGGCGCGTCGGCGGGAGGTCTTGAAGCGATCGAGCTGTTCTTCAGCCACATGCCGCCCGAAAACGATTTGGGCTTCATCGTCATCCAGCACCTCTCGCCGGATTACAAAAGCTTGATGGTCGAGCTGCTGTCTAAAAAGACCCTCATGCCGGTCCGGCGGGCGGAAGATGGAATGCTGGTGCTGCCCAACCATGTTTACCTGATTCCGCCGAAGAAAAATCTCACCATCTTTCACGGCAAGCTGCTGCTGAGCGAACAAGATCACAGCAAGGGCGTGAATTTGCCGATCGATGTGTTCTTGCGCTCGCTGGCCGAGGATCAGAACGAAAAGGCGGTGGCGATCATCCTCTCCGGCACCGGCAGCGACGGCACGCGGGGCGTGCGCGCCATCAAGGAATACGGCGGCATGGTCATGGTGCAGAGCGAGGAAAGCGCCAAGTTCGACGGTATGCCGCGAGCGGCCATCGCCACCGGTTTGGCCGACTTCGTGCTCCCGCCCGACCAGATGCCCGATCAACTGCTCTCCTTCGCCAAGCACCCCTATATCACCAAGGTCGAACGCTCCGAAACCCTGTTGAGCGACGAACAGGGGTTGACTCGGATCTTTGCGATCCTGCGGGAGAAGTGCAAGGTCGATTTCACCTTCTACAAACCCAGCACCGTCACCCGGCGCATCGAGCGCCGCATGACCATCAATCAAACCGACGATATCAGGGACTACGTCGCCTTTCTTTCCAACCGTCCCGGTGAGGTGGTGGCGCTGTATCGCGAGTTGCTGATCGGCGTCACCAGCTTTTTTCGCGATCAGGAAGCCTTTGATCGGCTGGCGCAAATTGCGCTGTCGGAGATTTTCAAGAACACCGAAAGCCGGGAAAGCCGTTTTTGGGTGGCGGGCTGTTCCACCGGCGAAGAGGCCTACAGTTTGGCCATCCTGGCCCGCGAAACGATGGAGCAATTGGGCGTTTCCCGCGATGTGAAAATTTTCGCCACCGACATCGACCGCGACGCCATCCACTTCGCCGCCAACGGCTGTTTTCCCGAAAGCATCGCCGCCGATGTTTCGCCCCGGCTGCTGGCCAAATATTTCTACAAGAAGGAGGACAACTTTCAGATCGCCCGCAACATTCGGGAAATGGTGGTCTTCGCCCAGCATAACCTGATCAAGGACCCGCCGTTCACCAATATCGGTTTGATCAGTTGCCGCAACCTGCTCATTTACCTTCAGCCGATTTTGCAACGCAAGGTGTTGGAGTTTTTCAATTTTTCGCTCAATCCCGGCGGCGTTCTGATGCTGGGGACCAGCGAGACCACCGGCGACATGACCGACTATTTCGAAGTGCTGGATTCGAAATGGAAGCTTTACCGCTCGAAAGGGCGTCTCAAGCCCTTGTCCGACGCCACCCACCTGCTGTCCGTGACCGACACCCGCGCTCGCAATCTGCGGGGTCAATTCGCCACCGTGCGCCGCAGCGTGCGCCTGAGCGAGGAAGAGCGAGTGCTAGAGCGCCTGCTGGACGCGATCACGCAGGCCTATATTCCGCTGGCGATCACCGTCAACGCGCAACTTGAAGTGCTGCATGTCCTCGGCGACGCCGGCAACTATTTCAAGCTGCCCTCGGGCAAGGTGGTCAACGACATTTCCAAGATGGCGGCTCGCGAGCTCGCCGTCCCACTGGCCACCGGCATTCAAAAGGTGTTCCGCCAGCGGCAGGAACTGCGCTTTTCCAACATCCGCCTGTCCCAGGAAAGCGGAGTCCGGGTGGTGGATTTGCGCATCCGCCTGCTGCCGGAGAAGAAAGGTCAGGAATCCCTGGTGGTGGTTTTTATCGAGGAAGTCAAAAAAGACGAATCGCTGGAGGCGGACGCCGACATTCAGTCCTACGATTTATCCAAAGTGGCCGAAGAGCGCTTGCGGGATCTGGAGCACGATCTGCAATTCACCCGCGAGAACCTGCAAGCCACCATCGAGGAATTGGAAACCTCCAACGAGGAGTTGCAAGCCACCAACGAAGAGTTGCTGGCCAGCAATGAGGAGTTGCAATCCACCAATGAGGAGTTGCAATCCACCAATGAGGAGCTGTTCACCGTCAACACCGAATATCAGAGCAAGATGATCGAGTTGACCGAGTTGAACAACGATGTGGAAAATCTGTTGGGCGCGACCCGGTTCGGCCTGCTGTTGCTCGACGAAAATCTGGAAATACGACGCTTTTCTCCAGAAGTCGCTCATGTTTTCAAATTGTTGAACAGCGATGTCGGTCGGCCCATTACCCACATCTCTCACTATCTGACCAACGGCGATCCCGTTCGGATGGTTCAGGAAGTCCAGGCGACCAGCCAACCGCTGGAACAGGAGGTCCGCACCCAAAAAGGGCGCTGGTATCTGTTGCGGGCCGTACCCTATACCGTGGGGCCCAAGTCTTTTTCCGGTATTGTGCTGTCGTTCGCGGATGTGACCCGCTTCAAGGAGCTGCAACTGGAATTAGTCGAACGGGAGGCCATTCTTAAGCAAACCACCCGCTTGGCGAAGGCGGGAAGCTGGCGGTTCATTCTCGCCGGCGGTGAATATCGCTGGTCGGAAGAGGTTTTCCGCCTTTACGGCGTCGAGTCCGGCCAGCAGCCTTCCGTGGAGGAGAACATCAATTTTTGCGTGCCGGAACAGCGCCCAGCCATCACCGATGCCTTCCGGCGCGCTTGTCACGAAGGCGTGCCTTACGATTTGGTGTTGGACATCGTTACGGCCAACGACCGGCGGCGCCGGGTGCGGGCCACGGGCTGGCCGGTCGTGCGAGACGGACAGGTGATCGAAGTGTCGGGCGTTTTCCAGGAGCTGGCCGAAGCCTGACTCGACGTGGTTGCCCGCCAGCGAGGCGGCGCGCAGCCGCGATCCACAACCAGCACCCTCATTTAGCGCCATCGAGCGGGGAAGGTCGATGAAGTCGGATTTGGGCGACCGCCAGCAAGCGCTGCGCGAGCGAGCGGAAGCCATGCTTTCCCGGTCCCGCCGCGAGCGGCGCGACCTTTCGCCGGCCGAGGTCGAGAGCATCATCCACGACTTGTCGGTCTACCAGATCGAACTGGAGCTGCAAAATGAGGAGCTGCGCGACGTTCAAGCGCAGCTCGGCCGCGCCAGAGATCGTTTTGCCCGGCTTTACCATCAGGCGCCGGTCGGTTACCTGACCCTGGACCCCAACGGCCTCATCGAGCAAGCTAACCAAACCTTCGCCGACATGGTGGGGCGGCAAGGCGCCGAACTGGTCGGACGAGCGCTGGTCGATTTCATGATCGCCGCGGATCAGGCCATCTTTCGTGGCCGCTTCAAGCCCTTTTTCACCAATCCGGACGGCAAGAGCATGGATGTCACCCTGCAAGGAAGCGGCTGCCGTGCCTTGACGGTGCGGTTGGCCGGCAGAAGGGCCAGCCGGGGAGCGTCCGCTCAAGCCAGCGCCGGCCATCCCGTGCTATTGGTGGCCGCCAGTGACATCACCGAGCGCAAGCGCGCGGAGGAGGAACTACAACGGCTGTCGCTGGTGGCCGCGCACAGCACCAATGCCATTTTCATCACCGATGCCGAGCGCCGCATCGAGTGGGTCAATCGCGCGTTCACCCGGTTGAGCGGTTTTGCAACCGCCGAGCTTCAGGGCCGACCTTTAAGGGATGTGTTGCGGGGCGCGGAGACCGATCTCGCCACCCTGGCGGCCATCGAGCACGCGATGAAAACCGGCGGCGGCTACGAGGGCGAAATTCTCAGCGACCACCGCGAAGGCTCGACCTACTGGACGCAGCTGTTGATCGATCCGGTGCGCGATGAGGCGGGGCGCCTCATCCGCTTTATCGGCGTGCAAACCGATATCACCGCGCGCCGGCAGGCCCGATTGGCGCTCCAGGAAAAAAATGCCGAACTGGAACGATTCATTTATCTGATTTCACACGATTTCAAAAGCCCTTTGGTCACCATCAAGGCTTTTTTGGGCTACCTGGAGCGGGATTTGATGCGATCCGACACCGCTCAAATCGCGCAAGACTTGGTTTACATTCACGCCGCCGCCGACCGGATGAGCCAGTTGCTGGAGGAGTTGCTGGAGCTGCCGCGCAACGGGCGGATCGAGCGTCCGCCGGTGCGGGTCGACTTCCAGGATTTGGTCGAAGAGGCCCTGCGTCTGACAGCGGGTGGTATCACCGAGCGGGGAGTGACGGTGCGGTCGGACCGGGCGGCGGTCACGCTGGTGGGTGACGGCGCTCGCTTGCTGGAAATCTGGCAAAATCTGATCGAGAACGCCGTCAAATACATGGGCGAACAGAGCGTGCCGCGCCTTGAGATCGGGGTCGAGCGCCGAGGCTGGGAGCTGGTTTTTTACGTGCGCGACAACGGAATGGGCATCGAGCCACGCGATCAGGAACAAGTGTTCGGCTTGTTCGAAAAACTCGATCCGCAAAGCGAAGGAACGGGCTTGGGGCTGGCGCTGGTCAAACGCATCGTCGAGAGCTATCGCGGTCATATCTGGCTGGAGTCAGCGGGCCGCGGCCAGGGAACCTGCGTTCGCTTCACCCTGCCCGAGGCCGTCGAAGAGCGCTGCGAGACCCAAGAATAAATGCCGTCCTCTGGGTGGGGTGGCCGAGCCGGGCCAACGCACGCCGGACGCACGGCGCCCGTTTGGACATTGTTGCCCGCTTCCGTCGGCCTGGTGCCTTGCCAAAACGCTGGCTGCTTGACCGAGCCTACCAGGTGGATGAAATCGTGTGTGAGGAAACCGTGTTGACTGTCGACCCCCTGAGAATTTTAATCGTCGAAGATGAAGCGGCCCATGCCGAAGCGATTCGCCGCGCTTTCCAGAACGCCGGCACGACCGCCGCTATCGATAGGGTCGGCACGCTGCGCGAGTACCGCGCGTGGATCGCCGCCCGCACCCCGGATATCGCCTTGGTGGATTTGAATTTGCCGGACGGGCGGGGGGTGGAACTGTTGAAGCCTCACGCGACGGCCGGCGAGTTCCCTATCCTGATCATGACCAGTTACGGTAACGAGCAAATCGCGGTGGAAGCCTTAAAGGCCGGCGCGCTGGATTATGTGGTCAAGTCCGCCGGGGCGTTTGCCGCCATGCCGCGCGTGGTGGCCCGCGCCGTGCGCCAGTGGCGGCTATTGCGGGAGCATCAGGAAGCGGAACGGATCTTGCGCCAGTCCGAGCGGCGCTTTCGCGCCGTGGCGCGGCTGTGCGCGGACTTTGCCTACTCTTGCCTGCGCGACGACGCAGGCCATTATCGCGTCGATTGGCTGACCGATACGTTCCATACGCTGACCGGCTTCAGCGAAGCGGAAGTGCGCGAACACCGAGACTGGTGGTTCGTGGTGCATCCCGAGGATCGCGAACCCTTCTTGGCATTGTTGGGCCAGTTGGAACCGGGCCAGACGACACGCCACGAATTTCGGGCGATCCTGCATGATGGCGAGATCCGTTGGTTTGCCCAGCGCATCGAGTGCGCGGCAGAGCCTGAAACACCAGAGCGCTGGCGGATTATCGGCGCCGTGCGGGAGCTGACCGAACGGCGGGATTCCGCGCGGATTTAGTCAGGGTCACGCCCGAGATCGCCGTCGCGCGCTGGTTGCGCGCAGCCGGCAAAGCCCTGGCCCGGTCAATAACCCGCCGCCGATCCGCCCGGCCGGCGGAGGTCGGAAAAGCCGTACAAGCCTTCGGGCTGGCGCACGATGCTTTGGGTGTCGCCCAGCGCATCCTTGACCGCGACCGTGTGACCGAGCTCGCGCAGCAGACGCACGGTGTCGGGGCTAAACCCTTCTTCGATCCGCAATTCGTCCGGCAGCCATTGATGGTGAAAGCGGGGGGCGAGGGTGGCTTGGGCGACGTTCATGTTGTGGTCGATGACGTTCGAAATGATTTGCAGCACGGTGGTGATGATGCGGCTGCCGCCGGGGCTGCCGGTGACCAACACCGGCTGGCCGTCCTTGAGGACGATGGTCGGACTCATCGAGCTGAGCGGGCGTTTGCCGGGCGCCACGGCGTTGGCGTCGCCGCCGATCAGGCCGTAGGCGTTCGGCGTGCCGGGCTTGGCGGCGAAATCGTCCATTTCATTGTTGAGCAGGATGCCGGTGCCTGCCGCCACGATGGCGGAACCGTAAGGAAAATTCAGCGTGTAGGTCACGGCGACCGCGTTGCCGTCCCGGTCGATCACCGAATAATGCGTGGTCTGCTCGCTTTCATGGCGTTGCGGTTGGCCGGGTTTGATCTCGGAAGCCGGCCGGGCGCGGTTCAGGTCGATGCGTCCCGCCAGTTCCTTGGCGTAGGCTTTGGACGTCAGGCCGGCGACGGGTATCTTGACAAAATCGGGATCGCCCAGATATTCGCTGCGGTCGGCATAGGCCACTTTCATGGCTTCGGTCATGCGGTGCAGGGTGGCGGCGCTGCCGGCGCCCAACTCAGCCAGCGGCCAGGTTTCCATCATGTTGAGCAATTGAATGAGATGGACGCCGCCGGAGCTGGGCGGCGGCATCGATAGGATATCGTAACCGCGATAGCTGCCGCGCGCCGGCTGCCGGACCACCGCCCGGTACTTCTTGAGATCGTCTAGGGCGATCAGGCCACCGTGCGCCTTCATGTCGGCGACCAGCCGGCGAGCGATTTCGCCTTGGTAAAACGCCGGTGGACCTTGTTCGGCGATCAGCTTGAGCGACGCCGCTAAATCCGGTTGCGCCAGCGTCTCACCCGTTTGATACGGCGAGCCGTCGGGCTTGAAAAATTGTTTTAGGCTGGCCGGCCAGCGCGCCATGCGCCCGCGGGATTCCTGAAGCGATTGGGCCAGTTCGGGGCTGACCGCGATCCCTTGTTCGGCCAAACGGATGGCGGGCGCGAGCAGTTGCGGCCACGGCAAATGGCCGTGGCGGCCGTGAGCGAGCGCCAGTCCGGCCACGGTGCCCGGCACGCCGGCGGCCTGATGGCTGTGGCGGATGCGGGTTTCGTCCACCTCGCCCTTTTCATTCAGATAGAAATCTCGCCGGATGGCGGCCGGTGCGACTTCCCGAAAGTCGATGGCTTCGCTTTGCTTTTCAGCGGCATCGTAAACCAGCATGAAGCCGCCGCCGCCCAAATTTCCGGCCTGGGGCAACGTGACCGCCAGCGCAAAACCGATCGCCACCGCGGCATCCACCGCGTTGCCGCCTTGCCGCAGGATAGCCACGCCGACTTGAGTGGCTAGCGCTTCCTGGGTGACGGCCATGCCGTTGCGAGCCGCGACCGGATGGATGCGGTCGAGGAGGTTGTAGGGGGTGACATCGGACCAGCCCGTACCCGGCGACAGCGCGCACAGCAGAGCTGACAGGAGCGGACCAAGCCAGCGCGAACGCTGAATCGATTGGCGCATGAGACCTCCATTCCAACACCCGCTTGCGGCAACACCACCACGCCGTTACCGAAAACCGGCCGGAGGCCAACCGCGCGGCGGCGCTGTGCTTCAAAACAGCTTGAAAACGTACCCCAACAAGGCAGCGGCCGAACCGACCAACGCGACGATGCCCAGCGTCAGCGCCAAGGTGACGCGTGAGGCCAAGGAGCTTTCGGCCGACGCGCCGAGGTTGGCGCCGGCTTGCAAAATCGCCCGCTCGGCGGTTTCCCGAGCAATGGTTTCGATCACCGGTTGAATGCCCGAGCGGACCGTTTGCACGAGCTGCTGTTTGAATTCCGGGTTGGCTGTGAGCAGGGTCAGGTTGGCCTTGCTCTGCTGGTCGATCTGAGTTTCGAGTTCCTTGAGCAATTCCTCGCGGTTCAGCTCCAAGCTCCGGGCGACGTTGCGCTGGGAAACGCCTTCGCTGACTTCGCGGGCCGCTTGTTCGGCCACGCTGCGAGCGCTTTCCTGGGCGGCGCTGCGCGCCGTACGTTCGGCGGTGCCTCGGGCGATTTCGGTAGCCACCTGTTTGGCGGCTTCCTGAGCGGCGCGCACCGCCGCGTGGGCCGCGCGCCGTCCCAGGTCTTCGGAAACGCCGCGCGCGGTTTGCGTGGCGATTTCCCGAGCTAAATTGGGCACCAGTTCTTGAATGATGTCGCGAGCGACCTTCTCGGCCGCCGCCCAGGCGACGCGTTCGGCGAGCTGCTCGATATCGCCAGCGCCCTCAGCGAGCGTTGGCGTGGCTGGCGCCTCTCTGGTCGCGAGCGAAGGCGCGGCGGGAGCCGGCGTCGGTTTTTCGACCACGGTCGGCATCGGAATCGCGGTCGCGGGGGTCGCCGCTTCTTCCAGCGAGATGACGGCGGTTCCTTCACCGACGGCGCGCAGCACGGCGTCGAGCTGGTTGGGGGTATAAGGCTTCGACAGAAAACTGACCGCGCCGCTTTCCTTGGCATCCCGCTTGTCCTCGTCGGTGGCATTGGCGGAACACATGATGATGGGCGGAGAATCCTGGAGGTTTTGCCCGGTGATGGCCCGGCTGGTTTCGAAACCGTCCATGCCGGGCATCATGACATCCATGAAAATGATATCGGGTTTCTTGTTGTCCAGATATTTGATGCAGTCTTCACCCGATCCGACCCAATCGACCTCGACACCGCGCTCCAGCAGCAGCTTGCGCAAGGTGAGATGAGCAACTTTCGAGTCATCCACCACCAGTGCCTTTTTGATGTTCATTCAAACCTCCTACAGCATCAGAATTGTTAGTTATATTGGACGTGGTGCGGTTTTGCAACGAGGCGCGGCAGACTTTTAATCGGACAAACGACAAACGTCTCGCGTTTGCGAGTCGATGACATTATATTAATAAGCAATTGGAACCTAGATTGAATATACGGATATACACTTCCTTCCCTTTGTCGCCCTCCTTGGCCGACAGCTCTTGGTAACTCCCCTGAGGAATAGGTCATGAAGAGAACCGTGCTCGCACTTTTTATTCCCCCGGCGGCCGTGGTCCGTTACGGCTGCGTGGCCTGCACCGCCGCCCCGATCGGCGTGTTCTGGTTGAGCGGTTTGGCCAGCATCGCCTACGGACTAGGCACCGCGGCGGGCGGTCCCGTCGCGTTGGGCGTCCTGCTGTGGCTGATCGCGGCCGGCTGGGCGCGCTTGGTCATTCGGGGCGTAGCAAGCGATACGCTGCAACGTAAAGATAGCACACAAGCGAATCTGGCGATACCACAGTTGGACGAGTCTGACCCATTCACCCAACTTCGGACCCCCCATTAAGCCTCATCGCGTTGCGATAGAAGCAAAGAGGGAGGCTAAAAGCCTCCCTCTTGCGTTTTCGGAGGATCGCTCAGGGATGCTCGTCGGCCGTTTCCTTGGCGCGGGGCAGCAAGTCCTCGCGGCTGATGCCCAGATAGAGCGCGGTGGCGCTGGCGATATAGATTGACGAGTAGGTGCCGACCATGATGCCGATGATCATGGCGATGGAAAAACCGCGCATCACCACACCGCCGAAGAAATACATCACGATCACCGACAGCAGCGTCACGAAACTGGTCATGATGGTGCGCGAGAGCGTTTCATTGATCGACGAGTTCATGATCTCCAGCGTGGAGCCTTTGCGGCGCTTGCGGAAGTTCTCGCGGATGCGATCCAGCACCACCACCGTGTCGTTGACCGAGTAGCCGATCACCGCCAGCACCGCCGCCAGCACTGTCAGATCGAACTCGATCTGAAACAGCGAAAACCAGCCGACCGTGAACAGCACGTCGTGGATGGTGGCGGCGATGGTGCCGACCGCCAGCCGCCATTCAAAGCGGAACATCACGTAGACCAGGATGCCGGCCAGCGCGCCGAGCGCCGCCAGTCCGCCTTGTTCCACCAGCTCCTGGCCGACTTGCGGGCCGACGAATTCCGCCCGCGCCAAGGTCGCGCCCGCGCCGCCCTCGGCGGTTTGCAGGGCGCGCAGCACCTCATTGCTCAGCGTGGCGGCGTTGTTCTGTTCGCCGTGCGGCGGAATACGAATGAGTACGTCGCGGGCGGTGCCGAAATGCTGGGTTTGGGCCGCGCCAAAACCAGCCTTGGCCAGCGTTTCACGGATCTTCGGAATTTCCACCGGTTGCGGGTATTGCACTTCCAACACCGTGCCGCCGGTAAAATCCAGCCCCAGATTCATGCCTCGGACCAGCAGCGCGATGATGGCGATTAACAGCACCACGACCGACCAGATCATCGCCAGCTTGCGCCAGCGCAGAAAATCGATGTGGGTGTCGTAAAGGCTGAAGAAGGGTCTCATGCGTGTTTCCATCCGCCGTTCAGACGGTCAATGTGTGCAGCTTGCGGCCGCCGTAAAGGAGGTTGACCAGCGCCCGCGAGCCGGTGACCGCCGTGAACATGGAAGTCAGGATGCCGATGCTGAGCGTGACCGCAAAGCCCTTGATCGGGCCGGTGCCAAAGCCGAACAGCATGATCGCCGCGATCAGGGTAGTCAGATTGGAATCGAGGATGGTGTCAAACGCCCGGTGGAAACCGGCGTGAATCGCCGCCTGCGGGCTGTTGCCGTTGCGCAGCTCCTCGCGGATGCGCTCGTAAATCAGCACGTTGGCGTCCACCGCCATGCCCATGGTCAGCACGATGCCGGCGATGCCGGGCAAGGTGAGGGTCGCTTGCAGCATCGACAGAGCGGCGATCAGCAGCACGACGTTGGCCACCAGCGCGGCGGTAGCGATCAGACCGAAGATTTTGTAACGCCAGATCATGAAACCGGCGATTACCAGCAACGCGATGGCGGCGGCGCGGAAGCCCTGGGCGATGTTTTCCTTGCCGGCGCTAGGGCCGACCGTGCGCTCCTCGATGATTTCGATGGGGCTGACCAGCGCGCCGGCCCGCAGCAGCAAGGCCAGATCGCGGGCCTCGCGGGTGCTGTCCAGGCCGGTGATCTGGAAGCGCCGGCCCAGCCGGTCGCGGATGGTGGCGACGTTGATCACCTCTTCAACGGTGTAGGTGTTCTTTCTAAGTTCGCCGTCCACCCGTTTGGTTTCAGTTTTATTTTCGATGAACACCACCGCCATGCGCTTGCCGATGTTGTCCTTGGTGCCGGCTTCCATGCGGCTGGCGCCTTTGCCATCCAGTGAAATGAACACCGCCGGCCCACCGTTCTGCTGGTCGAGGCCGGAGGAAGCGTCGACGATGGAATCACCGGTCAGCATTACCCGTTTTTGCAGGAGCACCGGCCGGCCTTGCCGGTCTTTGTACAACCGCGAATTGATGGGAATCCGATTGGTGCTGGCCGCTTGAGTCCAATCGTTTTCCTCATCGGCCAGCCGGAATTCCAGGGTGGCGGTCGCCCCCAGGATTTCCTTGGCGCGGGCGGTATCCTGAACGCCGGGCAGCTGCACCACGATCCGGTCGCTGCCCTGCTGCTGGATGATCGGTTCGGCGACTCCCAGTTCGTTGACCCGGTTGCGCAGGGTGGTGATGTTCTGTTGCAGGGCGAAATCGCGTTTTTCCTTGATTTCGCGCTCGCCGAGTGTCAGCTTGAGGCCGAGCGGCCCTACCTCGCTTTGTTGCAGGTTGCCGAGGCTCTTGCGCAGCAGCGGCGCGGCCTTGTCGCGTTCGGCGGCGTCCTTGAACTCGACCTGGACGCCGCCGGTCGCGGCGCGGCCCACCGAGGTGTACTGCACTTTATCGTTGCGCAATTGGCTGCGGATTTCATCCACGTAGCTGTCTTCGACCTGCTTGACGGTGGCGTCCATGTCGACTTGCATTAAAAAATGCACGCCGCCGCGCAAATCCAGACCCAGATACATCGGATTCAGGCCGAGCGCGCGCAGGAAGGACGGCGCCGAGGAGGCGAGATTGAGGGCGACGATATAGTCGCGGCCCAAGCGGTCCTTGAGGATGTCGGCGGCTTTGAGTTGTTCTTCAGAGTCGGAAAAGCGGATCAACAGACGGTCAGCTTCCAATTCCAGGCGTTTGTGCGGCAGCTTTTCGGCTTCGAGTACGGTGCTGACCCGAGTTTGAAACGCGGCGTCGATGGGAATGTTGGCGCGGGCGCCGGAAATCTGCACGGCGGGATCTTCGCCAAACAGATTGGGTAGCGCGAAGATCAGCCCCCAAAAAATGACGAGGCCGATCAGCAGGTATTTCCACCAGGCGTATTGGTTCAGGGCGTGCGGAGTAGACATGAAACGGTGATTCCCGCGTGAGCGCCGGGGGCGCGATTACAAATTTCCTTTAAAGGTGCCCTTGGGCATCAGCGAGCCGATCGCTTGCTTTTGAACCCTGATCTGCACGCCGTCGGCGATTTCAGCCTGAACGAAGTTGTCGCCTACATCGGTGATACGCGCCAGCACGCCGCCACCGGTGACGATTTCATCGCCTTTCTTCAGGCCGTCCACCATTTGCTTGTGTTCCTTGGCGCGCTTGGTCTGCGGGCGGATCAACAGGAAGTAAAACGCCGCGATCAAGATGATGGGAAACAGCAGGTTCATCAACCCCATCGCGCCGTTGGCGGAAGCGCCGGTGGCGGTCTGAGCGGCGGCGTCTTGGATGAAGAAGTTCAATAGGCTTTCCATGGGACTCCTCGGTGATAGCTAGCCTCGTGCCGCGGGCGCGCTCGCAGCGAATCGGGAAGGGCAGGCGGCATTGGTGCGGGGGCGGGGTTCGAGGCTGATTTTTAAAGCGCGTCATTATACACGGGTAGGGCGATTTGCCCGCGCTTTTCGTAAAGTTCCGCGGCGAATGTCGCCAGTCGCTGACCGGCGATGGCTTCGCGCAGGGCTTGCATGAGCTCCTGATAGTAGTGCAGGTTGTGAATGGTATTGAGCCGGGCGCCGAGAGTTTCGCGGCACTGGTCCAGATGGCGCAGGTAGGCGCGGCTGTAATGGCGGCAGGTATAACAGCCGCAGCGTTCGTCCAGGGGGCGGTCATCGTGGCGATAGCGGCTGTTGCGGATGCGGATGTCGCCGTGATGGGTGAAAAGATGGCCGTTGCGGGCGTTGCGAGTCGGCAGCACGCAGTCGAACAAATCGACGCCCCGACGCACCGCTTCGACGATGTCTTCCGGCTTGCCGACGCCCATCAGATAGCGCGGGGCCTCCGGCGGGAGCAGCGGCACGGTCGCGTCGAGAATCCGCAGCCGCTCCGCCGATGGTTCGCCCACCGCCAGCCCGCCGATGGCGTAGCCGTCGAAACCGATCTCGCGCAAGCCCTCCGCTGAAATCCGGCGCAGGGTTGGATACATCCCGCCCTGCACGATGCCAAACAGCGCGGCGGGGTTGTCGCCGTGGGCGATCTTGCTGCGTCGCGCCCAGCGCAGCGACAGTTCCATGGATCGACGCGCTTCCGTTTCGGTGGCCGGATAGGGGGTGCATTCGTCGAAAATCATGACGATGTCCGAGTCGAGCGAACGCTGGACCGCCATTGATTCCTCCGGTCCCAGAAATACCGTGCCGCCGTCCACCGGCGACTGAAATTTCACGCCGGCTTCGGTGATCTTGCGAATCGCCGCCAGGCTAAATACCTGAAAGCCGCCGGAATCGGTCAGAATCGGCCCGTTCCAGTGCATGAAACCGTGCAAGCCGCCGTGTTGTTCGATGATGGCCGCGCCGGGCCGCAACATCAGGTGAAAGGTGTTGCCGAGGATGATTTCGGCGCCGCTGGCGCGCACCTCCTCCGGGGTCAGCGTCTTGACTGTGCCGTAGGTGCCGACCGGCATGAAGGCCGGGGTTTCCACCGTGCCGCGTGGGAAGCTCAACCGGCCGCGGCGCGCCGCGCCCTCGGTGTTAAAGACTTCAAAATCCATGATGTGGATAATAGTGCTCGTGTGTTGCGGGGCGCTTATCTTGACGAGAAGGCGCGGCGCTGACAAGGTCGGATCGGGGGTGGATGGCTTGAAATTCCGAGGGTTCGCGAATTTTTGAAGGGTGAGCGACATGCGTCATTTTGGTTTGGTTGCAACGGTTTTGATGGTTTGCGTTCAGCCTATTGTGGCCGTAACCGCGGAGTTGACTCGGTTGACGGTCGGATCGGCGGAATTTCAGGTGGAGTTGGCCCAAACTCCCGAACAGCGCGAACGCGGTCTGATGTACCGCGCCGCGCTGCCTGACGACCGGGGCATGTTGTTCGTCCAGCCGCCGGGACCGGCGGTATTCTGGATGAAAAACACCCTTATCCCGTTGGATTTGCTGTATTTTGACAGCGAAGGGCGCTTGTCTCAGATCGTGGCGGAAGCGCCGCCCTGCAAGATAGCGAACTGTCCGCTTTATCCGAGCCAGACGCCGACCGTGCGCTACATTTTGGAGATCAACGCCGGTGAGGCGGCGCGGCGCGGCATCCGCATCGGCGAGCGGCTCACATTCGAAAAACCGCCATCTCCGTGAGTGGCGATTCAAAAGGATCAAGGCGTGTGACGAACGACGCACCACCCCACGAAGATGACAGCCGGCCGTGTTTCATCCGGTTCGGCCGGGCCGTTTGCGGCGAGCTGAGTCAGGCCGAGCGGCGCGAATGGTGGCTGGCGAACGGCTTGGGCGGCTACGCGGCCGGCACCGTGGCCGGCACTTTGACCCGTTGTTACCACGGTCTGCTCATCGCCCCGGTGCGGTCGCCGTTGGATCGCCGGTTGCTGTTCGCCAAGGCTGACGCCATTTTGCTGGACGGGGCGCAGGAAGTTGCCTTGTGCAGCAACCGCTGGAGCGAGACGGTCGTCGATCCGCGGGGCTACGTGCATGTCGAATCCTTCCGCCTGGAAGGCCGGATGCCGGTCTGGCGTTTTGCCGTGGGCGATCTCGTGTTGGAGCAGCGGATTTGGCTGGAGCCAGGCGCGAATACCACCTATGTGGTTTATCGCTTGCTTTCGAACGGTGCCGGACGCAGCCCACTTTTGCGGGTGCGGCTGTTGGTCAACAGTCGCGACCATCACGCCACCACCGAAATGGCAGCCTTTCAACCGGTGATCGAAGCGCCAACCCCGTCCGAGCGGGTGATTCGTACCGCGGAGACTGCGCTACGACTATGGGTCGTCGGTGGTGTGATCGAGGGTGAGGTGACTTGGTTCGAAAATTTCGATCTGCCGCTGGAGCGGGAGCGGGGTCTGGCGGACCGCGACCACCATCTTTGTGTGGGCGAAGCGGTGCTGCCTTTAGCGCTTGGGGTGTGGACGGGAGTCGTCGCCAGCCTTGATGAGCGTAACTCGCTGGATTTGAACGCGGCGTTGCACCGCTGCCAGCGGCGAGAAATGGACTTGTTGGACCACGCGCGGGAGCGCGGGCCCGAATTGCGCCGGGCGCCGGACTGGATACGGCAATTGGTGTTGGCTGCCGACAGTTTTGTCTTTGCCCGGCCGCTGCCGGAGCTGCCGGAAGGCCAATCGGTCATCGCCGGTTATCCCTGGTTCGGCGATTGGGGTCGGGACACCATGATCGCGTTGCCCGGTCTGACGCTGGCTACCGGATGTGACGATGTCGCCCGTCGCATCCTGCTCACCTTCGCCCGCTTCATCGATCGGGGCATGTTGCCCAATGTGTTTCCCA
The DNA here is from genome assembly GCA_016713505.1 of Candidatus Competibacteraceae bacterium. Taxonomy (NCBI): domain Bacteria; kingdom Pseudomonadati; phylum Pseudomonadota; class Gammaproteobacteria; family Candidatus Competibacteraceae; species Candidatus Competibacteraceae bacterium. The sequence continues at coordinate 2,512,277 of JADJPA010000001.1, read as the reverse complement.
CGGCGGGAGAGGCACTGGCTTACAATACCGTCGACGCCGCGTTATGGTACGTCGAAGCATGGCGGGCTTTCCTGGAGGACAGGAGTGAAACCGATCTCTTGCTTGAAGCCTTCCCAGTCTTGCAGGAGATCGTGGCTTGGCATGTCGCCGGAACCCGTTACGGCATCGGCATGGATCCCCGCGATGGGTTGTTGCGTGCCGGCGAGCCGGGCCTGCAACTGACCTGGATGGATGCCAAAATCGATGATTGGGTGGTGACGCCGCGCATCGGCAAGCCGGTGGAGATCAATGCGCTCTGGTATAACGCGCTGCGCGTCGTGGCCGATTGCGCTCGCCGGCTCGGCCAGTCGTCGGCCTTTTACGAAGGGCTGGCCGCGCAATCCCAGCAAGGTTTCCAGCGCTTTATCCGCCCCGATGGGGAGGGATTGTTCGATGTGCTAGACGGTCCCGATGGCGATGATGCGCGGATTCGTCCGAACCAGCTTTTGGCGGTCAGCCTGTCGCACAGCCCGCTCGATTCCAGCGCCCGACAGGCTGTGATGCGGGTTTGCGGTCGCGAGTTATTCACGTCTTACGGCTTGCGTTCGTTGACGCCGCGTCATGCTGAATTCACAGGCTGCTACAGCGGCGGCGTTTTAGAACGCGACGGCAGCTATCACCAGGGTCCGGTTTGGGGTTGGCTGCTGGGTCATTATGCGCTGGCGGTTTATCGGGTGCATGGCGATGCCGCTAAGGCGCAGGCCTGGCTGGAGCCGATCCGCGATCACCTGTTGGATGCGGGTTTGGGCACCATCAGCGAAATTTTCGATGGCGCGCCGCCTCACTCTCCTCGTGGCGCCCCTTCCCAAGCTTGGTCGGTCGCGTGCGTGCTCGAAGCTTGGTGGCGGCTTGAGCGGTTGAAAGGCCGGTCGAATCGACCATCAGGCGCTGGTTGAGAGCGGTATCGAGTCCGGCGGGTTGGCGGTGTCGCTCGGTGGCCGCGCGGCGTGGTGGCTTAAGCTCCGGTAGGCTCCGGTGGCCGATAAACGCCACCGGAGTCCTAAGAGCACAGCTTGGCGCGGGGATTATTTCACCGGTGTATTCATATCGGTTTGAATCTCGCTCAGAGTCAGGGCGCGGTTGTAGATGCGAACATCATCGATGCGGCCACTGAAATATTCTCCCCAATGGCTGCTCCCGCCGATTCTCAATGGATTGGCAGAGATTTCCATGGTGCCGCTCACCGAGCGTTGAGCCACCAATGTGCCGTTTAGGTAAAGGCGCTCCGCGGTACCGTCATAAGTGGCGGCTAGATGAGTCCAGCCGTTGCCAGGCAACGCGGTATCGCCGTAGAGCAATGGGTAACTACCGATTTTGGCGCCCATGGCTGGCGCATTGCCAAAAGCCGTGCTGGCATAAAGGTAGTAAAGAGAATCTATCTCTTTGACAATCACGGGCTTCCAGCCCTCGTTAGTGCTGGGATATACCCATGCTTCCAGCGTCATTCCGGTCGTCAGGTCCAGGCTGGCCGAGTCGTTGACCGTGACTAAATCGTCAACCCCGTCAAAGGATAACGCTTTCCCGTACTTGCCGGCGATCCGAGTGGAACCGCTGATGGTGCCCTGGTTCCCTTGCCCGGAAGTGTCGAGCGCGGTGGTGCCGCTGGCCTCTTCAAAATTGTAAGCAGCGACCAAGCCGCCCGTTTTGGTACCGGCGCCAGCCACCGTGATATAGCTGGTCTGCGTCTTGCTGTTGCTGCCGGCTGGTCCAGTAGCGGTCAGGCTGACTGTGTAAGTGCCTGTCTTGGAGTAGGTATGCGTAGGATTGGCTGAGGTGCTGGTCGTGCCGTCACCGAAGTTCCAGGAGTAACTGGTGATGGTGCCGGTCGACGTATTCTTGAACGTCGTGGACAGCGGCGCTGGTCCCGAAGTGGGGGTTGCGCTGAAACTGGCTGCCGGCGAAGCCGCTGAAATCGAAATGTAGTTGGTTTTAGTCGCGGTATTGCTGCCGCCGGGCCCCGTGGCGATGAGCTTGACGGTATAAGTGCCGGGGTTGGTATAGGTTTTGATGGCGTTTTTGGCGGTGCTGGTGGTGCCGTCGCCAAAATTCCAGGACCAACTCGTGCTGTTGCCGGTCGAGGTATTAGTGAAGTTGATCGAGGTTGCGGTGGTGGCGCTGGTCGGGCTGGCGCTGAAGCTGGCGACAGGCGCCGCCGTGCTAGGGGGGGTAGACGCGCTAGGCACGGAAACCGAAACGTAATTGGTTTTGGTGGCGGTATTGCTGCCTCCCGATCCGGTGACTGTGAGCTTGACGGTATAAGTACCCGGACTCGAATAAGTCTTCGCTGGATTTTGCGTGGTGCTGGTGGTGCCGTCGCCAAAATCCCAGGAGCGGCTGGTGATAGTGCCGGTCGAGCTGTCGGTGAAATTGATCGCCAGAGGCGCGGCGCCCGTCGTTTTGTTGGCGCTGAAATTGGCGGTGGGAGCCGCCACGCTCGCCGTGATGGTTTTGCTGACCTCGTTAGAATAGTCGCTGCTGTTGCCGGCGCTATCGAAGGCTTTGACCGCGAAATAATAGGTTCCGGCCGGCAAATCGGGGGTTGTGTAGCTGGTGGTGCCAATCAAGTTCGGGGTGGCGGGTGCGGTGGATTGGTAATTATGACTTTGAGAGCCGTAAGACACCCGATAGCCCGCCACCGGGCCGGAGCTGGCGCTCCAAGTCAGGGTCAGCGTGGCCGCTTGAACGGGTAAGCTGGCAAGAAACAGGAAAAACATCAAGCCAGCAAAGAAGAGCGCGCTGCCTGGAGAAGCAATGGCCAGCGCCGGTTTCCTTGATAGGAGTCTTTCGCATTTCGCTTCGCGATTATCGAAAGGGGACGCTGCGGCCATGCTCGTCGTTATACTTTTTATCGGTTGGGGCGAGCGACTCAAGGGGTGCGACGTATGAGGCCCGAATGAATTGATGGTGAGTAAGGGATAAGCGTTAGCGAAAGCGAGCATTGGAGCGGTCTCCCGTATGCTTTTTGATGGATGGGAAGGCGAGGGATAAAGCTTTAATCGTTCAGAACGCTAGTCCTCAAAGTAGCGCCATGATTTCGAGCGTGATGCGGCACTGGCGGATTGACTGATTCTGCCCAAGCGAGTGTCGCTAACGACTTGGGCTATCGAAGGGAAGTGCGGCGCTGGGGCTGGGCAGTCAAGGTTTTGGGGGGGGCGTATGGGTTGCGACGTTTTTTTATTCATTGTTTTTTTGTTGAGCAACGCAACGTACAAGACGGTCGTTTTATCAGAAAGTCAGGTAGTTGCCGTTAAGAAAAGTAGTGGTGGGCCTCAATATATTTTCGATAGTTGGGTTTTTATTGGCTACCTCAATGCGGCAAGGGTAACCGTTAATTCTGACCGATATGGCGGGTTATTTAGAATAGCCGTGCGGCGCTATCCTTCCGTCAGTCATTTGATGTTTTATAAATCAGCTTAACAATATTAAGCAAGGTAATTTTAATGGAAATATTTTAGAAATACTTCTTTCACAAAGCGCATAAAGCGTTATAAATTGAACATCTGATTAATTAAAGACTATTGCTAACTTGTTGGAAATTCGCTGTTTTTATAGTTCACCTCATTTGAATTATTGAGGAGAATTATTTGACTGGAAAGCATCCTACAATATTAAAAACGATATTGAAACCCCTTTGAGTATATTAAAGCGCAACTACCGGTAAGTGGCTATTTCTTTTTACATCAAACTTACTCGTATTTTAATTGAGGGGAGAAAACGGATTTTAAGCGAGCGGTGTTTTAAATTGAATGGCTTTTTATTTGGCAGAAAACCAGATTTAAATGAAATTAATGTATTATATTGTATATTATTATTATAATCATTTATTCTAATTATGTATATTAATTTTTCTTATGTATATTTAATGATGCATATTCGGGGCGATATGCTCGCTTGAAAAGCAATGGATTTAAGCCGCAATAAATTAACACTAGAATTATGTTTATTGAAATATTCAAAGGTAGTATTAATAAATATTTCCTAGTTTATTTAGAGTTATTTTCTTGAAAGTCCAAATAGCCATTTTTTAATAAAAGACTGATTTTTAATAAAATTATTAAATAAAGAAAAACTGATTAAATCAATCGGCTATTTGCTGGATCGGGTAATGCAATGGAGTGTTTTGCTGGTCTAGGCAAAGCCTGAGCCTGCGAGGGAATCGATGGGCTGCAAGGTGCGTTAGCGCATTCGAGGTCTTGCCGCGACGCTTCCGGTGGTCGTTGAGACTTTCTTGTAAAATTTTAGATTTACTCCTTTTTGTCATTATTTTAAATTTTTTTTCATTAATGTGATATTTAAAAGTGATGATTTTATTTTAAATGATCAAAAAATGATTATTATTTGTTACAGTGACGGCTAAAGTTTGCAGCCTGAGGCAAGGGCCATCCGTGGCCAGAAAGGAGCTGAGCGCTGTTGCTAAAGGTGGGCTAGTCGCTCTATCGCAGGGCTTTTACCACTCATTGCACTTGCACGATCCCCGCCGCCCCGCGTCCGAACTGCCAAGGTTTGTACATGTCTTCCACATAAATCGCCGGTTGTTGATAGGTGCCAGGTGTCACCGCGCGAATCAAGTAGGCCAGAGTGAATTTCCGCTTGCCGCCTTGCGCCATGTCTAGCGCGGCCGCGAAACGGTCGTCGCGAAATTCAGCGTGGAGGGTATCGGTCAACTCGGGCAGCCAGGTGATTTCCACGGTTGAAGCATTGTGGTCCAGACGGGCATTTTCGATTTCCAGTCCCGCCGGTAACAAATCCACCACCAGCGCTTGTTGTTTTTCACGGCCCCGCGCTTCACCCGTGATGACCGCCACCAAGAGATCGTTTTGGCGGATCTGACCTAAATCCACTTCTTTCCCGCCGCGGGTGTAATAGCGGCGACTGAGCGTGAAGCCTTCCGAGGCGGGTGGTTGTGGAGCGGTCGGTACGCCGCTCAGGCTGGTGACGGTCCAGATCGGATCGTCCCCCTGATTGGCCACGGTCGTACCCTTGGCCAACTGTTCGGCGGTGGGCGAGAGGTAGGAGGGATCGGCGGTCGCTGGCCGTTCGTCCACCGCCAGCCGCAATTGCCCGCGCTGTTTCAGCAAGGCTTGCGCCGCCAGCAACAACCAGGCTTGTTCCTGGGTGCTGGTGTAGGTGCGTTGGTTGACGTCGGCGGCCAGCTCCTCGGCCAGTGGCGGCACTCGTTCCGGCAATAGCCCGGCTTCGGCGAGCAGCGCCAGCAGCGCTGCCCGGTCGCGTAAGGGGCTGCCGTAATCGCGTACCGAGGTTGACCGATTGGCGTTTCGATTCAAGGCGGCGGTAAAGGCTTCCTTGGCTCGCCCCAGTTCGCCATAGCGGGCCAGCGCCGCGCCGAGTTGCGCTTGCGCGAGCGCATTCGGCAGTTTTTGTAGATAATTATCATGCAGGTAGCGCAGATCGCCGATGGCGGCTTTTTGGGCTCGGGCCAGCACATACAGGTTATAGGCTCGCCAGCCGAGCTGCTCATCGTCGAACTCGTCGGCATTCAGGCGCTCTTGCAAGCGCGTCAGCCCATGCTGGTAGGCGGACTCCGGCACCAGATACCGTTCCTGACGGGCGCGGACCAGGAGGTCCATGGCGTAAGCCGACAGCCAGTCCTCGATTGCGCTGTTGGGATGCCACAAGCCGAAACCGCCGTTGGCGTCTTGCAGGGTCAAGATGCGCTCGATCGCTTCCTGCACGCGCGCCCGTAGCCCCGCCTCGGTGGTGTTTTGACCGATCCAGACCTCGGCGACTTGATTGAAGTACAAAAGCGGCAGGGCGCGGCTGACGGTTTGTTCCAGACAACCGTAGGGATAGCGATCCAGTTGCGCCAGCAAATCAGGTACATTGAAATTGGGTCGGCTGCTGAAACTGAGTTTGAGTTGACCGGTGCCGGGAAAATAGTCGCGCAGCAAGCTGGAATCGAGCCGCAACGATTCACCGGGATTCAGCCGGCGGGCGGTGCGGGCCATGGTGATGGTCTGCGCCGGACGCACGCCGATTTCGGAGTCTCGGACCAATTCAAAGCCATTGGGTCCGTTCAGATGCAGCCGCACTTGTCCTACGCCGGGTTGTACGCCCCGCAACACAAAAGTCTGGGTCTCGGCGTTCTGGTTACGGGGTTCCGCGACTGTGAACGTGAACGTGGCGGGTTCATCGACGGCCACCGCGCCGCCGGCGCTGAGCCGGACCGTGTAATCGCCCGGAGGCGCATTGAGATTTTGGACGGTGACGGCGATGCGGCTTTCATCTTTAGGCGCTAGAAAGCGCGGCAGGTAAACGCGGGCGACCAGCGGATCGCGCACCAGCGGCGTTGCTTCAGCCCGTCCGACCCGGTTGCGATCCCAGGCCACCACCATCAGCCGCAGCTGGCCGTTGAAGTCGGACAGGGCCAGCGGAATCCTGGCTTGTCCGTTGGCGTCCAGCGCCACCGGGCCGGAAAACAGCGCCAGGGTCTTCACCGTCCGCACCCCGGAGGCATCCAGTTGCCGGCTGTCGGCATCGCCGCCGGCTTTGAGCTGGCCCGGCCGGCCGCCGGTTTCAATCAATTTGCCGTATAGGTCCAGCAGTTGCAGGCCCAACCGTCGCTTGCCCAGAAAATACTTGATGGGGTCTGGGGTCAGGAAGTCGGTCAGTTGCAAGATGCCCTCATCCACGGCGGCGACGGTTATATAGGCCGGCTGGCCGGGGTCCAGACCGGCCACCGCGACCGGCAGTTCGACGGTCTGGCGCGGTTTCCACTCGGTTGGCGCGTCGATGGCGATGTTCAGCGTGCGCGGCGCCGGATCCAAACCCGCCCAGACGACGCCGATAGCCCGTCCTGGCCCACGCGGGGCACCATGATCCGCCGCGCGAAACGCGGTGGCGGCGATGTAGACCCCCGGACCCCACTCGGCGGGAATCGGCAATTCGACGGTCGTACCTTCGGCCGGAGCACTGACGGTTTTACTCGACCACAGCCGGTCGCCGACCACGTTCAGCAGTACCTGGCCGGCGAACGGCGCTCGGAGAAAGATTTTGGCGGTTTCACCCGCTTGATAGCGCGGTTTGTCCAAGGTCACTTTCATCTGGTCGGGGGTATCGCTCTGACTCGGACCCTCGAACCAACCGGCGGTGAAGCGCACGCTGGCGGCGACGCCGGTGCTGGGGTCGGTTACGTCCAGCCGGTAATGGCCCCAATCCAGCCCGCGCTGCGTCACCAGCGCCGGCTGACCGGCGACCAGATTCAAGGTCTGGCTGGCCACCGGCGCGCTGTCGCGCACGACCATTTTGTAATTCCAGCGGCCTTCGTGGTGATACCAGTAGTATTGGTAGTCCTCGCGCACCAGCTCGGCGCGCAGGCCGTTCCTGATTTGCGGCTGGCCCAGCGGATCGAGAGCGATGATTTCGAAGCCGGCTTCCTGGCCGGTCTGGACCCCGTCATCGCCGAAGCGCGGTTTGATGCCGATGGCGAAGGGTTGGGTGCGATAGGGCAGGTTCAGGCTGCGAGTCACCGGCCGGCCGCCGGGCTCGAACAACGATACCCGCACCCGCGCCTGTAGCGGACGGCTGGTGTCGGGGCGCTCTTTCAGGTTGATTTGCGCCTGTGCCTTGCCTTGAGCGTCGGTGCCGGCCAGCGCCACCGGAAACCGCTGGACGGTCCAGCTCTCTTGCGCCAGTCCGAAGCGATAGCCCGGAAAAGCGGGATAGGGGTTAGGGTCTTCAGCCAGCACGATTTCGGCTTCGGTCTTCAGATTGGCCGCCGGCGCGCCATAGAGAAAGCGGCCGTTGATGTCCACCGCCGTCGGTTCGCCGGGTTTGAGCACGGTAGCCGCCGCGCTCAATTCCAGCTTCAGCCGCTGCGGTACGAAATCTTCGACCTGAAAGCTGATCTGGCCGACCGCTTCGCCTTTGGGATCGGCGTAGGCTTTCACCGTCCAGCTTCCGGTACGTGCGTTCAGAGCCAGAGGGATGCGAGCGTGATAGCCACCCAGCGCCGGATTGCCTGGCCGTAGTTGCGCGGTTTCCACTTCGTCCGGTCGGAACACTTTCAGCAGCAGCGGCGCGTCCGGCTGGGCGTAGCCTCGGCCATCGCGAACCAGCGCCATCAGCTCCACGGTTTCGCCGGGCCGGTAGACGCCGCGCTCGGTATACAGGAAAGCATCGACCGCGCCCGGCGCGGCGCGGCCCTCGACGCCCCGGTCGCTGAGGTCGAAAGCCGGCTTGGTCAAATCGAGAAAATTGTAGTCGCCGTCGCCGAACGCCATCAGCGCCGCCGGTTCGCGGCCACCGTCGGCGCGCAACAAGCCGGGATCGAAGCGGACATAGCCCTTCTCGTCGGTAAATGCCTTGCCCAATTCACTGTTGTTGCGGGCATACAAGCGCAATTCCAGTTTGGCCAGCGGTTGGGTGGTGGCCAGCGAGCGCGCGAAAACGTGCAGGCCGTCGCCGCCGCGCAGGGTAGACAGACCGATGTCGGAGACGACCAGCCATTGGGTAGCCCGCTCCTGGTCGCCGTTCGGGTCTTCCTTGGTCGGTGCGGCGGCGGCGATGTAGATGCCCGGCTGCGGGTCGCGCAGAATGTCGCTGACCGGAATGGCGGTGGTGGTTTCCTGGTTGCGCTCGCCGTTGGCCAGCGTCAGGGTTCCCTCCCAGACCAGCTCCCCGGACTGCTGGCTGATATCCTGGAGATCGCTACCGTCCAAAAGCTGGCTGATGCGCCGGCTTTGAATTTGCTGTAGCAGATTGCGGTCGTTGATGCGCAGCACGCGCAGCCGCGCCGAGTCGAGGTTGACGCTGACCAAGGGTAATTGCTGGCCACCGCTTTTCGGCAGCACGTAGCTGGCGCCGCGAAAGCCCAGCGTCGGCTTGCGGTCTTCGACCCGGACGCTGAAATCCTGAGCGACGCGCGTTTTCTCGCCCGTCGCCGAGGGGATGCCGGCCCGTGCGTTGAGGGTGTAACTCTGACCGTGACTGACGCCCTCCACGCAAAGTTGTTGTCCCTGGGCGCTGACCACCGGCTGGATAGCCGGTTGGATGAGCAGATAATCCTCGTAATGCAACTGCCGGCCCTTGGCGAGCTCGTCGGAGAACTTGAGACAGACTTTCGGCGTCGCGCTGTCGGATTCGACCTCGACGCCCTTGATCTGAAAAGCGTTGGCGTCGACCAGTTCTTGGTAGCGCTTGGCGATGCGGGGGCTGTCTTCCAGCTCCAGCGCTTCGCGAAATGCGGCGATGGCCTTCTTGGGTTCTTTGTCGCGATCGTACAACTCGCCCAACCGGAACAGCGCGCGGGCGCGTTCGTAGGGGATACGCGCGGCCTGCAAGGCGTTCCAAGCGGATTGCAAGGTTCGTTCTTGCTGGCGTTTGCGGGCTTCTTCATCATTCTTGTTCGATTCTGCCCTCGCTTGCCACAGCTGGCTCAGGCTCAACCAAGTCGCGGTTGGGTCGGCGCCGGCGGCGATGGCGGTTTCATAATCGGCAACGGCGGCGGTCCAGTTTTTCTGACGCGCTTGTTGCTCCGCCCGTTGCAGTAGCGCAGCGCTCGACTGGCCGCCAGCGTCGCGGTTTTCGCCGATCGCTTGCAGGTATTGAGCCGCCGGCACGGCAAGGGCGATATCTTCAAGCGCGCCGGCGCTCGGGGACAGCAGCGCCAACAGAACGAACAGGCAAGGCAAGCGACGCATCGTGAACTCCTTGAGGACGGGTTGTCAGCGCGGTGGCGGCGGCCGGTCGAATGCCGCTGTTAGCCGACCAGGCTAAGCCCTTAATGATAATCGGCTCCGGTTGGATTGGGCGCCGCGGGTGAAGCCGATGCGTGTATCATGGCGAAAAGTGGTTTGTTATGAAAAAATACCATGAGAACGTTAATTTCAACCCATTGGTTTCATCGTGATCGACTCGGAGGGTTATCGGCTTAACGTCGGCATCATCCTGTGCAACGAACAAGGGCGCTTGTTCTGGGCGAGACGGATCGGGCAACGGTCCTGGCAGTTTCCCCAGGGTGGCATCCAGCGGGATGAGTCGCCCGAGCAGGCCATGTTTCGCGAACTGGCCGAAGAGGTCGGCCTGCGCCCGGAGCACGTGCAGGTGATCGGCTGCACCAAGGGTTGGCTGCGCTACCGGTTGCCCAAGCATTTGATCCGTCAGAGCGGCAGGCCGCCCTGCATCGGCCAGAAACAGGTCTGGTTTTTGTTGCGGATGCTGGGAAAGGAGGACGCGGTACGGCTGGATTTGTCCGAACGACCCGAGTTCGATCATTGGGAATGGGTGGATTATTGGTATCCGCTGCGGGCGGTGGTGTCGTTCAAACGTCATGTTTACTGGCGGGCGTTGCGCGAGCTGGCGCCGCTGTTGGTGGCCCTTTACCAGCCGGGAATGGCGGCCGCCGCAAAGTCGGCAACCGCGCTCCGTGGCGCGGCGGGAGCAGGGAGGCTTGGGCCACTTGAAAAAGCTGCGTCGCCCCTGCCGGCCGCTCCCATGGCGGCGAGCGCGGCCGGTGCCGCCGCGGGCCGAAAGACAGGATCGACCCCGGCTGCGGCAACGCCGAAGCAGCCGGTCATCCTGCCGCTGCGGCGGATGGAGACCTCCCAGCACCCGGTCATTACCCGCATGGTCATCTCGGTCCGGCGGTTGGAAGTTTCGGGGTCGATCCCCGTGGTGCCGCCCTTGGAGCATTCAGCGTCTGTTGCCACCCTGGACGATAGCCGATCATCGCGCTCGACGGTGTTCGGCCCGCGCCGCTGATCCCGGCAGTCGTTTCCGCTTCACTGCCTGTCGCCTAATGAGGATGGTTCCATGCTGGATACCCTGCGGCGCATCGTTCAGGACATCAACGCCACCCGCGATCTGAGTGAAGCGCTCAATTTGACCGTCACCCAGGTCAAAGCCGCCATCCATACCGACGTGTGCTCGGTTTACATCAGCGATCACGCCCGCCGCGAGCATGTATTGATGGCCACCGACGGCCTGCGCCCCAGCGCGATCGGCAAGGTCCGCCTGAAATTCGAGCAGGGCCTCACTGGCTTGGCGGCCAGCCGAGCCGAACCTGTCAACATCGAAAACGCCCCGGCCCACCCCGCGTTTCGTTATATCGCCGCCACCGGCGAGGCGCCGTTTCACGGCTTTATCGGCGTGCCGATCATCCGCCGGCGCCGGGTGTTGGGGGTGTTGGTGGCGCAACAGCGCGAACAGCGCAAGTACACCTCCGACGAAGAATCGTTTCTGATGGCCTTGGCCGCGCAGTTGGCCGGATGCATCAACCAAGCGGAAATCCGCCAGGCGTTGGAGCGGTGCGACGGCGATGCTTTGTCGAGCACGCTGTTTTTGGAAGGAACGGCCAGCGCGCGCGGTTTGGCGCTCGGTGAGGCGGTGGTGGTGTTTCCGGCCACCGCGCTGGACCGGGTGCCCGATAAGGACATCGAGAATACCGAAGCCGAGGCGGCGAATTTCCGCCAAGCGGTGGCGGCGGAGCTGGCCGAATTGCAGCGGGTCAGCGAACGGATGCGGTTGTTGCTGTCGGCCGGCGACCGGGCGCTGTTCGACGCTTATGCCCTGCTGTTGAGCAGCGACAGCTTGGTCAACGGCACCCTGGATCGGATTCAAGCCGGCAATTGGGCGCCGGGTGCCTTGCGGGCCACCGTCTTTGAGTACGCCGACATCTTCGCGGAGATGGACGATCCCTATTTGAAAGAGCGCTCCGCCGATATTTTGGATCTCGGACAGCGGCTGCTGGATCGCTTGAAAACCGATCAAGCGACGGAGCGCAGCTATCCTGACAACACGATCTTGATGGGAGAGGAGATCGGCGTTTCCCAATTGCTGGACGTGCCGACCGAGAAATTGAAGGGCTTGGTCTCGGTGCGCGGCACCGGCACTTCGCATGTCGCCCTGCTGTCGCGCGGCCTGGGCGTGCCGGCGGTGTTCGGCGTCAGCAATCTGCCGCCCGGCCGCCTCGATGGACGCGAGGTCGTGGTGGACGGCTATACGATGCGGGTTTGCATCCAGCCCAGTCCGGCGCTGCGCCAGGAATACGTGAAGCTGATCACCGAGGAAGCCAAGCTTTCTCGGGATTTGCAATATTTGCGCGATCTGTCGGCGGAAACCGTGGACGGGCACCGGCTGGAGCTCCATGCCAATTCCGGGCTGTTCGCCGACATCGCCGCCGCGCGCAACAGCGGGGTGGAGGGCGTTGGCTTATACCGCTCGGAGCTGCACTTTTTCCTGCGCGACCGCTTTCCGGACGAGGAGGAGCAGACGACCATCTATACCCGGGTTTTGGGTATGATGCACCCGTACCCCGTGGTCATGCGCACCTTGGATGTGGGGGGTGACAAACCGCTACCGTATTTCCCCATCGTCGAACAAAACCCGTTTCTGGGTTGGCGAGGCATTCGCATCAGCTTGGATCAGCCCGATCTGTTCAAGTCGCAGCTGCGGGCGATGCTGCGGGCGGGGACGGTTTATTCCAATTTGTCGATCCTGTTTCCGATGATCAACAGCGTCGGCGAATTGCGCGACGCTCTGGAAGTGTTGCACTGCGCGCAGGCCGAGTTGCGCGAGGGAGGCGTGGCGATCAAAAATCCGCGCGTCGGGATCATGGTGGAGGTGCCATCGGCGGTTTACCAGATCGATACCTTGATCCAAATGGTGGATTTCGCCTCGGTCGGCAGCAACGATCTGACTCAGTATCTGTTGGCGGTGGATCGCAACAACGACCGGGTCGCCAAGCTGTACGACCCGTTGCACCCCGCCGTGCTGGCGGCGATCCGCCATGTCGTGGAGCGCGGGCAGGCCGCCGGCCGACCGATCGGTATTTGCGGCGAAATGGCGGGCGATCCGGCGTCGGCCTTGTTGCTGCTGGCGATGGGCGTCAACAGCTTGAGCATGAATCTGGGTAGCGTCCTCAAGATCAAGTGGATGATCCGCAGCATCGGCTACGACGCGGCCCGCGAGTTGGTGGCGGAAGTCATGACCTTCGACAACGCCGCCGCCATCCGCAAGCGCGCCAACGCTTTTCTTGACGAGCACGGTTTGAGCGGATTGCTGCGCGTGCGCAAGTAGCTGAGATGGCGGCGGGGGCGGCGCTCGGGTGGGCCGGTCGCCCACTTTCAGGGCGGCTCCCTGGTTGGATCGGGTGTTTCGAGCTCGGCCATCACTTCGGCATGGGCGTCGGCCAGTTCCGTCCATGACTGCTCGCTGAGGTCGGCCGAGTTCAAAAGCCTTTGTTCGATCGCGCGCGCCGCCGCTTGGAGTCGGTTCGCGCCCACCGTGCCAGCGGTGGATTTCAAGGTATGGGCCAGCCGGTGCGCGAGTGCCCTATCGCCCGCGGCCAACGCTTGTCGGATTCGTTGCAGGGTATCGGCTTCGGACTGATGAAACAAAGCGAGCAGTTTTTTCAGCAACGCCTCGTTGTTACCGAGCCGACCGAGCGCGGTGGCAAGATCCAGCACGGCGGATGCGGGGAGCGGCGCCGGCGGCGTGGAGCGGGCGGGCGCCGGCTTGTCGGGCGGGCGCGGCGCGCGGTCGGCGGGCTGAAAGCCCGAGTTGCAAAGCGCTCGCGCTAGTTTGGCGAACAGCTCATCGACCTTGATGGGTTTGCCGATATGGTCGTTCATGCCGGCGGCGCTACAGTGTTCGATATCCGTCTGAAACACGTTGGCGGTCAGGGCGATGATCGGCGTATCCTTGAAACGCGGGATTTTTCGGAGTTTCCGCGTCGCCTGGAGTCCATCCATCACCGGCATTTGAATGTCCATCAGAATCGCGTCGAAGTCTCGTTCGCACGCCGTAGCGACGGCTTTCAGCCCGTTCTCGCTCAAGGTCACTTCAAGGTGCGCTTTCTCCAACAGCTCCCGGATGATTTGCTGGTTGATGGCGTTGTCCTCGGCGACCAGGACGCGCGCCCCGCGCAGGCGGTCGAGATCGGCCTGGGCGACGGTGGACCGCGCGCTGGTTCGGGCGAGCTGCTCGCCGGTCTGATCTTCCAGCCGCGTGAAAGGCACCGAAAAATGGAAGGTGCTGCCCCGGCCGTATTCGCTGTCCACGCAAATCTCACCGCCCATCAACTCGACCAACCGCTTGGAAATGGCCAGACCCAAGCCGGTGCCGCCATACTTTCGGGTGGTTGAGGAATCCGCTTGTGAAAAGGCCTGAAACAAGCGCTGTTGCTGCTCTGAAGTCAGCCCGATGCCGGTATCCTCAACGGCATAACGCAACACGACGTGTTCGACGGTCTCTCCCGCAAAGGCGACCCGCACCGTCACGCCGCCGCGTTCCGTGAATTTGACGGCGTTGCTGGCCAAATTCATCAGTACCTGCTCCAGTCGGAGCGGATCGCCCTGGAGATAGCGGGGCGCTTTCGGATCGATTCGGATCGTGAAGTCGAGCTGTTTTTCCCGAGCCTGCGCGCCGATGATGCTATTCAAATGTTCCATGATGTGATGCAGGTCGAAATCCACGCGTTCCAGAGAGATTTGGCCGGCCTCGATCTTGGAAAAATCGAGGATGTCGTTGAGGATGTTTAATAGCAATCCGGCGGAATCCGTAATCTTGTTCAGATATTCGTGCTGCTTTTCCGGGGACGCCTCCAGGCCCAGATGCGTCAATCCGAGAATGGCGTTCATGGGCGTGCGAATTTCATGGCTCATGTTGGCCAAAAATTCACTTTTGGCGCGGCTGGCCAAGTCGGCTTCGTGTTTGGCCGCCAAGGCGGCTTCCTTCGAGGCCGTCAGGTTCTTGACCAGCGCTTCGTTCTCAAAGCGAAAGCGCTGGCTGTCGGCGAGGTTGAGCCGATAGCGGTTGGCGCTGGAAATCCAGGTGTAAAGTTCTAGCAGGGCGGCGATGGCGATGATCGAGTAGATGGATTGGCCCTTGAGCACGAAAATCAGGCTGAGGAGTAAGACGATGGGGCTGGCATAGAGGGCAAACGCTCCCGCCAGTGGGGCCTGCATGGGGAGCGCGGCCGTACTTACGCCGACCAGCATCAGGCACAGAAACAGCTCGTAGCTGGGATTGTTCGTCGGATAGAACCAAATGGCGGCGTTGCCCCAGATAAGCCCGGACAGGAAAACGCTCAGTCGGGTCCAGCGCTCCCAGCGGACGATGGAGAAATCTGCTCCCGCCCGATCCAGTTTGAAAAAATGTCGGCTTAAGGCGAGCCTCAGCAAGACCGAAATCGCGACGACGCCGAGCCAGATCAGAAGCTGGGCGGTGTTGGTGATCGGCCATAAGACCAGCGTCGTCAGCAAGGCTATGAAAAAGGACATCCACTGACTGAGCGGAGTGTTGCGATGTACGAGCCGCAATTGTTCCAGCGCGACGAGCTTTTGAGTGGCGGCGTCAGACGGTTCGACCAGTTCGGCTTGCGTCAATAGAAAGTACTCCTGTCAGTGGCGGATTTGCGAGCAAAGTGTATCAAAATTTAGAGGATATGCGCTTGTCATGCTTGAAGAACTCGCTGTCGGGCGGGCTGGATGAATCAGTTGGGTCAACCTCTGACTAATACTGGAACGTCGAGCTTGCCGGTGACTGCGCTATCATCGGCTTTTCCCTGGCCGTTAAGAGTCTCTGGTAATGTTGCGTTTTCGTGGAAGCCCCGCCCTATCGCCTTTTCGTTTGAAGAAGCTGTTAGCCGCGCTGCGCCGGCGGGTGCCGACTGTTACCGACGTCCGTGCCGAATTCGTCCACTTCATCGACGGCGTTTTGACCGTTCACGAGCGTGAGGTGCTGGAGCGGTTGCTCCAATACGGCCCGGCCACGACGCAACAGGGTGGAGACCGCGCGCCGCTCTTTCTCGTTATTCCCCGTCCCGGTACGATTTCACCTTGGTCGTCCAAGGCGACCGACATCGCCCACAATTGCGGGTTGCGGCGGATTCGGCGGATCGAGCGCGGCGTAGCCTACCATCTGGGTTTCGAGCGGCCGCTGACCGATGGCGAGCTGTCCGCGCTCAAACCGCTGTTGCACGACCGGATGACCGAGGCGGTGTTGGGGCCGACGGAAGATCCCACCGTCTCGTTCGCCCAAGCCGCGCCCGCGCCGCTGGCGACCGTGGATGTGCTCGGCGGCGGCCGCGAGGCGTTAGCTGCCGCGAACCGCGAACTAGGTCTGGCGCTGTCAGATGACGAAATCGACTATCTGAAGGACAGTTTCATCCGGCTGGCGCGCAATCCCACCGATGTCGAACTGATGATGTTCGCCCAGGCCAACTCCGAACATTGCCGTCATAAGATTTTTAACGCCGATTGGCTCATCGACGGCGCGGCGCAGGCGAAATCGCTCTTCGCGATGATCCGCAACACCCACCGCCGCCATCCCGATAACATCCTCTCGGCCTATAGCGACAACGCAGCAGTGATGGCGGGTTTTCCCGCTGGCCGGTTTTTCCCCGATCCGACCGACGGCCAGTACCGCTATCACCCGGAAGCCACGCATATCCTGATGAAGGTGGAAACCCACAATCACCCGACCGCCATTTCCCCCTTTCCCGGCGCGGCGACCGGTTCCGGCGGCGAAATTCGCGACGAGGGCGCAACCGGGCGTGGGGCGAAGCCCAAAGCGGGGCTGTGCGGTTTTTCGGTTTCCAACCTGCGCATTCCCGGATTCGTCCAACCGTGGGAGCAAGAGTACGGCAAACCGGGCCGGATCGTGTCGGCGCTGGACATCATGCTGGAAGGCCCCATCGGCGCGGCGGCGTTCAACAACGAATTCGGCCGACCCAATCTCGCCGGTTATTTCCGCACCTTCGAGGGAAACGGCCCCGACGGCCAGCGGCGCGGCTATCACAAGCCGATCATGATGGCCGGCGGACTGGGCAATATCCGCGAGCCGCACGTTCACAAGGCTGAATTACCGCAGGGAACCGCGATTGTCGTACTGGGCGGGCCGGCGATGCTGATCGGTCTGGGCGGTGGCGCGGCCTCCAGCATGGCGGCGGGCAGTTCGCATGAAGAGCTGGATTTCGCCTCGGTGCAGCGCGGCAACCCGGAAATTCAGCGCCGCGCGCAAGAAGTCATCGACCGTTGCACGGCGTTGGGCGAGGCCAATCCGATTCTTTCGGTGCACGATGTCGGCGCGGGCGGTTTGTCCAACGCCGTGCCGGAAATCGTCCACGGCGCGGAACGGGGCGGTTCTTTCGAGTTGCGCGAAGTGCCGAACGATGATCCCGGTATGTCGCCGATGCAGATTTGGTGTAACGAGGCGCAGGAACGCTACGTGGTGGCGATTGCCGCCGAAGGCGTGGAGCGCTTCAAAGCCTTGTGCGAGCGCGAGCGTTGTCCTTATGCGGTGATCGGCGTCGCCACCGAGCAGCCAGGCTTGGTGGTCACGGATCGCCAATTCACCAACAAGCCGGTGGATTTGCCGATGGACGTTTTGTTTGGCAAGCCGCCGAAGATGCTGCGCGATGTGCGCCATATACCAGTTACCGCGCCGTCCTTTGATTTTGGCGGCATCAACCTTGCGGATGCTGTGGCGCGGGTGCTGCGCTTGCCGGCGGTGGCGGACAAGAGTTTTCTCATCACCATCGGCGACCGCACCGTGACAGGTTTGGTCTGCCGCGATCAGATGGTCGGGCCGTGGCAGGTTCCGGTCAGCGATGTCGCCGTGACCGCCACCAGCTTCGACGTTTACACCGGCGAGGCGATGGCGATGGGCGAACGGACGCCGCTCGCGGTGTTGGATGCGCCCGCTTCCGGTCGGATGGCGGTGGCCGAGGCGCTGACCAACATTGTCGCCGCTCGCATCGGTCAGATGGGGGACGTGAAGCTGTCGGCCAACTGGATGGCGGCGGCCGGCCATCCCGGCGAGGATGCGCGACTGTTCGACACCGTGCGGGCGGTGGGCATGGAGCTGTGTCCGGCATTGGGCATCGCCATTCCGGTCGGCAAGGATTCGCTGTCGATGAAAACGGTGTGGGAGGAGCGCGACGAACGCAAAAGCGTGGTCGCGCCCTTGTCGCTGATCGTTTCGGCCTTCGCGCCGGTGCTGGATGTGCGCCGGACGCTGACCCCGCGATTGCGTACCGATCTCGGTGATACCGACTTGATTCTGATCGATCTCGGTCGCGGAAAAAATCGCCTGGGCGGTTCGGCTTTGGCGCAAGTTTACAACCAGTGGGGCGGCGCGGTTCCCGATGTGGATTCACCCCAAGATGTAGCCGTGTTTTTCGCGGTGGTTCAGGAATTGAACGCAATGGATCGGCTGTTGGCCTATCACGACCGATCCGATGGTGGTTTGTTGGCGACGCTGGCGGAAATGCTATTCGCGGGCGGTTGTGGGCTCACCGTGCTGCTGGACGATCTGGCCGAAAATCCGTTGGTCGCCCTGTTCGCGGAAGAACTGGGTGCGGTGCTTCAGGTTCGGTCAGCGGATCGGGATGCGGTGATGAGGCGGCTGGCCGACGCGGGGTTGGGCGAGTGCAGCCACGTCATCGGCGCACCCAATGGGGAAGATCGGCTGATTCTGCGGTTTGGCGGTGCAACCGTCTTTGCCGCCAGCCGCGCGGAATTGCGGCGGCTGTGGTCGGAAACCAGCTACCGGATGCAGGCGTTACGCGATCATCCCGACTGCGCCCAAGAGGCGTTCGAGACGGCCTGCGATCCGACCGATCCCGGTTTGAATGTCCTCCTGACTTTCGAACCGGCCGAGGGCTTGGCGACGCCGCCGGTCGCCGCTGGGGCGCGGCCACGGGTCGCCATCCTGCGCGAGCAAGGCGTCAACGGCCAGATTGAGATGGCGGCGGCCTTCGACCGAGCCGGCTTCGCGGCGGTGGATGTCCACATGAGCGACCTCATCGCCGGACGGGTGTCATTGGCGGATTTTCACGGCATCGCCGCGTGCGGGGGCTTTTCTTACGGCGATGTGCTGGGCGCGGGCGAAGGTTGGGCCAAATCCATCCTGTTCAACCCGCGCGCGCGCGACCAGTTCGCCGCCTTCTTCGCCCGTTCCGACAGTTTCGGCCTGGGCGTCTGCAACGGCTGTCAGATGTTGTCGAACCTGCACGAATTGATTGCCGGGACGGAGTTGTGGCCGCATTTTGTCCGCAATCGAGTGGAGCAATTCGAGGCGCGCTTGAGCCTGGTTGAGGTCTTGCCGTCGCCTTCACTGTTCCTGCAAGGGATGGAAGGTGCGCGCTTGCCGATTGCGGTGGCGCATGGCGAGGGACGGGCCGAGTTTCGCGCGGCGGATGGCGCGGACGCGGCGCTGGCGGCGGGCGCGGTGACCTTGCGTTTCGTCGATAACCTCGGCCAGCCGACGGAACGCTATCCGGCCAATCCGAACGGTTCACCGGGCGGCATCACCGGCCTGACCAGCCGCGATGGCCGTTTCACCATTCTGATGCCACACCCGGAACGGGTGTTCCGCACGGTGCAATACTCCTGGCATCCTGAAGGCTGGGGTGAGGACGGGCCGTGGTTGCGGTTGTTTCGTAACGCGCGGCGGTGGCTGGGATAATCGAGCCACGTCCGAGCGCTGCGACCAAACCTTTTTGAATTTTTTGGAGGAGAAAAACTCATGCCCAAAGCAATCCGTATTCACCAGCACGGTGGTCCCGAAATCCTGCGTTGGGAAGAAGTTGAAGTCGGTGACCCCGGCCCCGGTCAAGTGCGTATCCGTCACGGCGCGGTCGGGCTGAACTATATCGACGTGTACCATCGCACCGGCTTGTACCCGCTGCCGTCACTGCCCTGGACACTCGGCATGGAGGGCGCGGGCCGCATCGAAGCAGTCGGCGATGGGGTGACCGAATTCAAGGTGGGGGATCGGGTGGCCTACGCCAGCCCGCCGGTCGGCGCTTACGCCGAAGTCCGGCTGATGCCCGCCGACCGGGTGGTGGCATTGCCCCACGCCATCGACGACCAAACCGCCGCCGCCATGATGCTGCAAGGCATGACGGCGCAATATCTATTACGCCGCACCTACCGGGTGCAAGCGGGCGATGCGATCCTGTTCCATGCCGCCGCCGGCGGCGTCGGGTTGATGGCGAGCCAATGGGCGCGACATCTGGGCGCGACCGTCATCGGCACGGTCGGCAGCGACGAAAAAGCGGAACTGGCCCGCGCTCACGGCTGTCATCATGTCATCGTCTACAGCCGCGAGAAGTTTACCGAACGGGTGCGGGAAATCACCAACGGCCAAGGCGTGGCGGTGGTGTACGATTCGGTCGGCAAGGACACCTTCATGGGTTCGCTGGATTGCTTGCGGCCGATGGGCATGATGGTCAGCTTCGGCAACGCTTCGGGACCCGTCGCACCCTTTGAGACCGGGATTCTAGCCGCCAAGGGTTCGCTGTTCCTGACCCGGCCGACCCTGATGACCTACACCGCCAAGCGCGCCGATTTGGTGGCCAGCGCCGAGGAACTGTTCGATGTGGTGGCGAAGGGTATGGTGAAAATCGAGATCCATCAAACCTATCCGCTGGCGGAAACCGCTCAAGCGCACCGCGATCTGGAAGCGCGCAAAACCACCGGCTCGACCGTGCTGCTGCCCTGATACCCTGTGCTATTGAGGCGAGTTCCGACCATCCAAAGAGGCTTAACGTGCATCAACACCATATCGCCGTGATCGGTGCGGGGATCGTCGGTCTGACTCAGGCCTTATGGTTGCAGCGCCAGGGCCATCGCATCACCCTGTTCGAACGCGGCGGCGAAGCCCTCGACCATCATTGCAGCCACGTCGGGGCCGGTATGTTGTCGCCTTATTGCGAGCTGAGCGAGGCCGAAGTCGAGGTGGCGCGCTGGGGTGCCGCCGGGCTGCCGCTGTGGCAGCGGCTCGTGCCGACGCTGGCAACACCTGTCCATCTAAGCTGCGAAGGGACGCTGGTGGTCGCGCATTCCCACGACCGGACCGGAATGCATCATCTGGCCGAACGGATCGAGCGCGCTGGTTTCGGAGCCTACCTGCGCTGGCTGCGGCGAGAGGATGTCCGCGAGCTGGAGCCAGAATTGGAAGGACGCTTCGGGGAAGGGCTTTATCTGGCATCCGAAGGGGAAATCGACCCGCGCTCGCTGCTGCCGGCCTTGGTCGAGACGCTGCGTCAGGGTGGCGCGACGCTGTGTTTTAAAACCGAAGTCGAGCGTCTTGCGTCGGGCGAAATCACGGTGCGGGGCACGCGCCAGACCTATGACTGGGTGCTTGATTGCCGGGGCTTGGCGGCCAATGATCGGATAACGGATTTGCGCGGGGTGCGGGGTGAAATTTTGACGGTACGCACCCGCGAGGTTCGGTTGTGTCGGCCGATCCGCATGATGCACCCTCGTTATCCGTTGTATATCGTGCCGCGCCCGAACGATCGTTTCGTGATCGGCGCGACCAGTATCGAAAGCGATTCGCTGCGACCTGTGACCGTCCGCTCGGCGTTGGAATTGCTGTCGGCGGCTTACGCCTTGCACCCGGCCTTTGCGGAAGCGGAAATTGTGGAATTGAACGTTCAGTGCCGGCCGACCTTTCCCGACCATCTGCCCCGCATCATCCGGCAAGATAAGCTGTTGCGGATCAACGGCTTGTACCGGCACGGCTACCTGCTTTCGCCGCTGGTCGCGGAAACGGTCGCCGCCTTCATCCGCGACCGTCGCCGGCTGGAACAGACGGCGGCGCTGTGGAGCGAGGCCGCCGCCGCATGAAGTTGGAAAGCACCTCGACTGGCGAACCTGACAGTATTTGGAGGCCCGGCATGATCATTGAAGTCAACGGTGAGAAGAAAGAACTGGCGAACCTGCGTTCGCTGGCCGAAGCCATTGAAGCCTTGGGTTACCAAGAGGCTCGAATCGCGGTGGCGTGCAATGAGGAGTTCGTACCGCGCTCCCGGTACGCCGCTCTTCAGCTACAGAACGGCGATCGGCTGGAAATTGTCGCGCCGATGCAGGGAGGTTAGCCATGACGGTACCCGCCGCATCGCCGTGGGAAATCGGAGGCCGTTCGCTGCGTTCGCGGTTGTTGCTGGGGACCGCGCGCTATCCGTCGCTGGCGGTGTTGCAGCAAGCCATCGCCGCCGCCGGCTGCGAGACCGTCACCGTCTCATTGCGGCGAGAATCCGCCAGCGAGCGCGCTGGAAGCCGTTTCTGGACGACGATCAAGGAGCTAGGCGTGCAGGTCTTGCCGAATACCGCCGGCTGCAAGACCGTCAAGGAAGCGCTGACCACCGCCGAAATGGGCCGGGAAATCTTCGAAACGTCCTGGGTGAAACTGGAAGTCATCGGCGACGATTACACCCTGCAACCGCATCCCTTTCTGCTGGTCGAGGCGGCCGAAGTCCTGTGCCGGCGGGGGTTTCAGGTGTTTCCGTACACCACGGAAGATCTGGTGGTGGCCGAACGGCTGGTTCAGGCCGGTTGCTCGATCCTGATGCCGTGGGGTGCGCCCATCGGTTCCGGTCAGGGCCTGAACAATCCCTACGCGCTGCGCACCCTGCGCGCCCGTTACCCGGATCTCACGTTGATCGTGGATGCCGGAATCGGCAAACCTTCTCACGCCATCGCGGCGATGGAACTGGGCTACGACGGGGTGCTGGTCAATACCGCCGTCGCTCGCGCCACCGATCCGGTCCAGATGGGGCGGGCTTTTGGTCTGGCGGTCGAATCCGGCCGGCTGGCCTACCTCGCCGGCACGATGCCGGTGCAGGAAATGGCCGAGCCGAGCACACCGGTCACCGGTACGCCGTTTTGGCATCAGGCCTAGGCGCGCTTCAATGAAAACGGCCGGCAGTTACGGTTTTTATCCCGTGGTCGATGACGTATCTTGGGTGCGCCGCTTTTTGCCCTTGGGCGTGCGAACCCTCCAGCTTCGGCTCAAGAATCAGGCGGAGTCTGAAGTGCGGCGGCAGATCCGCGAGGCGCTGGCGGTCGCCGCCGATTACGACTGCCAGATGATCGTCAACGACTACTGGCGGGAGGCGATTGCGCTAGGAGCGGCGTGGCTGCATCTGGGACAGCAGGATCTGGCGGGGGCCGACCGCGCGGCGATTCGCGCGGCGGGGATTAAATTGGGCATCAGCACTCACAGCCCCCAGGAACTGCTCAACGCGCTCGATGCCACGCCCGATTACGTCGCGCTAGGGCCGATCTACGAGACCACGCTGAAGAAAATGCCGTGGTCGCCGCAAGGGCTAGAGCGGATCGGTGAATGGAAAGCGCGCTTCGCCTGCCCGCTGGTCGCCATCGGCGGCATCACGCTGGAACGAGCGCCGGCGGTGCTGGCGGCGGGGGCGGATGCGATTGCGGTCGTTTCCGACGTGCTGCGCGCACCGGACCCCAACGAGCGGGTTAGGGCTTGGCTGGCGCTGTTCCGCGAGCCGTCAGCGCGTCCGATGCCACCGCCTGCTTGAGACGCTGCCTGACGATGATCGATCCGATTCAGCCGCTTTCGACTGTGACGGTGAATGACTTCAGCCCCGAGGAACAACTGCGCTATGCGCGGCAGATGGTGTTGCCGGAAGTGGGGGCGGAGGGGCAGCGGAGATTGCGGCAAGCAAGCGTGTTGGTCATCGGGGCGGGCGGGCTGGGCGCGCCGGCCTTGCTCTACCTGGCCGCCGCCGGCGTCGGCCGGTTGGGCATCATCGACCCCGACCGAGTGGAGTTGAGCAACCTCCAGCGCCAGGTTTTGTATGACGCGACAGATTGCGGCGGCGTCAAGGTCGAACAAGCCCGCCAGCACTTGCTCGCCTTGAATCCCAATCTGTGCATCGACGTTTATCCCGAAGCCTTTACCGTGGCCAATGCCGCTGGTTTGATCGCGGCCTACGAGCTGGTGATTGAAGGTTCGGATCGCTTCGCTACCAAATATCTGGTCAACGATGCTTGCGTGCTGGCCGGCAACAAGCCCTACATCGGCGCCAGCATCCGCTCGTTTGCCGGGATGCTGGCGGTTTATGCCGCGCCCGGCGGACCCTGCTATCGCTGCCTCTTTCCCGAAATGCCGGACCCTGCCACCGTGCCGTCTTGCGCCCAGGCGGGCGTGTTGGGAACCGTTCCCGGTCTGTTCGGCGTATTGCAGGCGCACGAAGCGCTCAAGCTGATTTTGGGCATCGGCGAGCCGCTGGTCGGCGCGTTGCTGACCGTGGACTTATTGACCATGCGCTTGCAAAAATTGCGGCTGCCGCGCGATCCGCATTGTGTGGTATGCGGCGACACACCCTCGATCGTCACCCTCGCCGAAACCGACTGGGCTTGCGCCGCGCAAGCGGCCAGCGCGGCGGATGCGGCAGCCGCGGAAGACGCGACTGTCTCCGCCGACGGCTTGCCTTGGCTCAGCGTCGCGGCCAGCCGGCGACGGCCCGCATTACGTTGGCTCGATATTCGCACTCGGGCCGAGTTCGAGGCCGGCCATGTTCCCGGCGCGGAACACGCCCCGCTGGATCAGCTCGAACGTTTCGCCGAACGGGCCGCCGGCGCTACCGGCGAATTCTTACTCTATTGTCAGGGCGGGGCGCGAACGGTCCGCGCCTATGCGTTGCTGGGCCAACGGCTGCCGGGACGCCTGTGGTTATTGCAGGGTGGATACGACGCGTGGCTGCGCGACCGGCTCGCGGCAACGCCCGCCAGCGACGGTCGCTAGCCGCTGGCGTCATCCGCCATCAGCGCGCTGACGTGCGCCGCCGCGCTGGCGGTCAGCGCCGACAGGTTGTAACCCCCCTCCAACACCGACACGACCCGGCCTTGGCAGAATTTCCGGGCGACCGCCACAATCCGCTCGGTCAGCCACCCATAATCATCCTCGTTGAAATTCAATTCGGCGAGCGGGTCTAGGTAATGCGCGTCGAAACCGGCCGAAATCAGGATGAGTTGTGGTTTGAATTGTTGCAACGCGGGCTCGATATCCTCCCGCCACGCCTCTCGCAGTTCGGCCGAACCGCTGCCGGCCGTCAGCGGAACGTTGATGATGTTGCCGACCCCGCGCTCGCTGCGACGTCCGGTACCGGGATAAATGTAGGCTTGATGGGTGGAAATATAGAGATAGGCCGGGTCGCGTTCGAAGGCGGCTTGAGTGCCGTTGCCGTGATGCACGTCGAAGTCGATCACCGCCACGCGTTCCAAGCCGTGGGCCATGCGGGCGTGGGCGGCGCCGATGGCCGCGTTGCCGAACAGGCAAAAACCCATCGATTGGCTCGGTTCGGCGTGATGGCCAGGCGGGCGAATCGCGCAGAACGCGGTGCTGGCTTGGTCTTGCAAGACGGCATCGACCGCCGCGCACACCGCCCCGGCCGCCCGCAGGGCGGCCTCGCCGGATTGCGGCGAGACGATGGTGTCGCCGTCGATGGCGTAATAACCCTGTTTGGGAATTCCAGATAGGATGCGCTCGACGTGCGCGGGCACGTGAATCCGGGTCAACTGATCGATGCTGGCCAGCGGAGCCTCGCGCCATTCCAGGGCGGCAAAGGGAGCCGCTTTCAAAGCATCGAGAATGGCGACCAGGCGGGCGGCGCACTCGGGATGGCCGTAGCCGGCATCGTGTTCCAGGCAGACCGGATGCGTGTAGAGCAGGGTGGTCATGGCCGCGAGCCCTCATGATCCGGAAGTTCGTGCTTGATCGTGGCGCGGCGCAGCGCTTTTAAAACATCCTCACGCGAGATGATACCCACCAGTCGGTTGTTCTCCACCACCGGCAGGCTTTTGGTGCGCATTTCCACCAGCTTTTGCAGCAAGCGGCTCAGTGGCAGTTTCGGACTGACGCTGGTCGGATCGCGGGTCATCACTGTTTCAATCGCTTGCTCCATGATGTCGTCATAGCGCGGAGCGATGGCTTGCGGGTCCAGGCTGAACGCCTTGAGTACGTCAAATTTGGTCAGAATGCCGAGCAAGCGCCACTGCTCGTCCACCACGGGCACGCCATTGAAATCGTGGGTCTCGAACAGTTCTTCGACTTCGCGAAGTTTGGCTTTGGGACTGATGACGATGGGATCGGCGGTCATCGCATCGCGGACTTGGTATTGCAGGAATTCGTACATCGTGGAGCGATCCTCCGGCAGAGGCGGGTCGGCGGCGTCACGCGCGCCCGCATGTGAAAGGGCCTCCTTGTATTTTAGGCGGACCGGAGCACGGCGTCTGCTTGATTGGCGCCAGCGCTCAAGGGTGCCTGCAAGGCAGGGCCGCCGCGTCGCACCGCGTGACGTCCCGCCTGTTTCCCGGCATACATCGCGGCGTCGGCGCACTTGAGCAGACCGGCGGCATCGTGGCCGTCTTGCGGCGCGAGCGCGAAGCCGACGGTCAATCCCACCCGACAGTCCTGGCCGAACACCGTGAACGACTGCTGGAAGGCTTCGAGCAGCTCGCGGCCCAGCATCATCGCTTCCGCCTCGCCCGGCAGCGAGCCGGCCACGATGACGAATTCGTCGCCGCCGAGGCGCGCGACGATGTCGCCGCGGCGCAGTTGCTGGCGCAGGCGCTGGCCCACCTGCACCAGCAGTTCGTCGCCCGCATCGTGGCCGAGGTTGTCGTTGATGGCCTTGAAGCCGTCAAGGTCGAGCAGATAAACGGCTAAAACGGTATCAGGGCGGCCGGTGAGCAGCGCGTTCGCCAGCGCTGCATTCAGACCGCGCCGGTTCGGCAGGCCGGTCAGGGCATCGGTGCGAGCCAGCGATTCGAGGGATTTTTTCTCCAGTTCGGATTGTTCGGCGGCGCGTCGGACGGATTCGATATTCAATCCCAGCACCCGTACCCAGACCAGCATTTCCGCCAGCCAGCCCCATTGGAATGAATGCTGGCTCCAGACGCTCGCCGGCAGCAGCCCGCGCAGCAGGCCGGCCATGGCGATGGAACCCAGCAAGTAGGACGTCCAGCCCAGCAGCATGTAGACGCCGATCGGATCGCGCCGGCGCGCCCGGCTCCAGGCGGCCGGTACGGCCTGAAGCATCAGCAGCAGACCCAATATCGTGGCCGAGATTTGGGTGGCGCGATAGTCGAACAGGCCGAGCAATGAGGCGAGGAACGCCGCGACCGATCCGGCGGACACCAGCGCCAGTCCGCGATGCAGCCGCGGATTATTACAGCGGGTGTTGAGTGCGTGCGCCACGAACTGACCGCCGGCGGCCAGTGCGAGCAACAACGCCGTCGGCGCGAGCCGGAGCGTCAGGCTGGTCTGTTCGTTCCAGAAATACTGTTGCGCGATGCCGAAGTACGCCAGGAAAAATACTGAAGAGCCGCAAATCATGACCGCGTAAAGTCCGAATAGTCGGTTGCGCAGGCTCCACCAGTGAATCAGGCTATAGACCAGCAAGGTCGCCGCGATGCCCGTGATCAGTCCTTGGACGAGCTGAACGCGGTACTCGCGCAATTGATGCTGTTCGGGTTTGAGCAGCGCCAGCGGCAGCACCATCGCGCTGGGCGTGCGCACGCGCAGATAGAGCTCGTAACGCTTTCCGGCGGACAGCGGCAGCAGGGCGGCGTGCGACCGGCTGGGTAAGGGCCGCTGGGCGAACGGCTGCGCCGCGCCGAGCCGCCGTTGCAGGATCAATTCGCCATCTCCGAAGAGGTAAAGTTCGGCTTCGTGGATCGAGGGGTAATCAAGATCGAACACCCAACGCCCGTCGCTGTTGGCCACCCGCAGCAGCAAGCGCAGCCAGACCGTATCTTGGCGCGGACCCAGATTGCCCTCAGGCCCGACGGGCGCGGCAAACCCCTGCGGGTCGCGGCGGACCTCATCCGGCGTCAGGCTGTGAGCGGCGTCGCCGCGCACCATGACCGCAGGCCAAGCCAAGGTCTGGGGGCGAGCGTCATCCAGCACCAGTTCCGGCGGTGTCGCGAACGCCGTCGACAGACTCAGCAGCAAAGCCAGCGCGACGACCCAGGCCGACAAACGGCGCGACACGGTGGTAAACATGGAAAAATAACGACAGTTAATGATTTGATCGGCCAATCACGTGGTGTATCGCTCCCGCAAGACGATGCTTTAATTGTATTCAAAATCCGTTCCAAAATCCGTTCCAAAATCAGCGAGGGGCAATGGCGCGGTGTCCGCTAGCGTTCGAGCCGCAAGCGTTTCGGGCACTTGTTGCAAGGCGTTTTCCAGCACCTCGATTCCCGCGCCCGGACGGTGGACGCGTTCGCTGAGATGGCGTCGCCAGGCCCGCGCGCCCGGCACGCCTTGGAACAAACCGAGCAGATGCCGGGTGATGCAATGCAGCGGCGTGCCCTGCCGCAACTGACGTTCCACGTAAGGCAACAAGTTCCGGATGATTTGGTGGCGGCTGGGTATCAGCCGGGTGGAGCCCCAAAAACGTCGGTCCACTTTGGCCAGCAGATAAGGATTTTCGTAAGCGGCGCGACCGATCATCACGCCGTCGACTTGCCGAAGGTGTGCCGCAACCTGTTCCAGACGGCTCAGTCCGCCGTTGAGAATGATGGTCAGATCGGGAAAATCCCGCTTGAGCCGGTGAACGGTGTCGTGACGCAGCGGGGGGATTTCGCGGTTTTCCTTGGGGCTCAGGCCGGTCAACCACGCCTTGCGGGCGTGAACGATGAGGATTTGACAGCCGCTCTCAGCGATCTGGCCGACGAAATCGACCAGTTTTTCGTAACTATCGCGCTCGTCAATGCCGGTGCGGGTTTTGACCGTGACCGGCAGATCGACCGCCGCCCGCATCGCCGCCACACAAGCGGCCACGAGCGCGGGTTCCGCCATCAGACAAGCGCCGAACCGACCCGATTGCACCCGGACACTGGGACAGCCGACGTTCAGATTCACCTCATCGAAACCGAGGTCGGCGGCGATGCGGGCGGCTTGCGCCAGTTCGGCGGGATCGCTGCCGCCCAATTGCAGGGCCAAGGGATGCTCGGCGGGATCGTAGGCCAACAAGCGGTCCCGAGCGCCGCGCAACACCGCGCCGGTGGTGACCATTTCCGTGTATAGCAGCGTGCGCCGCGTCAGCAGCCGCAGGAAAAACCGGCAATGCCGGTCGGTCCAGTCCAGCATGGGCGCCACGCTGATCCGGCGGTCGAGCATTCGGTTCTCCATCGGCGCTAAGGACGCGAGAGTGGCACTTTAGGTCTGGTCGCCGCCCGCGCGTCCCACCAGTCCCTCATTATTTTTTGGCGAACAACTCATCGAAGAATTGTTGCATGGCGAGCCACGAGCGGGTATCGGCAGCCGCGTTGTAGGCGGCTCCCTTGCTGTTGTCGGCCCCGTTGGCGGGATTGGTGAAGCCGTGCACCGCACCGCCATAGGCGATCAACTGCCAGTCCACGTTGCCCGCCCGCATTTCCTGTTCGAAGGCCGCGACTTGGTCGGGCGGTACGTACGGGTCATCGGCTCCGTGGAGCGCCAGCATCTTGGCGCGGATGTTTTTCGCGTCCTGGGGCGTGGGCGTGTCGAGACCGCCGTGGAAGCTGACGACGCCTATCACGTCGGCGCCGCTTCGGGCCAGTTCCAGTACCGTGGTGCCGCCGAAGCAATAACCGATAGCGGCGACCTTATCCGCCGCCACGCCCGACTGCGCCTTGAGGGCGGCGAGGCCAGCCGCCGCCCGCGCCCGCAGCAGCGGCCGGTCCTTCTTATAGGAACCGGCGAGTTTGCCGGCTTCATCGCGGTCGGCGGCGATCTTGCCATCGCCGTAGATGTCGGCGGCGAGGGCGATGTAGCCGAGTTCGGCCAGTTGTTCGGCGCGGCGCTTGGCGTAATCGTTCAACCCCATCCATTCGTGGACGACCAGAACGCCCGGTAGTTTGCCCTTCGCCTCCTTGGGATAGGCGAGATAGCCCACCAGTCGGGCATCGCCTTGGCGGTACTCCACCACCTTGGTTTCGATGGCGGCCTGGGTCAGGGCAGGGGATAACAGAGCCAGCAGCAACAACAAGTATCTAGGCATGAGGGTATCTCCAAAGATTTGAGCGGTCGTCCGCTCGCCGGTGGTGTCGGTATAGACCCTCAAAGTGTAGCGGTCGGTTCCGGTTTGAAGGCGGCGGTTCAGCGCAAGGCCGCCACGGTCTCGCGCACCAGTTCCGGCCCGCGATAGATGAAGCCGGTATACAACTGCACCAAACTGGCGCCGGCGGCGATCTTGGCGGCCGCGTCAGCGCCGCTCAGAATGCCGCCCGCCGCAATGATCGGGATTTTGCCGGCGAGATTGTCCGCCAACTGCCGCACGATGGTGGTGGAACGGTCGCGTAAGGGCGCGCCGCTCAGACCGCCCGCCTCGCCGGAATGAGTCAGACGCTCAACGCCTGTGCGCGAGAAGGTGGTATTAGTGGCGATCACCGCATCGATCTCATGCTGCAACAACGCGCGAGCAACGGTTGTCAAGTCGGTATCGGCAAGATCTGGCGCGATCTTAAGCGCCAGCGGCGTGTAGCGGCCATGCTCGCCAGCCAAGCGGCGCTGTTCGTTTTTCAGAGACTCCAACAGGCGATCCAGCGCCGCGCCGTATTGCAGGTCGCGCAAGCCCGGTGTGTTGGGCGAGGAGATATTCACGGTGATATAGCTGGCCCACGGATAAACCTTGCGCAGGCCGATCAGGTAATCGTCGGCCGCCCGCTCGACCGGCGTGTCGGCGTTTTTGCCGATGTTGATGCCTAAAACGCCTTGATAGTCGCTGCGTTTGACCCGCTCGATCAGATAGTCCACGCCTTTGTTGTTGAAACCCATTCGATTGATTAAGGCTTTCGCCTCCGGCAAGCGAAAGAGTCGAGGCTTGGGGTTGCCCGGCTGGGGGCGGGGGGTGACGGTGCCGATTTCGACGAAGCCGAAGCCGAACGTTTGCCAGGCCCGAATGCATTCACCGTTTTTATCGAGGCCGGCGGCCAAACCGACCGGATTGGGGAAATCAAGCCCCATGACCCGCCGGGGAGCGCCCGCCCGCTCGATTGGAAGCAGGGCTCCCAACTTGCCTAACGGGCTGCTAAAGGTCTGGCGCAGCAAGAATAGCGCTCGGTCGTGAGCGGTTTCTGGATCGAGCTGGAACAGTAGGAAGCGCAGTGCCGGGTAGAACATCACGATCGATCGAGTATCAAAGGTTAGGTTGATGAACGTGGCCAGCCTCAGTGTGACGCATTGTCTGGGTCTTAGCTCTCTGGCGATACTGGCTACCCTGGTCGGACATTCCAAGCGTTTTTTGGCAATGGCGTCACGCCACAGGGCGGGTTGCAAAGCTTGCTTGAGCTGAGCTGGCGTCCGAGATCGGCTAGCGACCCGCCAGGATGGCATCGAACTCCGGCGTCGGGCCTGCTGCTGGGAATCCTGTTGTAATGCATATTTGATGGATAATCGCTAAATGCATTTTAGAGCGGTCATCCCCATAACTGGTAGCGACAAATTTGGTATTGCCAAGTAAATATATTTGATGAATGGAAGTGAAATGAACGCAAATTAAGCCGTTTTAGGTTGCGACTGAAACGTTTGTAAGGCATTATTGGCGCGGTTTCGACGGGATTCGAAGCGGAAACGTAGCGAGAGCCCTATTGACAAGGAAGGATTCTCAGGCTGCCCCGCTAAGAAGATGGTCAGCCGGCCTCACGCCGGTACCCGAGGCGTGACACCTGCCAACATGCCGTTTCCCCGTTGCTGGCTTTCTTTGCGGTTCGACGCCCCTTCTTGTGGCTTTTCGGGGTGAAGAACAGCGCGCAACACGTTCTAAGGCGGACTATCTTACCGCCCTAACAAGTAGACAGTGAGTAAATCTGATGCGTAAGGTTCTAGTTCTGAGCACAGCGGTAATCGAGGAAAATCTCCTCGAAAAGATTTCGGCGGCTGACTGGGAGGTCTATTCGGCGCAAGAAGCGACTCCGGCACGAACGCTGTTGACGGAGCATACCTTTGAGGTGGGGCTGGCTATTTTGTTCAGCTGCGAGTCGGAACGGGCGATCCAGTGGTTGGTCGATCTGATTCTGGCGCGGCGCAAGATGCAGTGGGTCATGGTGCTGTCCCGCCAGTGCGTCGAGCGCAAGCTGCTCTCCACCGTCATCGCCGAACACTGCTACGATTACCATACCCTGCCCATCGAGCCGCAGCGCTTGGTGGTGACGCTGGGTCATGCCTATGGCATGGCCACGCTGACGGAAAACACCCTCCGCCAGCAGCGCGAACTGGAGTCGCAATACGGCTTGATCGGCAACAGCTTGGTCATGCAAACCCTGTTTCGCGGCATTCAGAAGGCGGCGGAAGTGGATGTGCCGGTCCTGATCACCGGTGA
Source organism: Candidatus Competibacteraceae bacterium (assembly GCA_016713505.1). NCBI lineage: Bacteria > Pseudomonadati > Pseudomonadota > Gammaproteobacteria > Candidatus Competibacteraceae > Candidatus Competibacteraceae bacterium. Next base: position 2,480,149 of record JADJPA010000001.1, on the reverse strand, counting down.
AAGCGGGACCGGCAAGGAGCTGTCGGCGCGGGCCATTCACGAATACTCCGCCCGCGCGGCCTCGGCCTTCATCACCATGAACTGCGCCGCTTTGCCCGTCAACCTGATTCAGTCGGAGCTGTTCGGGCATGAAAAAGGCGCGTTCGCCGGCGCCAACGAGCGCCGGATCGGCCTGATCGAATCGACCAGCGGCGGCACCTTGTTTCTCGACGAAATCGGCGATCTTCCCACCGAAGTGCAAGCCAACCTGCTGCGGTTTCTGGAAGAAAAGAAAATCCATCGGCTGGGCGGCACCAAACCGATTCCCGTCAATGTCCGGGTGATCGCCTCGACCAATACCAATCTCGACCAGGCCGTGCGCGATGGCCGCTTCCGCGAAGATCTTTATTATCGGCTGAACGTATTGCATCTGCGCACGCCCAGTTTGCGGGAGCGCAAGGGCGACGTCGAACTGCTGGCCCGGTACTTCTTCACCAAGTTCGCCGCCGAGAACAAGACCTCGGCCAAGGGTTTCAGCCGCGACGCGCTGGAAGTCATCAACCGTTACGACTGGCCCGGCAACGTCCGCGAATTGATGAACCGCACCCGCCGCGCGGTGCTGCTGAGCGAAGGACCGCACATCACGCCCAACGATCTGGAGCTGGAGCGGCGCTCGCTGGGTCGGGGTTTCGTCACGCTGGACGAGGCGCGCATGGCGGCCGACCGGGAAGCCATCCAAGCCACCTTGCTGCGGACCCGCTTCAATATCGCCCGCGCCGCTCAGGAACTCGGGGTTTCGCGCATGACGCTGTACCGGTTGATGGAGAAATACGATATCCGGCGGGATAATACCTAAATCGGTACGTCCGGCGAGCGAGAAACACGGCTCTTCGGCGAGCCGTGCCACTGGCGGGCTGCTCGCCGCCGGGGTGTGCTGAGCTACCAGAAATTGCCCTGGAGCGCCTGAGTCACATCGAGGTTCAGTAGCGCCAGGGCATCCGGCTATCCCAACGACCCGGAACGTCGCGACGCTGAACATGGCCGGCACTCCTTCATCCTTCGATTCCAAAGCGTTTCTCAAAACGCTAACTGCCTTGCCCGGCGTCTACCGGATGCTGGACGAGCGCGGCGAGATCCTTTATGTCGGTAAGGCCCGCAATCTCCGGCAGCGGGTCACCAGCTATTTCCGGGAAAACCACGGCTCGGCGAAGACCGCGAGCTTGGTCGCCCATATCCGCGCGATCGAGGTGACGGTTACCCATACCGAAACCGAAGCGTTGCTGCTGGAAAGCATTCTGATCAAGGAGCATCAGCCTCGCTATAACATCTTGTTGCGCGACGATAAAGGTTATCCTTATATCCATGTTTCCGCAGGCGATTTTCCCAGGCTATCGCTGCATCGCGGCGCCAAGCGCGCGCCGGGCCGCTATTTTGGCCCCTATCCGAACGCGACCGCCGTCCGCGACACGTTGCACCTTTTACAAAAAATCTTTCGCTTGCGCTCGTGCGAGGACAGTTTTTTTCAGGGCCGCCGTCGCCCCTGCCTGCAATACCAAATCAAACGCTGCACCGCTCCTTGTGTCGGATTGATCGATCGTGACGGTTATCACCAGCAGTTGCAGGATGCCGTTTTGTTTCTGGAAGGCAAAAGCGGGCAACTGGTCAACGGCCTGGTGCGGCGGATGGAGGCGGCGGCGGGGGCGCTGAATTTTGAGGAAGCGGCGGCTTATCGCGACCAAATCGTCGAATTGCGGGAAATTCAGCACCACCAGCACATCGAAGGCGAAAGCGGCGATCTGGATGTGATCGCCTGTGTGACCCGAGGTGGCGTGGCCTGCGTTCAAGTCTTCGTCTTTCGTGATGGCCGCTTGTTGGGCAACCGGGCTTTTTTTCCGCAATTGCCCCAAGAGGAGGGGACAGCCGCCGTACAGGCCGCTTTTCTGGCACAGTATTATCTTGAAAAGGACGTTCCAGCCGAAATTCTCATAACGCCCGAGCCGCTGGATGGCCCCTTGTTAGCTCAGGCCTTTTCGGAGCGGCTCGGGCGGCGTGTCACTCTTTCCTCGCGGGTTCGGGGCGGGCGGGCGCACTGGTTGGAAATGGCGCGGCGTAACGCGGAACTCGCCCTGGCCGCGCATCTTGCCAGCCGGGCCGGCGTGCGGCATCGACTGGAAGCGTTGCGGGACGCATTGGGCCTTGAAACCGAACTGGCGCGTTTGGAATGTTTCGACATCAGTCATACCCAAGGCGAGGCGACGGTCGCGGCGTGTGTGGTGTTCGATGGGGAAGGGCCGCTCAAGTCCGCTTATCGGCGCTATAACATCGAGGGCATCACGCCGGGCGATGATTACGCCGCGTTGCATCAGGCGCTGGCCCGGCGCTATGAGCGCGCGCGAGAAGAGGGCGCTCGCTTGCCGGATATCGTGTTCATCGATGGTGGTAAAGGCCAATTGGCGCAGGCGGGCGATGTTCTGCAACAATTACGCCGAGCCGGCGTCATCGTGATCGGTGTCGCCAAAGGCGCCGGACGCAAGCCGGGCCTGGAGACCCTCTACTTGTTCGATAAGGACCGCCCCATCATACTGCCAGTCGATTCAGCCGCCCTGCATTTAGTGCAACAGATTCGCGATGAAGCGCATCGCTTCGCCATCACCGGCCATCGGCGGCGGCGGGCCAAGGCGCGCACGACCTCCGCGCTCGACGGCATCCTCGGTATTGGACCCAAACGCCGTCAGGCGCTGCTCAAGCAATTTGGCGGGCTGAAACAATTGTCGCGGGCAGGCATTGAGGATATCGCCCAAATCGATGGAGTCAACGCCGAACTGGCGCAACGGATTTACGACGCCTTCCATGGCGAAGGCTGAGCGCGTCGAGCATGTATTTGAACTTGCCTACCTGGCTGACCCTGTTGCGGATCGCCTTGATTCCGGTTTTTGTGGCCGTGTTCTTCCTATCGTTCCGGGGAGCTAATCTTTTGTGTAGCGCCTTATTTGGGTTGGCCGCGCTGACCGATTGGCTGGACGGTTATCTGGCGCGCCGGCTCGGACAGACCTCGGCGTTTGGCGCGTTTCTGGACCCGGTCGCCGACAAGCTGATGGTGGCGGCGGCTCTGGTGTTGTTGGTGCAGGCGATTCCTACCCCGTTGATGGCGGTCGCCGCCGCCATCATCATCGGCCGCGAAATCGCCATTTCGGCCTTGCGGGAATGGATGGCGCAATTGGGCAAGCACGCGCGCGTGGCGGTCTCGACGGTCGGTAAAATCAAGACCACCGCCCAGATGGTGGCTGTGCTGCTGTTGTTATACCGGGAGCCGTTGTGGTTTTTTCCGACGCTGGAGGTGGGCATGGGCTTGTTGGTGGTCGCGGCGGCGCTGACGCTTTGGTCGATGCTGCACTATCTGTTGGCGGCGTGGTCGGTGCTGCGTTGCGGAGAGGCTTGACGGGGTGCTTTTTTCTACTAGAATAGCGGATTCACGCAGCGGGAATAGCTCAGTTGGTAGAGCACAACCTTGCCAAGGTTGGGGTCGCGAGTTCGAGTCTCGTTTCCCGCTCCAACTATACCAAGCCTCGAATTCTCGGGGCTTTTTTGTATCCCCGGCGGTTTTTGATAGCCGGGGTCTTGCAGCGCAGGGCTAGGTGGCAGAGTGGTCATGCAGCGGCCTGCAAAGCCGTGGACGCCGGTTCGATTCCGACCCTAGCCTCCAAATTTTACTGTTGCTGGTGTGGTGGAATGGTATACACACAGGACTTAAAATCCTGCGCCGTTAGCCCGGCTTGTGGGTTCGAGTCCCACCACCAGCACCATATTCCCCCATTCCCCGTCCATTGGATCCGGCGCTACCGCAAGGGTGATCGCGCTGTGAACGGGTTGCAGTCAAGCGCTGTTCGGCTAAAAGCACCTGATCGGTTCGGTCAGGGTAAGCCGACGCGCGGCGTTTCCAAGTTACGGCGAAACAGCGTCGCGATGTGACCGATCCGTTGGACCAGCGTGGCTTCCGCGGTCGCACAAATCTCCGCGATCAGCGCTTCACGGGCCTCGCGGTCCCCGGCATTGACCCGAATTTTGATGAGTTCGTGATGGTCCAGCGCCAGCAGAATTTCGCGCATGACTGACGGGCTGAGGCCAGCCTCGCCGATGATGACGACCGGCTTGCGGGAATGGGCCAAGGCTTTGAGATGACGTTTCTGCGGATTGGTCAGGGCGAACACGAGCATGCCGGATAAGGTGAAAGATTCAGATAGTTTAACCAAGGGTAAGGGCCTGACGGTAGCCCCGAGCCCGTTGAACGAGGTAAAACTAGATTTAGGGGTCATCCTGACGGTGGGAGGGCTGCTGCTGCTGGTGCAAGGCCGGGTGACCGATGACTTGACGCTGCAATTCCTGTTGTTGTTGAGCTACGGGCTGCTGGGCATGGCGTGGATCGTGACGCGCGTGCGACGGGTGGTGGCGAAGCTCGCCCGAGAGCGGAAACTCAGTTCAAATGGCTCGTAGCAAAAGCAGCGCCCGCTGGTTGCGGGAGCATTTCACCGATGAGTATGTGCTCCGCGCCCGCGAGGAAGGCTACCGGTCTCGGGCAGCTTACAAGCTGCTGGAAATTCAGGAAAAAGACCGCTTGTTACAGCCCGGCATGACCGTGGTCGATCTGGGGGCCGCCCCCGGCGGCTGGTCGCAGCTCGCGGCCCGATGGGTCGGCGCGAAGGGCGCGGTCATCGCCTTGGATCTGCTGCCGGTGGAACCGTTGCCGGGAGTTGTCGTTTTAGAGGGCGATTTTCGCGAGGCTGCGGCGCTGGAACGCTTGTTGCGAGAATTGGCCGGCCGGCCGGTGGACCTTGTAATTTCCGATATGGCCCCCAATACCAGCGGTATCAAAGCGGTCGACCAGCCACGCATCATGTATCTGGCCGAACTGGCGCTGGATTTCGCCCAGGACCGCTTGCGGCCCGGCGGCGGTTTCCTGGTCAAGGTTTTTCAAGGTGAAGGCTTCGATCCCTTCTTGAAAAACGTGCGCGCGGCGTTTGCCACGGTCGTGGCGCGCAAGCCCAAAGCGTCGCGCGCGCGCAGCGCGGAGCAGTATTTGTTGGCCAGGAACTATCGCGGGGGGACCGGTCTAAAAAATTCGCCTTTATAACGATTTCCTGTGGATAATGCGAGGTCGGGCGGTGAAGGTTCTCAGTTTCGTCTTGCAGCGTTGAGGTATATGCCTTGAACGATATGGTAAAAAATATCCTCTTGTGGGTGGTCATCGCGGTCGTGCTGATGTCCGTGTTCAACAGCTTCGGACCCAAGGTGGCGCCATCCGCCCAGATGTCCTACTCGCAATTCCTTCAGGACGCCAAGCAAGGTCGCATCGCCCAAGTCATCATCGATGGCCGAGCGATTCAGGGCCGCAACAGCAGCGGCGAGCGGTTTACCACGTACAGCCCGGAAACCGACAACAGCGCCATGATCGGCGAGTTGCTCAACCACGGCGTGGATATCGAAGGGCAGCCCCCCGAAAAGCAAGGGCTGCTGATGCAGATTTTCATCAGTTGGTTCCCGATGTTGCTGCTGATCGGCATTTGGGTGTTTTTCCTGCGCCAGATGCAAGGCGGCGGCGCGGGCCGAGGCGCGATGTCTTTCGGCAAGTCGCGCGCCCGGATGATGAGCGACGATCAGATCAAGGTGACTTTCGCCGATGTGGCCGGCGTGGACGAGGCCAAGGAGGAAGTAGCCGAATTGGTGGAGTTCCTGCGCGATCCCGGCAAGTTTCAGAAGCTCGGCGGCAAGATCCCGCGCGGCGTGCTGATGGTCGGCTCGCCCGGCACCGGTAAGACCTTGCTCGCCAAGGCCATCGCCGGCGAGGCCAAGGTACCGTTCTTCTCGATTTCCGGTTCCGACTTCGTCGAGATGTTCGTCGGCGTCGGTGCCTCCCGCGTGCGCGACATGTTCGAGCAGGCCAAGAAGCACGCGCCTTGCATCATCTTCATCGACGAAATCGACGCCGTGGGCCGCCATCGCGGCGCGGGCTTGGGCGGCGGTCACGACGAACGCGAGCAAACCCTGAACCAATTGCTGGTCGAGATGGACGGCTTCGAGGGCAATGAGGGCATCATCGTCATCGCCGCCACCAACCGCCCGGACGTGCTGGACCCGGCGCTGCTGCGGCCCGGCCGCTTCGACCGCCAGGTGGTGGTGCCGCTGCCGGACGTGCGCGGGCGCGAGCAGATTCTCAAGGTGCACATGCGCAAGGTGCCGCTGGCCGACAACGTCAAACCATCGGTGATCGCGCGCGGCACCCCCGGCTTCTCCGGGGCCGATCTGGCCAATTTGGTCAACGAGGCCGCCCTGTTCGCCGCCCGTTCCAACAAGCGCGACGTGGATATGGACGACTTCGAAAAGGCCAAGGACAAGATCATGATGGGGGCCGAACGCAAATCGATGGTGATGAGCGAAGACGAGAAAAAGCTCACCGCCTACCACGAAGCCGGCCACGCCATCGTCGGCCGGCTGGTCCCGGCGCACGATCCAGTCTATAAGGTCAGCATCATCCCGCGCGGCCGGGCGCTGGGGGTGACCATGTTCCTGCCGGAGGGCGACCGCTACAGCTTCAGCAAGCAGCGGTTGGAAAGCCAGATTTCCAGCCTGTTCGGCGGACGGATCGCCGAATCGATCATCTTCGGGCGGGAGCACGTGACCACCGGCGCGCAGAACGACATCGAACGCGCCACCGATCTCGCCCGCAACATGGTGACCAAATGGGGCCTGTCCGACCGGCTGGGGCCGTTGACCTACAGCGAGGACGACGGCGAGGTGTTCCTGGGCCGCAGCGTGACCCGCCACAAGAACGTCTCGGATGAAACCGCCCACGTCATCGACGAGGAAATCCGTTCGATCATCGATCGCAACTACCAGCGTTCCGAGGAGCTGCTGCGGGACAACCTGCCCAAGTTGCACACCATGGCCGAAGCGCTGATCAAGTACGAGACCATCGATTCCGAGCAGATCGACGACATCATGGCCGGGCGGCCACCGCGCGAGCCAGCGGATGTTGGCGCCGATCAGGAACCCCCGAGCGACGGCACGAAAATCGATCTGGATAAAGAGCGGCCGGACGCCGGAAAGATCGGGGGTCCAGCCCAGCAGCATTGAGCCATGCGTCTCGATTGCGCGGGCAAATGGCTCGATCTGGCTCGACCGGTCGTGATGGGGGTGCTGAATGTCACCCCCGATTCTTTTTCCGACGGCGGCCGTTACTTGCGGTTCGACGAGGCCCTGCGCCGCGCTGAGGAGATGGTGGCCGAAGGGGCGGCCGTCCTCGATATCGGCGGTGAATCCACCCGACCGGGCGCTGCCGCGGTCTCCGTCCAAGCGGAGCTGGACCGGGTTTTGCCGCTGGTGGAGCGCTTGGCGCGGGAGTTGACGGTTCCGATCTCGGTGGATACCAGCAAGCCGGAGGTCATGCGCGCGGCGGTCGGCGCGGGCGCCGGGCTAATCAACGATGTGTGGGCGCTGCGCTTGCCGGGCGCGCTCGAAATTGCGGTGGCCAGCGGCGTTCCCGTCTGTTTGATGCACATGCGCGGCGAGCCCGGCACCATGCAGCGGGACCCGCATTATCTCGATGTCGTCGCCGAGGTCCGTAGCTTCCTGGTGGAGCGGGTGCGGGTTTGCGAAGCGGCCGGTCTGACGCGCGAGCGGATTCTGGTCGATCCCGGCTTCGGGTTTGGCAAAAATCTGGGCCACAACCTGTCGCTGTTGCGGCATTTGAATGGCTTTGACGGTGTGGCCGCCGCTGTTTTGGTGGGTCTCTCTCGTAAAAGCATGATCGGCGTGCTGTCGGATGCTCCGGTCGAGGAACGATTGAGCGGCAGCCTGGCGGCGGCGGTCGTGGCCGCCTGGCAGGGCGCGCGCATCATTCGGGCCCACGATGTCCGGGCAACGGTTCAAGCCCTGCGCGTGTGCGCCGCCGCCTTGGCCGCCGCCTGAGCTTTCGGTCGTCCGGACCCGCTGTATAATGCCCCCTCGGTTGGCTATGGGAGAATGAAGTATGGGAAAGCGGTACTTTGGCACGGATGGAATTCGCGGGCGCGTGGGCGAGTATCCGATCACGGCGGAATTCATGCTGAAATTGGGTTGGGCGGTCGGTCGCGCGCTTCAGACCAAGGGTTTCAACCGCATCGTCATCGGTAAGGACACCCGGATTTCGGGCTACATGTTCGAATCGGCCTTGGAAGCGGGCCTCTCCGCGGCGGGTGTCAACATCGCGCTGCTGGGACCGATGCCGACGCCGGGCATCGCCTATCTGACCCGTACCTTGCGGGCGTGCGCCGGCATCGTGGTCAGCGCCTCGCACAACCCCTATTACGATAACGGGATCAAATTCTTCTCCCGCGACGGACAAAAGCTGCCCGACGACACCGAGCAGCACATAGAGGAGTTGCTGGATCAGCCCTTCGATACGGTCGGGCCGGATGCGTTGGGCAAGGCCGAGCGCATCGTCGACGCCGCCGGTCGCTACATCGAGTTCTGCAAGAGCACGGTGCCGTCCTGGACCAGTTTCGCGAGCCTGAAAATCGTGGTGGATTGCGCGCACGGCGCGACCTATCACATCGCGCCCAGCGTCTTTGGCGAAATGGGCGCGACGGTGATTCCGGTCAGCGTCGCGCCCGATGGGGTCAACATCAATCAGGATTGCGGCTCCACCAAACCGGCGATCATGCGTGAAACGGTTCTGGAGCAGGGCGCCGATCTCGGGATCGCCTTCGATGGGGACGGCGATCGCGTCATCATGGTGGACCACCGGGGAGAGATTTTGGATGGTGATGAATTGATGTTCATCATCGCCCGCGACCGCTTGCGCACCGGCAGCCGGTTCAACGCCGTGGTCGGCACGCTGATGACCAACCTGGGGCTGGAAATCGCGCTGCGGGCCTTGGGGCTGGACCTGCATCGCGTCAAGGTCGGCGACCGCTATGTGATGGAGCGGCTGCTGGCTGAGAAATTGATCCTAGGCGGCGAAAATTCCGGTCATATCATCTGTTTGGATCGGACCTCGACCGGCGATGGCATCATTTCGGCGCTACAGGTGGTGACGGCGATGCTGCAATCGGGCAAGAGCCTGCACGATCTCAAGGCCGGCATGACCAAGTACCCGCAAATCCTGATCAATGTTTCGGTGACGGGCGAGGTGGATTTGCAGCGACCGCCGATTCAGGAGGCCATCAGGGCCATCGAAAGCCAGTTAGGCGAGCAGGGCCGGGTGCTGCTGCGTCCGTCCGGCACGGAACCGGTGGTGCGGGTCATGGTGGAGGGTTCCGACGAGGGAACGGTCGAGCGCCACGCCCGCGAACTGGCCGGCCTGGTGCGCGAGACCCTGTCGGCGTGATTGATTTCCAAAGGTGGAATCCGTAAGCTTGCCCAGCCTTATTTCTCACGCTGGAGATAACAACATGCGCCGTAAATTGGTGGCCGGTAACTGGAAAATGAATGGTTCGGCGGACAGCATCCGCACCCTGTTGCAAGGGGTCCGCGACGGCGCGGGCGGCGTCGCGGCCGTCGAGCTGGCGGTATTCTCACCGTTTGTCTATCTGGCGCAGGTCCAACAGCAGTTATCCGGCACCGCCGTCGCCTGGGGGGCGCAGACGCTCTCCGAACATGCCTCGGGCGCTTATACCGGCGAGGTGGCCGGTCCGATGCTGAAAGACTTCGGCTGTGCTTACGTCATCGTCGGGCATTCGGAGCGGCGCACTTTGTACGGCGAGTCCGATCAAACCGTCGCCAACAAGTTCGCCGCCGCCCGCAAGGTCGGCATCAAGCCGATCCTGTGCGTGGGCGAAACCTTGGAAGAACGCGAGAAAGGCGTGACTGAGGCCGTGGTCGAACGCCAGCTCAAGGCGGTGCTGGACTTGGAGGGCATCGGGGCCTTTGCCGATGCGGTGATCGCTTATGAGCCGGTCTGGGCGATCGGTACTGGCAAGACCGCCACCTCCGCCCAGGCGCAAGAGGTTCATGCCTTCATTCGCGCCAAGCTGACCGCGCTCGACGCCAAGATCGCTCAGCAGACCCGCGTCCTGTACGGCGGCAGCATGAAAGCCGCCAACGCCGGGGAGCTGCTGGCCATGGCCGATATCGACGGCGGGCTGATCGGCGGCGCTTCGCTCGAAGCCAAGGAGTTTCTGGCGATTGCCAAGGCAGGCTGTTAAACTGTCGCCATGGTTCACACTCTGATTCTCGTGGCGCATGTCGTCGTCGCCGTGGCCTTGATCGCGCTGGTTCTCATGCAGCAGGGCAAGGGGGCCGATGCCGGCGCGGCCTTCGGTAGCGGCGCTTCCGCCACCATGTTCGGATCGCGGGGTTCCGCCTCCTTTTTAAGTCGGACCACGGCCATTTTGGCGGCGGCGTTTTTTCTGACCAGTCTGACCCTCGCCTATTTCGCGACCCAGACCTCCGCGCCGAGGAGCGTTATGGAACGGGTGCAGGTCCAAAAACCCGTCGAGGCCCCGAAGAACACCGGCGGCCCCGCCGATGTTCCGCAGTTGCCGCAAAACAAGTAGCGGAAAAGCGGAGCCGTTCGTTTTATGCCGATGTGGTGGAACTGGTAGACACGCTAGCTTGAGGGGTTAGTGGCGCGAGCCGTGCCGGTTCGAGTCCGGCCATCGGCACCAAATAACAGCGAGCATCTTGGGATACCGACAAGATGCCATGCATTTCCCAGGCGCCCGCGACCGGGCGTCCTTTCGGGCGGTGCACTTGCGGAGACCACGATGAGGTTTCATGGTTATGCGGCGTGATAATTCAAAAAAAGAATTCGCCTCGCTCGTTTCTGAGCTGTTCCCGTCCGGGCTGTCAAAGCCGCCTGCTAGGCGAATCGAACACATCATGCCGTCGTCGAACGCCTAGCGCTCCTAGCGCTCTCTTCCGGTTCGCCATGCCGAAGGTGTGACTGATGCTTTCAAACTACCTTCCCGTTCTGATTTTTCTGGCTCTTTCCTTCGGGATGGGCGTGTTCATGGTCGCCGCTGGCTATTTTCTCGGCACCCGCCATCCGGATGCTGAAAAGATTTCGCCCTATGAATGTGGCTTCGAATCGTTCGAAGACGCCCGCATGAAATTCGATGTCCGCTACTATCTAGTGGCCATTCTGTTCATCATCTTCGATCTGGAAATCGCGTTTCTGTTTCCCTGGGCGATCGTGCTCGACAAAATCGGGGTGTTCGGTTTTTTATCGATGACGATTTTTCTGGGCATTCTGGTCGTCGGCTTCATCTATGAGTGGAAAAAAGGAGCCTTGGAATGGGAATAGAAGGCATTCTTGAAAAAGGCGTGGTCACCACCACGGCCGATGCGCTGATCAACTGGGCGCGCACCGGCTCGATGTGGCCGATGACTTTCGGCTTGGCCTGCTGCGCCGTGGAGATGATGCACGCCGGCGCCGCCCGCTACGATCTGGACCGCTTTGGCATCGTGTTTCGCCCCAGCCCCCGCCAGTCCGATGTGATGATTGTCGCCGGCACCCTGTGCAACAAGATGGGTCCGGCCTTCCGTAAGGTTTACGATCAGATGGCCGAGCCGCGCTGGGTGATTTCGATGGGTTCCTGCGCCAACGGCGGCGGCTACTATCACTATTCGTATTCCGTGGTGCGCGGGTGCGATCGAATCGTGCCGGTGGACATCTACGTGCCGGGTTGCCCGCCGACAGCGGAAGCCCTGATTTACGGAATTCTCCAGCTGCAAAACAAGATCCGGCGCACCAACACCATCGCCCGTTGAGAGAATACGCCATGGCTGACGCGCTCCAGACCCTGCTGGAAAAACTGCAAACGCGATTCGGCGACGCGCTGCGTGAGTGCGCGCTGAATTACCGTGAAATCACCATTGAAATCCCACCCGAACGAGCCATCGAAATCTTCACCGCCCTGCGCGATGAAGCCGATTTCGCGTTCGAGCAGGTCGTGGATGTCTGTGGGGTCGATTACGCAGCCCACGGCGATGTGGAGTGGGCGACCGACGAATCGAGCAGCACCGGGTTCAGCCGGGGCGTGGAGCCGCGCGCCATCGGCCGCGGCCCGGCGGCGATCCAGCACGTCGCCGGCAAGACTTTCGCCGGCAAGGGCCGCTTCGCCGCCGTTTATCAACTGCTGTCGGTTTCCCGCAACCAGCGGGTGCGGGTGCGGGTGTTCGCACCCGACGACGAACTGCCGGTGGTGCCGTCGGTGATCGGCTTGTGGGCGGGGGTGAACTGGTTCGAGCGCGAGGCGTTCGATCTGTTCGGCATCGTGTTCGAGGGCCATCCGGACCTGCGGCGGATTCTGACTGACTACGGTTTCATCGGCCATCCGTTCCGTAAGGATTTTCCGCTGATCGGCCAAGTCGAGATGCGCTACGATCCCGAACGCGGCCGGGTGGTGTACGAGCCGGTGAGCATCGAGCCGCGCGTGCTGGTCCCGCGCGTGATCCGCAAGGACAACCGCTACCACGAATCGCAATGAAGGAAGGCCGTCGATGCCCGAAATTCGTAACTACACCCTGAACTTCGGACCGCAGCATCCCGCCGCGCACGGCGTGCTGCGGTTGGTGCTGGAGTTGGACGGCGAGGTGGTGCAACGCGCCGATCCGCACATCGGCTTGTTGCATCGCGCCACCGAAAAGCTGGCCGAAAGCAAACCCTTCAATCAAAGCATCGGCTACATGGACCGGCTCGACTACATGTCGGCGATGAGCAACGAACATGCCTACGTGTTGGCCATCGAGAAGCTGCTGGGCATCCAGCCGCCGTTGCGAGCGCAGTATATCCGGGTAATGTATGCGGAAATTACCCGACTTTTGAATCACTTACTATGGATCGGCGCGCATGGCCTGGACATCGGCGCCATGACGATGTTCCTCTACGCTTTCAGAGAGCGCGAGGATCTGATGGACTGTTACGAGGCCGCCTCCGGCGCCCGGCTCCATCCCAGCTATTTTCGGCCCGGCGGCGTCTATCGCGATTTGCCGAACGCCATGCAGAAGTATGAGTACGATAAATCGCCCTGCCACAGCAAAAAAGAGGTGGACGAACGCAACGCCACCCGCCAGGGCTCGTTGCTCGATTTCATCCAGGCCTTTACCGAGCGCTTTCCCGGTTACGTCGACGAATACGAAACGTTGCTGACCGACAACCGGATCTGGAAGCAGCGCACCGTCGGCATCGGCGTGGTGTCGCCCGAGCGCGCCTTGCAACTGGGCTTTTCCGGGCCGATGCTGCGCGGTTCGGGCTTCGCTTGGGACTTGCGCAAGAAACAGTCCTACGAAGTCTACGACCGGTTGGACTTCGACATTCCGATCGGGGTCAACGGCGACTGTTACGACCGCTACCTGGTGCGGGTCGAGGAGATGCGCCAGTCCAATCGGATCATCCGGCAGTGCGTGAAATGGTTGAAGGAAAATCCGGGTCCGGTGATCGTCGACGACCACAAGATCGCCCCGCCGAAACGGGCGCAAATGAAAGAAGACATGGAAGCCCTGATCCATCACTTCAAGTTGTTCACGGAAGGCTACTGCGTGCCCGAGGGTGAAGTTTATGTGGCCACCGAACATCCCAAGGGCGAATACGGCATTTATCTGATTTCCGACGGCGCCAACAAACCCTATCGGGTGAAGGTTCGGGCGGCGGGTTTCGCGCATCTCTCGGCCATGGACGAGATGACGCGCGGCCACATGCTGGCCGACGTGGTGGCCGTCATCGGCACGATGGATATCGTCTTCGGAGAGGTCGACCGCTGATGAGCGCACGCAAAAGCGATCTGTTATCTGCCCACGCCCGCGCGGAGATCGATCACTGGCTGATCCGCTATCCCGACGATCAGAAGCAGTCGGCGGTGCTGGCGGCCCTGCGCGAGGTGCAACATGAAAACGGTGGCTGGCTCACCACGGAATTGATGGACGCGGTAGCCGATTATCTGGACATGCCGCCCATCGCCGTGTACGAAGTCGCCAGCTTTTACTCGATGTTCGAGCTAAAGCCGGTCGGTCGGCACAATATTGCGGTGTGCACCAACATTTCCTGTATGCTGCGCGGCGGCGAGACCGTGCTGGGCCACATCGAGAAAAAACTCGGCATCAAACTGGGGGAGAGCACCCCGGATGGCAAGTTTTACCTGAAGCGGGAAGAGGAATGCCTGGCCGCCTGCTGTGGAGCGCCGATGATGCAGGTCGATCACGTTTACTATGAAAATCTGACCCCTGAAAAGGTGGATCAGATTCTTGCTAGCCTGGAGTAACGCGCGATGGCTAACGAAGTCTGTTACCGGACGCTGGGCCTGGATCAGTCCTGGTCGCTGGAGACTTACCGAAGCGTTGGAGGCTATGAGGCCTGGCAGAAAATCCTCAACGGTCAGTTGACCCCCGATCAGGTGATCGAGGAGGTCAAGAAATCCGGCCTGCGCGGCCGGGGCGGGGCCGGCTTTCCGGCGGGTCTGAAATGGACCTTCATGCCGCGCGGCGCCAAGGTTCAGAAGTACATGGTGTGCAACTCCGATGAATCCGAGCCGGGCACCTGCAAGGACCGCGACATCTTGCGCTTCAACCCGCACGCCCTGGTCGAGGGCATGGCCATCGCCGGCTTCGCGACCGGCTCCACCGTCGGCTACAACTACATGCGCGGCGAGTTCATGGACGAGCCCTACCAGCGGTTCGAGGCGGCGGTCAAGGACGCTTATGCCGCCGGTTTGCTGGGAAAAAACATTCAAGGCTCGGGCATCGACTTCGATCTGTACCCGACCCTGGGGGCCGGAGCCTACATCTGCGGCGAGGAAACCGCGCTGCTGGAGTCGCTGGAAGGCAAGAAAGGCCAGCCGCGCTTCAAGCCGCCGTTTCCGGCCAACTACGGCCTGTACGGCCGCCCGACCACCATCAACAACACCGAGACCTTTTCCTCGGTGCCGTCGATCGTCCGCAACGGCGGCGAATGGTTCGCGGGCTTCGGCGTGGCCAACGCCGGCGGCACCAAGATCTTTTCCGTCTCCGGCCACGTCGAGAAACCGGGCAATTTCGAAGTCTCGATGGGCATTCCCTTCGCCGAACTGCTGGCCCTGGCCGGCGGGGTGTGGAAGGGCCGCCAGCTCAAGGCGGTGATTCCCGGCGGCTCCTCGGTGCCGGTGGTGCCGGGCGAAATCATGTTGAAAGCCAACATGGATTACGATTCGGTCGTCAAGGTCGCCGGCTCGATGCTCGGCTCCGGCGCGGTGATCGTGATGGACGAAACCACCGACATGGTGAAGGTGTTGCAGCGCGTTTCCCGGTTCTATTACTCAGAATCCTGCGGGCAGTGCACGCCGTGCCGGGAAGGCACCGGCTGGCTGTACCGGATGGTGACCCGCATCGTCGAAGGCAAGGGCCGACCGGAGGACCTGGACCTGCTGGACAGCGTGGCCGCCCGCATCGAAGGCCGGACCATCTGCGCGCTGGGCGACGCCGCCGCCATGCCGGTGCGCAGCTTCGTCAAGCATTACCGCCACGAGTTCGCCTATTACATCGAGCACAAGCGCAGCATGGTCCAAGGCGCGCCGGCGCTGGCCGCGTGAAGCCGCGAAACCAACCACAGGGTCGCAGCAGGTAAAAGATGAGCGAGGAATCAGTCAACATCGAAGTCAACGGCATCCCGCTGAAGGCGCGCAAGGGCGCGATGCTCATCGAAGTCACCGACGCGGCGGGCATCGCGATCCCCCGATTCTGCTATCACAAAAAGCTGTCCATCGCCGCCAACTGCCGGATGTGCTTGGTCGAGGTCGAAAAAGCGCCCAAGCCGCTGCCCGCCTGCGCGACGCCGGTGATGGAGGGCATGAAGGTTTACACCGAATCGCCCAAGGCGATCGCCGCCCAGAAGGGCACCATGGAGTTTTTGCTGATCAACCATCCGCTGGATTGCCCGATTTGCGATCAGGGTGGCGAATGCGAGCTGCAAGATCTGGCGCTGGGTTACGGCAGCGACGCCTCCCGCTTCGACGAGCGCAAGCGGGTGGTGCGCGACAAGGATATCGGGCCGCTGATCGCCACCGACATGACCCGTTGCATTCACTGCACCCGCTGCGTGCGCTTTGGCGAGGAGATCGCCGGCCTGCGCGAGCTGGGCGCGACCGGGCGCGGCGAGCATGTGGAAATCGGCACCTACGTCTCCAAAGCCGTGGTCTCGGAGCTGTCGGGCAACGTGATCGACCTGTGCCCGGTCGGCGCATTGACCGCCAAGCCCTCGCGCTTCAAGGGCCGCTCCTGGGAATATCTCCAGCACGCCGCCATCGCCCCGCACGACTCGCTCGGTTCCAACATCTTCATTCACACCCTGCGCGGCCGGGTGATGCGGGTGGTGCCGCGCGAGAACGAGGCGCTCAACGAGACCTGGATTTCGGATCGCGACCGGTTCGGCTACGAAGGTATTTACAGCGACGACCGGCTGGCCAAACCCTTGGTCGACGGTATTGAAACCGAATGGGAAGCCGCTTTGGAGGCGACCGCCCAAAGATTGAAAGAGATCATAGCCCGGCACGGCGCCGAGTCTGTGGGATTTTTGATAGCGCCGACCGCAACCGTCGAAGAGCTGTATCTCGCCCAAAAGCTGGCGCGGGGCTTGGGGGTGACCAATATCGACCATCGGTTACGGCAGGCCGATTTCAGCGATCAAGCCACGGCGCCGGTATTCCCGTGGCTGGGCCAGAACATCGCCGATTTGGAAGCCGTGAAATCGGCCTTGCTGGTCGGCAGCAACGTGCGGATGGAACAGCCGCTGGCCGGCCATCGCCTGCGCAAGGCGGCGCTGGCCGGCGGGCGAATCATGTTCGTCAACCCCCGCGATTTCGAGTTTCGTTTTCCGGTCGCGGCCAAGATCATTACCGATCCCGCTGGCATGGTGACAGCGTTGGCCGGCGTGGCCCAGGCTGTGTCGGAGATCAAAAAAACGACGCTGCCGAAGAGTTTGGCCGTTCTGGCGCCCGAAACGCCGAGCGGCGCGGCCCGCGCCATCGCCCATAACCTGATCGACAACGCGCCAGCTACGGTATTGTTGGGCAATCTGGCGGTGGCGCATCCGGCTTTTGCGCAACTGCGGGCGCTGGCGGGTTTCATCGCCTTACAGAGTGGCGCCCGCCTGGGTTATTTACCCGAAGCCGCCAATTCGGCGGGTGCTTGGCTGACCGGCGCGGTGCCGCACCGGTTGCCAGGGAGCAAGCCGGCGTCGGCCGCGGGGCTTGACGCGCGGGCCATGTTGGAGGCGCCGCGCAAGGCTTATGTGCTGGTCGGCGTCGAGCCCGAGCTGGACTGCTGGGATGGCGCGTCGGCGTTTAAAGCCCTGCAAGACGCCGACTGCGTGGTCGCGCTCAGCCCTTACGCCAGCGCGACCACCAGGAGTTATGCGCGGGTCCTGTTGCCGATCGCTACGTTTGCCGAAACCGCCGGGACCTACGTCAACGCCGAAGGACGCTGGCAGAGTTTTCAAGGGGCGAGCAAACCGTTCGGCGCGGCGCGGCCCGCCTGGAAGGTCTTGCGGGTGCTGGGCAATCTGTGCGGCCTGGAAGGTTTCGACTATATGACCTCCGAAGAGGTGCTGGCTCAAGCGCAAAGCGCCTGCGAGGCCCTCAAACCGGACAACGCGACGGAGCCGAGCAAGACCTTGAAGCCATTTCGAACCAAGGGGTTGCTGCGGGTGGCGGACGTGCCGATTTATGGCGCCGACCCGCTGGTGCGCCGCGCGCGCTCCTTGCAGGCGAGCCCGCTGACTCGTCCCGCCGAAGCGCGGTTGCACCCGGACATGGCTCAGGAACTGGGCGTGGCCGGACGCGAACGGATTCAAGTGCACCAGAACGGGGTGGCGGTCGAACTGCCGTTGGTGCTGGATGCGAGCGTGCCCAAGGGTTGCGTTTGGATTCCGGCGGGACCGTCCAGCGTGGCGCTCGGCCCGGCGGTCGGGCCGGTAACCGTCCGATAACGATAAAGGGTTTTGGATCGTGGAAGCGCTTTGGGCCTTAATCATCATCCTTCTGAAAATCTTCGCCGTCCTGATGCCGTTGCTGGGAGCGGTGGCTTACTTGACCCTGGCCGAACGCAAGGTCATCGGTTACATGCAGATTCGGATCGGTCCAAACCGGGTCGGCCCCAAGGGCCTGTTGCAGCCGATCGCGGATGCCATGAAGCTGATGTTCAAGGAAATCATCATCCCGAGTCGGGCGGATCGTTTTCTGTTCCTGCTGGCGCCGGTCGTCGCCTTCGGCCCCGCTTTGGCGGCGTGGGCGGTCATTCCCTTCGGCGATGAGATGATGGTTTCGCATCTCGACGCCGGCATTTTGTACCTGCTGGCGCTGACTTCGATGGGCGTCTACGGCGTGATCATCGCCGGCTGGGCCTCGAATTCGAAATACGCCTTCCTCGGCGCGATGCGTTCGGCCGCTCAGATCGTGTCCTACGAGATCGCCATGGGCTTCGCGCTGGTGGGTGTGTTGATGGCGGCTGGCAGCCTGAATCTCAATCAGGTGGTGCTGGCGCAACAGGGCAGCCTGCTGCATTGGTTCTGGTTGCCGCTGCTGCCGCTGTTCCTGGTGTACTTTATTTCCGGCGTGGCGGAGACCAACCGCGCGCCGTTCGACGTGGCCGAGGGCGAATCGGAAATCGTGGCCGGCTTTCACGTCGATTATTCGGGCATGGCCTTCGCGGTGTTCTTCCTGGCCGAATACGCCAATATGATTCTGGTGTCGGCGCTGGCCTCCACCATGTTTTTGGGCGGCTGGCTGTCGCCGTTTGAGGGCCTTCCGATCTTGGGTCCGATGTTCGCGTTCGTGCCGGGCGCGTTGTGGCTGGTGTTGAAGATCTCGTTTTTGCTGTTGTTTTTCTTGTGGTTCCGCGCGACCTTCCCGCGTTACCGCTACGATCAGATCATGCGGCTGGGTTGGAAGGTTTTCATCCCGGTAACGCTGGTTTGGTTGCTGGTGGTCGGATTGGGGGTATTGGGACACGTCGGTCCGTGGTTCGACTGAGGCGAGAGAGCGATGACTAAAACCATGAATGCTGTTAGGCACTACTTTAAAAGCTTTTTGCTTTGGGAGTTGTTGCTCGGCTTGCAGGTGACCGGTCGCTACCTGTTCGCCAAGAAGATCACGGTGCAATACCCCGAGGAGCTCACCCCGCTGTCGCCCCGCTTTCGCGGCTTGCACGCCCAGCGCCGCTATCCCAACGGCGAGGAACGCTGCATCGCCTGCAAGCTGTGCGAGGCGGTCTGTCCGGCGCTGGCGATCACCATCGAATCCGAGCAACGGGCGGACGGCACCCGCCGCACCACGCGTTACGACATCGATCTGTTCAAATGCATCTATTGCGGCTTTTGCGAGGAAGCGTGTCCGGTGGACGCCATCGTCGAGACTCGGACCTTCGATTACCACTTCGAAAAACGCGGCGAGAACATCATGACCAAGGAGCAGTTGCTGGCGCACGGCGACCGCTGTGAGGCGCAGATCGCCGCCGACCGCGCCGCCGACGCCCCCTATCGCTAGCCCGAACCGAGAAAACAGGTCCACTCATGGGATTTGAAAAATTTTTGTTCTACCTCTTCGCCCTCGTTCTGATCTTTGCGGCGGTGCGGGTGATCACGGTGCGCAACTCGGTCCATGCCGCCTTGTTCCTAGTGCTGGCGTTTTTTACCAGCGCCGCGCTGTGGCTGCTGATCGAGGCGGAGTTTCTGGCCATCACGCTGGTGCTGGTGTACGTCGGCGCGGTGATGGTGCTGTTCCTGTTCGTGGTGATGATGCTGGATCTCAACGCCGCGCCGGCGCGGGAGGGCTTCATTCAATACCTGCCGGTCGGGGCGGCCATCGCGGTCATCATCGTCGTCGAAATGGCGCTGGTGGTCGGTTCCAACTACTTTAGTTCGAACCAATATGCCCTGATCTCGCGCGCCGCTGATTACAGCAACACCAAGGAATTGGGCAGTGTTTTATACACTTTTTATGTGTATCCGTTCGAAATTGCCTCGGTGATTTTGCTGGTGGCGATCGTCGCTGCCATTTCCCTGACGCTGCGCCGCCGGGAAGGGAGCAAATCCCAAAATCCAAGCCAGCAGATCCGGGTGTCGCGGGACGACCGGGTGCGGCTGGTGCGCATGGCGGCGGAGAAGAAGTAAAACGATATTTGCTTGCTGGAGGCGGGGCCGCGGCGACATCGTTTCCAAGCGAGAAAATGAATTTCCTACATACCCATAAGTAGAGGCGGGGGATAGATGATCGCGCTTACTGATTACCTCGTGCTGGGAGCGATCCTCTTTTGTCTCAGCGTGGCCGGCATTTTTCTGAATCGGAAGAACGTCATTATCCTGCTGATGTCGATCGAGCTGATGCTGCTGGCGGTCAATTTCAATTTCATCGCCTTTTCGCGCTTTCTCGATGACACCATCGGCCAGGTTTTCGTCTTCTTCATTCTGACCGTGGCGGCGGCCGAATCGGCTATCGGCTTGGCCATCCTGGTGGTGCTGTTCCGCAACCGGCGCACCATTAACGTTGCCGACCTCGATTCGCTAAAGGGTTAGCGCCATGCAAAATATCTATCTCGGAATTGTGCTGGCGCCGCTGTTTGGAGCCATCATCGCCGGTCTGTTCGGCCGCAAGATCGGGCGCGCCGGCGCGCATTGGGTCACCATCATCGGGGTGGCTATTTCCTTTCTGCTGTCGCTGGTGGTGCTGCGCCATCATGTGCTCAACGGCGCGGAGCCGTACAACGGTTCGGTCTACACCTGGATGATGATCGAGGGCATCCGCCTGGAAGTCGGTTTCCTGGTCGACAATCTGACGGCGGTGATGATTTCGACCGTCACCTTCGTGTCGTTGATGGTGCACGTCTACACCATCGGCTACATGCACGACGATGACGGCTACCAGCGCTTTTTCAGCTACATCGCGCTGTTCACCTTCGCCATGCTGATGCTGGTGATGGCCAACAACTTCCTGCAACTATTTTTCGGTTGGGAAGCCGTAGGCTTGGTGTCTTATCTGTTGATCGGGTTTTGGTACCAGCGCGAGAGCGCGATCTTCGCCAACATGAAAGCCTTTCTGGTCAACCGGGTCGGCGATTTCGGCTTCCTGCTCGGCATCGCCGCCGTGCTGATGGCTTTCAACAGCCTGGATTACGCCGACGTGTTCGCCGCCGCTCCGCTGATGACGGGCGTGACCGTGCAGGTGATTCCCGGCTTGGATTGGTCGTTGCTGACCCTGATTTGCATTCTGCTGTTCATCGGCGCGATGGGTAAATCGGCGCAGGTGCCGCTGCACGTCTGGCTGCCGGATTCGATGGAAGGCCCCACGCCGATCTCGGCCTTGATCCACGCCGCGACCATGGTGACCGCCGGCATCTTCATGGTGGCGCGGATGTCGCCGCTATTCGAGCTGTCCGAAACCGCCTTGAGCTTCGTGCTGGTGATCGGCTCGATCACCGCGCTGTTCATGGGTTTTCTCGGCATCGTCCAAAACGACATCAAGCGGGTGGTGGCCTATTCCACGCTCTCGCAGCTCGGCTACATGACGGTGGCGCTGGGGGTGTCGGCTTATCCCGCCGCGATTTTCCACCTGATGACTCACGCTTTCTTCAAGGCGCTGCTGTTCCTGGGCGCGGGCTCGGTGATCATCGCCATGCATCACGAGCAGGATATCCGCAAGATGGGCGGGCTGTGGAAGTATATGCCCATCACTTGGTTCACCTTCCTGGTCGGCACGCTCGCTTTGATCGGCACGCCGGGCTTTTCCGGCTTCTATTCCAAGGACAGCATCCTGGAAGCGGTGCATTACTCGCATCTCGCCGGTTCTGGGTTCGCTTATTTTGCAGTGATGTTAGGTGTGTTCGTGACCTCGTTTTATTCGTTCCGGCTGTATTTTGTCGTGTTTCACGGCAAGGAGCGGATGGACCACCACACCAAGGAGCACCTGCACGAAACGCCGGCGGTGGTATGGGGGCCGCTGGTGTTGCTGGCGATTCCCTCGGTGGTGATCGGGGCGATGACCATGGAGCCGCTGTTGTTCGGCGACGGCTTCGGCAACAGCATCTTCATCGCGCCCGAACACAATGTGCTGGAACCTATTAGGGAAGAATTTCACGGCCCGATGAACTTCGCGTTGCACGGACTGACCGGGCTGCCGTTTATCTTGGTGTTGCTCGGCTTGGGAGCGGCTTTCTATCTGTATATCCTGAAACCGGAGTTGCCGGAGCGCATCCGCCAACGGATCGCGCCGATTTACGACATTCTGGACAACAAATACTACTTCGACAGCTTCTATCAGCGCTTTTTCGCCAAAGGCAGCCGCGAAACCGGCACAGTGCTGTGGAAGTACGGCGACGCCGGCTTGATCGACGGCGTCATGGTGAATGGAACGGCGCGTCTGGTCGGTTGGGTCGCGGCGGTGGCCCGGCACCTGCAAACGGGTTATTTGTACACCTATGCGTTCGCGATGATTATCGGTTTGTTGATCCTGCTGACGTGGTTCGTCGCCCGCTAACCTGGAAGAAGAAAAACCATGCTGTCGGAACTGCCCTTGCTGAGTCTTGTCATCTGGTTTCCCATCCTCGGCGGCATCGCGGTGCTGTTCATCGGCGACGACAGCCCCGCGCGCGCCAGGACGATGGCGCTGACCGTTGCCATTACGGCATTTTTGCTGAGCATCCCGCTGTACACCGCCTTCGACAACGCGACCGCGGCGATGCAATTCCAGGAGTTTGTGGCCTGGATTCCAGCGTTCAACGCCAACTATCATCTGGGAGTCGACGGCTTTTCGATGCCGCTGATTCTGCTCACCGCCTTCATGACCGTGCTGGTGGTGATCGCCGGTTGGGAAGTGATCCAGTACCGCGTCGCCCAGTACATGGCGGCGTTTCTGATCATGGAAGGACTGATGATCGGCGTGTTCGCCGCGCTGGACGCGCTGTTGTTCTACGTGTTCTTCGAGGCGATGCTGATCCCGATGTTTCTCATCATCGGCATCTGGGGCGGACCGCGCCGGGTTTACGCCACCCTCAAGTTCTTTTTGTATACCTTCTTCGGCTCGGTGTTCATGCTGATCGCGCTGATCTACATGTACAACCAAGCCAACAGCTTCGAGATTCTGGATTTTCACAAGCTGCCGCTCACCATGACCGAGCAGGTGTTGATCTTCTTCGCCTTCCTGCTCGGCTTTTCGGTCAAGGTGCCGATGTGGCCGGTGCATACTTGGTTGCCGGACGCTCACGTCGAAGCGCCGACCGGCGGTTCGGTGATTTTGGCGGCGATCACCTTGAAGATCGGCGGTTACGGTTTTCTGCGGTTCGCCTTGCCGATCACCCCGGACGCCTCGGCCATGCTCGATTGGTTGATCATCACCCTGTCGCTGGTGGCGGTGGTCTACATCGGGCTGGTGGCGCTGATCCAGCAGGATATGAAAAAGCTGATCGCCTATTCTTCCATCGCCCACATGGGTTTCGTCACCCTGGGCTTTTTCATCGTGTTCGGGCTGCACCGCCATACCGGTAGCCTGAGCGGGGCGGCGATGGCCGTCGAGGGCGGCATGGTGCAGATGGTGTCGCACGGCTTCATCTCAGGCGCGCTGTTCCTGTGCGTGGGCGTGCTGTACGACCGGGTGCATTCCCGCCAGATCAAAGATTACGGCGGAGTGGTCAACACCATGCCGGTGTTCGCCGCGTTCATGGTGCTGTTCGGCATGGCGAACTCCGGCTTGCCCGGCACTTCGGGCTTTGTGGGCGAGTTCATGGTGATTCTAAGCAGCTTCAAGGCCAGCTTCTGGATCGCTTTTCTGGCGTCCTTCACCCTGATTCTGGGAGCGGCCTATACGTTGTGGTTGATCAAGCGGGTGATCTTTGGCGAGATCGGCAACCAGCATGTCGCCGAACTTCAGGATGTCAACAATCGCGAGATCGTCATGCTGAGTTTGCTGGCGGCGGCGGTGTTGTTGCTCGGCCTCTGGCCCGATCCGCTGACCTCGGTGATGCACGCCACGGCGGACAACTTGCTGCACCACATCACCGCGACCAAGCTGCTGTAAAGAGCTCCGACGCCGAGACGAACCAGACAATAGGGAAACCCCATGAACTTCGTCGCTCCTGATTTCACGCCGGTCGTGCCGGAACTGTTCGTATTGCTCATGACCTGCGCGGTCTTGGTCATCGACGTGTTTCTGGAACAGCGGCAGCGGCATATCACTTACGGGTTGGCGCAATTGACCCTGCTGGGAGCGGCCGTGCTGACCTTGTTGACGTACGCGCACGCGCCGACGATCACCATGTTCGGCCATTACATCAAGGACGCGATGGGCGATCTGCTCAAATTTTTCATCTGTGTGGCGTCCGCCGTGGCCTTTCTGTACTCGCGCGACTATTTGCGGCAACGCGATCTGTTCAAGGGTGAATACTACGTGTTGGGGCTGTTTGGCGTGTTGGGCATGATGATCATGGTGTCGGCCCACAGCCTGCTCAGCGTGTACCTGGGTCTGGAATTGTTGTCGCTGTCGCTGTATGCGCTGGTGGCGATCGACCGGGATTCGCCGGTGGCTTCCGAGGCCGCCATGAAGTATTTCGTGCTGGGATCGCTCGCCTCCGGCATGTTGCTGTACGGTATTTCGATGGTCTATGGGGCGACCGGCAGCGTGGATCTTCAGGTGATCGCCGATGCGGTCGCCAAGCAGGGTCGGGACAATCTGGTGCTGGTATTCGGCTTGGTGTTCCTGGTGGTCGGGCTGGCGTTCAAGCTGGGTGCCGTGCCGTTTCACATGTGGCTGCCCGATGTCTACCAAGGCGCGCCGACCCCGGTCACTTTGTACATCGGTTCCGCGCCCAAGCTGGCGGCTTTTGCCTTGATAATGCGAGTGCTGGTGGACGGGCTGGGCAACCTGCAAGGCGACTGGCAGCAAATGCTGATCATTTTATCGGTGCTGTCGATGGCGGTCGGCAATGTGGTCGCGGTGGCCCAGACCAACATCAAGCGAATGCTCGCTTATTCGACGATTTCTCACGTCGGTTTCCTGCTGCTCGGCATTTTGGCCGGGACGCCGGAAGGCTACGCGGCGGCGATGTTCTACGCCATCATCTACGTGCTGATGGCGGCCGGCGCTTTCGGCATGGTGATTTTGCTGAGTCGGGCAGGCTTCGAGGCCGAGCAGATCAGCGACTTCAACGGTTTGAACGATCGTAGCCCCTGGCTGGCTTTCCTGATGCTGGCGGTGATGATGTCGATGGCCGGCATTCCGTTCATGGCCGGTTTTTACGCCAAGTGGGTGGTCTTGCAGTCCGTCGTCGAAATCGGTCTGGTTTGGTTGGCCCTGGTCGGGGTGCTGTTCTCGGTCATCGGTGCGTTTTACTATCTGCGGGTGGTCAAATGCATGTATTTCGACAAATCCGAACAAAGCGAATCCATTGAAATCAGCCAGGATGTCAAAGTCGCGATCAGCGCCAACGGGTTGTTATTGATCGTGTTGGGCTTGTATCCCACCGCGCTGATGACGTGGTGCACTGCGGCATTGTTGAGCTGATTGGTAAGCAACGCGGTGTCTCAGAACCTCGTTATCGGTCTATGGCTGGTGTTGGCCGCGCTCGCGGCCAATCTGCCTTTGCTGAGCGAACGCTGGTTGTTTGTTTTCTTGCGGCCGGAACGACTCAAGCCCTTCTGGCTGCGACTAGTCGAATGGGGAGTTCTGTACGGATTGCTGGTGGCTATGGGCTTCGGTTTCGAATATAAGGTCACCGGCAACCATCAGGCGCAGGATTGGGAGTTTTATACGGTGACCTTGTGCCTGTTCGCGGTCGCCGCCTTGCCGGGTTTCATCTATCGCTATCAACTGCGGCACCTTTTGGTGTCGGCTGGCCGCTGACCAGATTTTTGACGCATCCAAACGGTATGGCGGCGGAGAGAGCTGACCGCTCATTCTTGCTCGACCTGCCGGGCCACTAGTTTTTGCTGGACTTGCCGCGCGCTTTCTTGTTTTGGAAAAGCGGCCACCAAGAATCCGACCGGATACAAAATGCCAAAATCCTTTGTCTCGAACGGATCAGGAATCTTATTGCCCGAAGATTCTGGGTTCATGATTTTCCCTCGCTGCAATATCAGTCCGATCTACCCTCTATGACCTGCGGTCCATTAACTCATTCAAAAGTGAGAGAAATTTTTTAGAAAAAAGTGTTAGGTGGCTTTGCCTGCCGCCTGATCCGCGCCCCTAAGCACCGTTTTGCTGCACTGCAATATCAATCCCGCTATAATGCTGTCTACCTGAAGCCCACCGCCTGGAACGGTCATGTCGAAACAGCATCCGATCATTGCGATTACCGGCTCGTCCGGAGCCGGCACCTCGACGGTTCGGGTGGCGGTGGAGCATATTTTCTGGCGGGATGGCATCAACGCCGCGATTGTGGAGGGCGACAGCTTTCACCGTTACGACCGATTGGAAATGCAGCGCCAGATCGAGCAGGCGCATTTGGAAGGCCGCAATCTCAGCCACTTCGGCCCCGAAGGCAACCTGTTCGACCGCCTGGAGTCCTTGTTTATGGAATACGGCGAACACGGCACTGGATTGCGGCGCAGTTACCTGCACGATTGGGAAGAAGCCCACCGTTTCGGCCAGCAGCCCGGTACCTTCACGCCGTGGGCGCAGTTGCCGGCGGAAACCGATTTGCTGTTTTATGAGGGTTTGCACGGCGGAGTGGTAACCGATAAGGTCAACGTCGCCCGCTATGTCGATTTATTGATCGGGGTGGTGCCGATCGTCAATCTGGAATGGATTCAAAAAGTTCACCGCGATACCGCCGAGCGCGGCTACAGCGCGGAGGCGGTCACCGACACCATCCTGCGGCGGATGTACGATTACACCCATTACATCGTGCCGCAATTTTCCTGCACCGACATCAATTTCCAGCGGGTGCCGACGGTGGATACCTCCAACCCCTTCATGGCGCGCGACATCCCGACCCTGGATGAAAGCTTCGTGGTGATCCGTTTCACGGACACCCGCAAGACGCAACCGGATTTTGTCAATTTATTGCACATGATCCACGATTCGTTTATGTCTCGCCGCAACACCATTGTGGTGCCGGGCGGCAAGATGGGCTTCGCCATGGAAATCATCTTGCAGCCGCTGATCGAACGGCTGGTCCGGCGGGAATTGTGACATTACGGCGCTATCATCCTGTCAGCCGGACGGCGCGGCGCGATGTGGCGCCGGTACGGTAATGATGGCGATTCCCGCCAAGGTCAATATCCCGCCGAGGATCAGCTTCCAGGTCAATACGTCGCCCCACAGCAGCACGCCGAAGGCGACCGCCAGCACCGGCGACAGCAACAGCAGAGGCGTGACCACGCCGACCGGATAACGGCCGAGTAGGAAGTAGACGATGCCGTGGCCGATCAGGGAAGCGGCCAGGGCGGAATAGACGGGCGTCGCCAATTCCCGCAGCGTTGCGGAACGCACGGCCGCCCATTGGCCGTCTTCAAACAGCAGGGACAGCGCTGCCAACGCCGGCGTGGCGCACAGCGCGATCCAGCCTTGCAGGGCGAACACGCCGACGCCTTGCAAGCGGCGCATCTGAATCGTGGCGACCGCCATCGCCAGCGCGCCGGCGGTAATCAGCAGCAGAGCGTCGAGGTGATTGAAGACCAGCGGGTCCAATCCGATCACCAAAACACCGCCGAACGCCGACGCCATGCCGAACAGCCGACGCCGACCGAGCCGCTCGCCCAGGAATACGACCGCCAGCAAGGTGGAAAAGGGCACATACAACTGACTGGCGATGGCGACCGACGCGATATCACCGCTGGCTTTGAGGCCGGCGAAAATCAAGCTGAAATGAATCACGCCCTGAACCAGGGCGATGCCCAGCACCCCGCCCATCCGGCCCGGCAGCCAGCGCAGGAACGGCAGCAGCACCAGCAGCAGGACGGCAAAGCGCAAGCTGGTGAACAGAAACGGTTGAAAGTGGCTGACGCCGGCTTTGCCGACGATAAAATTGAAAGCCCATGCGGTGTTGGCCAACAGCACCAGCAGCAGATCGCCGGGCTTCATGCCGGTCGCGGGTCGGCGGCGCGATCAAGTGCTTTCAGACCTCCTCCTGTTGCCACCAAGCCTGCAAGGCATGCAGAAAGCGGGCGTCCAGCGCGGATTCGGGTTCTGCGGGGAGCGCGCCGGCCCAACACCACTGCTCTTGCAGCAGTCGGGGATCATCGAGCCCCTCGCCTTTCGAGGCCGCGCTCGCCAGTGAAGCGGACAACCGGGCGACTTGATACTGCATCCGCTGTTGGGCGCATTCGGGCGGTGAGTCCACGCCCGCCGCGATTTCCATGCAGATGCACCAAATCTGTTTGCGTTCAAGATTCCGTTCCAGGCGGGCAATCAAGTAGCTCGCTTGTTCCGGCGCGTCGGTCAGAGCCCGAATCGCGGCGTCGAAGCGCTGTTGGATCGGTTCCAACAATGCCTCCGGCAGTGCCGGTAAGCCCTCCCAACTCTTGCGATCCTGTTCGAGCATACCGGCATCGACCGGCGCCAGCGCGAGCAACCGTTCCAAACGGGCGCACAACCGAGACCGCGCGTGCAGTTGCTTGAAGGTTTCTCGACTGCCGGTCTGGCGCAAAAACCGTTCGTGGCGGGTAAATTGCCGGATGGCGGTTTCGAAGCGCTGGCTCAGCGCGCGTTGTTCGGATTTGGGGGTGGTTCCAATGGCTTCCCATTCGTGCTGGGCGGCTTGCAACCGGGCCTGGGCCGCCACCAGTTGGTCGTGGTCGATGGTGGCCAGCGCTTCAATTTCCTCGCACAGTTCTTGGCGGCGCGCCAGATTGCTTTGCCGTTCGGTGTCGGCGGCCTGCTGTTCGAGCTGGCGGCGGGCGAACACCGCGTCGCAGGCGGCGCGAAATTCCTTCCACAGCGCCTGTTCCTGACGAGGAAACGCTTGCACGGTCGGGTGCCATTCGCCCTGGGCGCGCTTGGCGGCTTCGATGGCGGCGCGCAGGTCGGGATTGTCGATCATGGCCTGAATGTGTTGGATCAGTTGCTGGCGGCGCGTGACTTCACGCTCGCGTTCGACGCCGAGGCGCGCATCGAGCCGTTGCAGGATTTGCTGGAAGCGGCGATCCAGAGTCTTGCGGTCGGAACGGTTGACCGGTCCCAGTTTGAACCAATTTTCCCGAGCGCGGTGACACAAGCGGTCGGCCTCGCGCCAGTCTACTTGTTGCCAGTCGGTGGCGGTTTCGAACTGTTCCAGTTGCTCGCACAGCGCCAGCTTCTTTTCCATGTTGTGCTGGCGTTCGCGGCTCTGCGCCTCAAAATGGGCCTGACAGGGGGCGTAGGCGCGTTCGCAGGCGTCATTGAAGCGTTTCCAGAGGACTTTGGGCGCGGCGCCTTCGTGGTGATCCAAATCTTTCCAGGCCGCGCGGGTTTGCTGGATGCGTTGGGCGATCTCGGTGGGTTCGGCTTCCAGACCGATCAACTTTTCGGCGGCGATGCAGAGTTGTTCGCGGGCTTGATGGGTCCCCCAACGCCGCCAGTCGCGCAGCTCGCCGATACGGCCGGCACAATGCTGCAAGCGTTCCTCGACGGTGGCCATTTGCGCGCGGGTCAGCCCGATGTTGTGCCTCAGCCGCTGGCGGGTCTGCTCTTGCAGGTGGGTGGCTTGTTGGAGTTCGCCTTCTTCGAGCGCCACCTCAAGCTGGCTGGCCAGATCCTGGAGTTCCTGCCATTCCTGATCCCGCTGTTGGACTTGCCGTTGCAGGCGGGCGCGCAGCTTGTCGAACAGAGCGTCGAGCCGGTTTTGCAGTTGGCTGGCCAACTCGCGGGACTCGGGACGTTCCAGACCGTCCCACCGTTGCCGCAGCTGCTTTAAGTCGAGTTCGCGTACTTCGCTGGGTTGTTCCAGCAGGGCTTCGGCTTGTCCTAAAACCTCACGCAGGCGTTCGGCGCGAACCTGGTTCCGGTGCAGGCTGCGCTCCCGTTCCTGGATGTCGTGGCTCAGTTGCTGGAATCGCCCGTCCAGGCGGCGGCTCTCGGCATCGTGCGCCGGGCCGAGTTGGCTCCAGGCGGCCGGTGCGTCGTGCGTGGCCTGGTGGATGGCGGCGGTGAGCTCGGTGGTGAGTTGCAACTCCTGGCGCAGCCGATCCAGCAAGGTCTCCAACGTGGCGATCAGCTCTAGCCGCTGGCTCCGGCGGCTGGCGCTGGCTTGGCGTTCGGCCAGGAAGCGGGCGCGGCTTGCCGCGTAGCGTGCCCGCAGCTCGGCCGGCGCGACCGCTTCATGCTGGCGCCATTCCTGCTCCAGCTTCGGAAACCGGCCCGCGTTGGACCCACTTTCACCATCCCACAACAACTGCTCCATTTCAGCGCACAACCGCTCCAGCTGGGTGGTGAGCGCCTGTGCGGCATTCAGGGCATCCATGCGCTCCCGAGCGCGTCGGTAGAGCCGCTTGTCGCGGTTGCGGCTTTGGCGAACGACCCGATCGAGTAAAACGGGATCGTGCACTCGTTCCAATGCGGCCATCCGCAGATCCTGATGGGGGTTTTGCAAAGTGATCTCGACCAGCGTCGCTTCCAAATCAATCCGCTCCAGCGCCGCCAGCCGCAGTTCCGGCTCCGCGGCCTGCTGGAGCAGGAAGTCTCGCAGTTCGGGGTTTGGATCGCGGCGAAAACGTTCGAGCCGCTCGGCGAGCGGCGGACCGTTGTCGATCTTACCGGCCAGCAAATCCCAGTGACGGCTCCGGGCGGTCGTGCGAACGCCTTCATCGGTATCGGTGTCGATGCTACCTTGCAGGACATCGAGATCGACCAGTCGCTCCAGCGCGGCGCGCCGGACCGACGGTTCGAGATCTTGCCGGGCCAGTTCGATTAATTTGGGATCAGCCTGATCCAATTCCCGCAGCGCTTTTTGCCGGGTCGCGGAATCAGTGTGTTGCCACTTAGGCTTGAGGAAGCGGCTTAAGATCATGGGATGATCGGTCTGATTTTGGGTAGGGGTGAGGCTCGTTCGGCGGACTGTGGCAGTCCGGCCAAATCAGGAATTCCGTCGGCTACTTTATCATAGCCACACGCTTGCGGGAGCTTTGCTGGCGAGGGTATTACGGTGCTGGCACCTTCGACCGCGCGCCGCCTGTTTGCAGGCCGTTCAATGGTCCAATGCTTTGTGTCGTCCGACTCACGATCTGGAGACTCCGAAATGCTCGACCTGACCGACTCTTCGCTGCTGCGGCAGCACTGCTTTATCGACGGCCAATGGCGCGACGGCGCGGCCAAGATCGAAGTGACCAACCCGGCTAACGGCGAGTTGCTGGCGACGGTACCCAAGTTCGGAGCGGCGGAAACGCGCGAGGCCATCGAAGCCGCCGCGCGGGCCTGGCCGGCCTGGCGGGCGAAAACGGCCAAGGAACGCGCGGCGCTGCTGCGTCAATGGTTCGAGCTGATCATGGCCAACCAAGAGGATCTGGCGCGGCTCATGACCGCCGAGCAGGGCAAACCGCTGGCCGAATCGCGCGGCGAAATCGCCTATGCCGGCTCGTTCATCGAATGGTTTGCCGAGGAAGGCAAGCGCCTTTACGGCGACACCATCCCCGCGCCGGTGGCCAGCCAGCGCATCGTGGTCATCAAGGAGCCGATCGGCGTGTGCGCGGCGATCACCCCGTGGAATTTTCCGGCGGCGATGATCGCCCGCAAGGCCGGGCCGGCGCTCGCCGCCGGCTGCACCATGGTGGTCAAACCGGCCTCGCAAACGCCGCTGTCGGCGCTGGCGCTGGCCGCGCTGGCCGAACGGGCCGGGATTCCACCCGGCGTGCTGTCAGTCGTGACCGGCTCGGCCGGCGAGATCGGCGCCGAACTGTGCACCCACCCCAGCGTGCGCAAGCTGACTTTCACCGGCTCCACCGAAATCGGCCGGGTGCTGATGGCGCAGACCGCCTCCACCGTCAAGAAAGTGTCGATGGAACTCGGCGGCAACGCGCCGTTCATCGTGTTCGACGACGCCGATTTGGACGCGGCGGTCGAGGGCGCTTTGATCTCAAAATACCGCAATGCCGGCCAGACCTGCGTCTGCGCCAACCGGCTGTACGCGCAGGCGAAGGTCTACGACGCATTTGCCGAGAAACTAGTCGCGGCGGTCAAGACGCTCAACGTCGGCGACGGCAGCGCCGAGGGCGTGCGCATCGGCCCGCTGATCGACGACAAGGCGGTGCGAAAAGTGGAAGAGCACATCAGTGATGCCACCGCCAGGGGCGCGCGCGTATTGACCGGGGGCAGGCGGCACGCCTTGGGTGGTTCGTTCTTCGAGCCGACCGTGCTGGCCGACGTGACCCGCGACATGCGGGTGGCGCGCGAGGAGACCTTCGGCCCGCTGGCGCCACTGTTTCGCTTCGAGACCGAGGATGAGGTAGTGGCCATGGCTAACGACACCGAATTCGGTTTGGCCAGTTATTTCTACGCCCGCGATGTGGGCCGGGTCTGGCGGGTGGCCGAGCGGCTCGAATACGGCATGGTCGGCGTCAACACCGGCTTGATTTCCAACGAGGTCGCGCCCTTCGGTGGCGTCAAGCAATCGGGGATCGGCCGCGAGGGTTCGCACTACGGCATCGAAGATTATCTGGTCATCAAATACATCAATATGGCCGGGATTTAAAGCCTGGACAGCGGCGACGTTACCCAGTGGGCTGAGGCATCCTTTGGGATTCCAGCGGGCGGCTACCCGTGCGGCAAGCGTCGGACGCAGCCGGAAAGACGTGGGCCCATTGGGTTTTGTGGGTGGGCCTGGAGCAGGCGCGGAATGCCAAGCCGGAGGCGGCGTGTGGTTTGGTAGGCGAAAAAAATCCCGTTGCCCGAGTCCGGCGCAACGGGATTTTTGGAAGGAGAATCAACGCCCCATCGGCTCGATCCTGACGCGGGCTACACCGCTGGTATTCATGGCCAATCTGGTGGCGGCGGCGCGCGAGAGATCGATCACTCGGCCTCCTATATAGGGGCCACGGTCATTGATTGTCACATCGACCTTCCGGCCGTTGGTGAGGTTGGTCACTCTCGCTCTGGTCCCGAGCGGTAAGCTTCGGTGAGCCGCCGTCAGACTGTTTTGATTGAAGCGGACCCCGCTGGCGGTTTTTTTGCCGTGAAAACCAGGCCCATACCAAGACGCTTTACCCACTTGGGCGCCTCGCGCGCCGGCGTATTGGGGAGCGGCGAACGCTAACGCCAAGGCAGCCATCATCAAGACCCGAGAGAAGCGCCTCGGCCCCTTGCGCGGTCGTGAGTTATCGATGTGATCTAAATTCATACTTACCTCTACTTGATTCTTTCGGATGGAAAATCCGGGTTGCCCGGCAACCAACGCTTTCCAAGTCCGATCAAAAGAAAATAGGAGCTAAGGGATTTTTGTCTAATATATTGATTTTTATTGAATTATCCGATTCCATCGAATTAATATTTATCTTTAAAAATCAATAAATTAATTAAATTGCTCTCAGTTTACAGCTTTTTCAAAGCTATCATTTAAATTTAAATATATCAATCAATATGTTGAAAATAAGTGTGATTCGTCTCGGGAACGATCATGAAAATCAGCAGGTTAGCTTTTTGCTTTAATTCCTGGCGAACCCGTCCAAAATAGGCTAGGGAAGCGACCGGTCATGGATGAGGGTTTTTGAAAGGAAAAGCAGCGGACGACGCTAGCGCCGATGCGCGATTCAGGGTCGCGGACCAGATATTCCGATGGCCGCGACACATCGTGCGAGGGTCGCTGGGTTAAAAGGGGCGCTGGATTTCAGGCGGGTCGGACGGAGCGGGGCGCGTCCGGCCGGCGGCGTACCCGGACGATGGGAGCCGCCGCGGATCGGTGGATCGGGCGGCTCCCTATTTGACGGCGGGGTCAGGCGTTGAGGTCGGGAATGACTTTGCTTTCAAGATGGGCGATCATGTCCTTGAGCATCAACTTGCGCTTTTTCAGGCGTTTCAGTTCCAGTTCGTCAACCAAAGGGTCCTTTGCCAGACGGTTGATGACATCGTCAAGGTCGCGGTGCTCGACGCGCAGCTCGACGAGCCGATGTTTGTAATGTTCGATATCGCTGGTCTCCATGGTGAGCTCTCCTGAAGTTGGGTAATCCGATAGGGCGATGGTCGGAAACGGGCGAGTTTCCGTGGGGCGAAGTGAACGGTGTTCCTAACCGGGAGTCTAGTCTCCAGATCGGCGTCCGGCAAGCTGGGAAATAGGGCGCGAATCGTCCGAATTTCCACTAAAGTTTACCGCCGCGACAAGGCGTTCCAAGGGGCTGGCGATGACGGTGGCGTTTAAAAAACAACAAGTGAATTTCAACAAGCTGCAAAAGCGGTTGCGGCGCAATGTCGGCCGGGCGATTCAGGATTTCAACATGATCGAGGACGGCGACCGCATCATGGTCTGTCTGTCCGGCGGCAAGGATTCTTTCGCCATGCTCGATATCCTGCGCAACCTGCAACTGCGCGCGCCGGTGCGCTTTGAGTTGATCGCGGTCAATCTCGATCAGAAACAGCCGGGCTTTCCCAAACAGGTGCTGCCGGACTATTTGCGAGGTATCGGCATCCCGTTTCACATCATCGAGCAAGATACTTACAGCGTCGTCAAGCGGGTCATCCCGGAGGGAAAAACCACCTGTGGGTTGTGCTCGCGGTTGCGGCGGGGTGTGCTGTATAGCTTCGCGGCCGAACGCGGCATGACCAAAATTGCGCTGGGCCACCACCGCGACGACATCATGGAAACCCTGTTTCTGAATCTGTTTCACGGCGGCAAGCTCAAGGCGATGCCGCCCAAGCTGCTCAGCGACGACGGCCGGCACGTGGTGATCCGCCCGCTCGCTTACTGCCAGGAAAGCGATCTGCAAGCCTATGCGGAGATCCGCCAGTTTCCGATCATTCCTTGCAACTTGTGCGGTTCGCAGGACAACCTGCAACGGCAAGCCATCAAACTGATGTTGCGGCAGTGGGAGCGGCAGTTTCCGGGGCGGGTGGAAAACATCTTCGCGGCGCTGCAAAACGTGGCGCCCTCGCATCTGGCCGATACCGCGCTGTTCGATTTCGCCGGGCTGGGGGCACACAATGGCGGACAGTCGCCGGACTGGCTGATCGGCGGGCGGGAGGATGCGGAGGATGCGGGGGATGCGGCCGATGAGCGGCCAGCGATAGCGTTAGCTGGAATCGGTCAGTGACAGCAACGAGGTGTTGCCGCCCGCCGCTGCGGTGTTGATGCTTGTTACCCGCTCGTGCAGCAATCGGTAAAGCGGATAGCGGCCGATGCCCGATCCGGCGGTGATGGTGGGTATCAGCGGGCCCTCCTGGGCGGCGATGCGCTGGCGAAGCTCCGCTAAGGCGCGCCGGTCGCCGTCGAACAGGATGGCGTCTGGCTTCGCCGCCTTGCCGGTCGGTAGGCGCTTGATCGCTGCCTGAACGTCCGCCGGCAGCCGGGCCATCATGGTGGCTGTTGCAGAAGGACCGGCGAGCACTGGGGTGTTTCCGGTCGCTAGCACAGCCGCCAGTTGTTCGAGCGAGGCGCCTTCGCTGGCTGCTTGGCAGAGCACCTCGCCGCGCGGCGCGAAGTAGAGGGTGTTCTCCTCGCCGGTGGGGCCGGGCAGCGCGGTGCGGCAGCAGAGCGGCGTGGCGGTGGCGTATTCGGCGCAGGCCAAGGCCAGATCGCGCAGTCCTTGACGATGGCTCCAGGCGGTCAGCGCCTCAAAGGCGGCCAGCCGTGGGTCCGCTTCGACATCCCGTTGCAGGCCGAGCGTTTCCAGTGCGGGATTGGCGAGTTCCAACAGGCGCGGCAAATAGAAAGGGCCGCCAGCTTTGGGGCCGGTGCCGGATCGGCCTTCACCACCGAAGGGCTGGACCCCGACCACGGCCCCGATCATATTGCGGTTGATGTAGAGGTTGCCGGCCTTGATCCGGCTCACCAGCCGGCGGATGGTCTCGTCGATCCGGCTGTGCGCGCCGAAAGTAAGGCCGTAACCGGTCGCGTTGATGGCGTCCACCATCTCATCCAGGCGCTCGCTGGAATAACGCAGGACATGCACGATGGGGCCGAATACTTCCCGCTGAAGCCCGTCCAATCGGTCGATTTCGACGAGTGTCGGCGGCACGAAGGTTCCGCCGGCGCAAGCGGCCGGCAGCTCGCACTGGTGGATCGCATGGCCGGCTTTCGCCATGGCGGCAATGTGCTCGTCAAGGCTGTGTTTGGCCGCCGCGTCGATGACCGGGCCGATATCGGTGGCGAGTTCGGCGGGGTTGCCGATCTTCAGTTCTCGCAGGGCGGCGCGCAGTAAAGTCAGCAAGTGATCGGCGATATCGTCTTGCAGGCAGAGCACGCGCAGCGCCGAGCAGCGCTGGCCGGCGCTGTCGAAGCCGGAAGCGATCACATCCTGCACCACTTGTTCCGCCAGGGCTGAGGAGTCCACGATCATCGCATTTTGGCCGCCGGTCTCGGCGATCAGCCGGGTCTCCGGTAGTTCGGGGTCGCGAGCGGCCAGCGCGCGGTCGATCCGTTGGGCGACCTCCAGCGAGCCGGTGAAGATGACGCCGCGCACCCGCGCATCCTGAGTCAGCGCCGCGCCGACGGTCTCACCCCGACCAGGCAGGAGTTGTAAGGCGGCGGGCGGGATGCCGGCCTCATGCAGCCAGCGCACGGCTTGGGCGGCGATCAGCGGGGTTTGCTCGGCCGGCTTGGCCAGCACCGGGCTGCCGGCCGCCAGTGCGGCGGCGACCTGACCGATAAAAATGGCTAGCGGAAAATTCCAGGGACTGATGCACGCCACCACGCCCGGCGCTCGATTGGCGGCATCCGCCAAACGCTCGGCTTGCAGAGCGTAATAGCGGCAGAAATCCACGGCCTCTCGAATTTCCGCCACGGCGTTGGACCAGGTTTTACCCGCTTCCCGAACGCACAGGCTGATGAGTTCGGGGCGATGGGTTTCCAGCAGATAGGCGGTCCGACGCAACAAACGCGCCCGCTCGGCGGGCGGGTGCTGGTGCCAGGTTTCGGCGTAGCCGGCGGCGGTTGCCAGCGCGCGCTCGATATCGGCCGGCGACGCTTCCCGCACCGTGCCGACCGCATCGCCATGATCGGCGGGGTTGAGGATCGTGCTCTCGACTTCGCCTTCGCCCTCACCGTCAGCGAGGAGCGGCCCGGCTTGCCAGCGCGCGTCTTTCAGCCGTTCCAGACCGGCGGACAATTGCTCCAGAACGCGGTCGTTGGCGAGATCCAGTCCGGCCGAATTGAGGCGCTCGTCGCCGTAGAGGTTGCCGGGCAGCGGAATGGCGGGATGGGGCGCGCCGGCGGTTTTTAGAGCCAAAGCCAGGGGATCGACCACCAAGTCCTCGATCGGTACGCTCTCATCGACCAGCCGATTGACGAAGGAGCTGTTAGCGCCATTTTCCAAGAGCCGCCGCACCAGATAGGGCAACAAGGTTTCATGGCGGCCGACCGGAGCGTAGATGCGACAGCGGACGCCAGGTGGATCGCCGTCCACCACGTTGTCGTACAAGGTTTCACCCATGCCGTGCAGGCATTGGAACTCATAGTCGGTGACGCCGAGATCGGCGGCCATCCGTTCGACCGCCGCCAGCGTATGAGCGTTGTGGGTCGCGAATTGCGGGTAGATCAGATCGGCGGCGGCCAGCAAGCGGCGGGCGCCGACCAGATAGCAAAGATCGGTGTGGGGCTTGCGGGTATAGACCGGATAACCTTCCAACCCATCGACTTGCGCGCGCTTGATTTCGCTGTCCCAATAAGCACCTTTGACCAGACGCACCATCAGGCGGCGGCCGCTGGCGCGAGCGAGCGCAATCAAGTGCTCGATCAGCGGCAAGGCGCGCTTCTGATACGCTTGAACCGCAATCGCCAAGCCGTCCCAGCCACTCAACTCAGGCGCGAACGCCAAGCGGTCGAGCAAATCCTGGGACAGTTCCAGGCGATCCGCTTCTTCGGAGTCGATGTTGAAACCGATGTCATAAGTGCGGGCCTGCGTCGCCAGCGCCAGAAGGCGCGGGTACAGTTCGGCCAGCACCCGCTCCCGCTGGGCGCGGCTGTAACGGGGGTGCAAGGCCGACAGCTTGACCGAAATACCCGACCCTCGAAACACTCCCTGGCCGGCGGAGCGGCCAATGGCGTGGATGGCTTGCTGGTAGGCGCGGAAATAGCGCTCGGCGTCCGCGTCGGTCAGCGCCGCTTCGCCCAGCATATCGAAGGAGTGGCTGTAACCTTTGCGGATGTTCTCCTGGCTGCGAGCCAGGGCGGCTTCGATGGTTTCGCCCATGACGAACTGCTGGCCCAGCAAGGTCATGGCGAATTCGACCCCGAGTCGGATCAACGGCTCGCCGCCACGGGCGATCAGCCGGGTCAGCGCGTTACCGAGCGAGGCTTCCCGGCGGGTGGCCACCAGCCGGCCGGTGATCATCAGACCCCAGGTCGCGGCGTTGACGAACAACGACTCGCTGTGGCCCAGGTGCGAGCGCCAGTCGCCCGTGCTGATCTTGTCGCGGATCAGCCGATCGACCGTGGCGTCGTCGGGAATGCGCAACAGCGCCTCGGCCAAACACATCAGCGCGATGCCTTCCTGGCTGGACAGGGAAAATTCGTGCATCAGGTTGTCCACCCCGCTCGCACCCTGGCGCTGGTGGCGGACGGCGGCGACCAAGTGAGTGGCGCGCGCCGCGACGGCGGCCGAATCGGGCGCGATGGCTTGCATCTCTTGCACCAGGTCGGCGACGCAAGCCGCTTCATCGGCGCGATAAGCGTGAGTGATCGCCGCGCGGCTGGCGGCCAGAGCGACGCGAGGATCGGCGTGGTTCATCCCAAGGCACCCTTTTTAGTGAAACCTGCACGGCAAGTTTGGCGCTTTTTCGGCCGGGCTGCTATTGTTGCGCTATTAAAACAGCGCCGGCTCTATCTGAGAAAACCCGCCGGCTTTCCGCCAAACGAGGAGCTCGCATCATGAAACAGAAACTGTTGGCAGTGGCCGCGGCGTTGGGGCTGGCCCTGAGCGTTACCGCCGGACAGGCGGCCGATACCGTCAAGATCGGCTTGATGGCGCCCCTGACCGGTTCGTGGGCCAGCGAAGGTCAGGGCATGAAAAAAATCGTCGACCTGCTGGCCGAGCAGCAAAACGCCAAGGGCGGCATGTTGGGCAAGAAAATCGAGGTCGTGACCGAGGACGACGGCGGCGACCCGCGCACCGCCTCGCTGGCCGCGCAGCGCTTGACCACGCAGGGCGTCGCGGCGGTCGTCGGCACCTACGGCTCATCGGTCACCGAAGCCAGTCAAACGATCTACGACGAAGCCGGCATCCCGCAAATCGCCAACGGTTCCACCGCCATCCGCCTGACCGAAAAAAGCTTCAAGCGCTTCTTCCGCACCGCGCCGCGCGACGACGAACAGGGCCGGATGGCGGCGCAGACCATCGGCAAGCTGGGTTTCAAGAAAGTCGCCATCCTGCACGACAGCACCTCCTACGCCAAGGGCTTGGCGGACGAAGCCAACGCCCTGCTGAAAAAGAAGGGAACGGAGGTGGTGTTCTTCGATGCGCTGACGCCCGGCGAACGCGACTATACGACCATCCTGACCAAGCTCAAGGGCGCCAATCCCGAGGTGGTGCTGTTCACCGGCTATTTTCCCGAAGCCGGTTTGCTGTTGCGGCAAAAGAAAGACATGAACTGGAAGGTGCCGTTCATCGGCGGCGACGCCACCAATAACGCCGATCTGGTCAAGATCGCCGGTAAGGAAGCGGCCGAAGGCTACTATTTCCTCAGCCCGCCGCAACCGCAGGATCTGGACACGGCGGACGCCAAGAACTTCCTGACCGACTATCAAAAGAAATATAACGAATTGCCACCCTCGATCTGGGCGGTGCTGGCGGGTGACGGCTTCCGGGTGCTGGTGGCCGGCATCGCGGGCGCCAAATCCACCGACGGCGACAAGATCGCCGGCTATCTGCACAAGGATCTCAAGAATTTCTCCGGCTTGAGCGGCCCGATTTCCTTCGATGCCAAGGGTGACCGCGAAGGTGAGGTCTACCGGGTTTACAAGGTGGGCGGCGACGGGAAATTCGTGTTGCAGAAACTCTAAAACGACAGGCGGCTCGCGCCAAAAGGAGCGAGCCGCCACGTCTTCGCTACAGGCCAGCCGGCCTTCCTTCCCTTCAGCCTGAATCCCGATCTCCGTGGAAGAATTTTTCCAGCAGTTGACCAACGGCCTGGCCGTGGGCGGCATCTACGCCCTGATCGCCTTGGGCTACACCATGGTCTATGGCGTGCTCAAGCTCATCAATTTCGCCCACGGCGATCTGTTTACTTACGGCGCTTATCTCGGGCTGACCCTGCTGACCTCGTTGGCCTTGACCGACCGGCTGGGCTTCGCGATGGGCGTATTGGTGCTGGCGCTGATGGTGATGGGTCTGGTGGCGGTGCTGGGCGCGATCCTGGAGCGGGCCGCCTATCGGCCCCTGCGGCAATCGCCCCGGCTGTCGGCGGTGGTGTCGGCGCTGGGGGCATCGATTTTTTTGCAAAACACCCTGATGCTGATTTACGGCCCCCGCTTTCAGGTCTATCCCGACAATATCCTGCCCGCCGCGACGCTGAATATTTTCGGTTTGTACCTGCCGCTGATGCGGGTGCTGATCGTGCTGGTTTCGGTGTTGATGATGGTGGGGCTTTACCTGTTCATCCAGAAAACCAAGATCGGCACGGCGATCCGCGCCGCCGCCATCGATCAGGACGCGGCGCGCTTGATGGGCATCGACGTAAATCGGGTCATCATGTTGGTGTTTCTGGTGGGGCCGGCGTTGGGTGGCGCGGCCGGGCTGATGGTGGGTTTGTACTACGGCCAGATCAATTTCACCATGGGCTGGATTTACGGGATGAAAGCCTTTACCGCCGCGATTCTGGGCGGTATCGGCAACATTCCCGGCGCGATGGTGGGCGGTTTGCTATTGGGGGTGATCGAGGCGCTCGGCGCGGCCTATATCTCGATCGCCTGGAAGGACGCAATCGCCTTCTGTGTGTTGATTCTCATCCTGATCGTCCGGCCGACCGGATTGCTGGGCGAACGGGTGGCGGACAAGGTATGAAGCCGCGCGTCGATGTGTTGGGAGCGGGGCTGTTCGCCGCGGCGATGGCTGTCGCGCCGCTATTCCTCAATGCCTATCAGGTCGATGTGCTCAACAGCATCGGTCTGTACGCGCTGCTGGCGCTCGGCTTGAACCTGATTTTGGGCGAGGCGGGGCTGTTCAACATGGGCCATGCCGCCTTTTATGCGATGGGGGCTTACACCGCCGCCATTCTCAACACCCGCTACCAGATTCCGATTCTGTGGACCTTGCCACTGAGCGGCGCGGCGGCTGGCGCGTTCGCGCTGGCGGTGGCGCGGCCGGTGGTGCATCTGCGCGGCGATTATCTGCTGATCGTCACCATCGGCGTCGGCGAAATCGTCCGTATCGCGCTGGTGAACGACGTGTTCGGCATCACCGGCGGAGCCAACGGCATCTTCGGCATCGGTCGGCCCCGGTTGTTCGGTTTGGTCATCCGCCGTCCCGAACAGTTCTTTTATCTGATTTGGGGTTTCGTGGCGCTGACCATTTTCCTGTTTCTGCGGCTCAAGCAGTCGCGGTTCGGGCGGGCGCTCAATTTTCTGCGGGAAGATGAGGTGGCGGCGGAAGGCAGCGGCATCAATACCGCGTATTACAAGCTGGTGGTGTTCGGGCTGGGCGCGGCCTGGGCGGGGATGGCCGGCACGCTGTTCGCCGCCAAGATGACGATCATCTCGCCGGAATCGTTCAGCTTTTGGGAGTCGGTGGTGCTGTTCATGATCGTGATTCTGGGCGGGGCCGGCAGCATTCCGGGCGTGTTGTTGGCGGCGTTCCTGGTGGTCGGCTTGCCGGAGCTGTTCCGGGAATTCGCCGGCGCGCGGATGCTGGTATTTGGCTTGGTGATGATGGTGATGATGGTGGTTAGGCCGCAAGGCTTGTGGCCGGCGCGGGGACGCCAGAAGTGGCTGGACGTGTCGGGTAAGGCGCTCGGGCCATGAAGGCGGCTGAGCCGATAATGGAGCGCGCGGAGCGGTCCCTGCTGACGTTGGGTGAGGTGACCAAATCCTTCGGCGGCCTGACGGCGGTCGACAGCGTGTCGTTCGCGGTCGAGGCCGGATCGGTGGTTGGGTTGATCGGTCCCAACGGGGCCGGCAAAACCACGGTGTTCAATCTCATCACCGGCCACTACCAACCGAATCACGGTGACATTCACTTTGCCGGCCAGCGGCTCAACGGCTTGCCCACGCACCGTATCATCATGTTGGGCATCGCCCGGACCTTTCAAAATATTCGTCTGTTCCAGCAGTTGAGCGCTTTGGAAAACGCGCTGGCCGGTTGCCATTATCGGATGCGCGGCGGGATTCTTGCCGGTATGCTCGGGTTTTTGCCGTACCAGCGTCGGGCGGAACAGGAAGCGGTCGAGCGGGCGGTCGGAGAGTTGGAATTCGTCGGCCTGAGCCAGAAAGTGGCGACGGTGGCCAAGAATCTGTCTTACGGCGACCAGCGGCGGCTGGAAATCGCCCGCGCGCTGGCGACGCAGCCGCGCTTGCTGATTCTGGACGAACCGGCTGGCGGCATGAACGAGCAGGAAACTGAGTCGCTGATCGGGCTGATCGAGCAGATCCGAGGTCGGGGCATCACGATTTTGCTGATCGAACACGACATGCGTTTGGTGATGCGCGCCTGCGATAAGTTGGTGGTGCTGGAGTACGGCGGCAAGATCGCCGAGGGTACGCCCGAACAGGTGCGCGCCGATCCCCGCGTGATCGAGGCGTATCTAGGGACCGAGGACGAAGTTTAGGGCCAGCGGATCGCGGCGCTGGGTGTCAAAATAACCAGCGCCCGTTTGATAGCCGAAGGGAGTTTCCGCCATGTCTATACCTGCCCAGAAATTCGCTACTTACGAAGATTTGCTGGGTCTGCCCGAGCATATCGTGGGCGAGATCATTCATGGCCAGTTGATCACGCATCCCCGCCCCGCGCCTAAACATGCCGCCGCGAGTACAGGGGTCGGTGGTCAGATTTATAACCCGTTCCAGCATGGACGGGGTGGGCCAGGAGGTTGGTGGATTCTGTTTGAGCCGGAGCTACATTTGGGTGCGCATGTACTGGTTCCCGATTTGGCTGGCTGGCGACGGGAGCGAATGCCGGTATTACCAGAGACCGCCTATTTCACCCTGCCGCCGGATTGGGTCTGCGAGGTGCTCTCGCCGAGCACGGCGCGGGTGGATCGCGCTGCTAAGATGCCGATTTACGCCGCGCAAGAAATTCCCTTTCTTTGGCTGATCGACCCGGATTTGCATACTTTAGAGGTATTTGTGTTGAACGAGGGCCGCTGGTCGTTGGAGCGCGTTTATCAAGAAGATGATCCGGTCAGTGCTCCGCCGTTTGGGGCTATAACTTTTTTGCTGGGTGATTTGTGGGTCTGAAGCAGGTTTTAGTCGCTGCTTAGAAGGGTTGCGGCAAGCTGCGGTGCTGTGGTGTTCGGTGTAATAATGTAGCGAAATAAATTGATATTAATCAGATAATTGATTCTGATTTTAGAAATTATATGTAGATACGAAGAGCCATAGAATCACTAGTTGTCGCGGACGCTTCGCGCCCGCGACAACGGGGCGGCGGATAAGCATCCGCGGCTTGCGCGGCGCGAAGCGCCGCACAACCACGCGGATCAAGCCGACTTCAGGCGAAAAAGCCTGCGGCTTTCTCGCCCTCGCGGCTTATCCGCCGCCCCGTTAGCGCTGAAGGGCATCGACGAATGAGCACGTTCTTCAAGAAACTCGCTGGCGAGCGTCCGCCGTATCCCTCGGATTGGCCGCCCCAGGACTACTTTGTCGAAGAGAAATCTGTGAAGGTCGCTGTTCAACTTGCCTTTTCTAACTTGCTCCAAAGCGGTGCTACTGAAACGGATGCTGATGTATTTCTGCGGGAGCATCCGGCCTTATTAACCCGGCAATTATTTAGCCGATAGTGGTATAGTGAGGGACATGAAAAAGATCGACGCACGTTGTTTGTCGCCGGAAGCGCAGGAGGAACGGCGCCGTCAGGCGCTGCGGCTGCGGGAAGACTTGCAGTGGAGCTGGAAGGAAATCGCGCGGGTGGTCGGGGTGCATATCAGCACGGTGATCGGGTGGGGCCAACGCTTTGGTCGGGACGGAGAAGCGGGCCTGAAATCGCGGCGGCGGGGACGGCGGTACTTGACGGGCCGGACGCTGACGTTGGCCCAAGAGTGGCGGGTGCGCTCGATTTTGGTGGACGAGACGCCGGGGCGACGGGGATTGCCGTTTGCGCTGTGGAACCGGCGGGCGGTCATGGAATTGATCGAAACGCTGTTTGGGGTGGCGATGCCGATTCGGACGGTGGGCGAGTATCTGTCGCGGTGGGGCTATAGCCCGCAACGACCCCTCAAGCGCGCCTTGGAACAACGGCCTGCC
Source organism: Candidatus Competibacteraceae bacterium (assembly GCA_016713505.1). Lineage (NCBI taxonomy): Bacteria > Pseudomonadati > Pseudomonadota > Gammaproteobacteria > Candidatus Competibacteraceae > Candidatus Competibacteraceae bacterium. The sequence goes on along the minus strand of JADJPA010000001.1, from coordinate 2,435,740 downwards.
GAGGTGCAACGGTGGTTGGACGAGACTTACCCCTCGATTCTCGCGCGAGCGAAGGCGGAGAAAGCGGTGATTTACTGGGGCGATGAGACGGCCGTGGTGGAAGATGGCCATTGGGTGCGCGGTTATGCGCCTCAGGGGAAAACGCCGGTGCTTGCCACCTCCAGCCGCCGGTCTGGATTGGCGCTGGTGTCGGCCATCAGCAACCAAGGCCTCGTCCGGTTCCGCTTTATCGAGCAGGCCCTGAACGCGGCCTTGTTCCTCGAATTCCTCGGCCAGTTGATCGCCGACCAGCCCCAGAAAGTCTTTTTGATTCTGGACAACCTCAAAGTCCATCACGCGAAGCTCGTCACCGAGTGGGTCGGCGAACACGCCGAGCAAATCGAGCTAGTCTACTTGCCGCCCTATACCCCAGAGCGCAATCCCACCGAATACCTCAATCGCGATTTCAAAACCCAGTTGCGGTTATCGGCCCGTTCCTCCACGCCCCAGGCCTTGCGGCACAAAGCAAACGCCTTCCTCCAATTCCTCATCAATACCCCAGAGCGTATCATGACCTATTTCAATCACCCCGCCGTCCACTACGCCGCTTAATCGCCTATTTCATTGCTGGGTTAATAATTGGTCAATGCTTGAACTTCACGAACTTTGGGCATCACGGAATGTGGGTTATCCCTCAGAAACTAATCGATCCGGGAGGAGCAAACCCAAAGCGCAAGGGTCTCAAACCGGACTACATCTTCGGAGGAAAGAACTCTGATGGCTTCTTCTGGTGCGTCGCAGAGCTTAAAGGGCCACAGGACAAGCTTTTCAAGCGAGCCACGGATAATCGGAAAACCATATCATTTAGTGCGGTAGCTAATGAAGGAATTTGCCAGATCTTACAATACATGGATTACTGTATTTCCGCACAAAGTTATTTCAGAGATCATTTTGGACTAACAGATTTTCGGGAACCTCGTGGCTTTCTAATTCTCGGTCGAGAAGGGGAGTTTGAATCTGACTCTCAGCTACAAGAACTCAAGGCGGCGTGGAATAGAGTTTCTGGCGGAAGAATTATGATCCGAACTTATGATGCTCTCCTGAGAAGCAATAGTTCATGATGAGGTAAAGTTAAACATGGTTGGCAGAATGATAGCCAACCCCTCGGTCAACCAGATCGCCCGCGAGCTGCGCTTGCAGGTGCTCTCTGCGGTTTTGCTGCTCCAGCGGCCTCTGAACCAAGATGGTAGATTGTATAAAGAACCTGCTGATAACGATTATCAGCGCTTCGATATGTCTTTCTGACTTTTCGGTTATGACGTGGCCGAACACAACAAATGCCACATCCCATATTGTGTAGGAGTCAATCTTATGGCTACAAACCTTGCACTTGATCCTGACCTGCTCGAACGCGCCTTTAAAGTGAGTGGAGAAAAAACCAAGAAAGCGGCTGTCACTCGTGCATTACAGGAATTTATCGCTCGCCGCGAGCAGAACCGCTTGTCGGATCTCCTGGGCCAATTCGATTGGGATGAATCCTATGACTATAAAACAGAGCGTTCCCGCTTGTGAGCCTGCTTGTTGACACCAGCGTTTGGTCGCTTGCTCTTAGGCGCGACAATCCCTCTCAAGAGTTGCCTGAACTTGGCGTGTTGCGCGAAGCAGTCAAGGGCGCTGACATCATCGTTACAACCGGTCTGATCCTTCAAGAATTGCTCCAAGGCTTTGTTGGCCCTAAAGCACGAGATCTCATCATCGGGCGTTTTGAAACGCTGCCTACTCTAATGCCTGACCTCCAGGATCACATCGCGGCGGCCGATCTCAGGAACAAATGTCGGCGCGCTGGAGTACAGCTTGGAACAATTGATGCGCTGATTGCTCAACTTTGTATCCGCTACGATATGATCTTGCTGACAACGGACAACGACTTTCACCATGCCGCTAAGCACATTGCTTTGTCAGTGTGGAGCAATCACGGTCAGGCTTAACGCTCGTTGGGGCTTACTGTAGGGCATCACGCATGACAGTCCTTTCCTAACCACACTCACGCCCGCAAATAACCCCACGAGTGCAGCCGGTCGCTATCTTCCTCGTTCCACCGATCGCCGATATCCTCGCGGAAATACATGTTCGGAATCATCACGTTTTTAACCCGATTGTAGACTTGGCGCTGGGCTTGTTTCATGGTCGGGCCGATGCCGCAGACGATTAGCGCCACCCCTGAGGTGCCGGTCACCAGCCATTCCTCGTTCAACAGCTTTACGTCCTCAATGTGAATGCCCTCGCGCGAGGGCGTCTTGAACAGAATCACCGCATCCTTGGAACTGCTCTCGAAAGTCTCCTTATCCTTGAACGGGAAGGGCGGCACGACGATGCGCACCCCGACCTGAAAACCGCTGCGGGCGCGAAAACGGGTGATGGAGCCTTCCGCGAGCTTGTAGAGCAATTCCGAAATCGGCAGCAGCACGCCTTCCTGCTGGATCGAAATCGTTGGATAGCCGAACCGTGAAGTGAACTCCAACGGATAAATCCCGTTGCTGTTGACGATGCAGTTGATGTCGATGTAACCGACGAAGCGCTCGCGCCGCAGTTTCGGTTCCATCTTTTTCAGGGTGGCGTTGAAAATTTTGTTCGGTTCGCTCCAGAACATCGCGGTACCCATTTCTCCGGTCGATGGGCCGATGTCGCCGGGAAACAGCTTTTTGTGCTCAAAGTTGACGCAGATCGGATAAACGAATTCGGTGCCGTTAAAAAAGGCCCCGGTGGCGACTTCCACCCCCATGATCCGCCGCTGGAGCTGAAATTCCTTGATCTTGTCCGCCCAGGCGCGCTTGTAGTCGCCCAATACTTGAACCACGTCGCGGCCGTCCTCCTCCTCGCCCACAAACAGCAGCCGCTTGTAGTTCTGCGCCTCGCCGCTGGGTTTGATGACGTAGCGGGTCGGGTTGGCCTTGACGTAGGCGATGGCGTCATCAAAGGCGGTGAAATTCTCTTGCGGGATGATGGTGACGCCGGCCGCGCGCAACTCTTGTTGGCCGAAGGCCCGATCGTCCTCCAACCGGTCGGTGTACGCCGTGCCGCCGACCACCAACTTTCCGTTGCGGCGCAATTCCTCGGCCAGGCTGCCCATGCCGAGCACGTCATCGAACACGATGACATCGGCCCAATCGATTTCCCGCCGCCAGTCGTCGGTCTTAGGCACGAAGCCGTCGGCAATTTCCCGCTCGTCGGAATTTTGGATGTAATACTTGACCTCGTGGCCTTCCTTGATCGTCTGCCAGGCGATGTCTCCGATCAGACTATCCCAGGACACAAAGAGAAAACGCTTGTCAGGCATGAGAACCCCATTGTTCGATCAATATGAAAAGTGGCGGGCTGGAACGGCTGCCGGCGGCTCAACAAGATAGTTTCGCGCGCGCGGATAGCAAGCGTTTTCTTCAAGCTGTCATGAGATATTCACAGTCTATCCGGCTCTTTCTGGCCCGACGCGATAGGTTGAGCGGATTCGTTCGGGTTAGAATCGCGCCTTCGTTTTTTCGACTCCGCTGCAAATGACTTCGCACCAACCGCGAGCGACAGGTCGTCACCCATGAATGACATACTCGAAAACAAGACCTTCGATGAAATCCAAATAGGGGATCAAGCCAGCCTGACGCGGGTGCTGGATCAGGAGGGAATCCAAGCCTTGGCGAGCATGACCGGCGATTTCAATTTGATCGATCTGGATCCCGGTCAAGCGGATACCTCCATGTTCCGCCAAGGGGGCGGACAAACGGGCTGGACGGCGCTGTTGTTCGCCGCGCTGGCGGATACTCGCCTGCCGGGCTTGGGGTCGGTGGTGCGGCGCATCGAGGTTCGCTTGCATCGTCCGGTCGCTATCGGCATGGCGATTACCGCCCGCGCCACGGTCAAGGAAAAACGGCCCGCAACCGGCGTCATCGTGCTGGAATGCACGGCGGTCGATCCGACCAAGGAGACAGTCGCCAGCGGCTCGGCTGAAGTCCTGGCCCCAACAGAAAAAATGCGCTATGAAACCAAGGAATTGCCAAAAGTACAGTTGCTGCACGAAGATCGGTTCGGGGAGCTGCTGGAAACTTGCGAAAGGTTGCCAGCGCTGGCTTGCGCGGTCGTCCACCCATGCAGCGCCGATGCGCTGCGCGGCGCCATTGAGGCGGCCGAACAAAATTTGATTGTGCCGATCCTGATCGGCCCGGAGGCGAAGATCCGCGCGATTGCCGCGCAAGAGCAGCTCGAACTCACGCCTTACCGGCTGGTCCCGGCCGAGCACAGCCACCATTCCGCCGAGCTGGCGGTGGCGATGGTGCAGTCCGGTGAAGCGCAAACCTTGATGAAAGGCAGCCTGCACACCGATGAACTGCTGGCCGCAGTGGTCAAAAAAGACGGCGGCCTGCGCACCGAGCGGCGGATCAGCCATTGCTTTCTGCTATCGGTGCCGACCTTCAGCCGCTGGATCATCATTACTGACGCCGCCATCAACATTGCGCCGAGCCTCGAAGAAAAGCGCGACATCATCCAAAACGCCATCGAACTGGCGCAGGCCATCAGCATCGCGGTGCCGAAAGTTGCGATTCTGTCGGCGGTGGAGACCGTGACCAACAAGATTCCTTCCACCCTGGAAGCCGGCGCGCTGTGCAAGATGGCGGATCGCGGCCAAATCACCGGCGGCGTGCTGGACGGGCCGCTGGCGTTCGACAATGCGATTGACGAACAGGCGGCGCGCACCAAGGGCATCCACTCGCCGGTCGCCGGCAAGGCGGATATTCTAGTGGTGCCCAATCTGGAAGCCGGCAATATGTTGGCCAAGCAATTGACTTTCATGGCCGATGCCGAGGCGGCCGGGATCGTGCTCGGCGCTCGCGTGCCGATTGTGCTGACCAGCCGCGCCGATAGCGCCCGCGCCCGGCTGGCGTCCTGCGCGGTCGCCGTACTGTTCGCCGAGGCGCTGCGTCAAGGCGCGGCCTTTCGGAAAGTGGCCGGTTAGAACAAAACGACTGCCAGACCGCTCATTTCCACCTTATCGAGACCAAACCCGTCATGGCCAAGCTGAATACGCCGTATTACCTGATCGACGAAAGCAAGTTGCTGAAGAATATGGAGATTATTCAGCAGGTGCGCGCGGCTTCGGGGGCGAAATCGGTACTGGCGCTGAAGTGCTTTTCCACCTGGGGCGTGTTCGATCTGATGCGACAGTATCTGGACGGCACCACCAGCAGTTCGCTGTATGAAGCGCGGCTCGGCTACGAGAAGTTCGGCAAGGAAGTTCATGCCTACAGCGTCGGTTTTTCCGAGAAAGAAGTTAAAGCGGTGAAAAAGTTCGCCAATAAGGTGATCTTCAATTCGCTGTCGCAACTGAAGCGTTATTATCCGCTGGTCAGCGAAAAACGGTTGGGTCTGCGCCTCAATCCCGGAACCAGTTACTCACATTTCGATCTGGCCGATCCCGCCAGAAAATATTCGCGGTTGGGCGTGATCGATAAAGACGAGATCATGAAATTTGCGCCGGTGTTGAGCGGGGTGATGTTCCATTTCAATTGCGAGAACGATAATTATAAGAATCTTGCCACGGCTATCGACTCTATCGGCAAAAGCTACGGGTCGTTGTTGGAAAAACTGGATTGGGTCAGTTTTGGCGGTGGTATTTATTTCACCAAAGCGGGTTATCCGCTGGATGAGTTCTGCCAGAAGCTAAAAGAATTCGCCGAGAAATTCGGGGTGCAGGTCTATTTGGAACCGGGCGAGGCGGCGGTTACGCAATGCGCGGAGCTGGTCACGACCGTCTTGGATGTCGTCCACAACGAAATCGACATCGCCATCGTCGATGCCTCGGTGGAAGCGCACATGCTGGATCATTTGATCTACCGCACCAACCCCCGGATCGCCGCGCCCGAGCCGGGGCGTTACCGGGTGATGATCGCCGGCCGCACCTGCCTGGCCGGTGACGTGTTCGGAGAATACAAGCTGAAGACTAAATTGAAGGTTGGCGGCGAAGTCCGCATCGCCGACGCCGCCGGTTACACCATGGTCAAGAAAAACTGGTTCAACGGCTTGGCGATGCCGTCCATCGCGGTGCGTCGGCTGGATGGAACGGTCGAACTACTCCGAAAATTTCGTTATAAAGATTACAAGCGCAGCCTGTCCTGAATGAGGAGTCATGATCGGATGAAAAAGAACGTGCTGATTATCGGGGCGGGTGGGGTCGCCCATGTGGCCGCGCACAAAGCCGCGATGAATAACGACGTGCTGGGCGATATCTGTATTGCGTCGCGCACCGTGGCGAAATGCGACGGCATTATCGAAAGCGTCAAACGCAAAGGGCACATCCAGAATCCCGCATACAAACTGTATTCGCGCCAGATCGACGCGCTCGATATTCCGGCGACGGTGAAATTGATTAAGGACACCCATTCGCAAATCGTCATCAATCTCGGCCAGGCGTTTTTGAATATGTCGATCTTGGAAGCGTGCCTGGAGACGGGGGCGGCTTATATCGACACGGCGATTCACGAGGAGCCGGACAAGGTGTGTGAAAATCCGCCCTGGTACGCCAATTACGAATGGAAGCGCAAGGATCGCTGCGCCGAAAAAGGGCTGACCGCCATTCTCGGCGCGGGCTTCGATCCGGGCGTGGTCAATGCGTATTGCGCGCTGGCGGTGAAGCGTTATTTCGACCAGATCGACACCATCGACATTTTGGATGTCAACGCCGGTAGTCACGGCAAATATTTCGCCACCAATTTCGATCCCGAAATCAATTTCCGCGAATTCATCAAAGTCTGGACGTGGATCGACCGCCAGTGGAAGGAATATCCCACCCATTCGGTCAAGCGGGTTTATGATTTCCCCGTGGTCGGCCCGTGCCCGATTTATCTGAACGGACACGATGAATTGCATTCGCTGTCCAAGAACATCGACGCCAACAGCATCCGGTTCTGGATGGGTTTTGGCGATCATTACATCAACGTCTTTACCGTGCTGCGCACCCTGGGCTTTTTGTCGCATCTGCCGGTGACGCTGGCCACGGGTCAGGACGTGGTGCCGCTGAAAGTGGTCAAGGCGTTGCTGCCCGACCCGCAAACCCTCGCGCCGGGCTATACCGGCAAGACCTGCATCGGCGATTTCGTCAAGGGCCGGAAAGACGGTAAAGCGCGGGAAGTGTTGATTTATCAGGTCTCGGATCACAAAAAGTGCTACGAGGAAGTCGAATCGCAGGGCATCAGCTACACGGCGGGGGTGCCGCCAGTCGCGGCCGCCATGCTGGTGGCGCGGGGCGATTGGGATGCCAAGACCATGGTGAACGTCGAGGAACTCGACCCGGAACCGTTCCTCGCCATCCTCGATAACATCGGCTTGCCGACCGAGATCAAGGAGATCCAACCCGGCGGTAAGGATTCCTTCAACGGCACGGTGCGGGATTTGGCGACGGAACTGGCGGAATCGACCGCGACGGTCACGGTGTCGGCGGCCGATCCGATGATCGCGGTGCGCAAGCCCGCGGCCAAAAGCTGAGAGGGTTCGAACGTGCGCATCGAACACATCGCGCTGTGGACGACCGATCTGGAACGGTGCAAGCAATTCTATGTCTCTTACTTTGGCGCTGTCGCCGGGGCGGGTTATGTCAATTCCGCCAAAGGCTTCGAATCGTGTTTTCTCAGCTTTACCGACGGCGCTCGCATCGAGGTCATGAAGACGACGGCGCTCGCGCCGGTGGCCATCGAGCCGGGGGTCCAACGGATGGGCCTGACCCATATCGCGCTCGCCGTGGGTTCGGAGCAACAGGTCGATGCACTGACGCAGAGGCTCAAAAACGACGGTTTCCCGGTTCTCGATGGCCCGCGCCATACCGGAGATGGGTACTATGAAAGCGTGATTCTTGACCCTGACGGCAATCGGGTTGAGATCACGGCCTAGGGAAACAGTCTTGCCGCGCATATTGCCAGATCGCCGGGTTTATATCTCGGCCGTTGCAAACATGCGAGTCTTTCTTTAATTAATTTGGAGTCGCCATGAAACGTTTAAACACTGTCGCCGTTTTATTAGCCAGCGCCTTGTTGAGCGGCGCCGCACTCGTTCGAGCACAAAGCGCTGATCCCCACGCTGGACATTCCATGCCGGCTCCGGCCACAACCGAAGCTAGCGCCGTTAAAGCCGCTCCTTCCACCGCCGCTTACGAGGCGGCCAATAGCAAGATGCATCAAGGCATGGCCATCACTTATACGGGCAATGCCGACCGCGATTTTCTGGCGGGCATGATCCCGCACCATCAAGGGGCCATCGACATGGCGGAAGTGGTGCTCCAGCACGGTAAAGATCCGAAGGTGCGCAAACTGGCCCAAGGGATCATCAAGGCGCAAAAACACGAAATCCAGCAAATGCAAGCTTGGCTGAAAGCGATGGATAGCAAAAACAAATAAATTGGTTTAAGCGCCGCCGTAGGCGCCGGTCGCCAGCGGTAAGACCAGGAGCCATCGTGGAAGTAAGAGCCTGTAATCGCGAAGATATTCCGGAGGTCTGCGCGATTTACAACTACTACATCACGAATACGACCATCACGTTCGAGGAAGAACCTCTGTCGGAACGTGAGATGGCCACAAGAGTAAACACGTACCAGCAGCGCTACCCGTGGCTGGTGTGCCGCGGGCAAGGTGCCGTCGTCGGCTATGCCTACGCAACGAAATGGAAAGAGCGCGCGGCGTACCGGCATACGGCTGAGGCTACTATCTACCTCAAGGAAGGCCTGGCGGGTAGAGGTTTTGGCAAAGCTCTCTACGCGGTATTGCTGGAGGAACTGGCCAAGCAAAATTGCCATGCGGTCTTGGGCTGCATCGCGCTCCCGAACGAGAGCAGCGTCAGGCTGCATGAACGTTTTGGCTTCAAGAAGGTTGCCCACTTTCCAGAGGTCGGCCGCAAGTTCGGCCGCTGGCTCGATGTGGGGTACTGGCAGCTTCAGTTGCCTGCTTCACCCACTCGCTAAGGGCCATCAAACCAATCGATTGCGGAACAACCAGCCGGCCAACGGCAAGGTGATGGCGGTGATCGCCAACAGCGGCGCGAAATCGGGCGCGACCGTCGCCAGTCCCACCCCTTCCAGATAGACCCGCTGCACCAGATCGATGGCGAAGCGCAGCGGGTTGGCGTAGGTGACGATTTGCAAAATGTCCGGCATGTTGCGCACCGGCGTCGCCAGCCCCGACAGCAGCATCATCGGCATGATCAGCACGAAGGTATACAGCATCGCCTGCTGCATGTTGGCCGACAGCGCGGAAACCGATAGCCCGATGCCGACGCTGGCGGTGGTGAACAACAGCAGGCCGAGATAGAGCGTGGCCAGCGAACCGGCCAGCGGCACCTTGAACCAGAACAGGGTGATCAGCAACACCAGGGTCGATTGGGCCAACCCGACCAGGATCGGCGCTATCGCCTTGCCGATCATGATCACCGGCAACGACAGCGGCGTCACCAGCAACTGATCGAAGGTGCCTTGCTCCCGCTCGCGCGCCACCGACAAGGCGGTCAGCAACAGCGTTTGCACCATGCTGAGCGCCGCGATCATGCCCGGCATCATGTTCCAGCGGGTTTCCAGATTGGGATTGAACCAGGCGCGGGTTTCGACGGTGAGCGGCGGGCCGGCCAAGCCTTGTTTGGCGCGCCGTTCGGCGTTGTAACGGTCGATGACCGCATTGACATAGGTCGCCGCCGAACCGGCGGTATTCGAATTGCGGGCGTCGATCAGCAGTTGGATGCTAACCGGTTCGCCCGCCGTGAGCTGTTGCTCGAAACGCGGCCCGATCTTCACCGCCAGCAGCGCCCGCTGAGTGTCGATCATCGCCGCGATGTCCCGTTGTCGGTCCGGGGTGGCCACCCGCTGGAACACCCCCGTACCGTCGAGTTTGGCGATCAATTCGGCCGAGGCGGCGTCGCGGCTTCGATCGGACAGGACATAAGGAATATGGCTCAGATCGAAGGTGGCCGCATAACCGAACAACAGGCTTTGCATGATGATCGGCGCGACCAGGATCACCCGGCTCGACGGGTCTTTCAGAATCGCCAGCAGCTCCTTGCGACACAGGATGAGAACGCGGTGCAAAAAATCGAACATGTCGCGCCTCGCTCCTTCAATCCAGCCGCTTGCGGGTGACGAAGCGCGCCAGCCCCAGCAACAGCACCGCATAACCCGCCAGAATCGCGCAATCTCGGACGATCAACGGCCAGACGTTGCCGGCCAGAAACAGCGTGCGCAACAGTTCCATGTAATACGTGGCCGGCAGGATATGGCCGATCACGTTGATTGCGACCGGCACATTGCGCAAGTCGTACAGGAATCCCGACAGCATCAACGACGGCAAAAAAGTGCTGATGAGGGCGATTTGGCTGGCGATGAACTGATTCTTGGTGACGGAGGAAATCACCAGGCCGATGCCGAGCGAAACCAGCATATACAGCACCGAACTGAGCAATAACAAGGGCAGGGAACCCTGCACCGGCACCTCGAACAGGAAACGGGCGGCCAGCAGGCACAGCGCCAGCCCGATCATGCCCACCATGAAATAGGGAACGATCTTGGCGATCAGGATTTCGGTGGGCCGCACCGGGGTCACGAACAAGGCTTCGAGCGTGCCGCGCTCCCATTCCCGCGCCATCACCAGCGCGGTGAGAAAAGCGCCGATCAAGGTCATGACCAGCACGATCAGTCCCGGCACCAGATACCAGGTGCTGGTGTTGGCGGCGTTGAACCACAGCCGCTGATCGACCCGCACCGGCCCGCCGGCGGAATCGGCGTTGCCGGCGCGGTCGGTCTGGCGTTGCGCCCATTGCAGGATCGCCCCGGTCGCGTAGGATTGGATGATGCGGGCGCGGGCCGCTTCCGTGCCGTGCACGATCAATTGCAGGCGGGCGTCGCCCTCGGCCAGCCGCCGCGAAAAATCGTTAGGCACGCGGACGATGCCATCCACGCGGCGTTCGCGCATCAACCGCTCCGCCTCGGGCATCGAGCCGAGCAGCACCGGCGCCAGATAGGGCGACAGTTGCAGCCCCGTCACGATGTCGGCGGCGGTGGGAGACGGGTCTTCCAACACCACCGCCAGCGGCGCGTGGCGCACGTCCATCGACAGGCCGTAGCCAAACAGCAAAATCAGGATCATCGGCAACACCACGCCGATGGCCAGATTGCTCTTGTCGCGCAGCAACTGGCGGATTTCCTTGCGGGTCAATGCGAGCAGGCGCGACCAGAATCCCGTGTCGCGCCGCTCGGCCCGCAGTGGCGCGTTCATGCCGCGATTTCCCGCTGCGGGGTCGGTCGGTCTCGACGGCGCGCTTGCTCGACGATGCTGATAAATGCTTGTTCCATATCCAGCCGTCGTTCCGGCGAATCGCCCGCCTGAGCGCGCACGGCCTGCGGCGTTCCCAGAGCCAGCACCTTGCCGGCGTCCTGAATCACGATCCGGTCGCAATATTCCGCTTCTTCCATGAAGTGCGTGGTGATGACGACCGTGGTGCCGCTGGCGGCCAGGGCGGTGATGCGCCGCCAGAACTCGCGTCGCGCCAGCGGATCGGCCCCGCTGGTCGGTTCATCCAAAAACAGGATTTCCGGCTGGTGCAGCAGCGCCGCCGCCATCGCCAGCCGCTGTTTGAAACCGCCCGGCAACTGGCCGCTGGGGGTATGGTCATGACCCGTCAGATGAAACTGGCGCTGCACTTCCCGCAGCCGTTCACGCAACTGTTGGCCGCGCAAGCCGTAAGCGCCGCCGAAGAATTCGAGATTTTCCCGCACCGTCAAATTGCCGTAGAGGGCAAATTTTTGCGAGACATAGCCGATTTGCCGCCGTGCCTCGGCGCGGGCGTGGCGCAGATCGACGCCCGCCACGTGCAGAAAACCGCTGGTGGCGGGCAACAAGCCGCATAACATCCGAAAAGTGGTGGTTTTGCCCGCGCCGTTGGGGCCGAGCAAGCCGAAAATCTCGCCCCGCCGCACCGAAAAGCTGGTGCTGGCGACAGCGGTGAAATCGCCAAATTTACGCACCAGATCGCGCACTTCGATCACCACCTCGGCGGCGGTTTGCGGTGCGGCCTGATCGGATGCCCTCGTTGACGGATGGGCGAACTGTGCGGTGGGCGGATCGAGTGGCGGAACGGCCGTCGTGCCGCTCTCTTCCCGCTCCTGCTGCTGGCGCAGCAGCACCATAAAACCGTCTTCCAGCCGCGCCGGGATCGGCTGAGGTTGCTGGCCGTGCAGCAGGTCGGCCAGCGCCGTAACACTCTCCGCGGAGCGCCGGATGAAGCGCACCTCGCCGCCTTGCGGCACGGCGTCGATGGTGTCATCCCGCGCATCGAGCAGAGCGGCTTGCAGGCGACGGGCCGGCCAGCCGGGGGGAGGAGCGACCAGAAAAGTTTGCCCCCGCGCGTGGGCGCGAATCGTCTCCGGCGCGCCTTGGGCCAGCAAACGACCTTCATTGAGCACGAATACCTGCGCGCAGCGGTCGGCTTCATCCAGATAAGCGGTGCTGAGGATAACGCTGAGTTTTTCGCCATCGACCAGTTGCCGGACGATTTCCCACAGCTCGCGCCGCGACAGCGGATCGACGCCCACGGTCGGTTCGTCCAGCAACAGCAAATCGGGCGAGCGCACCAGCGTGCAAGCCAGCCCCAGCTTTTGCTTCATCCCGCCCGACAGTTGGCCGGCCGGACGCGCGGTGAAGCGGCCGAGGTCGGTCATGGCCAACAGCCGTGGGTAACGCTCGCGCCGGGCCGCTTTCGACACGCCGTGCAGGTCGGCGTAGAGATCGAGATTTTCCTGTACGCTCAAATCGTCGTAGAGGCCGAAGCGTTGCGGCATGTAGCTGATCCGGTTCTGGATGGCTTGCGGGTCGGCCCGCGCGTCGATGCCCAGCACCCGCAATTCGCCCTCATCGGCGCGCAGTAGGCCGGCGGCCAAGCGGAGCAGGGTGGTCTTGCCGGCGCCGTCCGGCCCGACCAGCGCCGCCAGCGACCCGGACGGGATTTGCAGCGTCACCCCGTCCAGCGCCTGGAGGGTCCGCCGCGCTTCCTTGACCGCAAAGCGCTTGCGCAACCCGCGCCCTTCCAGCGCCAGCACGGCGTCATTCCTCAACGGGCGGGCAGTGCGGAGTTGGCCGAACCGGCGGCTTGATCCAACGGTATCCGCACCGTCGCCGGCATCCCCAGCCGCAAGCGATCCGTCGCATCCTCGACCAGAATCCGCACCTCATAGACCAGGCTGGTGCGCAATTCCTCGGTCTGCACCGTCTTGGGGGTAAATTCGGCCACCGAGGAGATATACCCCACGCGGCCTGGCAGCGCCGCGGCGGGATGGCTGTCGGTGGTCACGCCGGCGGCCATGCCGGGGCGGATGCGCCCCAAATCCGGTTCGGTGACGTAGGCCCGCACCCATTTGGGCGCGGTGATGGCCAGCGTGAACACCGGCCGTTGCGGCGAAGCCATCTCGCCCGGTTCCAGCAGGCGAGCGCGCACCACCGCCGCGATGGGCGCTTTGAGCGTGGTTTCCTGAAGCTGGTAGTCGGTCGAGGCCAGCTCGGCTCGCGCGCCCGCCAGTTGCGCCCGCGCCTGGGCGATTTCCTCCTTACGCGGCCCAGCGACCAGTAACTGGCGGGCCTTACGGGCGCTTTCCAACTGCGCTTGCGCCACTTTCCGCCGGGTTTGCGCGGTGTCCAGATCCTGTTGGCTGATCGGCGCGGCGGTCTGGCGGATCGCTTGCAAGCGTTCGAACTGCTTGCGCGCCAGTTCTGTTTCCGCTTGGGCGGAAACGACGGCCGCTTCGGCGCGCTCGATCTCCTCCGGTCGGCTGCCGGCTTCCAGCAGCGCCAGTGCCTGCTGTTGGGCTTCGAGCTTGGCCTTGATCTGCGCGGCGCGCAGTTCGATAGCGCGGCTGTCGAGCCGGCCCAACACCTGACCGGCCCCAACGCGGTCGCCTTCCTGCGCGTTCAGTGCGACGATGCGGTCGCTGCCGTTGAAAGCCAGCGAAACCTGGCGGATATCGACGTTGCCGTACAGAACCAAAGTATCAAGGGCGACCGTCGGTGAATGGAAGTAGCGCCAGGCGGCGAACCCTCCCGCGACCGCCAGCAGCAAAACCGCCAAGGCAACGAGTTTCTTGAGCATGACGCTAGTTTATAAAATTCAAATTTCAATTTCAATTCAAATTGAAATTGAAACTATGGAGCCTTTTTAGTACGCTGCTTCATCATGAAGGTTGAGATCGCAAAAACCCGGCGGGTTGCGCGGGAACGGATGCCGCGCCAGGATGGCGACGCCACCCGGCAGCATATCCTGGAAACCGCCGGGCCGCTTTACGCGGAACGGGGTTACGCGCTGGTGACCAGCAAGGAAATCTGCACCCGCGCCGGCGTCAACATGGCCTCGGTGAACTACCATTTCGGCGGCAAGGACGGCTTGTATGAAGCCGTGTTGATCGAGGCCCACCGCCAGATTCTCAGCCTGGAGGAGCTGGAGCGGCTGGCCCATGCCGGCGATGATCCACGGGCGCGATTGCGGGCCGTGCTCGCCCGGTTGCTGGTGATGTCGGCGCGGCCCGAGACTTCCTGGGGCTTGAAGGTGATTTTGCGCGAAATGATGATGCCTTCGCCGCTGTTGCCCGCCCTGGTGCGGCGGGCGATTCTGCCCAAATCCCAGGTGGTGCGCGAGCTGATCCGGCAGATCATGGGCTTGCCGCCCGATCATCCTCTCGTGCAGCGCGGCATGTTGTTTTCGATGCTGCCGAGCTTCGTCTTGCTGTTAGCGCCCCGCGAAGTGGTCGGTAAGCTGTTTCCCGACCCCAGCACGGCGGCCCCGGCCAGCCTCGCCGACGATCTGACGCGCTTTGTTCTGGCGGGGCTGGAGGGCATGAGGGGCGATCCCGCTCAAGGCGACCTTGCGCCATGACTTCGCATTGGGACGCCTTAGCGGCGCTGTTCGCGGCCAACCCGCTGGCGCAAGCGGTGGGTTTGGTCGCCTTGGGGGTCGGGATTTTGACCTTCCTCCAGCACAGCGACCACCGCTTGCGCCTGTTTCTCACGCTGTTCAGCGCCTTGATCGGCGCTCATTTCTACTTGCTGGGGGGCAGCACCGCCGCTTTTTCAGCCTGGCTGAGCGGCTTGCGCGCGTTTGTATCCACCCGCACCCGCCATGTCGCCGTCATGCTGTTTTTTATCGGGTTGGTCTGGCTGATCGGTATTCCCAACATCACTCGACCGGTGCAATGGTTGCCGGTGATGGGTACCACCTTGGGAACGTGGGCCTTGTTCCGCGCGCGGGGCATTCGGATGCGGGCGATTATTTGGCTGAGCACGGTATGTTGGATGATCCATAATTACGCCATCGGCTCCATCGGCGGAGCGATGATCGAAACCTGCTTCCTGCTCGTGAACGGCTATACCATCTACCGGCTCTGGCAGAAGCGCGCCGCTGTTTGAACGGCGGCGTAGCGGCGCGAGAGAATTACAGGAAATAGGTTTGCAGCGGCGGGAAGCCGTTGAACTCGATGGAGCTGTAGGAGGTGGTATACGCGCCGGTGGACAGCCAATACAGCCGGTCGCCGCTTTCCAGCGACAGCGGCAGCTCGTATTGAAAATGCTCGTAGATGATGTCCAGGCTGTCGCAGGTCGGGCCAGCCAGCACCACGTCGCCTTCCTCGCCGGTCTTCTCGGCGTAAATCGGGTATTTGATCGATTCGTCGATGGTTTCCATCAAACCGTTGAACACGCCGACATCGGTGTACACCCAGCGCTTCAGGTCGGTTTTCGATTTCTTGGCGACCAGCACCACCTCGCTGACCAGCACTCCGGCATCGCCCACCAGCCCGCGGCCCGGCTCCAGATAGATCGCCGGCGGCGTCTCGCCGAAATAGGTCTTGAGATACGAGTTGATTTCTTCCGCGTAAATGGCGAGCGGATTGGATTTGATCAGATAATCCGCCGGAAAGCCGCCGCCCATGTTCATCGCCTTTAACGGGAGCCGATCTTTCTCTAGGGAATCAAACAGCGCATGAACCTGTGAGATGGCCGCGTCCCAGGCGGAAATCTCACGCTGCTGCGAGCCGACGTGAAAGGAAATGCCGTAAGGCTCCAACCCCAAATGAGCCGCCAGCGCCACCAGGTCGATGGCCATGCGCGGCTGGCAGCCGAACTTGCGCGATAGCGGCCAGTCCGAGTCCGAGGTCACCGCATCCATCAACAGCCGGAAGAACACCCGCGACCCCGGCGCTTCCCTGGCCAGATTGCGGATGTCGGCCTCGCAGTCGGTGGTGAACAAGCGCACGCCTTTTTCGTAGGCTTCGCGGATGTGTTTGGCTTTTTTGATGGTGTTGCCGAAACTCAGTCGATCCGGCGTGACGTTGAGATCCAGCATCCGATCCAGTTCGTGGATCGACGCGATGTCGAAATACGAGCCAGCATCGCGCAACACGGCGAGCAATTCGACGCCGGGGTTGGCCTTGACCGCGTAGTAAATTTTAGCGTTGGGAAAATTCGTCCGAAATTCCTGGTATTTCTCCCGGACCTTATCCAGCAGCACCACCAAGAACGGCGTCTCCTTAGCGCGGGAGAAGGCCATGATTTTTTCCCAATCGGCAGGAAGGTAGTAATTGCGATACATGGTTTGTCCTGGTTAATGGGCCTTAAAGCCACCGGCTGCCAACAAGTTCCGGGCGGGGTTCGAACGCCTGGCGCGCGTGCGCGGCGGCGGAATGAATGACAGCACGGCGAAAACGGGCCGCCACCATAGCGCCGCCAGCGCTTCCGATCAAATCGCGGCGGTTCGTTGGCGAGTTAATTCCATCAGCCACGCATGGGTGCCGGTGGCCGCCGGGCCGGTCGCGTTTTTGGCCGGCCGGCTTTGGATATAGGTTCCGTCCGGTTGCATCAGCCAGGATTGCCGGTTGTCGTGCAGGCAGATCTCCAAAATTTCCCACAGCTGCTCGCGGGCGGTCCGGTCCGCCACCGGCGTGGCCGCTTCGACGCGGGCGGAGAGGTTGCGGTTCATCCAGTCGGCCGAACCGATGATGAATTCACCGTCGACCGGATTTTCCTGGCCGTTGGCGAAGTGAAAAATTCGTGAATGCTCCAAAAAGCGGCCGATGATGGAGCGGACCCGCACGTTTTCAGTCCAGCCCGCTACCCCGGCGATCAGGCAACAGAACCCGCGCACGATCAAATCGACAGGCACGCCGGCCTGAGAGGCGGCCGACAGCGCCCGCGCCATCTCCAAATCCTCGACCTGGTTCATCTTGGCCACGATCCGGGCCGGCCGGCCCGCGCGCTGGTTTTCGATTTCCCGCTCGATGCAGTCCAGAAAGTGTTGGCGCATGTTGGTCGGCGCGATCAGCAATTTCTGATAGCGCGGGGTGCGCGCCGCTCCGGTCAAGTAGTGAAACAGGTTGACCACATCGGCGGTGATGGCGGGGTCGCAAGTCAGCAAGCCGACATCGGTGTACAGCCGGGCGGTCTTGACGTGGTAGTTGCCGGTGCCGATGTGGGCATAACAGCGCAAGCCGCCTTTTTCCTTACGCACCACCAGCGCCACTTTGGTGTGAGTTTTCAGCCCCATCACACCATAGGTGACATGCGCGCCGACTTTTTCCAACTGCTTGGCCCAACGCAAGTTGCGTTCCTCGTCGAAACGGGCTTTCAGCTCGATGACGCAGGCGACTTGCTTGCCGGCCTCGGCGGCGCGGATCAGCGATTGCACGAAGGGAGTGTCATCGCCGATCCGGTAAACGGTCATCTTGATCGCCACGGTCTGCGGGTCGACGGCGGCGTCGCTGATGAAGTCCTCGACGCTGGTGTCGAAGCATTCGTAAGGGTGATGCAGCAGCAGGTCGCCGGCGCGAATCGCGGCGAAAATGTCCACTTCTTCGTTGGGCAGACGGAGCGGCGGCAGCGGCTTCCATTCGGGGTCCCGCAAGGCGGGTACGTTGAGACTGGCGATCTGAAACAGGCCGGTGTAGTCGAGCAGACCGGGCAGCTCGTAGACCTCGGCGCTGTCCAGTTCGAAACGCTCCGTCAGCCCCTGACGGAGGGCCGGATGGGCGTCGGGCGCCAGATCCAGACGCACCACCGGTTCGAAGCGGCGCTGCTGGAGCGCTTCCTCGACCGCTTCCCGCAGGCTGTCGTCGTCATCGTCGTCCAGCTCGACCTCGGCGTTGCGCAGGATGCGAAACAAGGTGGCGTTGATCAGTTCCATGCCGGGAAACAGCGCGTCGGTGCTGTGCCGGATCAGATCTTCCAGCCGGATGAACCGATGCTGGTCGGCCGCCGTTTCCGCCGTGAGTCGGATCCACGAGGGCAGGACGGTCGGGATTTTCACGCGCACCGGAACGAATTCGTCGGTTTCGGGATTGCGCAGGATGAAACCCCAGTTGGTCGACAGGTTCGACATGAAGGGAAAGGGATGAGCCGGGTCCATGCCGAGCGGGGTCAAGGCCGGGGAGACATCCCGGTCGAAAAGGGTCGCGGCCTCCTCGCGCTGTGCCGCGGTCAGTTGTTCCCACTCGACCAGGAAGATGCCCTGCTCGGCCAAACGGGGGAGTAGCTCCTGATAGCAGCGCGCCTGTCGCTCCAGTTGCGCCAGCACTTTTTCGCGGACTTCGGCCAGGCGCTTCTGGGACAGCAGCCCGACCCGCTTCATGTAGAACTCATCGAGGTTCGAGGTGAAGATCGCCAGAAATTTGAGTCGCTCCAACAGCGGCGTGCGCTCGTCCAGCGCCTCATGCAGCACGCGGCCGTTGAAATCGATCCAGCTCAAATCACGGTCGATCCAGGCGTGCGCCAGCAGACCTTCGCGAGAAGCCAGGGGCTGTTCGGCGGTTGAAGCCGGGTGGTCTTTCTTGCGGCGTTTGGAGCGGACTCGGGTCAGGCTGATGCCAGTCTTGGTCTCTTTGGTTTGGGCGGACATGCGGGCTCCCTCAAGGTGCGGCAATCGGCGGTGCGGCGGCATTATGGGAGTTCCTGACCCCGCAAGCAAAGCAAAGTTCGAAAAAAATTTGTTACATTTTTATGTTGTTGGCTCGGTCGAGGCGAGTGGTGATCGGGGTCGTTCCGAGTCGCCGCCCGCCATCAGCGCGCCACAAGTTGATAAACCGCTTCGGTGTGGGCCGCGACATTGTCCCAGTTGAAGGTTTCCTCGACCGCGCGCCGGCCGTTGGCGCCGAGCAGCCGGCCATGTTCGCGATCCGCTAACAAGGCCGTGATGCCCTGCGCCAAGGCGTCCGGCCGGACCTCTGTCAGGAAGCCGTTGGTGTTGTGCTCGACAAAGTCCCGAGGGCCACCCGCGGTCGTGACGACCACCGGCTTGGCGGCGGCCCACGCATCCAAGACCACGATGCCGAAGGGTTCGTTGCGGCTTGGCACCGCGACCACGTCGCAGGCGAACAGCATATCGATATAGTCCCGATAGGGCAGGCGCCCGAGCAAGACGGTGGCGCTTGCCACGCCAAAATGCTGGGCTTGCCGCGCGATGGCGGCTTTTTCGGGGCCTTCACCCGAGAGGATGAAGCGGGCTTCTGGATGGGACGCTAGAATCAGCGGTATGGCTTCGACCAGCAAATCCATGCCTTTTTGCGCGGTCATGCGACCCGGTGAGAAGACGGTCGGCACCGTTGGGGCGATGCCGTAACGGGCCTTGGTCTGCGCCGCATCGCACGCGCCGGCGAAACTCTGGTAGCTGACGCCGTTGGGGACGATGCGCACCTTCGCCATGGGAACGCGATAAATACGTTGCAATTCCTCGGCCAGGAACTGACTCACCGCAATGACCAGGCTGGCGTCGTGGCAGCCGGCCGCTTCGATGTCGCGCACCTGTCGGGCGAAGCCGTCATGGAACACATTGCCGGCGCGACCGTACTCGGTGGAATGCATGGTCAGCACGCCCGGCGTGTCGAAGCCGTCCATGATAGAGCGCAGGGCGTCGGTCGCCAGCCAGTCGTGGGCGTGGGCGATGTCGAATGAGCCGATCATGGCCGTGATTCGCTCGAAGCGATGCGCCATGGCTTGGCACATGAAGCCCATGCACTCGACCTCGTTGTCGCTCAGACCGTGCTCGATGCGGTGATAATGTACGCCGCCGATGGATTGGTAGTCACTCTGCGCTTCCTGGCGCCGGGTGATCACGTGCAGCTCGTGGCCCCGACGGCACAGGCCGGCGGCCAGTTCGGTCACATGGACGCCGAGGCCGCCCAAACAAATGGAGTGTAGGGATTCCGAGGAAAACATCGCGACGCGCATGGCTGTACGACCGTTCAACTCAAACGCAAGGCCTGCCATCGAACAGCAAACGCCGTGCCGGATTTCCCGTGTCGAAGCGGCGAAGCGCTCGTCGCTTTCAGGAGTCGCCCACCGTCTTAGGCTGGTCCAGACCCTGTTTCGCCAGCGCCGCCGCCCGAAACAGGGCGCGACCCTTGTTCATGGTTTCCTCCCATTCCTTTGCGGGAACGGAGTCCGCCACCACGCCGCCGCCCGCCTGGATATGCAGCAGTCCATCCTTGAGCACGGCGGTGCGGATGGCGATGGCGGTGTCCATGTTGCCAGACCACGATATATAGCCGACCGCCCCGGCGTAGATGCCCCGCTTGACCGGCTCCAACTCGTCGATGATTTCCATGGCGCGGATTTTTGGCGCGCCGCTGAGCGTGCCCGCCGGAAAAGTGGCGCGCAGCGCATCGATGGCGGTCAGGCCCGGTCGCAGCCGCCCGGTCACGTTGGACACGATGTGCATGACGTGCGAGTAGCGTTCCACCATCATCTTTTCGGTCAGTCGGACGCTGCCGGTTTCGCTGACCCGGCCCACGTCGTTGCGGCCGAGATCGATCAGCATCAGATGCTCCGCCAGTTCCTTGGGATCGGCCAGCAGTTCCGCTTCCAGGGCCTGATCCTGCTCCTCGGTGGCGCCGCGCTGGCGGGTGCCGGCGATGGGCCGCACCGTGAGCAAGCCATCCTCCAGCCGAGTCAGGATTTCCGGCGAGGAGCCGACGATGTGGAAGTCGCCCAAATTTAGGAAATACATATAGGGTGAGGGATTCAAGCCCCGCAGCGCCCGGTACAAATCCAGCGGCGCGGCCCGGAACGGCGCCGACAGGCGCTGCGATGGCACCACCTGCATGCAATCGCCGGCCAGGATATAGTCCTTGATCCGCTCGACCGCGGCTTCGTAACCCTGTTGGGTGAAGCCGGAAACGAATTCGATCTCGTTGGCGGCGGGGTTGGAATGAGGCAACGCATAAAACGAGCGAGCGGCGCGCAGTTGTTCGTCCCATTCATCGAGCCGCTGTTGGGCGCGGACGTAGGCGCGTTCCACCGCCGGGTCCACCAGGGTGATCATGTACAGGCGCCCGGCCAGGTTGTCGAACACCACGACATCTTCCGACACCAACAGCAGAATGTCGGGATTGTCGAGCGGGTCGGGATTGGGACAGCGCGCCAGTTTCGGCTCGATGTAGCGAATGGTGTCGTAGCCGAAATAACCGACCAGTCCGCCGATGAAGCGCGGCAACCCTTCACCGGTGGCCGGCACCCGATAGCGGCTCTGAAAGTCCTGCAACCAAGCCAGCGGGTCGGCGCACTCCAGCGCCTCGACGATTTCACCGGCGTGCTCGACGGTCACCCGCTGGCCGCGCACCCGGATGATCTTGCGGCAGGGTAGGCCGATGATGGAATAGCGGCCCCATTTCTCGCCGCCGTGCACCGATTCCAGCAGGTAGCTGTACGGCGCGTCGGCCAGTTTGAGATAGGTGCTGAGCGGAGTGTCGAAGTCGGCCCGCACTTCGCGGGCGACCGGAATCCGGTTGAATCCTTGTTCGACCAGATTTTGAAAGTCTTGCTGATTCATAGCGAGCGAACCATCCTGAATGGCGAAAATAAAAAAGTGAAGCGAATCGAAATGTTACGATTCTAGCGATGCCATCGGAAGTCCGAAGCCCGTTTCAGGCGCGAACGGAGCAGCGAGGAATGAGCGGATGAGGCCATCAGCCGGCCCTGCCCAGCAGGCGCGGCAGGTCCGCGATGGAAGCGATCACGGCGTCCGGCCGGGCTTCGCGGATATCGCGGCCGTGGTTGTAGCCGTAAGGCACGCACACCACCGGACAGCCGGCGTGGCGGGCGGCGCCGACGTCGTTGAGGGAATCGCCGACCATCAAGCTCTGGTTGATGGGAGCGCCCAAGCGGCCGGCGCAGAGCAGCAGGGCATCCGGCGCGGGTTTGGGATGGGCGACGCATTCGCCGCCGACCACGGCGCTAAAGAAGTGGCCGATGCCCAGATGCCCCAACAGCGGTCGGGCAAATTCGACCGATTTGTTGGTGACGCACGCCAGCGGCAAGCCGGCGGCGTAAAGCTGGACCAACCCCTCGCGCACGCCGGGATAAAGGACGCTGCGGGCGCTGAGATGTTCGGCGTAAGCAGCTTTGTAGAGCGGCTTGGCGCGAGCGAACAGCGCCGGGTCGGCGTGTCCCGCCATCTCGTCAGTCAGGGCGCGATGGATGAGATTGTCCACGCCGTTGCCGACCCAGTCGCGCACCTGAGATTCCTCCCGCGCCGGCAGGCCCAACTGGTCCAGCATGATGTTCACGGCGACGGCCAGATCGGGCACGCTGTCGACCAAGGTGCCGTCGAGATCGAAAAACAGGGCGGTGATATTCGCAAACATATTATCCGTGAGCGGCCTTGGCGAGTTCGGCGCGCAAGGCGGCGAGGGTGGCGCGGTAGTCGGGGGTGTTGAAGATGGCGGACCCGGCGACGAAGGTATCGGCGCCGGCGTCGGCGATGGCGCGGATGTTGGCGACATTGACGCCTCCGTCCACTTCCAGTCGGATCGGATGGCCGCTGGCGTCGATGAGCCGGCGCGCGTCGCGCAACTTGTGCAGCGTGCCGTCGATGAAGCGTTGGCCGCCGAAACCGGGATTGACCGCCATCAGCAGCACCATATCCAGCTTGTCCATCACGTATTTAAGGTGATCGAGCGGCGTGGCGGGATTGAAGACCAAACCCGCTTTGCAACCGCCATCGCGGATCAGTTGCAGGCTGCGGTCAATGTGCTCGCTGGCTTCAGGATGAAAGGTGATGTAGCTGGCGCCGGCCTTAGCGAAGTCGGGAATCAGGCGATCCACCGGTTTGACCATCAAATGCACGTCGATGGGTGCGGTGATTCCGTACTTGCGCAGCGCCGCGCACACCAACGGCCCCGCGGTGAGGTTCGGCACGTAATGATTGTCCATCACGTCGAAATGCACGAGGTCCGCGCCGGCGGCCACCACGGCGTCTACTTCCGCGCCGAGGCGGGCGAAATCGGCCGCTAAAAGCGATGGCGCAATCCAAAAATCCCGCATGGTTGGTCTCGGGGCGGCTCCCAGGGAGCGGTAACGGGTCACGGTGGAAAATTGAAAAACGACTTTACCCGAATCGTCGGATTTTAGACAACGCCACGGGCGAGCGCTTGCCAGAGGATGACAGTTTGAATTTTTATTGCAGCCGCCTTTGGACCCGTTCTCGAAACTGGGCCGCCGCTTTCGGGTTAGGAATTTCATCGGCCAGGGCATCGATGGCGGCGGCCAGCGTGGTCGCGCCACGGAAATGATCGGCGCAAACCATGTTGGCGATAGGGCCGATGAACTCTTTGAGCGTCTGTTCCAGGACGGTTTGAGCGATGGCCGTCAGAGCAGGCGGCGCAGATGAGGGTAGTGAGTTGGAGTGAGTCGCCGCGCCGTGAGAGATGAAGCTATCGAGAATGGCCAATATTTCCGCGGTGGGCGGCAACGCCATCCGCGTGGCGGAAAGCGTGCCTGGCGCGAAGGCGATGCCGCCGTTTTGGATATCGAGCAAGCACGACAGCGCGTCGGTGCCATGCTTTTTTTTAGCCATCAAGGAGATGATTTCGCCGTCTCGCAGGCTGGCTTGTCCGAGTAAGTGGCCATTTTCGAGGAAGTACAACGTGCCTGTTTGCTTTTCTTGGCACAGCTTGCGCAGCTGGGCGACGATCGCTGAAAAGGTTAAGGATTGTTGGAACATGGCAATCTCATGATGGGTGCGCGGCGCGGGAAAACGCTCTATCCCACGCCGCTGCTTGGGATTTATGAAAGGTTTTTCTGCAAGCGCCGCATGGCGACCACCACGCTGTTGCGTAACAGGTCAATCGCGTGCCGGACGTAATCGATCTCATCGCGGCTGCCCGGATTGTCTTGTAGCGGCAAATCCAACTCGCCCTGGGCGATGCGCTCGGTCGCTAGCGCCAGCTCTTTGAGGCGCTTGATGATCGTTTTTTGGGTGAACAGGAAATTCAAGAAAAACGCCAGTACAATCAAGGTAATGGTATAAGGATTGAGGAAAGTTAGAAAGACTTCGGCCAGGGTGACATCCGGCAGCTTGACGCTGATGATGCCGCGCACGTCGCCGACCTTGTAACCGAAAGCGCGTTTGTCGCCGTATTTCGCGATGACGTCCGCCGGTGCGTCCTTGGGGTCGCCATGACATTTCAGGCAGGATTGCTGTACGAAAATCGGCTGGCTGTAGCGATAAAAGTTGCCTTCGAACGCATCTTGGTATTTCTGGTTATGATCGGCTTTAAACGCCTGGATGGCTGCGGCTTCGAAGCGATCCGGCGCGTTGGCCGGATTGCGATATTCGTCGCTGGTGACGCGGAACGTGGCGCGGGTCGCGGTCTTGCTGACGATTTCCGACAATTCGCGCGTGGCCAGCGCCGGGTTTTTGGAGAAGAACTCCATGGTATTGTCACTGCTGACCCGCTTGCCCAGGAAGTCGCGGAATTCGGGAGACAGGTGGTCGACCCACACCACGCCACTGTTAGCGACCCAGGCCCGGAAGGCGATCACCTGTTCGGCGGACGCTATGGCCTCATTGCGTAATTGGACGGTTTTCAGAGTATAAATGCCGATGAAGAGAGCGGTGGCGATGAGCGCCAGAGTGAGGATAAAGATCAGAGAATATTTAAGTTGGATGCTCCATTTGGAAAACACGATGGTCTTTCTCCCAATAAAAACGGTTGCTTAACAGAAAAGTATCAAGTGGCCCGATGGCCATGAATAGCCTAATTTTTATAAGCATATTATGTACCAATAATGTTGAATAAGTCCATTTATTAAATCAATAGGGCGCTAAATTTGATTATTTTAATAGGTTAATAAGGCTTATAAATTCGATGGATTGCTAACATGCTGCCTCAAACGACGAGCACTTGCGGTGCGCCGGTTTCCAAACAGCCGATCATCGTGGCCTCGTTAAAGCCTGCTTGGTGGAAGCAGGCCACTACGGTTTCCGCCGCCTCAAGCGCACAGGCGACCAGCAAACCACCACTGGTTTGGGGATCGCACAGCAAGCGCTGGCTCCAGGAAGGCAGTGGTGAGCTCAAACTGACCCCGTGCCCGTAACTCGCCCAATTATCGACGGCCTGACGGAGGGTGTTGAAGGTGAAGCGGACGGTGGCGGCCTGATCGGTGAGCTGGCGCTTGAGGTGCTGCCAGAGACGTTCGACGGGGTTGAGTTCAGGCCAATAGGGCAGGCGGTGGAGCAGGACGATACCAACCAGTTCCCCGCCGTCATCCGATGCACCGCCAAGCGCGCCGCCGCCTGCTGCCGATCGCTGGCGCAGGGTTCACTCTTGCGGATAGGGTTGCCGTCTGAATCACCCGATGCTGGGTGAGGTCGGCAGCGGACGGGCTTGACGGAAACTGCGGCTGGCGAGCTTAACCCAGCCGCTGGAGTATCCGTTCTCGAAATTGGATCGCTGCCTGGGGGTTGGGTATTTCTTTGGACAAAGTGTCAACGGCGATATCCACGGTGATGGCGAAGCGGAAACACTCGGTACAAATCATTTTAGCGATAGGGCCGATGAATTCTCTAAGGGTTTGCTCCACGATGGTCTTAGAAGCCGCCGTCAAGGGATAATTCAAGGGGTTTTTACCGACATTAGCCTTCGAACGTTGGCTCGGGGGGTCGGCTCGGGCTAACAAGGTAGACTCCAAGGAATTTTTACCGAGCCTCGCCCTCGAAAGCTGGCTTGGAGGGTCGGCTCGGGCTGTCGAAAGCTGGCTTGGAGGGTCGGCTCGGGTTAACAGAGAAGATTCTAGGAAATTTTTACCGAGCCTCGCCCTCGAAAGCTGGCTTGGAGGATCGGGTTGGGCTATTTGGGGCAAATCCAGGGGTTTTTTGTCCGGCGGGGCCGGCGCGGCGGCAGGATCGGCGGCTTCGAAGGCCGCCAAAATCTCAGCGGTGGAGGGCAGGGTCATTTGCGTGGGCGGCGGTGTGCCTTGAACGAAGGCGATACTGCCGTTTTTAACGCTGGTAAGGAGCGGGAGCGCATCGACGCCGCGCTGTTTTTGCGCCCAGCACGAGATGATCTCTCCTCCTCGCAGGTTGATTTGACCCAGCGAACGCCCGCTTTCGAGAAGGTAGAGGGTGCCGGTTTTCTTTTCCTGACACAGGTTGCGCAATTGCGCGGTGATGGCCGACAGCGATAGCGATTTCTGGAACATGATAGTGCTCTGTTAGCAAGCGGGCGAAACGTCGCCGGAAAAAATGAGACCAGAGCGGTCGGTCCTGAAGAAATCAGGCAACCGGAATCCACGGATGCTGGCATTAAAGATAGGACACACGCGACAGATCCGCCCGACTCTTTGGAATTGCGCCGCGCTATCGTGCGTGATCGGCGCTAAAGAACGGCCCTAACAACCGGGCGCAGGGTTCGGGGTCTTCCAAATGCGGGTGATGGCCGCCGGACAGAATATGCACCGTTAGATCGGCGATCCGGGCGTAACGTTCCCGCATGTAGTCGCGTTTGACCAAGTAGCCGTCCGCGCCGCAGATCAGCAGCGCCGGCGCTTTGATGTGATCCATGTAAGCGAGGATTTGCGGTTCGCTGAGATAGAACGGCGACATGAACCGCAGCCGGGGGTCGGTGCGCCAGCCGTAGCCTTCACCGACCGGCTGAATAGCGCGTCCGACCAAGCTCGCCGCCGCCGTCCGCGCCAGCCCGCCCGCCTCGCAACGCGCCGCAACCGCCGCTTCACGGGTCGGATAGAGCGGCGGCCGCTTGGCCGGCAGGGCGTTCATCTGCTCGATGGCTTTGCGCAAGTTGGTCGGACCCTCGGCGGGATTGCTGGTCGGCGGTCCCAAGCCTTCGATCATCGCCACCCGGCTGATCCGCTCCGGCGAGACCGCCGCCATGAAGCTGGCCAGCCCGCCGCCCAGCGAGTGGCCGAGCAGGGCGAAGCGGCGCCAGCCCAAGGCATCGGCGGCGGCCAGCACATCGGGGAGGAAGTCGGCCAAGTGGTAATGAACCCCCTGTGGGCGGTGCTCGGACAGGCCGTGGCCGGTCAAATCCAGCGCCACCAAGCGCAGCTCGGGCAGCAGCGGCGCCAGCGCGTCGAAACTGGCGGCGTTATCCAGCCAGCCGTGTAAGGCCAGCACCGGAATGCCCTCCGGCGGCCCCCAAGCCCGCGCGGCCAGCCGCAGATAGCGGGTTTGCAGCGTCAGTTCTTCCGGTAGTGTCACGAGCGCTCAGACGCCTGCCGGATAATCCCAACCCGCATCGGCCGGGAACAGGTTGTGGTATTTCACGCTGGAGCGCGGTTCGGCCATCATCTCGGCCACGGCGTCGCGCCAGCGGGCGTAATGGGCGGTTTCCTTGTGCTGCGCGGTGGCCTCGACCGTCCGGTAGACCTCGACCAGTACGAAACGGGTCGGATCGTCAGCCTGCTGGATCAGATCGAAGCGAGCGATGCCGGGTTCCCGAACGCTGTGGCGGGCATTGTCGAGCGAGGCGGTCTTGAACGCCTCGATGCAGTCCGTTTTGACGTGGACGAAGACATGGACGATCAGCATGACGCTGTTCTCCTTCCTTTTTGGTGAGAGGGGAAGTCAGGGCGGACCGGGCGGCAGATAATCCAGCAGCAGCCCGCAAAAGATCACCAGCCCGAAACCGTTGTTGTTGAGAAACGCCTTGAAGCACTCCTCCGGCGTGCGGTCGCGGATCAGATATTGCTGATACAGCGCAAACCAAGCCGCCACGAACACCGCTAGATAGTAAATCCAGCCGCGCCCGGCCAGTAGCCCAATGACCGCCAACAAGCCCAACAGCATCGCTTGCAGATAAGCGATGATGCGCGTGTCGTGCGCGCCGAACCAAAGCGCGGTGGATTTGACGCCGATCTTGCGGTCGTCCTCCCGATCCACCATCGCGTATTGGGTGTCGTAAATCATCGACCAGAGCACGTTGCCCAGGAACAATAACCAAGCGCTCAAAGGCAAGGCGTCGGTCACCGCCGCGTAGGCCATCGGAATGCCCCAGCCGAACGCCGCGCCGAGATGCGCTTGCGGCAGGTGATGGAAACGCTTCATGAACGGGTAGGTCGCCGCCAACGCCAGTCCGACGAACGACAGCTCGACGGTCAGGGCGTTCTGAGTCAGCACTAGGGCGAAGGCCAGCAGGCTCAGACCGGTCGCGAGCCCGATCGCTTCGCGCAGGCTGACCCGGCCGGCCGCTAGCGGTCGGTCGCGGGTGCGGGCGACGTGCGGGTCGAACTTGCGGTCGGCGATGTCGTTCATCACGCAGCCGGCCGAGCGCATCAGCGCCACGCCGAGGACGAAAACGAGCACGGTGCCGCGGGGCGGCTGGCCGTCGCCTGCGAGCCACAGCGCCCACAGCGTCGGCCACAGCAGCAGGTAGATGCCGATGGGGCGGTGCAGGCGCATCAGCAACGCATATTCGCACAAGCGGTTTTCAAGGCGTTCGATGGTCATGGTCAAGGCGAGTCCGAGCGGCGGCTAAGTGGCGATACCGGCAGAGCCGGCAGAAAAATCTCCATCACTAACAGAGGATTACCGTCGATTCGAAAGATCGAGCGGCGCCCCCAAATGGCCCGCGGCGGTTCGATAAGGCCGCCGAACGCCCGCTGGTGCAAGCGCTGGCCGACCGCGATGCGAGCGATTTCGACCGGGTCGCGCCGCACGCCGGGATCGGCGAACAGCACCGCGCCCAGCGGTTTTGTTCCGATGGTGGTCAGCCGGCGGCTTCG
The DNA here is from genome assembly GCA_016713505.1 of Candidatus Competibacteraceae bacterium. NCBI lineage: Bacteria > Pseudomonadati > Pseudomonadota > Gammaproteobacteria > Candidatus Competibacteraceae > Candidatus Competibacteraceae bacterium. Next base: position 2,406,701 of record JADJPA010000001.1, on the reverse strand, counting down.
ACCTTGCAGCGTTTGGACCGGGATCAGGCTGCGGGCGAACACCCAAGGCTGTCCGTCGCACAACAGCTGAACTTCCCGAGTCCACGCCCAGGCATCCCAGCGCAGCTTCAGGGGGCGCGCTTCGTCCCGGCTGGGGCGCGTCCAGCCCTGGCTTAACACGCGCACTCGAAAGTGGCCCGCACAGGCGCAGCGCAGGCGTTGGGTCAGCGATCCGGGATCGAACAGCCAAGCGGACAGACCATCGGGAATGTCGCGGAGGAAGAGCTGCGAGCGAGGATGCCATCTCGGTAAACCAGCGGATGGGATGCGATCGGCGCACAAAGCGATTATTGAGTGATTATGAGTTTAAAAATAATTATGGCATGGTTGCCGGCAAGCGGGGGAATGGCGCGGCCAACATTGTCGGCTGATGTGAGCAGGCGCGCTGCTTTGTCCGTGGCCTCAATGGGTCAGCGCTGGCGGGGCGATTTTTGTTCATGCTGGATTCAGCCCTCGTCTGCTGCAATTCAGCCGGGCTTTAGCTACACTAATCCTTAGTGTTGATTCAATTACTTACACTGAATTTTCAGACGTGGCGCCGCGCTCTGTTGTCGTTTCAAGAACGCGCGGCAACGCGGGCGTTAGTGCGAGGTGTCGCGTGAAATTAAAGATCGGATGGGCGCTGGCTGCCGGCGCGCTGTTGATGAATATCGGGTGGAATCCTGCTGGCTCGCCGCGCTGGTCCCTGCTGGGCGGCGCGGCGGCGCGCGCCCAGGTCAGCGTCGATTTCGGCTTTTTCCATGACGAACTGGCGCCTTACGGCGATTGGCGCCAGCGCGAGCCCTACGGCTGGGTTTGGTTTCCTGACGTCGGCAGGAGCTGGCGGCCCTATACCTTCGGCTATTGGGTGTTCACTGCCGATTATGGCTGGACCTGGATTTCCACCGACCCCTGGGGTTCGATCCCATTTCACTACGGCCGCTGGTTTTACGACGAAGGCCGCCGGGCGTGGGCGTGGGTGCCGGGTACCGAATGGGGGCCGGCCTGGGTCGGCTGGCGCAGCGGCGGCGGTTACATCGGTTGGGCGCCGTTACCGCCTTCGGTGGAGTTCGATGCCACGGTCGATTTCGCGCCCGCTGATCGGGATTTCGGCAGCCGGTGGAATTCCTGGTCTTTCGTGCCGACAGGACGGTTTGTCAATCAAGGTCTGGAGCGCTTCATCGTGCCGCGCCCCCGTAATGTTGCGCTGATCAACACGACGGTGAATGTGACCCATTACAGCATGATCAACCGACGGATCGTGAATCGCAGCATCGATCCCGACCGTTATGAAGAAGAAGCGCGCACCCGGCTGGTGCGCTATCAAGTCGATGAAATCAGCCGACCGGTCAGGCGGGAAAGGCCGGTTCGAGGGGGGCGGGTGGTGCTGTTCAAGCCGCAAGTGGTCAGAACAGAGCTAGCCCCATCGCCCTCGATAGAGCAGCCGCGTCGCTTTGGAGTATCGCCCGAGGGCCGGGCCGAGCGCCGCGAACCGGGCGCGGATCGCCCGCTCCGAAAAGGCCCAGGGTCTGCTGGAGACGAACGCACCGGCCAGCGTCCGGGGCGACCCATGACCGACGATCAACGCCAGCAATCCGAGCGGGAACGAGCCAGACAATGGGCCGAACGCGAGCAAAGACAGCAAGCCGATCCAGATTCAACCCGTCAGCGGACCGAGCAGGAGCGCGCCCAACGGCAAGCGGAACGGGAGCAAGCACGCCAGCAAGCCATCCAACAGCGGCAACAAACCGAACGAGAACAGGCTCGGCAGCTGACCGAGCAGGAGCGCGCCCAACGGCAAGCGGAACGCGAAACCCAGCGTCAGGCCGAACAGGCCCGGCGACAGGCGGAACGGGATCAAGCCCGGCAGCAGCAATCCGAGCAGGAGCGCGCCCAACGGCAGGCCGAACGAGAGCAAGCGCGCCAGCAGGCGATCCAACAGCGGCAGCAAGCGGAACAGGAACAGCTCCGACAGCGGACCGAGCAGGAGCGCGCCCAACGGCAGGCCGAACGAGAGCAAGCGCGCCAGCAGGCGAGCCAACAGCGGCAGCAAGCGGAACAGGAACAGCTCCGACAGCGGACCGAGCAGGAGCGCGCCCAACGGCAGGCCGAACGAGAGCAAGCGCGCCAGCAGGCGAGCCAACAGCGGCAGCAAGCGGAACAGGAACAGCTCCGACAGCGGACCGAGCAGGAGCGCGCCCAACGGCAGGCCGAGCGTGAAGCTCAGCGGCAAGCCGAGCAGGCCCAGCGCCAGGCCGAACGGCAGGCGCAACGGCAGGCGGAACGCGATGCCCAGCGCCAAGCCGAGCAGGCCCAGCGCCAAGCGGAACGGGAACAGGCTCGCCAGCAGGCGATCCAGCAGCGGCAACAACAGCAGCAACAGGGGCAACAGGAGCAGCAGAGGCGGCGGAATCTGCCGGAGTGCAAGAGCTTGCCGCCGGGAGTGCAGCAGGAGTGCCGGTAACGGATTGTAAGGCGGTGATCACTTGGAATTTCGCTTCATTTAGCTGAAGGCTCCGGTCTTGTTCCGGATCTGAAACCTGGCTGAACGCTGTTATAGTTACGGTCTGTCGACGGTGGGCTCGATATGCTGCCCACCGTTGCACGGCCGGAAACCAATAACAGATGTACGAAGCTCAAAATCCCATCATTTTTTCTCTGTTCCTGATCTTCACTGGCGCGGCGCTGTTCGCCACGCTGGCGCTCTACGCGCGCCAAGCGCTCCCAATCGCCTACATCATGCTAGGCATCCTGATCGGTCCTTATGGCTTCAAGCTGATCGATAACGCCTCGGCCATCGAGGAAATGGCCCAGATCGGCATTATGTTCCTGTTGTTCCTGTTGGGCTTGGATCTGTCGCCGCAGCGGTTGCTGCACATGCTGCACAAGGCGACCGTGATCACGCTCGGCACTTCCTTGGTGTTCGCGCTAGCCAGCGGCTGGATCGTTTGGTTGTTCGGTTACTCGCTGGGTGAAAGCCTGCTGATCGGCACGGCGATGACTTTTTCCAGCACCATCATTGGCCTCAAGCTGCTGCCGACTCGGACGCTGCACCACCAGCACACCGGAGAAATTATCATTAGTATCCTGCTGTTGCAGGATATGCTCGCCATCGCCGTGCTGCTGTTGCTCGAAGGGTTGGGCGGGCGCGGCTCCTCGCTACAAGGCTTGGGTTTGTTGATCGTTACATTGCCGCTGCTGCTGGGGTTCGCCTTTCTCGCCGCGCGTTACGTGCTGATCCCGCTGATTGACAAGTTCGACAAGATTCGCGAATACATCTTCCTGACCGCGATCGGCTGGTGTCTATGCATCTCTGAAGTCGCGGCGCTGGCGGGACTGTCCTACGCCATCGGTGCTTTTATCGGGGGGGTGGCGCTGGCCAGCAGCCCGATTTCGCTCTACATCGCCGACAGCCTCAAACCGTTGCGCGATTTTTTTCTGGTGCTGTTCTTTTTTTCGCTGGGCGCGGGCTTTGACCTCGGCATGTTGAGGGAAGTGGCCCTTCCGACGTTAAGCCTGGGCGCGCTGCTGCTGGCGGGCAAGCCGTGGGTGTTTCGCGGCTTCCTGCAATGGACCGGGGAACGGCCTCGCATCGCCATGGAAGTCGGGGTGCGGCTGGGACAAGTCAGCGAGTTTGCGCTTTTGATCGCAGTGATGGCCCAGCAGAATCAATTGATCGGCCGGGAGGCGTCCTATCTGGTGCAGGCGACGACGCTGTTGACCTTCATCGCCTCGACCTACTATCTGGTGCTGAATTATCCGACCCCGGTGGCCATTTCCGACAGCTTGCGCCGGGATTGAACGCTGGCCGCCGAGCATATCGAGACCGGTTGGATCGGTCGCGCTCGCCGCGAGTCAGGAATAAATGATTTGGCGGGATGGGCAATTTTTCCTATAATCGCCGCCATTTTTCGGCCGAACCGAATCCCATAGGGGGGTTTGGCGCGACCGGACATCCCTCGTGATCTCTCCGGTGAACGTCCCAGCAAGAGCGACGCGCGCAGTTAGGGCGCGATGCGCGTTTTCCGAAGTCACCGCGCATTGTTCCCCGTAGTTCCCTATAGTTGACGCTGATGTAGGAGAGAGAGTTGATGCCCTCGCGTAGCGAATTGGCCGCCCGAAACTTGTTGGACACCATCACCGAAGCGGCGGCCGAAGCCGGCCCCGTCGGTCCGGCCTTCCAAACCCCCACCCGCCAGGAGCTGGCCAACGCCATCCGCGCCCTGAGCATGGACGCCGTGCAAAAGGCCGAATCCGGCCATCCGGGCGCGCCGATGGGCATGGCCGATTTCGGCATGGTGTTGTGGAACGATTTCTTGCGGCACAATCCCGCCAATCCCAAATGGTTCAACCGCGACCGCCTGATCCTGTCGAACGGCCACGGTTCGATGTTGCAGTATTCGCTGCTGCATCTGAGCGGTTACGATCTCACCATCGAGGATCTCCGTAAATTCCGCCAGTTGGGTTCGCGCACGCCGGGCCATCCCGAGTACGGCCGCACCGCCGGGGTGGAAACCACCACCGGGCCGTTGGGTCAGGGCTTGGCCAACGGCGTCGGCATGGCGCTGGCCGAACGGGCGCTGGCGACCCGCTTCAATCGCCCCGGTTTTCCCGTCGTCGATCATTACACCTACGTCATTTTGGGCGACGGCTGCCTGATGGAAGGGATTTCCTACGAAGCCTGCTCGCTGGCCGGCATCTGGGGCTTGGGCAAGCTGATTTGCTTGTACGATGACAACGGCATCTCCATCGATGGCAAGGTGGAGGGGTGGTTCCGCGAGAATGTCGCACTGCGCTTCGAGGCGATGGGCTGGCATGTGATTCCAAACGTGGACGGCCACGACCCCGAGGCGATCCATGTCGCCATCGAACAAGCGCGGGCCTTTCACGAACGGCCGACGCTGATCTGCTGCAAGACCACCATCGCCAAGGGCGCGCCGAACAAGGGCGGCAGCGAGAAATCCCACGGCGCGCCGCTGGGAGCCAGCGAGGTCGCCGCCACCCGCGAAAACATCGGCTGGCGGCATGAAGCGTTTGTGATTCCGCCCGAAATTTACCGCGCCTTCGACGCCCGCCCCAAAGGCGCGGCCTGGGAAGCGGAGTGGAACGAAATGTTCTCGCGCTATCGCACGCAGTTCCCCGAACGCGCGGCGGAATTCGACCGGCGCATCGCCTGCGGCTTTCCCGACGATTGGGATGCCATCGCGTGGGAATTCATTCACGCGACCCAGCAGCGGCGCGAAGATCTCGCCACCCGCGCCGGCTCGCAGCGCGCCTTGGAGTTTTACGGCCCGCATTTTCCCAGCCTGGTCGGCGGCTCGGCGGACTTGGCCGAATCCACCGGTATTCCCTGGGTCGGCTCGCGGCCGGTCGATTTCGAGCACCCGGACGGCAATCTGATCTTTTACGGCGCGCGCGAATTCGCGATGAACGCGATCATGAACGGTCTGGCGCTGCACGGCGGCTACGTGCCGTTCGGTGGCACCTTTCTGATGTTCGCCGACTACGGCCGCAGCGCCATCCGCATGTCGGCCTTGATGAAAATCCGCTGCATGTTCGTGCTGACCCACGACTCCATCGGGGTGGGCGGCGACGGACCCACCCACCAGCCGGTCGAGCATGTCGCCAGCTTGCGGATCATCCCGGATTTGTCGGTGTGGCGGACTTGCGACACCACCGAAACCGCCGTGGCCTGGAAGATGGCGCTGGAGCGGGTCAATGGCCCGACCGCGTTGATCTTCACCCGCCAGAAACTGCCGCATCAGGACCGCACGCCCGAGCAAGTGCGCGCCATCGCGCGCGGCGGTTATGTGCTGCTCGACTGCGGGGCCGATCCCGAGGCGATCATCATCGCGACGGGTTCCGAGGTGCAACTGGCGGTCGAAGCGGCGCGGGAACTGAACGGCCAGGGGCGGCGGGTCCGCGTCGTCTCCATGCCTTCGGTGGACGTGTTCGACGCGCAGGACAAGGCGTACCGCCAGTCAGTGCTGCCGCCGTTGGTGACCCGCCGGGTGGTGGTCGAGGCTAGCGTGACCGCGCCCTGGTACAAATACGCCGGGCCTGAGGGCACGGTGGTCGGCCTTGATTGCTTCGGCGAATCGGGGCCGCCGGAAATCATCTTCCAGCATTTCGGCTTTACCGCCGAACGGGTGACGGCTGCCGTGGCGGCGCTGTTTTGAACCGCCGGCCGCGATCGCGCTGATTTTTGTCGGTAAGGCTTAAAGTTTATACTAATATTTTGTATGTCGTTCCGGGCGGGTCACGGCATCCGCCTTTCCATAACCACACGTTTCGCTCACCACACAGTTGGAGGAAAGCATGGCTATCAAAGTGGGTATCAATGGTTTTGGCCGCATCGGTCGTATGGTGTTTCGCGCGGCGGTGAAGGATTTTCCCGACATTGAGATCGTCGGCATCAACGACCTGCTCGAGCCCGATTATCTGGCCTACATGCTGCAATACGACTCGGTGCATCGCAAGTTTGAAGGCAAGGTCGCGGTCGATGGCAACACCCTGATCGTCAACGGCAAAAAGATTCGCCTGACCGCCATCAAGGATCCGGCCGAACTGAAGTGGAGCGAAGTAGGCGCCGATATTGTCGTCGAGTCCACCGGCCTGTTCCTGACCGAAGAAACCTGCAAGAAGCACCTCGCCGCCGGCGCGAAGAAAGTCATCCAAAGCGCGCCCAGCAAGGACGACACTCCGATGTTCGTCTACGGCGTGAACCATGACAAATACGCCGGCCAAACCATCATCTCCAACGCCTCCTGCACCACCAACTGTCTGGCCCCGGTCGCTAAGGTGTTGAACGATCAGTGGGGCATCAAGCGCGGCTTGATGACCACCGTGCACGCCGCCACCGCCACCCAGAAAACCGTGGACGGTCCGTCCAACAAAGATTGGCGCGGCGGCCGCGGCATTTTGGAAAACATCATTCCGTCCTCGACCGGCGCGGCCAAGGCCGTCGGCAAGGTCATCCCGGAGCTGAACAAGAAGCTCACCGGCATGGCCTTCCGCGTGCCCACTTCCGATGTGTCGGTGGTTGACCTGACCGTGGAGTTGAACAAGCCCGCGGCCTACAAGGACATCTGCGCCGCCATGAAGTCCGCCTCCGAAGGCGCGATGAAGGGCGTGCTGGGCTACACCGAAGATAAAGTGGTCGCCACCGACTTCCGCGGCGAGAGCAACACCTCCACCTTCGACGCCGACGCCGGCATCGCCCTGGACGACAACTTTGTCAAGGTCGTGGCCTGGTACGACAACGAATGGGGTTATTCCTGCAAAGTGCTGGAAATGGTTCGCGTCATGGCCAAGTAAGCGAACGCCACGCCGTGGCGGTTCCTTGCTGAATTGAAATCCATGCCCCCGCTCGCCTTGCGTTTCGCGTCAGGGCGGACGGGGGTTTGATTTGGAGGAGAGAAAAATGCAATTTAAGCGTATGACCGATTTGGATTTGGCCGGCAAGCGGGTGTTCATCCGCGCCGATCTCAACGTGCCCGTCAAGGACGGCAAGGTCACCTCCGACGCCCGCATCACCGCCTCGATGCCGACCATCGAACACGCGATGAAAGCCGGGGCCAAGGTGATGGTGACCTCGCACTTGGGCCGCCCCACCGAAGGCCAATTCAACCCGGAGGATTCACTTCAGCCGGTCGCCGAGGTGATGTCGGCCAAGCTCGGCAAGCCAGTGCGGGTGATCCGCGATTGGGTCAACGGCGGTTTTGAGGTCGCCAACGGGGAAGTGGTGCTGCTCGAAAACGTCCGCACCAACAAGGGCGAAAAGAAGAACGTTGAGGAAACCGCCAAGAAGTACGCGGCGCTTTGCGACATTTTCGTCATGGACGCCTTCGGCACCGCCCATCGGGCCGAAGCCTCCACTCACGGCATCGCCAAGTTCGCCCCGGTGGCCTGCGCCGGCATCCTGCTGACCGAGGAATTGGACGCGCTGACCAAAGCGCTGGCCAAGCCGGCCCGGCCGCTGGTCGCCATCGTCGGCGGCTCCAAGGTTTCGACCAAGCTGACCGTGCTGGAAAGTCTGTCGGAGAAGGTCGATCAATTGGTGGTCGGCGGCGGCATCGCCAACACCTTCCTGGAAGCGGTGGGCAAGAACGTCGGCAAGTCGCTGAGCGAGCATGATCTGGTGCCGACCGCGAAGACGTTGATCGAGAAAATGAAGAAGCGCGGCGCGAACATTCCGATCGCGGTCGATGTGGTGGTCGGCAAGAAATTCGACGCCGCCGAACCGGCGGTGCAGAAAGACGCTGGCGCGGTGGCCGATGATGAAATGATCTTCGACATCGGTCCCAAGAGCGCCCAGGAGCTGGCCGATATCATCATGAAAGCCGGCACCGTGGTGTGGAACGGCCCGGTCGGCGTGTTCGAGTTCGACCAGTTCGGCGCGGGAACCAAGACCGTCGCCAAAGCCATCGCCGACACCAAGGCGTTTACCTTGGCGGGCGGCGGCGACACCATCGCCGCCATTCAGAAGTACAACATTTACGACAAGGTGTCCTACATCTCCACCGCCGGTGGCGCGTTCCTGGAATTCCTGGAAGGCAAAGTGCTGCCGGCCGTTGAAATTTTGGAATCGCGGGCCAACGGCTGAAGCTTGGCCTTGAGTTAAAACGACCCAGCGAGCGGCAAACTGGCCGTCCGCTGGGTCGTTCGAGCGTCATGCTCTCTAGTAGGGAGAGGAAAGTCTCATCGCTCGATCCTGTTGATATGAAGATGTCTCATTCAACGCGATTGTTTTGATAAGCGCTCAGGAAGCCAACTGGTAAATAGCAAAAACACGGGTGCCTTGTGTCAGATGCGCTAGAAGCGGAGTTTATTCCGCGTGAGGAGGTTTCCAGGTCGTTGAACGGTGGAATGGAGTGACAGGCAGTGATCAATAGCGGCGTCCACCGCCGCCACCGCCGCCGTAGCCGCCACCGCCGCCGTAGCCGCCACCGCGTTTGCCACCGCCGCCGTAGCCGCCGCCACCGCCGCCACCGCCGCCAGGACCTTGCTGGGGGCGAGCCTCGTTGACGGTCAAGCTGCGACCCTCGATTTCCTTGCCGTTGAGGGCGGCAATAGCCGCTTGAGCTTCTTGGTCGCTGCTCATTTCCACAAAGCCGAATCCCTTGGATCGCCCGGTATCCCGATCGGTAATCACCTGAGCGGACCGCACGCTGCCGTGCGCCGTAAACAGGGTCTCTAAGTCGCTATTATTAATGCTATAGCTCAAATTGCCGACATACAGTTTCTTACCCAACTCACAAACTCCTCAGCAGGATTTTCGCGAAATGCAATATCAGACACGCAAGCACGAGTCTACTTGCTAGTTTCACATGACCCTCTTGCCGAGTCAATGACTCGCTGAGCGACTTTCTAGCATTACGTTCGTTTGCCTGGCAAGACGGTTAATTCGCTCGCGCCTTTCTGGCTGTCTGTTCTTCCCCTATTTCGTTCGCCCGCGGCGAAAGCATTATTGTTCGAAATGAGGCGCTCTGTTGAGATCGATTCTTGATTAATAATTTATGCTAACCAAGCTGTTAGCTGCGCTAGTGCCGCCTGTTGGAAGGCTGGCGCGCCAGGGCGCTATTGAGTTTCATTAATTTTGATCTTCGCGTTTCCATCGATTTCGAACGCTTTGCGCTATTAATGGAGTCGCCGTGCAATGAATTGGTTTTGGTGATGATGATTGTGAATCTTAAGGGGTGCGCGATATAGCGCATTCTCTTCTGACATAGCGCCGGTGGATCGGTCGAATTCATAAAGAAGCGCGTTTAATTTCAAATGCGGTTTTTTCAGTATTCTTAGCAATCTACAGGGTTATATCGGCGTATTTAACCGCCGCTCCGACGGACTAGGCACACGCGGCTCAATGCGCATCGCTAAAAAAATTGCTAATGAAGTCAAAACTAGATGTATTATTAAAGTTGCATAAAACGCTATCACTCGTTTTTTATCGGTCATTGGTTTTTAGTCGATACCCACCATGAATGCTACCAGCTACGACGCCTCCGCGATTGAAGTTTTGAGCGGTTTGGACCCGGTGCGCAAGCGGCCGGGCATGTACACCGACACCACCCGGCCCAATCATCTGGCGCAGGAAGTCATCGACAACAGCGTGGATGAGGCCATCGCGGGACACGCCAGCGTGGTGGCGGTGATCCTGTACGCCGACGGCTCGCTGTCGGTCGAGGACGACGGCCGGGGAATGCCGGTGGACATCCACCCGGAGGAGGGGATACCGGGCGTCGAATTGATCCTGACCCGGCTGCACGCCGGCGGCAAGTTTTCCGACCGCAACTACCGGTTTTCCGGCGGCTTGCACGGGGTCGGCGTGTCGGTGGTCAACGCCCTGTCCAGCCATCTCGAAGTGTGGGTCAAGCGCAACGGCAAGGAATACAACATGGCCTTTGCCGGCGGCGACAAGGTGTCCGATCTGGAGGAGATCGGCACGGTGGGGCGGCGTGTGACCGGCACCACCTTGCGCTTTTGGCCCGATCCCCGCTATTTCGATTCACCCAAATTTTCGATCCCGCGTCTCAAGCATGTGTTGCGCGCCAAGGCGGTGCTGTGTCCGGGTTTGAAAGTCGCCTTCACCGACGAGGCGACCGGCGAAAAAACCCTGTGGCATTATGAAGATGGCTTCACCGACTACCTCAAGGAAGCGCTGGGAAAAATTCCGCTGTTGCCCGATCCGCCGTTCGTCGGTCACGTCAGCGGCCCGCGCGAGGCGGTCGATTGGGCGCTGACCTGGTTGCCGGAAGGCGGCGAGCCGGTGGCCGAGAGCTACGTCAATCTCATCCCCACCCCGCAAGGCGGCACCCACGTCAACGGCTTGCGCGGGGGCGTGACCGACGCCGTGCGCGAGTTTTGCGAGTTTCGCAATTTGGTGCCGCGCGGGTTGCGGATCGCGCCGGAGGATGTCTGGGAAGGCTGCTGCTACGTGCTGTCGGCCAAGATGCAAGACCCGCAATTTTCCGGTCAGACCAAGGAGCGGCTGTCCTCGCGCGAGTGCGCGGTGTTCGTCGCCGGCGTGGTCAAGGATACCTTGAGCCTGTGGTTGAACCAGCACCCCGAAACCGGCGAGCGCATCGCCCAACTGGCGCTGGCCAACGCGCAGAAGCGGTTGCGCGCCAGCCGCAAGGTAGTGCGCAAGCAGGTGACTAGCGGCCCGGCGCTGCCCGGCAAGCTCACCGATTGCACGGCCCAAGACGCGGGTCGGACTGAATTGTTTTTGGTGGAGGGCGATTCGGCCGGCGGCTCCGCCAAGCAGGCTCGCAACCGCGAATTTCAAGCGGTGATGCCGCTGCGCGGCAAGATTCTCAACACCTGGGAGGTGGATTCCGGCGAGGTGATGGCCTCCCAAGAGGTGCACGACATCGCCGTTGCCATCGGGGTCGATCCGGGTTCCGAGGAGTTGGCCGGCTTGCGCTACGGCCGGGTTTGTATTTTGGCCGACGCCGATTCCGACGGCTTGCACATCGCCACGCTGCTGTGCGCGCTGTTCGTGCGCCACTTCCGGCCGCTGGTCGAGGCCGGCCATGTCTGTGTCGCCATGCCGCCGCTGTTTCGGATCGATGTCGGCAAGGAGGTGTTTTACGCGCTGGACGAGGCCGAGAAGCAGGGTGTTTTGGATCGGATCGCCGCCGAGAAGAAAAAGGGCAAGGTCAACGTCACCCGCTTCAAGGGTTTGGGTGAGATGAACCCGCTGCAACTGCGCGAGACCACCATGGACCCCGCCACCCGCCGGCTGGTGCAACTGACGCTGGAAACCGGCGACGATACCTTGGCCCTGATGGATATGCTGCTGGCTAAGAAGCGCGCGGGCGACCGTAAAAATTGGTTGGAGGAGAAGGGCAATTTGGCGGAGGTGTGAACAGACAACTTCGTACCACACGTCCTGCCGCTCAATGACACTGCACGGCGATGCCTATCGGGTGAACCAACACCAGTTATTAACCCGGCAATTATTTAGCCGATAGTGGTATAGTGAGGGACATGAAAAAGATCGACGCACGTTGTTTGTCGCCGGAAGCGCAGGAGGAACGGCGCCGTCAGGCGCTGCGGCTGCGGGAAGACTTGCAGTGGAGCTGGAAGGAAATCGCGCGGGTGGTCGGGGTGCATATCAGCACGGTGATCGGGTGGGGCCAACGCTTTGGTCGGGACGGAGAAGCGGGCCTGAAATCGCGGCGGCGGGGACGGCGGTACTTGACGGGCCGGACGCTGACGTTGGCCCAAGAGTGGCGGGTGCGCTCGATTTTGGTGGACGAGACGCCGGGGCGACGGGGATTGCCGTTTGCGCTGTGGAACCGGCGGGCGGTCATGGAATTGATCGAAACGCTGTTTGGGGTGGCGATGCCGATTCGGACGGTGGGCGAGTATCTGTCGCGGTGGGGCTATAGCCCGCAACGACCCCTCAAGCGCGCCTTGGAACAACGGCCTGCCGAGGTGCAACGGTGGTTGGACGAGACTTACCCCTCGATTCTCGCGCGAGCGAAGGCGGAGAAAGCGGTGATTTACTGGGGCGATGAGACGGCCGTGGTGGAAGATGGCCATTGGGTGCGCGGTTATGCGCCTCAGGGGAAAACGCCGGTGCTTGCCACCTCCAGCCGCCGGTCTGGATTGGCGCTGGTGTCGGCCATCAGCAACCAAGGCCTCGTCCGGTTCCGCTTTATCGAGCAGGCCCTGAACGCGGCCTTGTTCCTCGAATTCCTCGGCCAGTTGATCGCCGACCAGCCCCAGAAAGTCTTTTTGATTCTGGACAACCTCAAAGTCCATCACGCGAAGCTCGTCACCGAGTGGGTCGGCGAACACGCCGAGCAAATCGAGCTAGTCTACTTGCCGCCCTATACCCCAGAGCGCAATCCCACCGAATACCTCAATCGCGATTTCAAAACCCAGTTGCGGTTATCGGCCCGTTCCTCCACGCCCCAGGCCTTGCGGCACAAAGCAAACGCCTTCCTCCAATTCCTCATCAATACCCCAGAGCGTATCATGACCTATTTCAATCACCCCGCCGTCCACTACGCCGCTTAATCGCCTATTTCATTGCCGGGTTAATAATGCGAGGGTGAGCCCGCCACCAGCTACGCTCAAACATCTTCCGTAACCAGCCGGCGCAAACCATCGCACAATTTGCCGAAGCTGGGTGATGCATTGCAATCCGGGTCAAGTAAAGGGCCAATCTTCTCTGCCCACTCATGTTTGACTTGTCCCGGTAGCGGCCAGCCCGTTTTCTTGATCGCGGCTGAGCCACCAGGATAAACCGCATCGGCTAATAATTCCCATGTGTCGCAGGCACTATCTTGCACATAGCGGTTCAACACATCAGCCTTGGCGCGTGGATACGCGCTGACCAATGCCTGCCTGTCACCCAGATACCAAGCTTCTATTTCCTCGATGGCCAACCGGAACAGCGTGTGTGGTGCCGGGTTGCAACCCGCAGCCAAGGTTTGGAGCTCAGCTAGAAAATCCACGCAGTTGCGCTTATCGGTATCCAACACAACCACCACTGCATCTATGCCGGGCGTTTTGCCATAGCCCTGCAACAGGCGCGGCAATCGATCAAGCAGAATCCGTTTTGCCGGGTCTGCGCGCGCATCCAAGTTTTTTGGAATGTGGCCTGCCCCTTTGTAGGCATGCACGCGCCAACTATATGGATCACCTTGCGCCCCTAGTAACTTCGGTAACATCGCAGCTAGCAGCTTCTCTCCGGAGCTATCTTCTACCAGTATCTCGATATGCACGCTCACCTCGTATCAAGATAGTCGCTATACCAAAGCCCACCGAGCAGCAACCCCTCGGTAACTAGGTTCTTGACCACTTCCAGCTCGGAAACCCGGCGGATGGTTGAAAAACCATCCTGCTCTTTCTCCAAAATCCACACCTCCTCCGGTGACAGCGCATCCACAAAGTATGGCTGATGGGTGGTCACAAAAATCTGCGGTGCGTTCTTTTTGCCCGTGGCATGAGCGCGGAATTCCTGTGCCAGCGACTCCAATAGCTTGTGATAAAGCCCGTTTTCTGGTTCCTCGATGCAAATGAATGGCGGCGGGTCCGGGTCTTCCAATAGCAACAGATAAGCAAACACTTTCAGTGTGCCATCCGACATTTGCTGCGCGAAGAATGGGTCATTGAAAGCCCCATCGTTGAAGCGCAGCAATACACGCTTGTCCGCTGTCACCTCAGTATCAATTTTGGCAATTCCCGGAATCTTGCTGGCAATACGTTCTAGGATGCTCTTGAAACGATCTTTGTGCTCGCGCTCCATAAACTGCACTACGTTGCCAATGTTGTCGCCGTGTACGTTTAAATGCCGCTGAGGGCCAGCGCTAGGCAGGCTACGCGCTGCATCGGGGTAAAAATAGGAGAGATACCAGCCCTTCAAAAAATCACGGAACCGCTTAATGCGTGGATGCTCTTTCAGCGTCCCTAGAGTGGCAATACCTAGCTGGCGCGGATCGGTCAGCTCAACTATAACCTGTGATCGATCTTCTTCTCCTTCAATTTCTACTGCTTCTTCACCCGCCCAGACTAGCCCCTTGCCGCGATCTAGTCTTAGGAAAGGATAGGGACGGCCATGTGTTTGGCCTTTGCGGCGTTGCTTGAGCAGTTCTGATTCCACATATGGGCGACCCGCGCTATCAAGGTTGATTGACAGCTCATACGTGATGGGCCGCTCGTTGGGCGCTTCACGGTAATATATTTCGAAGCGGATGGACTCATCGATATCTTTCGACCGCAGGCGATCAAAACCTCCTCGCTGTTTCATGTCACAGGCGGTCTCTACATCCGTCGCCAAGCAATCAGCTACAAAACCGAAGGCATCAAACAATGATCTCTTCCCCACGCCATTCTTGCCGATCACGACAGTAAACGGCGTCAGTGATTGGCCGTGAGATTGACCAGAAAGTTTGCCCAGTGAAATATCCCGCAATGCCCGGAAGTTCTGAACACGGAAACCTTCGATAATAGCCATTGAGTGCTCCTTGGTAAGGGGCAGCGCCAAATCATAAAGGGCAACTCTGGCGATGCTGAGTTGTCCTTGAAACGGCTAAATCCTATCAGGTGCACGTTGAAGCCAAAACGTCACCGGGCCGTCGTTGGTCAAGCTGACCTGCATGTGCGCGCCGAAGCGGCCGGCGACGACCGGCGCATGTCGGCGGCGGGCTTGCGCGAGCAGATAGTCAAACAGCCGCTCGCCTTCGTCGGGCGACGCGGCCGGCGTGAAACTGGGGCGCATTCCCTTGCGGGTGTCCGCCGCCAGCGTAAATTGCGGCACTAGCAGCAAACCGCCCTCGATCTCCCGCAATGAGCGATTCATTTTGCCGTCCGCATCCGCGAAAATCCGATAACCTAACAGGCGCTCCAGCAAGCGGTTGGCTTGCGCTTCCGCATCGCCGCGCTCGACCCCGACCAGCACCAACAGGCCGGCATCGATTTCGCCGACCACCGCGCCGTCGACCTCGACCCGCGCCGTGCTGACCCGCTGCAATAGCCCGATCATTTGAAGCGGTCGGCGAAGCTCTGGGTGGCGGTGATCAGCGCGTCCACGATGCCCGGTTCGCTGGCGGCGTGACCGGCCGGAGTGACGATGCGAATTTCCGAGTCCGGCCATGCTTGGTGGAGCGCCCAGGCGTTATCGAGCGGGCAGACCACATCGTAACGGCCGTGGACGATCACGCCCGGAATGCCGCTCAACCGTCCGGCGTCGCGCAGCAGTTGATTCGGCTCCATGAAGCAGTGATTGACGAAATAATGGCACTCGATCCGCGCCAAGCTCAGCGCCATCCGCGCCTCGCCGAAGTGCTCGACCACGCTCGGATTGCTTTCCAGGGTCAGGGTGGAGCCTTCCCACACCGACCACGCCTTGGCGGCCCGCAGTCGCTCCAACTCGTTGGCGCCGGTCAGCCGCCGATAGTAGGCGTTCACCATATCATGCTGCTCCACCGCTGGAATCGGAGCCAGAAAATGTGCCCACAGATCGGGAAACAGCCGGTTGGCCCCGGCCTGATAGAACCAGTGGATATCCTCGTCCCGGCATAGAAAGATGCCGCGCAGGATCAAGCCCAATATCCGTTCCGGATGGGCTTCGGCGTAAGCCAGCGCTAGCGTTGAACCCCAGGAGCCGCCGAACACCACCCAACGGTCGATGCCGAGCCGCTCGCGCAATTTCTCGATATCGGCGATCAAATCCCAAAGCGTGTTATCGCGCAACTCGGCGTGCGGGGTAGATTGACCTGCGCCGCGCTGGTCGAACAGCACGATGTGATAGCGTTCCGGGTCGAAGAACCGCCGGTGCATCGGCTCGCAACCCCCGCCCGGTCCGCCGTGCAGGAACAGCACCGGCAACCCGTTCGGAGTGCCGCATTCCTCGACATGCAAGCTATGCAAATCGTCCACGGGTAACTGAAAGGTGGAATAGGGTTTGATATCGGGGAACAGCACGCGCATGACAACTCCAAAAGCGGTACGAGTCAAAAGGGAGGGAGGCGGATAGAGGATTTTACGCGTAATGGGCGACGAGCCGAGATCGGCCGCACCTTTCAGAGAATGTAATCCACCACGGCGTCGAGATTGTCGAACACCCGCCCGCCCAGTGGTTCGACCTTGGACTCGTCACCGTGACGGTATTTACCGGTCCGTACCAGCGCTCCGCGCAAGCCGGCGGCCAGCGCGCCGCACACGTCCATTTCGGCGTCGTCTCCGACCATCACCACATCTTGCGGCGGGAGTTCCAAACTGTTGACGGCGGCCAGGAAGAACACCGACGCTGGCTTGCCCAGAATCACCGCTTCCAGTTCGGCGGCGTATTCCAACGCCGTAACGAAGGACCCGACATCCAGATTCAAGCCGCTGGAGTCGCGAAAGTAACGGTTGCATCCCATCGCCAGCAGCGGCAGACCCTCCAACAGCAACCGGAAGCACTGATTGAGGGCCTGGTAATCAAATCCCGGTCCGGCATCGCCGATCAACACCACATCCGGCGGCGGACCGAGCAGGTCGGCGAATTCGCTCTGGATATTCGGATGCACCAGCAAATGCGGCGTCAGCTTGCGGGCGATCAGATAATTGCGGGCGGCCACCACGGGAGTGAACAGGTGCTGCGTCGAGACTTCCAGACCCATCGATTCCAGGCTGTTGACAATCGCGCCGCGAGTCATCCGGGTGCTGTTGGTGATGAAACGCATCGGAATGCCGGCCGCGCGCAAGCTGAGCAACGCTTCGCGGGAGCCGGGGAGGGGATAGCCGCCGATGAACAGCACGCCTTCCAGATCGAATAAAACACCGTGGATCATCTTTTCCTCGCCGATTCGCCTGGAACCACATGGAGGCTCGATCATCGGGTGGCCGACTTGGGCCACCCTCGCTTCAGTCAGTATAGAAGGTGCCCTGATAAAGAAAGCGGAGATTTCACCCGGCGGCGGCGGGGCGATGGACCGTGCTGGGGCCTGCCTGATAGCAGGTTTGCGTGACTGAAGCGGCTCGGAATGACTCACGCGTCCGCCCCCAGGGCCAACGCCCGCTGGCGGCGGGTCGCGCGCTCCGCCGCGGCGAGATCGGCAGCGCCAGCGGCGGCGAATTCGGGCCAGCCGGCCGCGTGGCGACCGATCAACTCAGCCAGAAACTCGATGTGGGCCGGGCTGTCGTTCAACGCGGGCAGATAACGGAACCGTTCGCCGCCGGCATTCAGGAACGTCCGCCGGTTTTCGATGGCGATTTCCTCCAAGGTCTCCAGACAGTCAGCGGCGAAACCGGGGCAGGCCACATCCACGCGCTTGATGCCGGCTTCGGCCCAGTCGGCCAGCAGCGCGCTGGTGTAGGGTTGCAGCCATTCAGCGCGGCCGAAGCGCGACTGAAAGGCGATGGCCCATTGCTCGGCGGCTAGGCCCAGCCGTTCGGCCAGCAGTCGAGCGGTTTTCTGGCAGTGACAGTGATAAGGATCGCCGGCCAGCAGATTGCGTTTGGGCAGCCCGTGAAAGGAAAACAGCAACCGTTCGCCCGGCTGCTCGCCGCGGGCGGCGCGAATGTTGTCCGCCAGCGCGTCCAGATAACCGGGTTCGTCATGGTAGTGATTGATGAAGCGTAATTCCGGCAGCCAGCGCCAGGTCCGCAGTTCGGCGGCGACCGCATCGAAGGTCGAGGCGGTGGTGGCGGCCGAGTATTGCGGGTAGAGCGGCAACACCAACAGGCGCTGCGCCCCGGCCGCGCGCAGCTCCGCCAGCGCCGCCGCGATGGACGGGTTGCCGTAGCGCATTCCCAACGCCACCCGCGCCGGACCGGAGCAACGCTCCGCCAACGCGGTCGTGATCGCCGCTTTCTGCCGCTGGCTGATGGCCAGCAGCGGCGAGCCGTCCGGCGTCCAGATCGCTTGATATTTACGCGCCGATCGGGCGGGCCGCAGCCGCAGGATGACGCCGTGCAGGATCAGCCACCACGGCAAGCGGGGGATTTCCACCACCCGCGCATCCCACAGGAATTCCGCCAGATAGCGGCGTAGCGCCTCGGGCGTGGCGGCGTCGGGCGTGCCGAGGTTGGCCAGCAGTACGCCGGTGCAAGCGGCGCGATCGTGCGTGAAGGGCGGTGCGGTCGGTTTCATGGGCGGCGCTTTCCTGTCGGTAGTGCGCTAATTTAAGGGCATCGAGCCGGCCAAAGCCCGGCTGACGGCATTGCTGCCTATAATGAGATGAATCATTGCGCGGAGGTTCATGACTCATGCGGGGTGTTTTTCTCGATCGGGATTCACTGGATTGCGGCGATCTGGATTTCAGCGACCTTGAGGGTATTTTGCCCGATTTGACCTATTACCCGGCCACCGCGCCCGAGCAAATCGCGGCGCGGATCGCGGACGCCGAGGTGGTGATCAGCAACAAGGTGTCGCTCGATGCCGACGCGCTCCAGCACGCCCGGCGCTTGCGGCTGATCTGCATCGCCGCCACCGGCGTCAACAACGTGGATTTGGAAGCGGCGGCGAAGGCGGGGATCACGGTTTGTAACTGTCGGGGCTACGGCGTGGCGTCGGTGGTCCAGCATGTTTTCGCGCTGCTCTTGGCGCTTTACACGCATCTGCCCGACTACCGGCAAGCGGTGCGCGCCGGCCGCTGGCAGCACGCCCGCCAGTTTTGCTTGCTGGATTATCCGATTCGGGAACTGGCCGACAAGACGCTCGGCATCGTCGGTTACGGTCAATTGGGTCAAGGCGTGGCGCGAGTGGCCGAGACCTTCGGAATGCAGGTGTTGCTGGCGCAGCGGCCGGGTACGGTGGAGCCGGAGGAAGCGGGGCGAATCCCGCTGCCGATCCTGTTGCCGCAGGTCGATGTGCTCAGCCTGCACTGCCCGCTGACCCCGGACACCCGGGGCCTGATCGGTCCGTGGGAGCTGGCGCTGATGAAGCGCGACGCGGTTCTGATCAACACCGCGCGCGGCGGTTTGGTGGATGAGGCGATGCTGGCCGATGCGTTGCGCAAGGGGGCGCTGGGTGGCGCGGGCGTGGACGTGCTCAGCCTGGAGCCGCCCGCCGACGGCAATCCGCTGCTGGCGGCCGACATTCCCAACCTGATCGTCACCCCGCACAGCGCCTGGGGCAGCCGCGAAGCCCGCCAGCGGCTGGTCGGGCAACTGGCGCAGAACCTTCAGGGGTTTTTCGGCGGCGAGCCGGTGCGGGTGGTGGGGTGACGCCTACGGCAAATGCGGTCGCTCCAGATACTCGTGCGACTGCATTTCCTGCAAGCGGCTGACGGTGCGCTGGAACTCGAATTTCAGCTTCTCGCCCTGATAGAGCTGTAACAGCGGCGCGGCGGCGGACAGCGCCAGCTTGACGCCCCGGTCGTAAAATTCATCCACCAGATTGACGAAGCGCCGCGCCTGATTTTCCATCTGCCAGTCCAGCACCGGCACGTTGGAAATGAGCACGGTGTGGAAGCAGCGGGCGATTTCGATGTAGTCGGCGGTACCGCGCGGCCCGTCGCAGATCGCCCGAAAACTAAACCAGACGATGCCATCCGCTTCACGCAACGTGGGGATGTAGCGGCCCTCGATTTCCAGATCGCCGCCGCGGTGGCCGGGTTCGGGCGCGATGTGATCGAACAGCTCGTTCAGAATCTGTTCGGCCCGATCATCCAGCGGGCAGTGATAAATCTCCGCCTTTTCCAGATAACGCAAGCGGTAGTCGACGCCGCCGTCCACGTTCAGCACGTCCAGATGCTGTTTGATCAGTTCGATGGCGGGCAGAAAGCGGGCGCGTTGCAGGCCGTCCTTGTACAAGCCGTCCGGTTCGATGTTGGAGGTGGTGATCAGCGTCACGCCGCTGGCGAACAGCTCGCGCAACAAGCCATCCAGCAGCATGGCGTCGGTGATGTCGGCGACGAAGAACTCATCCAGGCAGATGACGCGGGCTTTCTCGGCGAAGCGGCGGGCGACGACCTTCAACGGGTCTGGCTGGTTTTTCAATTCCTTCAATTCGGCGTGCACCATCCGCATGAAGCTGTGAAAGTGAATCCGTAGCTTGCGGTCCAGCGGCAGCGCGTCGACGAAGGTATCGACCAGATAGGTTTTACCCCGGCCCACGCCGCCCCACAGATACAGTCCGCGCACGGCCGCAGCGGCGGTGGTCTCCGCTTTGTCGCGGCCCGACCAGCGGGCGAACAGCCCGGTTTTCTTGGCCGGCGCGGGCGCCGTCGGTTGGGCGAGCAATTGATCGTAGATTTTTTGCAGGCGCTGGACCGCTCGTTCCTGAGCGGGATCGTGTTGAAAACCTTCTTGTTGCAAATCACGGCGGTAGCGTTCGTAGGGCATGATGGGCCTCGAAACTTTATTGTTCTAACAGCGGGACACTCAAACGGGCCATCCTTCCAGGTGGCGTTGCGGCAGATAGCGGGACCAGTCGCGGGTGGCGTCGCCAAACGCGAAAAAATCC
This sequence comes from Candidatus Competibacteraceae bacterium, assembly GCA_016713505.1. Taxonomy (NCBI): domain Bacteria; kingdom Pseudomonadati; phylum Pseudomonadota; class Gammaproteobacteria; family Candidatus Competibacteraceae; species Candidatus Competibacteraceae bacterium. Next base: position 2,385,775 of record JADJPA010000001.1, on the reverse strand, counting down.
GGGTTGATCAATACCGGTCGGGCGTTGTAACGCAGCGGCCGCAACTGCATGTCGGTCATGTAACCGCCGGCCTGCTCCAAGATCACTTGGGCGGCGGCGGTGTCCCACTCTCCGGTCGGACCGAAGCGGGGATAGAGATCGGCCATGCCCTCGGCGACCAGACAGGACTTCAAACCACCGCCCATGCCGAGATGCTGATGCGGCCCGAGCTGGCTGAGATAAGCTTGCAAGCGACGGGTGCGATACGATTCCAAGCTGCTGGTCACCCGAAGCGGGTAATGGAAGACCCGCGCGGCTTGAATGCGTTGGGCCGGCTGGTCGGCGGCCGGTTGCTTGTAAGCGGCGCCACCGCGTTGAGCGTAGTAACAAACGCCGCTCACCGGGACCAGCACTAGCCCGAAAATCGCTTCATGACGGTGGATCAGCGCGATGTTGATCGAAAATTGGTCGTTGCGCTTGATGAATTCCCGCGTGCCGTCCAGCGGATCGACCAGCCACAACCAGTCCCAGCGGCTGCGTTCGCTGAAGCTGGCATCGGGGGCCTCTTCGGACAAGACCGGAATGGCGGGGGTCAGCTGCTTCAGGCCGCGCAAAATACAATCGTGCGAGGCGAGATCGGCGGCGGTGACCGGGCTCTGGTCGGCTTTTTCGGTCACGCCGAACGTCCCGGCATACACGTCCAGGATACGGCGTCCCGCCTCCCTGGCGATGGCCTGAACGGGCCTCACCAGGGCGGACAAGTCGATGTCGGGGGCAGCGGTCATGACGCGGCAGCCTTTTGGTCGGGTCGGATGATGCTGAACGACGCTTTGCGATCAGAATGGCGTTGCCCTGGCGCCGGGCGCTGCGGTCTGTCGCGAGGCAGCAAGCCGGATTCTGAGCAAACCCTCATAAATTTGCTTTAATTTTACACGAGTTTGCTCGTTCTAAGCGTTTACTGTGCGGAGTCCTTGATGAGCGTGCGATTGCCCTGGGCGCAAATTCAGACCATCTTGCTGGATATGGATGGGACTTTGCTGGATTTGCGCTTCGACAATCACTTCTGGCGAGAGCTGGTTCCAGAGCGTTATGCTGATCGCCACGCTCTATCGCTGGAACAAGCCCGCGCCGAGGTGGCGGCCCGCACCCGGGCGGTGGAAGGGACGATGGAGTGGTATTGTCTGGATTATTGGAGTCGGGAACTGGCGTTAGACATCGTGATGCTCAAACGCGAGATCGGGCATCTGATCGCCGTGCATCCGCACGTGCTGGAGTTTCTGGATGCCTTGCGCGCGGCCGGCAAACGCGTGGTGTTGGTGACTAACGCCCATCCGCAAAGCTTGGCGCTGAAAATGGAAAAAACCCGGTTGGCCGAGCGCTTCGATGCGACCGTGTGCGCGCACGCCTTGGGCTCGGTCAAGGAGCAGCCCGGATTCTGGCCGGGCCTGCGCGAAGTGGAGCCGTTCGATCCGGCCACCACGCTGTTGGTAGACGATAATTTAGCGATTTTGCGCGCGGCGCACGCCTTTGGAATTGCTTATCTCGTTTCCGTGCTGCGGCCGGATTCGGCCGATCCGCCCAAGCCGCCGGGTGAATTTTTCGCCATCGGCGATTTTTCCGAATTGCTGCCGGTCGGCTGAACCCGCTAACCGGCCAGGATAGAGCGCGCTCATGCAAGAACTGCAACCCGGACAGAACCGCCCGATCGGCGGCGGCCGGGTCGTGATCGGCGTGAACGGCGAGCCGGAGAACGAGTTCGCCAGCTGCTTGCAGGTCGGCGTTGTGTTGCTGGGCGCCGACGGGCGAATCGGCGGCTCGGCTGACTTGGTCAGCGTCGAGCAGCCGCGCTCCCGCGACGGTGCGGTGGCCTTGCTCAGAGCGCCGGGCGAGTTTCAGGTCGACCTGGACTCATTGCCGGCGACCATCGCCCGGCTGGCGGTCGTGCTGACCGTCAGGCCTACTCTGCCGCGTGGCGCCACCTTCGGGACTTTCAGCGCGATCCGGGCTTGGCTGGCGAGCGGTTCGGGCGAGCTACAATTACTGTTTTCGTTACCGCTGGCCAGCCGCGGTGAGACCGCCATGATCTTGATCGAACTCTACCGCTATCAGGAGCGCTGGAAGTTCCGGGCGGTGGGACAAGGCTTCGCGGCGGGATTACCGGCGTTGGCTGCCCATTTTGGCTTGGACTTGCCGGAAACGGCCCGCGAGCGCCCGGCGGCCGGCGGAACGGAGCAGCGACGGGAGCTGAGTTCTGATGGCGTCTCGTCCAGCGGTACCGGTTTCTGCGTGCATCCTGAAGGTTACATATTGACCAACCATCACGTTATCGAGGATGCTGGCAAGATCCTGGCCCGTTCGCCCCGGTACCGCTGTGCGCTGGAGTTGGTATTCGCCGATCCCATCAATGATCTGGCCTTGCTGCGGGCCGATGCGCCGCCGCCCGGCGTGGCGTTGTTCCGTGATGGGCTATCGGCGCGGTTGGGCGAGTCGGTGGTGGTCGTCGGCTATCCGTTGGGGGGGCTGCTCGGCTCGGGCCCGCAAGTGACCACGGGTAACGTGAGTTCGTTGATCGGTCCGGGTGACGATACCCGCGCTCTGCAATTCACCGCGCCGACCCAAGCCGGTAACAGCGGCGGGCCCCTGCTGGATTCCGAGGGTGCGGTAATGGGCGTGGTCAGCGCCAAACTGAATGCGGTCCGCGTTCATGAGATGACAGGAGACGTGCCACAAAACGTCAATTTCGCCATCAAAGTCGCCTTGGCGCGCGGGTTTCTGGAGGCGGCCGGCGTGGAGTACCAGAGCCGAAAGCCCGGCGGTCCGCGCGCCGCTACCGCCATCGCCGCCGAGGCCCAAGATTTTGTCATGAAAATTGAGTGTCGGGGGTGACCGGAGGTTTAATCTTGATTCCGCCATACGAAGTAAGGAGAAGATCTTGACTATAAAACAAGAGCTTATGGATTTATTCGAGCAATATTTTGAGGTGGTTCACGCGCGCGCGCCGGAGCAATTGCGCGAGTGCTATCGGCTGCGCTATGAAGTGTATTGTAAAGAAGGGCTTATTCCCGGCTTTCACGCTGAAGACTATCCGGAAGGCTTGGAATACGATCAATATGATGAACGGTCGGCGCATAGCCTGCTCGTGCACAAACAGACCGGACACATCGCCGGCACAGTGCGGGTGATATTACCCGATTACGCCGAGCCGGAAGCCCAGTTTCCCCTTGAAAAATTCGCCGGCGCGTCTTTTTATGCCGATGGTTTAGCGTTAGAGCGTCTTCCTCGCACGCGGCTGGGTGAAATTTCTCGCTTGATCCTGACGCCGCAATTTCGTGGAAGGCGGGGGGAGAGACAACACCCCTATGGTCTGCCGGATGATTTGGAGCCCTTGTTACAGTCGGATGACCGCCGTAAAGCCAGCCCTTCGGGAATTGATTCCGAGCGCCGCAGGAACGCACGGCGGCGCGTGTTTCCTCATACGGTCTTGGGCTTGCTCGTTGCGGTCGCACAAATCAGTGTCCGCTATCGATTGGCTTATTTATATATGGGAATGGAACCCTCATGTGCGAGGCTGTTGCAAGGATTCGGAGTCTGCTTCACTCCGATTAGCCCGCTCATCGATTATTACGGTCCGTGCCGGAGTTACTTAGGCTCGGTTTCAGAGATTGAGGATAGCACGCATCAGACTAACCCAGAAATATGGAAGCTGCTGACCAACGATGGCGCACTCCAGCCGAGTTAATTTCCTATAGGCTATATGACTGACCATGGCAAACCAGCCAGGCTGATTTTCAGTCGAGCGCTAAGATTGATTTCATGCCAAATAGATTTTTAAGGGAATGAGTACTCGCGACATCAAACGTCTGATCGGTATTCTCACGCTTTGTATCGCCAGTGCAATACCCGATATTGGCGATGCGGTGCCCATGGAAACCTCTCCCGTTATAATCGTCAACCCCACCGCTCACTCCAAGGCATTGCTTTCGAAAACGATGTTGAGCGCCATCTTCGGGATGCGATTGAGAAAATGGGAGGATGGCTCGCCGATCAAAGTTTTCGTCTTACCCGACGACGATCTTTTACATATCGAGTTTTCAAAGTATATCCTTCATGTTTTCCCTTATCAATTACGTGCGGCCTGGGACCGCCTGGTTTTTTCGGGTACGGGTGAAGAACCGATCAAAGTCAATTCAGAACAGCAGATGCGAATGCTGGTCGGTTCGACGCCTGGAGCAATCGGTTATTTGCGGGGCTCGATGCTCGATGAAACCGTTAAGGCCGTGGTCTTGAAGTAATCAGAAGTTGAATGGTTTTCTCTAAATTACTTTCTAAGCTTTGCCATTATGAACTGGATAAAAATACATTGGATTGTTTTTCGGTGTGCGATTCATCTAATGGGCTATTTGCCGCTAACTTCAACCCAAAGTCATCGGGCTGTTATTGGGGTTTTGTGTCTTGTTCTAGGCGGGATTTCACCCCAGCAAGCGCGGAGCCTTAACGTCGGGGACAGCATTCAAGTCCATGGCTTCTTGACTCAGGGCTATTTTTTAACCTCCGATAACCGGTTGTTCGGGACCAGCGATACCGGCGGTAGTTTTGATTATACCGAGGCGGGATTGACCGGGTCTTGGACGCCTGCTTCCGATCTTCGCTTGGCGTCGCAGGTGTTGTTTCGGCGCGCTGGCGTAGGCCATGAGAACGATGTCGAGCTGGATTTTGGGCTGCTCGATTACACCGTTCTTTCGACGCCAGACTATCGCCTTGGGCTGCGTCTCGGGCGCGTCAAGATTCCTTTTGGACTTTACAACGACACGCGCGATGTCTTGTTCACCAGACCGACGATCTTGTTGCCCCAGTCGATTTATGCGGATGCCCAGCGCGATTTGAGCCTGTCCGCCGATGGTGGGTTGTTATACGGTGAATATCGAAACGACTGGGGCAATCTATCGTTCGAATTGGGTGTGGGAATCCCTAGAAGCACCAGCGTCGATACCGAATTGGGAATCTTGGGTTTTAATTATCCGGGACGTACTGATCCCAACCGCTCTTACATAGGCCGGTTGAGCTATGACCTACAGGGTGGTAAATACCGTCTCAGCGTCAGCTCGGCCCGGGTGGACACCCGCTACGATCCCTCGTCTGAGCCAGGCGATTTACTGGCCGGAAGAGATCTATTTTCCCCGGTTATTTTTTCGGCTCAGTATAATTTGGAAAAGCTCAGCCTGACGGCTGAATATGCGCTACGGCCGGTTAAAGATAAGGGCTTTGGAGAAGAATTTGATCGAGAGATCATCGGAGAAAGCTATTATTTGCAAGGCGAATACCGATTCGATGAAAAATGGCAGGCAACTTTGCGTTACGACGTGTTTTATAATGATCGCGAAGATCGTCATGGTAAAAAATTTGCTACAAAAGGCTTATACCCATCCCACACCCAATTCGCTAAAGATTGGACTTTCGGAATTCGCTATCACCTTAATTCTTCTTTCTTGATAGCCACGGAATATCATTATATCGACGGCACGGCTTGGATAGTGCCGCTTCAGGATAACGCTGATCGTCAAGGTTTGGAAAGGCGGTGGCATTTATTTGCCGTGGTGGCAGGGTTTCGCTTCTAGCATTCCTGCGATTTCGAACAGGGTGCTTTTCGCTGAGCGATGTTTTCTTGGTTCGGTTATTGATAAGGTTTGCAGCCCGTAACGATGATCTGCAATACCGTGGCAAAATACCGACCTTCAGAATCCGCTTTCTCAAGTTCCGCATGGAATTCTTCAAGCTCTTTTTCTGAGAGGATTCCCGCTTCCAAGGCCGATTTTTCAGTCACATCATACCAAGTGACGAGGCGGCTGACTTGGTAATCAGTTACAAAGGTCGGCGCGAGCTCGACACGAACATCGTCCAAGCCGCTTTGAAGGAACAGCCGGTATAGCTTCCTTCCTGAAAAACCGTTTTTAATGACGGTTTCGACATGAAACTTCTTTAGTTTTTGTTCGATATCGATTAAATCGGTATCGATGGACATCGTGCTCCAATCGGTATCGACCACCACCACCCGGCAGCCCGGTTTTGTGACTCTTATGATCTCTTTCAGAAGCCGTTTGGGGTCGGTGTTATGTTGAAAAACCCGCTCGCTGCGCGCGGCATCAAAATAATTGGGGTCGAAAGGAAGCTGCTGGCCATCAACGGATAGATGGGTCACCCACTGTTCCACACCCGCTTCGGCCGCTCTTTGTTGTGCGCGGGCAATTTGCTCCTCATCGATATCGACGCCGACCACTTTTCCCGCTTCCCCAACGAGGGACGCTAAAAAGATGGTATCGGTTGCCGGCCCGCAGCCCATATCCAGCACTTTATCGCCGGCTTGTATTTGCATTAATTCATAAGTGCGTTGTTTATAGGCGGAAACCATTTTGGCTATTAATGCAAGATAATCTGATTGTGAATGACCATGCTCATTTTGCATGGTAAACCTCCTCGACGTTTAATGGGTGGCGGCCCCTGCTGGCCGGATCAGCCTTCGCTCATCAGCTGACGCGTTGAGTTGGCTCCCTTGCCCTGCATTCGAAAGATACTGTCACCTTAACATACTCTTGATCTGGCGGTGTTAGTTTAAAGGAGTAACTGTATAAATTATGAAAATAATTGGCGGCCTTATGTTGAAAATATCAACCCCATTCTAATAAAAAAATGTAATTAAATTATTACTATAATTCCTTAAACGCCTTAATTAAGTTGATATTTTGTTCCATCTTGGCGATGGTATCGAGATAAGCTATTCTGTAAATTAAATTTATCGGAAATTCTGTGGGCGGCTCGGCCATTGTGCCGAAAAGGTGGCCGCCCAGAACGCTGTTTGAATGGGTTTATTTGTATAACTTCATGATTTTATAATAAAAATAGGCGCTGTGCGGCAGTTGGTTTAAGCCGCTCAGCCAAGTTGCCCGTTTCCTTTAGGAAATTATCCGTATGCAGGCTTTCTCCATCCGCTAGCTAGTTGGAAAGTACAGGCGTTGTAGCAAATGCTCCCACCCCCACGCTTCGGCTTTTTTCTGAGCCTCAAGTGGAAAGCGCTGTTGTTAAGCAGTATTGCGCTGATCGCCGTGACCGGCACGCTGGTGACTCTCAATTACGTTGAGTTGCGCAATCAGTTCGAGCAGCGGCGGGCGGAGCTGCAAATCCAATACGTGCGCCAGGTCCAGGGCTTGTTGGATCAGTCGGACAAACGCTTGCGGCAGTGGGGTACGGCGGTGGCTTCCTTGCTCGGCGCTCGGAACGCCGAGCAAAAGTCGGTTCGGGGGAAGATCGCTGAATTCGAGCGCTTGGCGGCGATTCTGGAATTGGACATGGGGGTGGAAAACGTCGCGCTCATCGCCGCCGATGGCCAGCCTTTGGCCACGCATGGCTTGGACGCCCAATTCGACCGACGGGCCGCCTTGGCGGAAGCGAAGCGTCGGGTCTTGGCCGCGGAAAGTCCGGCCAGCTTGATCGATTGCTTCGATACCTGTCTGCAATATGCCATCGCGCCGGTTTTAGGGACCGGTGATGCGTTGCTGATGGGAGTATCGCTGGCGGATGTGGTCCTGGATTTTCAGCGGGTTTCTGGAACGGATCTGGGGTTGCTGGTCGGAAAAAGCGGGACCGCGCTTCAGACCGACGGCGATGACGGTGACGAGCACCGCCTCCAGCCGTGGAACGCCAAAGTGGCGGCGCTGAGCAACGCCCAGGCCAACCTCGAAATCCTGCGGCTGGCCGCTCGGGGCAAGACGCTTGCGGAGAGCGCGCGCCAGTCGATTTACGTCGGTCTCAACGAGCGAGAGTACGATATCCGGTTGTTTCCCCTGGCCGGTTTCGACGAGCGTGAGGATGCGTATTTGGTCGTCGTGGCGGATATCAGCGACGCGATGAAGCGAATCCGCACCGCGCTCCGGCGCAATTTAGCGCTGGGCGCCATCGGTTTGGTGCTGTCGGAACTGCTGTTGCTGACCATTCTGTGGCCGCCGATGTCGCGGTTGCGGCGCGCGGCGGCCAATCTGCCCTGGCTGGCCGAAGGTGCGTTCACCAAAATACGCGCGGCGGTCTCGGAATCTCGGCTCACCCATTTTTTTCGGGACGAGGTGGACGTTTTAAACGATACGGCGGTCGCGCTTTCGCACCAACTGGAAGCGCTGAATACCGAAGTGGCGAAGCAAACCCAGGACCTCTCCGAGCGCGTGAGCGAGATTATCCAGCAGCGTAACTTCGTCACCCACATTCTGGAAACCGCTCAAGCCATCATCCTGACCCAGAATCGAAGAAATGAAATCTTGATGATCAATCCGTACGGGCTGGCGATCACCGGTTATACGTTTGCGGAATTGCAAGGACAGCCTTTCGTCACCCTGCTGCTTCAGGATGAGAGCGCCGATAAAGCCAGGGATCATTTGGCGGAACTGGTCACGGGCGATCTGGCGCACCTTGAGGAAGAATGCGACATTCGCTGTAAGGATCACGGTTCGCTCAAGGTCGTCTGGCAGCATTCGCGCCTCAAGGGCGAGGGGGACGCCGCCGCTTTGATTTTATCGGTCGGCATGGATATCACGGCCCGCAAGAAAGCCGAGCTGCGGCTGGCGTGGCTGGCGGACCACGATCCGCTGACCGGGCTCTTCAACCGCCGCCGTTTCACCCAGGAGCTGAACGATGCGGTGGCCGCGGCCAGACGGTATCGCCGCTCCGGCGCGCTGCTGTTTCTCGATCTGGACCAGTTCAAGTACATCAACGATACCAGCGGCCATCATGCGGGGGATCGCCTGTTGCAGCGGCTGGGTGAGCTGCTGCCCTCCATTTTGCGCGAAGTCGATGTGATCGGCCGCTTGGGAGGGGACGAATTCGCGGTGATCCTGAACCAGGCCACGGCCGAGGAAGCGGTTCAGGTGGCCAAAAAAATTCTGGCGCATATTTGCGAAATCGAGTTTTCCGTGGAGGAACGCATTCACAAGCTGTCGGCCAGCATCGGCATCGCGCTTTTTCCAGAGCATGGCATCAGGATTGAGGATCTATTGTCGCGGGCTGATCTGGCCATGTACCAGGTCAAGGACAGCGGCCGGGGGAGTTGGTATCTGCTCTCCAGCGAAGATCAAAGCCAGCGGCTGATGCGCGAGCGGGTGTTTTGGAAACAGCAAGTCGAACATGCTTTGAAGGACAAGCGCTTTTTGCTGTTCGTGCAACCGATTGTTGGGATTCAAAGCCAAACGGTTTCGCATTATGAGGTTTTGCTGAGAATGCAGGGGAACGATGGCGAAATCATCGGCCCGACCCAGTTCATCGAAGTGGCCGAGCGCTCCGGGCTCATTCATTCGATCGACCGCATGGTCATGGCCGAAGCCATCCGTTATCAGGCCTTGGCCATGACCCAGGGGGTGCGAATTACCTTGACGGTGAATTTGTCCGCTCATGCGTTCAACAATCCCGATCTGTTGGAGCAGCTCAAACAGCTTTTGAAAGACACCGGACTCGACCCCAAGCAACTCATTTTTGAAATGACCGAAACGGCCGCGCTGGCGGACATGGTGGCTGCCCAGCAACTGATGGAAGCGATCAACGATATCGGTTGCCAGTTCGCGCTCGACGATTTCGGAACGGGATTTTCCTCGTTTTATTACTTGAAAAAGCTGCCGTTCGAATTCATCAAAATCGATGGCTCCTTCATCAGCAAGCTCGCCGAACGGGTGGACGATCAGGTTCTGGTCAAGGCCATGGGAGAGATCGCCAGGGCTTTCGGCAAAAGAACCATCGCCGAGCAGGTGGAGGATGAAAAAACCTTGGCTTTACTGGCCCACTATGGCATCGATTACGCCCAGGGCTATTACGTGGGACGGCCGGTGCCGATTACGGACATGCTGGAAGTCAGAGCCGCGCGCGTCGTCGATGCGTTATCGACACGGTGAGCACAAGGTATAATCGGCCGGCCGACCGGCCAGAGCGCCTAAAGCGAGCGAGCTCTGGTTTTCCAGGGTAGGGATACTATCCTTAGTCAACGCCGGAAGGGGCACGGGTGACGCGACAGGCGGTTGCTCCCGCACTCAGATCGATCTGAACGCTTGTGCCGTGTCCGCTGCCTCTCCCGCCAAGCACTCCACCATTCTGAGAATCTAACCATGACTACTTCAGCAATCGTCGACCGTCCGGCGGCGCGCACCCAACCACCGGCGGTCCATCCCGCGCCGGCCTGGACCGTCGATGCCGTGCTGGCGCTGTTTGAACTACCGTTTGCCGATTTGCTGTTTCGGGCGCAAGAGGCGTTGCGCGCCCATTTCGACCCCAACGCGGTGCAACGCTCCACGCTGTTGTCGATCAAGACCGGCAACTGTTCCGAGGATTGCGGTTACTGCTCGCAGTCCAAGCGCCACCAAACCGGCTTGGAAGCGCAGCGGTTGCTATCGACCGACGAGGTGCTGGCGGCGGCCAAGGCGGCCAAGGCGCAGGGCGCCGGCCGGTTCTGCATGGGCGCGGCCTGGCGCGGTCCCAAGGAAAAAGACATGGCCGCCGTCGCCGAGATGGTGCGCGAAGTCAAGGCACTCGGTTTGGAAACCTGCGTCACGCTAGGCATTCTCAAGGACGGTCAGGCCGAGGCCTTGAAGGTCGCCGGACTGGATTACTACAACCACAATCTTGATACCGCCCCGGAGTTTTACGGCGATATCGTCACCACTCACACCTACCAGGATCGGCTCGATACCTTGCAAAGCGTGCGCGAGGCGGGCCTGAAGGTCTGTAGCGGCGGCATCGTCGGCATGGGCGAGACGCGCCGGCATCGCGCCGGGTTGATCGCCAAGCTGGCCAGCCTCGACCCGCCGCCGGAATCGGTGCCGATCAACAATCTGGTGCCGGTTCCCGGCACGCCGCTGGCGGACAGCGATCCGGTGGACATCTTCGAATTCGCCCGCACCATCGCCGCCGCCCGCATCACCATGCCGCGCAGCTACGTGCGCCTGTCGGCCGGTCGCGAGCAGATGAGCGAAGCGGAGCAGACCCTGTGCTTTCTGGCCGGCGCCAATTCGATTTTCTACGGCGATCAGTTGCTGACCACCCGCAATCCCCGGATCGAAGGCGATAACGCGCTGTTCGAAAAATTGGGCCTGCGCGGCGTTTGAACGATCCGCGTCGAATGAGCAACCGTGAGTGGCTCGACCGCAGCCGCGCCGCCGTTTGGCATCCCTGCACCCAGATGAAGCAGCACGCCAGCGGCGCGTTGCCGCTGGTGCCGATCGCGCGCGGCGAGGGCGCGTGGCTGTACGATTTCGACGGCCGGCGCTATCTGGACGCGATCGGCTCGTGGTGGGTCAATCTGTTCGGCCACGCCAACCCGCGCATCAACGCCGCGCTCAAGGACCAACTGGACCGGCTGGAGCACGTCCTTCTGGCGGGTTTCACCCACTCGCCAGCGGTGGAACTGTCGGAGCGATTGGCGGCGCTGACCCGAGGTGAACTGGGCCATTGCTTCTACGCCTCGGACGGGTCGTCGGCGGTAGAAATCACCCTCAAGATGTCGTTCCACTATTGGCGCAACAGCGGCCAGCCTGAGAAAAATCAATTTCTGTGTCTGGCCGGCGGCTATCACGGCGAAACGCTGGGTACGTTGAGCGTGGGCGATGTCGGGCTGTATCGGGATGCCTACGCGCCGCTGTTGCGACCGGCCTTTGCGGTGCCTTCGCCCGATGCCCGCGCGGCGAAACCGAGGGAGACAGCGACCGATGTGGCCATTCGGGCGGCGGCGGCGCTAGAGACCTGTTTAGCGGAACACCATGGGACCATCGCCGCATTCATCCTTGAGCCGCTGGTTCAAGGCGCGGGCGGCATGGTGATGTACGATCCGCACTATCTGCGGCTGGCCCGCGAGCTGTGCGACCGTTACCGCGTCCATCTGATCTGCGATGAAATCATGGTCGGCTTCGGGCGCACCGGCACCTTCTTCGCCCACGAACAGGCCGGCATCCGTCCCGATTTTCTCACGCTGTCCAAAGGGCTGACCGGAGGCTATTTACCGTTGTCGGCGGTTATGACGACGGAGCGCGTTTACGCCGCTTTTTACGACGATGCCGTGACGCAGGCTTTTCTTCACTCCCATTCCTACACCGGCAATCCGCTGGCGTGTCGCGCGGCGCTGGCGACTTTGGATATTTTTGCCAGAGATGACGTCATCGCGCGCAACCGGCGGTTCGCCAAACAGTTCCGCGCGCTGTTGGCGCCCTTGGCCAAGCACCCGCGGGTACGCCATTTCCGTCAGTGCGGCATGATCTGGGCGGTCGATATCGACACTCAGGACCCGGAGTTTCGGCTGCGGTTCTATCGCGAAGCCTTGAGTCGCGAAGTGCTGCTGCGGCCCTTGGGGACCACGGTTTATTTCATGCCGCCCTACATTCTGAACGATGAGGAAGCGGCTTTACTGGCGGAGCGCGCGGTCGCGGCCCTGGATGCGGCCCTGCCATGATCTGGGAAGAACTGGAAACGGGCCTCGCCGGGCTGGCGACTGAGGGATTGCTGCGCCGTCGCCGTACCCTGGACGCGCCTTGCGGTCCCGATGCCGTGGTCGACGGCCGGCGCGTGGTGGCGTTTTGTAGCAACGATTATCTTGGTTTGGCCAATCACCCGGCCATCGTCGCGGCGGTTCGGGAAGCGGCCGAACGCTGGGGGGTGGGCAGCGGCGCTTCACATGTGGTGAGCGGTCATCTGCGCCCGCATGAGGAGCTGGAGGAGCGGCTGGCGGCTTTCGTCGGACGGGAGCGAGCGCTGTATTTCACGACGGGCTATCTGGCCAATCTGGCCATCGTGCCGGCGCTGGTGGGGCGCCATGACGCCGTTTTCGCCGACCGATTGAACCACGCTTCGTTGATTGATGCCGCCTTGCTGGCGCGCGCCGAGCACGTCCGCTATCCGCACAACGACGTGGACATGCTGGCCGCGCGCTTGGCGCAAAGCCGCGCCCGCCGCAAGCTGATTTTGACCGATGCGGTGTTTAGCATGGACGGCGATCTGGCGCCATTGCCAGCATTGTTCGCCTTGGCCGAACGCTTCGATGCTTGGCTGGTGATCGATGACGCGCACGGTTTCGGCGTGCTCGGCCCCGGCGGTCGCGGCAGTAGCGCCCATTTTGGGCTGCCGCCGTCGCCGCGCCTGATTCTGATGGGGACGCTCGGCAAGGCGGCCGGCGTGTCCGGCGCGTTCGTCGCGGGCGACCGGCGCGTCGTCGGTTGGCTGATGCAGCGGGCGAGGCCCTACATCTTCACCACGGCCGCCAGCCCGCTGCTCGCCGCCGCCTTGTTGGTCAGCCTTGATTTGATCGAAACGGGTGAGGAGCGGCGGGTGCGGCTACGCCGTCTGATCGAGCGTTTGCGGTCTGGGCTGTCGGGCTTGCCGTGGCGGTCGCCGCCGTCGCCGACGGCGATCCAGCCGCTGTTGATCGGGGGTAATGAGGAAGCCGTACGGCTGTCGGAGCGCTTGTTCTCGCGAGGTTTGTGGGTGCCGGCCATCCGGCCGCCGACGGTGCCGGCCGGTACGGCCCGCTTGCGGATTTCGCTTTCGGCGGCGCACAGCGACGGTCAGATCGATGCGCTCAGCGCGGCGCTCCATGAGTGAGTTGCCCGTGGCCGAATGGGCTCCATCCGTCGGCTTGCCCGCCAAACAGCGCGTCCGTCAGGCCTTCGATCAGGCGGCGTCGACCTATGACGCCGCCGCCGACGTGCAACGAGAAGTCTGCGACCGGCTGGCGGCCTACTGGCAGCAAAGCGGGATCGAGCTCGAACCGGACACTGTTCTGGATGCGGGCGGCGGCACCGGCTACGGCGGGCGTTGGTTGGCGGAGCGCTGGCCGCAAGCGCGGCTCGCCTTGATCGATTTCGCGCCCGGCATGTTAATAGCCGCACGGATGCAGGCGTCCAGAGCGTTATTGGTGTGCGCCGACATCGAAGCCTTGCCGCTTCCCGACCGTTGCTGCGAGCTGTACTGGTCCAGCCTGGCTTGGCAATGGAACGATCCCCGGCGGTGCTTACAGGAGGCAAAACGGGTGCTCAAATCAGGCGGCAGCGCGCTGGCGGTCGCGACCTTGGGCGCGGATAATTTTCTCGAATTGCGCCACGCGTTCGCGGCGGTCGATGATTACTCGCATGTCTTGACCGTGCCTCCTCCGGAGCGCTTGCTGGCGGAATGCCAATCAACGCACTGGCGGGTGCGGGTTTGGGAGCGGAAACCGGTACGCCGGCATTATGCGGATTTGCCGAGCTTGTTGAGGAGTGTCAAGGACGTTGGCGCGCGCGAAGTCGAACAGCGTCGTCCCGCCCCGTTAAGCCGCGCGGCCTGGCGGACGATCACCGCGCGTTACGAGCAATTGCGGGAGCCGGCGGGCTTACCGTTGACCTATGATGCAGTCTGGTTGATCGCCACGCGCTAGCGATCTCTCGGACGCTGAACCATGCCGCACGCCTTCTTCGTCGCCGGCACCGACACCGGGGTCGGCAAAACCCATGTCACCTGCGCCTTGCTGCGCGCCACGCGGCAGCGGGGTTTGACGGCGATCGGCATGAAACCGATTGCGGCGGGCGTCGGAGCCGATGGCGCAAACGACGATGTGACGCGGCTGATGGCCGCCAGTTCGGTTTCGGCGCCGCTGGAATGGATCAATCCCTTTCTCTACACTCCCGCCATCGCCCCCCACATCGCCGCCCGCGAAGCCGGCCGACCCATCGAGCTCGCGCCGATTGTTCGAGCCTTCGAGCGGTTGCGTCAGTTGGCCGACGTGGTTTGGGTAGAGGGGGTTGGCGGGTTTCGGGTACCGCTCGACGAGCGGTATGACACGGCGGATTTGGCCCAACGGTTGGCTTTGCCGGTGGTGTTGGTGGTCGGGATGCGACTCGGCTGCCTCAATCATGCACTGCTGACGATGGAGGCCATTGCGGGCCGGAGCTTGCGTGTGGCCGGTTGGGTCGCCAATCGCATCGATCCCGCCATGGAGCGTTTTGCGGCGAATCTTGAAAGCCTGGAACATCGCCTCGCCGCGCCACTGCTCGGAGTGGTCCCCCATGACGCCAGGTTCGAGCAGGCCGCGCGCGCGCTCGACGTGTCGGTTCTACCCGACTTTGGCGATCTTTTTCCGAACTCTGCACGGGGTCGTCGCCAGTAGCCGGATGAAGCCAGCAGGCAACAAAAAAGCCCGTGAAGCCGGGCTTTCTGGAGCAAAGGCGGGCTGAGGCTCAGCTTTGATCCAACGGGCGGATGTTGGTTGCTTGCTTGCCTTTGGGGCCGGTCGTCACATCAAAGGAAACTTTTTGATTTTCCTTCAGCGTCTTGAAACCGCGCGCCTGAATGGCTGAAAAGTGCGCGAACAGGTCTTCTCCGCCGTTGTCGGGCGTGATGAAGCCGAAGCCTTTCGATTCGTTAAACCACTTGACGGTACCAGTGACCATAAATTCGGTGTTTCCTGAAAACAAAAAATTGAAAACGATAGGGGCCTAAGCCCAGGAAGCCGTAGCAGAATCAAGTCAGGGAAAATGACGGACTCAGTATCAACTTGAAAAAGGGTGACCACAGAGAACGAACAGATTCACCAGCCTGGAAATCATACACCTTGGCACTATATGCCAACTGCATAAGTGGAGCAAGCACAATCGCGCCGCTTAAAGCTCCTTGGCCAGCACCCAACCGTCTTCTCTACCCTTGCTGGCGGGGTAGTAGCCGCGCCGCAAGCCGACCTCGCAAAAGCCGACGCTGGCGTAAAGCCGCAGAGCGCGCTGGTTGGAAAGGCGCACTTCCAAAAATACCGTTTGCGCTTGCAGGGAGATAGCCAGCTCCAGCAGATGGTCCAACAATTGGCGCGACAAGCCACGTCCCTGCAATTCCGGTCGCACGCAGAGGTTGAGGATGTGCGCCTCGCCGACCGCCACCGACATCACTCCATAAGCTTGAATGAAGCTGTGCGGGGTTTCCAGAACCCGGCATTGATAACCGACCCGAAGGCAATCCCGGAAAATGCCTTCGGTCCAGGCGAATTCGTAAGCACGCCGCTCGATCGACAGGATTTCCTTCAAGTCGATAGGGAGCATCTGCCGAAACCGACCGACGCAGGGTTCCCGCAAGGCGCTCATGAAAAGTCCTTTTAAGTCGCTTTAAGAGGGAGGCTCAGGGCGCGTCGCGCCAAGCGCAAATCATCCCAGGCTTTGCGCTTCTCGCGCGGCGAGCGCAGAAGATAAGCGGGATGGTAGGTGACCACGAGCGGGAGCTGCTCCGGCCCGACATGGTGGATTCGGCTGCGTAATTTGCCGATGGGCACGTCAGTATTCAGCAAGTTTTGGGCGGCGATGCGACCGACCGCCAGAATGATCCGCGGCTGGATCAAGGCGAGCTGCCGTTCCAGAAACGGGCGACAGCTGGCTGCTTCAGCGGGCGTCGGGTCGCGGTTTTCCGGCGGGCGGCATTTGAGGATGTTAGTAATAAAGACCTGTTCGCGTTGTAAGCCGATGGCTTGCAACATGGGATTCAACAACTTGCCAGCCCGACCGACGAAGGGTTCGCCCTGCCGGTCTTCGTCAGCGCCGGGCGCCTCGCCGATCACCAGCCATTCGGCCTGACGGTCGCCGACGCCGAACACGGTCTGGGTGCGGGAATGGCACAAACCGCAAGCGGTGCACTGTCGGACTGTTGCTTGCAAATCGCTCCACTCCAAATGCGCGATCCGCGCTTCCCGGCTCTCGTCAGCCGGCGGAGTAGCCGCCCTCTCCCCAGCACCAGCCTCGCTCGACAGTCCCCAATCATCGTCCATCAGCGCCCTCTCATCATCGTCGGCTAATGATTCATCAGTAACTGGCTCGCTATCAGTCGCCCGATCGGCCTCCACGGCGGGCGGCGGATCGACCGCCGCGCCGGACGGCGCCTGCTGTTTCGCCAAAGGCTGGCGTGGCAGCCAGAGCGGAATCCCCAACGCATCCAGGTAACGGCGGCGCAGCTCCTCGTCCATACCCGACGGTTACAGCAATTGCGGGTGCGCCCGCTCGCTCGGTTGCAGCACCTTGTTCAGCGCGTTGATATAAGCCTTGGCCGAGGCGATCACGATATCGGTATCCGCGCCCTGGCCGTTGAAGATGCGCCCGCCCTGAGCCACTCGCACCGTGACTTCGCCTTGGGCATCAGTGCCGCTGGTGATGTTGTTGACCGAATACAGCAGCAGGTCGGTGTCGGTTTTCAGAATGCTTTCGATGGCCTTGAACGCGGCATCCACCGGCCCGCCGCCCTCGGCGGTGGCGTTGCG
This sequence comes from Candidatus Competibacteraceae bacterium, assembly GCA_016713505.1. Taxonomy (NCBI): domain Bacteria; kingdom Pseudomonadati; phylum Pseudomonadota; class Gammaproteobacteria; family Candidatus Competibacteraceae; species Candidatus Competibacteraceae bacterium. The sequence continues at coordinate 2,368,527 of JADJPA010000001.1, read as the reverse complement.
CTCTTCGCCGTCCACCGTCAGCGTGACCTGAGCGGACGGGGTTTCGCCGGTTTCCGAACACACCCGCAGGTAGCGCAGTTGCGCCCGTTCGTTTTCCGCCGTCAGGTTGGTGTCGGTGACCAGCGCCTGCAAGTCCTCGTCGTAAATCTCGTGTTTCTTATCGGCCAGCTCCTTGAAGCGGGCGAAGGCGGCGTTCAGGTCTTCCTCGGAAGCGAAGCTGGCACCCAATTCTTCCAAGCGGGTGCGGAAAGCGTTACGGCCGGAATGCTTGCCGAGCACCATGCGGTTGGTGGACCAACCCACGTCCTCGGCCCGCATGATCTCGTAAGTTTCGCGATGCTTGAGCACCCCGTCTTGATGGATGCCGGATTCATGGGCGAAGGCGTTGGCCCCGACGATGGCCTTATTGGGCTGCACCGGGAAGCCGGTGATATTGGCGACCAAGCGGGAGGCCGGCACGATCTGGGTGGTGTCGAGGCCGGTTTCAAGCTGGAACACGTCGCGGCGGGTGCGCACCGCCATCACGATTTCCTCCAGGGAAGCGTTGCCGGCCCGTTCGCCGAGGCCGTTGATAGTGCATTCCACTTGCCGCGCGCCGGCCCGCACCGCCGCCAGCGAATTGGCGACCGCCAGACCCAGGTCGTTGTGGCAATGCACCGAAAAGATGGCCTTGTCGGCGTTCGGCACCCGTTCGAGCAAACTGCGGATGGTGTGGGCGAACTGCTCGGGGACGTTATAGCCGACCGTGTCGGGGATGTTGATGGTACGCGCCCCGGCATCGATGGCGGCCTCGACGATCCGGCACAAAAAATCCAGTTCGGAACGGCCGGCGTCCTCGGCGGAGAATTCCACGTCGTCGGTCCAGCGCCGGGCGCGGCGCACCGCCTCGACCGCTCGTTCCACCACCTGATCCGGCTCCATCCGCAATTTCATCTTCATGTGGACCGGCGAGGTGGCGATGAAGGTGTGAACCCGGCAGGCCGCCGCGTCCTTCAAGGCTTCGCCGGCCCGGTCGATGTCGGCGTCGGCGGCGCGGGCCAGCCCGCAGACCACGCTGTCCTTGACCGCTCGCGCCACCGCCCGCACCGCCTCGAAATCGCCGGGGCTGGCGACGGGGAAGCCGGCTTCGATCACATCCACCCGCATCCGCTCCAACATCTTGGCGATGCGGACTTTTTCTTCCTTGGTCATGGACGCGCCGGGGCTTTGTTCACCGTCGCGCAGCGTGGTGTCGAAAATGATCAGTTGGTTCATGTGGCGCTCTCCAGGTGGGGTTCTCCCACCGTGCCGGATGGGGTGGTGGATCACAGTGATCGATGGTGGCGATTATGGCGATTTTGCAGGCTTTGTCAGCCGAATCTTGCTGGGGTCACGGTGGCTGAACGGGCGTCACATCCCGTTAAATCGGGGTTGTAACGCCGGGAGTCGAACGAATGGGTTTCAGTAAACCGTTATAAATGTTATAATTTTACTATGTTCTGGCCTAAACCGTTAAAAAACTTCAGCTTTCGACCGGACTGATTTGCGCCATCAACACGTTCGAGACGGCCGAGTAAAGGACTGCGACAGCCCGTTGGATTGATACTGCGGGCAGGGCAGCGGAGATTGTTTCGCCACCGTGCGCCGCGCGCGACAGAACCGCATGGAATTCTGCATTTTGCTCGATTTTCTGCAACCTAAAGTAGGGCAGACCGAGCGCGTGCCGCTCGGTTCCGCTGTTTGCGGCGCAATCACCAGAACCGCGCCGATTCAACCGCGCCGGCATTGAGCCGGGCGCTGCCGATTTTTCAAACGAACGCCGAGTTCGATCGCTTTTAAAACTCATGTGTGGGCGTGGTGCATGGCCGCGCGGTCGCTGGCCATGCTATTCCGACACGGAAGGCAGCAAGCTTATGAATGACCTCACGCCAGGATCCCATTATCTCGGCAACCGTCAATGCGCCTTCACGCTTTGGGCTCCGTTGCTGAAACAAGTGGCGCTGCATCTGGTTGCACCCCAGGACCGCCTGATTCCCATGGCCCGCGACACCTGGGGTTATTGGCGGACCACCGTGACCGGCATCGACCCCGGCGCGCTGTATTGCTATCGCTGGGACGGGGCAATCGACCGCCCCGATCCGGCCTCGTATCATCAGCCCGATGGCGTGCACGGCCCCTCGCAAGTGGTGGATCAAGCTTTCAGCTGGAGCGATGGCAACTGGCGACCGCCGCCGCTGGAACGGTGGGTCATCTACGAATTGCATGTCGGCGCCTTCACCCCCGAAGGCACGTTTGCCGCCATCATTCCCCGTTTGCCGGAACTGCGCGAATTGGGCGTCACCGCGCTGGCGCTGATGCCGGTGGCGCAATTTCCCGGCGACCGCAACTGGGGTTATGACGGGGTTTATCCCTACGCCGTGCAGGCGTCTTACGGAGGCGTGAACGGCTTGAAACGGCTGGTGGATGCCTGCCATGGTCAAGGCTTGGCGGTGATCCTGGATGTGGTCTACAACCATCTCGGCCCCGAAGGGAATTATCTGTGGGGCTTGGGAACCTATTTTACCGACCAGTACCGCACGCCGTGGGGCGATGCCATCAATTACGATGGCCCTTACAGCGCCGGCGTGCGCGATTACGTGGTTCAAAACGTCCGCTATTGGTTGGAGACCTGTCACTGCGACGCCTTGCGGCTGGATGCGGTCCATGCCATTTACGATTTTGGGGCGCGGCATATTTTGGCGGAACTGGCCGTTGTCGCCGCCGATTGCGGACGGCGGCTGGGCCGGTTCTGTCATCTGATCGCCGAAAGCGATCTGAACGACCCGCGCTTGATCCGCCCGCCTCAGGTCGGCGGTTACGGCCTCGACGCCCAATGGAGCGATGACTTCCATCACGCCTTGCATACGGTGTTGACCGGCGAGCGGCATGGCTATTACGCGGATTTCGGCACCATCGACCAATTGGCGCAAGCTTACCGGCACCCCTTTGTTTACGCCTGGCACTATTCTCCGCACCGCCGGCGCTGGCACGGTGACGATGCGCGTGATTGTCCGGCCTGGCGGTTCGTCGCGTTCGGCCAGAATCACGATCAAGTCGGCAACCGGCCGCTGGGCGAGCGGTTTTCTGCCCTGTTGCCGTTTCCGGCCTTGAAGCTGGCGGCCGCCGCGGTGCTGCTGTCGCCTTATCTGCCCTTGCTGTTCATGGGCGAGGAATACGGCGAACCCCGACCGTTTCTTTATTTCATCAGCCACGGCGATCCGGCCTTGATCGAGGGGGTGCGGCAGGGGCGGCGCGAGGATTTCCTGGAGTTTGGCGCCGGGGGCGAAGCGCCGGACCCGCAAGCCGTCACGACCTTCGCCGCCTCCAAGCTGCAATGGGAGCTGGGTAAAACCGGCCGACACGGCCAGTTGCGCGCTTTCTATCGCGAGCTGTTGCGCTTGCGCCGGGAAACGCCGGCGCTGGCCCGGCTGGACAACGCTAGTTTGGCCGTTGCGGTGCTCGCCCCGACGGTGCTGGAGTTAAAGCGCTGGTGCGATACGAGCCGGATCAGCGCTTGGCTCAATTTTTCCGACCGGCCAGCGACCGTCACGGTGGTTCCCGGCGCGGGACCGTGGCGGCGCCAGCTCGATGCCGCCGATCTCGCCTGGGGCGGCGCGGGGTCCGAGCTACCGGCGACCCTCGCCGAAACCGAGCACCCGTTGGTGTTGCCTCCCTACGCTGTGGCGGTCTATGCCGCCGATCTTTTCGCTGGATCGCCGCACTCGGAGGCTCTCCCATGATGCGTGTTCCCGTTGCGACTTATCGTTTGCAATTCACTCCTGACTTCGGTTTTGACGCCGCCACCAGCATCGCGCCCTATCTGGCCGAATTGGGGATATCCGACATTTATGCCTCGCCGATTTTGACGCCGCGCCGTGGCAGCCAGCACGGTTACGATGTGGCGGACCCCCGCGCAATCAACCCCGAATTGGGCGGCGCGGAGCGGTTCGAGCTGCTGGCGCAGCATTTAAAACAACTGGGGATCGGCTGGGTACAAGATATCGTCCCCAATCACATGGCCTTCGACAGCCAGAACCCGATGCTGGTGGACGTGCTGGAAAACGGCCCGGATTCACGCTACCACGAATTTTTCGACATCCACTGGAACCACCTGTACGAAGGGATCAAGGGACGGGTGCTGGCGCCGTTTCTCGGCAAGTTTTACGGCGATTGTCTGGAAAGCGGCGAACTGCAATTGCGCTATAACGAAGCAGGACTCGCCGTCTACTACTACGAGTTCCGGTTTCCGATCCGCATCGAATCCTATTACCGGGTGCTGACCTATGACTTGGGCCGGCTGCGCGCCCAGCTCGAACGCACCCACCCGCATTTCGTCAAGTTTTTGGGCGTGCTTTACCTGCTCAAATACATCCCTGCCGGCGAGGAGGGACGGGAGCGTTACGATCAGATCTCCTTCATCAAGCAAATGCTGTGGGAGCTGTGGAACGGCAGCTCCGAAGTGCGCGAGTTCATCGAGGAAAACATCCGCATCTTCAACGGCGAGGCCGGTAAGCCAGAGAGTTTCGACCTGCTGGAAAGCCTGCTCGACGAGCAATTTTTCCGGCTGTCTTACTGGAAGGTCGGCAACGAGGAACTCAATTATCGGCGCTTCTTCACCATCAACGATTTGATCTCGCTGCGCATCGAGGACCCTAGGGTCTTCGAGTCCACCCACGAACTGATTCTGAAGCTGGTGGCTGAGGAAAAGATCAACGGGTTGCGGATCGATCACATCGACGGCCTCTACGATCCGGCGGAGTATCTCAACCGGCTGCGCGAGCAGGCTCCCTACGTCTATCTGGTGGTGGAGAAGATTCTCGAACACAACGAGGAGTTGCCGGTCAGCTGGCCGTGCCAGGGTACCAGCGGTTACGACTTTCTCGGCATCAGCAACGGTCTGTTCTGCGATCCGGCCGCCGAGCAAGACTTTACCGCCTTGTACCACGCCTTCACCGGCGACGCTACCGCCTGCGAAACGCTAATCGAGCGCAGCAAGCGGATGATCGTGGCCCGACATCTGGCCGGCGACATCGACAGTCTGGCGCATGTGCTCAAGCGCATTTCCGAGCGTTACCGCTACGCCAGCGACTTCACGCTCTACGGGCTGAAAGCGGCGCTGGTCGAAATTCTGGTGCTGTTCCCGGTCTATCGTACCTACATCGACCGAACCGGCGCCAGCCGGGCCGATCAGGACTGCATGCGGCGGGTGATCGCCCAAGCCCGGCTGAACCTTCCCAATTTCCGCAACGAATTGGAATTCGTCGAACGCTTTTTACGGCTGGAGTTCGATGAGAACATGGCGGCCGAGGGCAAGGATCAGTGGCTGCATTTCATCATGCGCTTGCAGCAGTTCACCGGTCCCCTGATGGCCAAGGGCGTGGAAGACACCGTGTTCTACGTTTACAACCGGCTGCTGTCCTTGAATGAAGTAGGCGCGGGACCGCTGCATTTCGGCATCGACCTCGACGAGTTTCATGCCTTCAACCAGCATCGGGTCGCCTGCTGGCCCCATGCGATGAACGCCAGCGCGACCCACGACACCAAACGCGGTGAGGATTCCCGCGCCCGGCTGAACGTGCTGTCGGAACTGCCGGCCGAGTGGGAAGAACACGTGCGACGCTGGCACGAGATCAACTTGGCCCACAAGGTGCAAATCGGCGAGCGGCTGGCGCCCGCGAACGACGATGAATACCTGTTCTATCAAACCCTGCTGGGGGCGTATCCCTTCGATCTGGCCGAATACCCGGCCTTTATCGAGCGGATCAAAGCCTATCTGATCAAGGCCGTGCGCGAGGCGAAAGTGCACACTCATTGGTTGGAGCCGGACAACCAATACGAGAATGCCTTGCTCGCTTTCGCCGAGCGGGTGTTGGAACCCGGCAGGGACAATCCTTTCCTTCAGGCGTTCCTGCCGTTTCAGCGCAAGATCCAGCATCACGGCATCCTCAATTCGCTGGCTCAGACCCTGCTCAAACTCACCACGCCTGGCCTGCCGGATTTTTATCAAGGCACGGAACTGTGGGATTTGAGCTTGGTGGACCCCGATAACCGGCGCCCGGTGGATTTCGAGCGGCGCGGCGCGCTACTGAAGGCGCTGCAGAGCCACGCTAGCGAAAATCTTGCTGGCTTGCTTAAAGAACTGGTGGCGGCGCCCGAAGATGGCCGCATCAAACTGTTTTTGATCTATCGGGCGCTCCAGGCGCGACAGGCGGAGCGAGAATTGTTCCAGCATGGGGCTTATCAGAAGCTGACCGTCATCGGTAGTCTCAAGGCGCATGTGGTGGCCTTCGCGCGCGAGCTGGGCGAGCGGCGGGCGTTGGTGGTGGCGCCGCGTTTTTCGACCGGTCTGGTCAAGGATGGCGAGTGGCCGCTGGGTGAAGCGGTCTGGCATGAAACCAGGGTGCTGCCGCCGGCCGGTTCGCGCCTGCGCTGGCGCGATGCCTTGAGCGGACAACTGGTGCAGGGAGAGGAAGCGTTGTGGTTGCGGGAAGCGCTGAAACATTTCCCGGTGGCGCTGCTGTTCAACGAGCCTGGCTCGGGTGGTTGACCGGACGGTCCGGGGTTCGGTCCACAGCGGCATCTATTTGGAGCCGGCGGGCTCGTTGGGAGACCGAGCGCGCCGTCGCGCCCGCTGGCGCAGCCGGAACAGGAACAACACCGGACCCGACAAAACATACACCAGGAAGCCGCAGAACAGCACCTTGGGCGGGTCGATCGAGATGACCACCAGGGTGAGCACCACCAGCAGCACGGAAGCGAACGGGACCCGCTTGTGCAGGTCGACCTGTTTGAAGCTGAAGTAAAGAATCTTGCTGAACATCAAAGCGCCAGCGCCGATGGTGATCACCAGCGCCGGCCACAGCAGTTGTGAGCCGGTCAACCCCAAATCGGTGCCGAACCAGACCGTGCCGCTGACAATGGCGGCGGCCGAAGGGCTGGGCAGCCCGATGAAGTAGCGTTTGTCGGTGCTGCCGTGCTGGACGTTGAAGCGGGCCAACCTTAATGCGGCCATCACCGTATAGAAAAAAGCCGTGAGCCAGCCGAGCTTGGACAGGAACGGACCCATGCCGATCATGGAGGTGAGCGCCCATTCGTACATGATCAGAGCGGGGGCCAGCCCAAAGGAAATCAAATCCGCCATGCTGTCGTATTCCGCGCCAAACTCGCTTTCGGTGTGGGTCAGGCGGGCGACCCGCCCGTCCAGGCCGTCCAGCACCATAGCCACGAACACCGCGATGGCGGCCGGCTCGAAGCGGCCTTGCAAGGCGGCGATGATGGCGTAGAAGCCGCAGAACAGCGCGGCGGTGGTGAACAGGTTGGGGAGCAGATAGACGCCGCGCCGGCGGCGCTTTTCGGGTGCTGGTTCGCTAATCATTAGGCTTGCCTTGGAAGCTTTAATGCGATCAGTTCGAGTGATCGGAACTGCGTTATTTCTTGCGTTTGTCGCGGATATAAAGACCTTTTGCCCGACTGGAGCCGTGCTGGCGCTCTTCAAGATCAAAAAGACCGATGGCCAATACGAGGTCGCTGAGCTTTCCATAGCCATAATTTCGAGGGTCGAACTCTGGAGACTGCTGGGCGATGTGATGGCCGACACTGCCAAGGTTGGCCCAGCCGCTATCGTCCGATACGGCTTCAACAGCGCTGCGAACAAGGTTCACCAGCTTAGTGTTCGCTTTGAGTTGATTGGTTTCTTGTTTGCGGTTGCTCGCTTCCGATTCTGGCTGGGGCAGCAGAACTTTGGTGAAGATGAACTTATCGCAGGCATGAATGAAGGCTTTCGGGGTTTTCTCCTCGCCGAAGCCGTAAACCAGCAGACCTTCTTCTCGGATGCGGGAAGCCAGGCGCGTGAAATCACTGTCGCTGGAAACCAGGCAGAATCCTTCAAAACGGCGCGTATAAAGCAAATCCACCGCGTCAATGATCATGGCGCTATCGGTGGCGTTCTTACCCACCGTGTAACGAAATTGCTGGACAGGCTGGATCGAGTGGTCGAGCAGGACTGATTTCCAGCCGCTCAAATTCGGCGTGGTCCAGTCGCCATAAATTCGTTTGACGCTCGCAACCCCGTATTTGACGATCTCTCTAGCAAGTCCCTCGATGATGGCGGGCTGAGCGTTGTCCGCATCGATCAAAACTGCAAGCCGATGCTGGAGCGGTGGATCGTTGTTCATTTTTTGACAGCCGCCTTCCGAGTCGGCTTAAAAAATTGGAGCGCGGATCGGGAGTGAAAATTCCGCGCCCCGGTTGCGCCTGTTTTGCCGGGCGAGCCTCAGTTCTTGGTGGTATCCACCAAGCGGTTGGCTTTGATCCACGGCATCATGCCGCGCAGTTTTTCGCCGACCTGCTCGACCGGATGCTCGCGGCTGATGCGACGGTTGGCCCGCAGCACCGGCGCGCCCGCCTGATTTTCCGCGATGAATTCGCGGGCGAACTGGCCGGTCTGGATTTCCTTGAGGATCTTGCGCATCTCGGCCTTGGTCTGCTCGGTGACGATGCGCGAGCCGCGAGTGAAGTCGCCGTATTCGGCGGTGTTGGAAATCGAGTAGCGCATGTTGGCGATGCCGCCCTCGTAAATCAAATCCACGATCAGCTTCACCTCATGCAAACACTCGAAATAGGCCATCTCCGGCGCGTAGCCCGCTTCGATCAGCGTTTCGAAGCCCGCTTGAATCAGCGCGGTCAACCCACCGCACAGCACCACCTGCTCGCCGAACAGATCGGTTTCGCACTCCTCGCGGAAGCTGGTCTCGATCACGCCGGCCCGGCCGCCGCCGTTGGCCGATGCATAGGAGAGGGCCAACTCTTTGGCCTGACCGCACGCGTCTTGCGCCACCGCGATCAGACAGGGTACGCCGCCGCCCTGGGTGTAGGTCGAGCGCACCAGGTGGCCCGGACCCTTGGGCGCGATCATGATCACGTCGAGGTCAGCGCGCGGCACCACCCCGCCGAAATGGATGTTGAAGCCGTGGGCGAAGGCCAGCGCCGCGCCTTTTTTCAGCTTGGGTTCGATTTCCTTATAAATCTGGCTTTGATGCTCGTCGGGCGCCAGGATCATGACGACATCGGCCGCCGCCGCCGCGTCCGCCACCGGTTTGACCGTCAGGCCGGCTTTCTCGGCCTTGACCGCCGACGCCGAGCCGGGCCGCAAGCCGACGAGCACGTTCACGCCGGAATCGCGCAGGTTGAGGGCGTGGGCGTGACCCTGGGAGCCATAGCCGATGATGGCGACTGTCTTACCCTTGATCAGGGACAGGTCGGCGTCTTTATCGTAATAGATGTTCATGGGCGAGTTCCTGAAAAGTTAAACTCCCGATCCCCGGCCGAAAGCGACGGCGGGGATGGGGTTGCGGGGAGAAAGTCAGGCGTGTAACGCTTTTTGACCGAGCGCGATCCCGGTGGCGCCGGAGCGGACCACTTCGAGGATCGCATCTCGCTCGATGGCGCGCAGGAAGTTATCCAGCTTGGTGCCGGTGCCGGTCAGTTCGATGGTGTAGGTCGCATCGGTGACGTCGAGGACGTGTCCGCCGAAAATATCGGCCAGCCGTTTCATTTCGGCGCGCAGTTCGCCGTTGGCCTTGGTCTTGACCAGCATCAATTCGCGTTCGATGGCCTCGGTTTCGCTGAGATCGATCAGCTTGACCACATCGATCAGCTTGTTGAGCTGCTTGACGATCTGCTCGACGATCTGCTCGTTGCCGTAGGTGACCAGAGTCAGCCGCGACAGGGTCTCATCGTCGGTCGGAGCCACCGACAAACTTTCGATGTTGTAACCGCGCGCCGAAAACAGATTGGCCACCCGCGACAGGGCGCCGGCCTCGTTCTCCAGCAAAATCGAAATCATGTGACGGTTATTATTGCTCACAGCAGCACCATGCCTTCGTCGTGGGTCGAAATCATCTCGTCGCGCTCGGCCAGCAACATTTCATTTTGGCTGCCGCCGGAAGGGATCATCGGAAACACGTTTTCACCCTGATCGGTCAGGAAGTCGAGGAACACGGTCCGGTCCTTCATGGCGAAGGCTTCGCGCAGCGCGCCTTCGACATCGCCCGGTTTCTCGACCAAGATGCCCGAATGACCGTAGGCTTCGGCCAGTTTGACGAAGTCCGGCAGCGCCTCGAAGTAGGTCATGCAGTAGCGCTTCTGATAGAAAAATTCTTGCCACTGCCGGACCATCCCGAGATAGCCGTTGTTCAAGTTGACGATCTTGACCGGCGTTTGATACTGCTTCATGGTCGACAGTTCTTGCAGCATCATTTGGATGCTGCCGTCGCCGGTGATGCACGCCACGTCCCGGTCGGGAAAGGCCAGCTTGGCCCCCATCGCCGCCGGCAGGCCGAAGCCCATGGTGCCCAAGCCGCCGGAGTTGATCCACTGGCGGGGTCGGTCGAAATGGTAATACTGCGCCGCCCACATTTGGTGCTGGCCGACGTCCGAGGTGATGATGGCCTTGCCTTCGGTCACCTCATAGAGCTTCTGGATCACGAATTGGGGTTTGATCACCGTCTCGCTGGAGCGATAGCTTAAGGATTTGACCGCCCGCCACTCGTCGATCTGCCGCCACCAGCGCGCCAGCGCCTCGGTGTCGGGCTTGAGCTTCTCGTCGCGGATGACGTTGATCATCGCCCGCAGCACGTTCGGCACCGAACCGACGATGGGAATATCGACCCGGACGTTTTTGGAAATCGAGGAGGGGTCGATGTCGACGTGAACGATCCGCGCCTCCGGACAGAATTTATCGAGCTTGCCGGTCACGCGATCGTCGAAACGAGCGCCGATGGCGATCAGCACGTCGCAATGGTGCATCGCCAGATTGGATTCATAAGTGCCGTGCATCCCCAACATGCCGACGAACTGCTTGTCGGTGGCCGGATAAGCGCCCAAGCCCATCAGGGTGTTGGTGATCGGATAACCGAGCAGTTGGGTCAGTTCGACCAGTTCCGGCGAACCGTCGCTCAAAATCACCCCGCCGCCGGTGTAAATCATGGGGCGCTTGGCCGACAGGATCAGGTCCACCGCCTTGCGGATTTGGCCGGCATGGCCCTTGACGGTTGGATTGTAGGAGCGCAGCTTGACCTTTTTGGGATAATGAAATTCGCCCTTGGCGATGGTCACGTCTTTCGGCACATCGACCAGGACCGGACCGGGCCGGCCGGTGCTGGCGATATAAAAGGCTTGCTTGATGGTTTCAGCCAGCTTGGTGATGTCCTTGACCAGGAAATTGTGCTTGACGCAGGGCCGGGTGATGCCGACCGAATCCACCTCCTGAAAGGCGTCGTTGCCGATCAGCGCGGTGGGCACCTGACCGGAGATGATCACCATCGGAATGGAGTCCATATAGGCGGTGGCGATGCCGGTGACCGCGTTGGTCACGCCGGGGCCGGACGTGACCAGGACCACCCCTGTTTTGCCGCTGGCGCGGGCATAACCGTCGGCGGCGTGCGCCGCGCCTTGTTCGTGACGGACCAGCACGTGCTTGACATCGTCCTGAACGTAGATCGCATCATAAATATGTAAAACAGCGCCGCCTGGGTAGCCGAACAGGTATTCAACACCTTCCTCCTTCAGACAGCGGATCAGGATTTCGGCGCCTGTCATGAGTTCCATACTGTTGATTCCTCATGGTAGATTGGGTTAAGGATCGCGAAGCGGCAAGACGGATCGGCGCAGGTGATCGACACATCATCGACGGGGCTGGTGGGTGGCCGGGCCGGGATTGCGGTCGGGCGGGGTGACCGCCGCGCGCGGGGGTGGTTCCCGGTGGCGCAACTCGTCGCAAAAGCCGTCGATACATGCTGGGCGCGGGTCTTGCGGGCTGGTTATACTACACGACATTTATTTCGAGCAAAATCCCGTTACGATACTGGGGGAGTATCGCCTGAACGGCATGGTTCTCCCGTGGTTCAGGTCTTTTTGGAGGAATGGCATGTCGAAGCGAGCGTTGTGGTGGGGGTTGATGATCGGTTGCTGGGGTTTCACGCTGGCGGCCCAAGCCCAGCAATTCATCTACAAGTGGACCGATTCGCAGGGGCAGGTCCAGTATTCCGAGCTTGCGCCGCCGACCGGCGTGCAATATGAAATGGTGCGCAAACCGGCTGGAGCGGAACAAAATCCGGAAGCCGCCACCCGCGATTTGAACAAGGAACAGGCCGATCTGGCCAAGCAGGTGGCCGAGCAGGAACAAAAAGACAAACAGCAGGCGGAACAGGCGCAAAAGGAATCCGAAGACGCGCGGACCAAGAATTGCGAAGCCGCCAAGAAAAATCTCAAGATCCTGCAAAGCGACAGTCCGGTGGTCAAGACCGATGCCAAGGGCAACAAGGTCGCGCTCGATCCCCAGCAGCGCGAAGCCGAGCTCAAGAAAGCGCAGAAGGACCAGGACTATTTCTGCAACCCCTGATCGAACGACTGTTGCCCGAGACCGACTTCATGCGCGTATCCCGCTTTCCGCTGTTCACCGTCAAGGAAACTCCGGCCGACGCCGAAGTCGTCAGCCACCAATTGATGCTGCGAGCGGGCCTGATCCGCAAGCTTGCCGCCGGCATTTATACCTGGCTGCCCTTGGGGTTGCGGGTGCTGCGCAAGGTCGAGACGGTGGTGCGCGAGGAGATGGACCGGGCCGGCGCGCTGGAGTTGTTCATGCCCGCGGTACAGCCGGCCGAGCTGTGGCAGGAGTCCGGCCGCTGGCAACAATATGGCCCGGAACTGTTGCGGATCGCAGACCGACACAAACGCGATTTCTGTTTCGGCCCGACTCACGAGGAAGTCATCACCGAACTGTTCCGGCGCGAGATCAAAAGCTACAAACAGCTACCGGTCAACTTCTATCAGATTCAGACCAAGTTCCGCGATGAAATCCGGCCGCGCTTCGGGGTGATGCGAGCGCGGGAATTCTTGATGAAGGACGCTTATTCCTTCGACCTCGATCAGGCGTCCTTGCAGGCCAGCTACCAGGCCATGTACGACGCCTACGTCCGCATTTTCACCCGGCTGGGCTTGAAATTTCGGGCGGTGCTGGCCGATTCCGGCAGCATCGGCGGCAGCCGCTCGCAGGAATTTCACGTGCTGGCGGATTCCGGCGAGGACGCCATCGCCTTTTCCACCGCGAGCGATTATGCCGCCAACGTCGAACTGGCCGAGGCGCTGCCGCCGGCGGGAGCGCGGCCGGCGCCGGGTGAGGCGCTGACGCGGGTGCGGACGCCTGGCGTCAAGACCATCGCCGAACTGTGCGACTTTCTGAAACTGCCGGCCGAACGGACGGTAAAAGCCATCGTCGTGGATGGGACGGACGGGCGGCCGGTGTTGCTGTTGGTCCGGGGCGATCATGAATTAAACGCTATCAAGGCGGCGAAATTGCCTCAGGTCGAGGTTCCGCTGGCGTTTGCCAGTCCTGAGGCCATCCGCGCCGCCTTCGGCGCCAGCCCCGGCTCGCTGGGACCGGTCGGCTTCACCGGCGCGATCGTCGCCGACCGCACCGTCGCGAAGATGGCCGATATGGCGGTCGGCGCCAATACCGATGACTGGCATCTGACCGGCGTCAATTTCGGCCGCGACTGCCCGGAACCCGAAGTCGCCGATCTGCGCAACGTGGTCGAAGGCGATCCCAGTCCCGACGGGCGCGGCGTGCTGGCCATCGCGCGCGGCATCGAAGTCGGCCACGTTTTTCAACTGGGTCAGAAATACAGCACCGCCATGAATGCGGTGGTGTTAGGTGAAGACGGCCAGCCGACGACAGTGACCATGGGGTGCTACGGTATCGGGGTGTCGCGGGTGGTGGCGGCCGCCATCGAGCAGAATCACGACGCGCGCGGCATCATCTGGCCCGCCGCGATGGCGCCGTTTCAAGTCGCGTTGCTGCCCGTGGGCGCCAACCGCTCCGACCTCGTGCGCGAAACCGCCGCAACGCTTCATCGAGAATTGCTGGCCGCCGGGATCGAAGCGTTGCTGGATGATCGGGATGTCCGACCCGGCGTCATGTTCGCCGATATGGAGCTGATCGGCATTCCGTATCGGGTGGTGATCAGCGAACGCAATTTGGCCAATGACCAATTAGAGTGTCGCGGCCGGTGTGATGCTGAGCCCGTGCTGGTCGCTCGAAGGCAATTGCTGGAGTGGTTGACGGCGCGCTTGACGCCGGCGCGCGACGCCTAAGCTTGTCGGAGAGCGAAGGCTGTCAGCGCCAAGCCTGTGGATAACTTTGTGGATAACTTCTGGCCGTAGTGTCTAACTCCATGTCGCCATTGCCAAAATAGTGATGGGCCGCTTTATTTGTCGTCTTTATTATTATGATATTTATCAATGAGTTAATCATAAACATTGGAATTTTACCCAGTTTTTGGCGACGGCGAGCCGTTAGGGTATCATAAATTAGACAGTTTATAAGCCTGTGGATAATTCAAGGGTCGCTCCGAAATTTTTGCAGCAAGGCGCTCAGTCGATTCGGAAGTCGTGAAAATTCTGATGGGGTAGGGTATCGCAGCGAACGTCGCTGACCCGCGCCAGTTGGGGGCCTTGCCAGAGCCAGTCGCGCAAGGCGGTCACCGCTCTTTCTTCGCCGCAGGCCAGCACCTCCACCCGGCGGTCCGGCAGATTGCGGACATAGCCGGTCACGCCAAGCGCGGAGGCTTTTTCAGCGGTGGCATAGCGAAAGCCGACGCCCTGGACGCGGCCGGACACATAACAGCGCATACACAGCGTTTTCACGAACTCTCCTCGACGCTCGAAGTGATGGCATGGTGACTGGCGAGCGCCGCGCCAGGGATTAAGGGGCGGCAGCGCCCGCTTTTTCTTGAGCGGCCAGACGCTCGGCCAGCATGGTGGCGTTTACGGAACCCAAGTGGCTATCAACCAGTTTGCCGGCGGGCGAAATCAAAAAGGTGGTGGGCAGACCTTTCAGATCGAACCCCGGAATGGGGTTGCCGCCGCTCAACGCAATAGGGAAAGTGACGGCGAGCTGATCGGTGAAGACACGGACTTCGTTAGGGCCTAGATTTTCGAAATTGATGCCGACCACCGTGGCGCGGTTGCGGTTCTTCTCATAAAACTCTTGTAATTCGGGCATTTCCAGCAGACAGGGCGAACACCAAGAAGCCCAAAAATTGACGATGACCCACCGGCCACGAAAATCGGCCAAGCGCACGGGCTGTTGGTTCAAACCCGGCAGGGAGAAATCCAGCGCTTGAGCGAGGGCGGAGCCAAGCACCGCCGATAGCAACATCGGCACCAGCAGCGCCCGAAAAACCAGCGGGTTATGGAAGGGAGCGAGAGTGGCGAGCATGTCAGACGTCTGAATTATGGTGGGAGCCAGCGCCGGAACGGAAGCCTAGGGAGGCGCGAGCTGAATCGGACTGGGTTGCAGGGCCTTCTCTCGGGCTCTGATCGCCTGATCGCGCGCTTCCAGAGCAAACTGTTTGGCGGCGTCATAAGAACCGGCTCTCAAACGTTTCTGTGCTTCCTGCAACAGACGCTGGGACGCTGCAAGACTGTCTGGGGAACGCTGGGCCGCACCCGCCGCCTCGGCCGAGCGGATGGCCTGACGGGCGTCGCTCATCTCTTGTACTGGGGCGACCGCACAGGCCGTCAACCATAGAGTGGCAATGGCAAGTGGCGTGAGTTTGATGGTCAAGAGTCTGAAAAAACAGCAAGGTTACCGCATTCAGCGGCTGATCGGTGGTTTGAGACGCAAGCTAGCATCGGTGGCCGAGGCCGTCAAGATGGTAGGCGACAGCGGCCGGCAAACCGTAGTGTCGAACGGATTTTCCAAAATCGCCGCCGGCTCGATATCAGGAGAAACACAAGACGATGCCCGAAATACTGATCCTGTACTACAGCCGCACCGGAGGGACCGCTGCAATGGCGCGGCAGGTCGCGCGGGGGGTCGAGGAGGTGGAGACCATGACCGCGCGCTTGCGCGCCGTACCGCCGGTTTCGGCCGTCTGTGAGGCGCTGGAGGAGGAGATTCCGGCGGCCGGTCCCCCCTATGCCAGCCTGAATGACTTGCGCGAGTGCGCCGGGTTGGCGCTGGGCAGTCCGACCCGCTTCGGCAATATGGCCGCGCCGCTCAAGTATTTTTTGGACGCCACCGGCAGCCTCTGGTTGGCGGGCGCGCTTTCGGGCAAGCCGGCGGCGGTTTTTACCTCGGCCTCGACCCTGCACGGCGGTCACGAATCGACCTTGTTGAGCATGATGCTGCCGCTGTTGCATCACGGCATGATGGTGGTCGGCCTGCCGTATACCGAACCGGCGCTGAGCGCCACGCGCGGCGGCGGTACTCCTTATGGCCCCAGCCATTGGTCGGGTTTGGAGGCTGGAAATGTCCTCGGCGCCGAAGAAAAGCAGTTATGCCGCGCCCTGGGGCGTCGGCTGGCGGACATCGCGCGCCGCTTGGCGGGCGCATGAGCCGCTTCTGGCACGCGGTTACGCTGGTGGGCTATTTTGGCCTGTTTGCGCTGCTGCTGCTGTGGTTTGCTTGGCTGGAACCTTCGAAGCGGGTTCCGGTCTCACTGGTTCTGGTGTTGTTGGTCGGGCCGTTATTGCTGCCGTTGCGCGGCTTGTTGTACGGTCGGCCTTATACTTGCGCTTGGAGCAGTTTTCTCGCGCTGTTCTATTTCTCGGCGGGGGTTTTCAGCGCGGCCGGGCCGATGCGGCGGCCTTGGTTGGCTTGGTTGGAAATCGGTTTTAGCCTCTTGCTGTTTTGGGGCGCGGTTTTCTATGTGCGGGCGCGCCGCGTTCGGAAGGCGGATACGTCGCGGAGCGAGGCCGCCGTCACCCTCCAAGGCACCGATCGCGATTGACCGGCCGAGTGGGACCCTAAAAACCTCGTTATGCCCTTGCTTGCAAGGGGTACGCGATGTTATCCTAGCAAGCTCAGATGCGGGGTGGAGCAGTCCGGTAGCTCGTCGGGCTCATAACCCGAAGGTCGTAGGTTCAAATCCTGCCCCCGCTACCATGTTTCAAGGAAGCCCGAAGAGGGCTTTTTTTATGCGGTCGACTCCATCGGCTTCGCGCTAGCCGGCGAAGGCTGGAGCACCGGCCGGAGTTGCGGCAGCGGCCAGCAGCATAGAGCGTCGAATGTCGATGCTGTCTGTGCCCCGAAGTTCAACAGAGTTGGCGAACGAGTGGGCCGCGGGCCCATTTTTTGTTTCCGGTGTTCGAGATGCGCCAGGACCTGCAAAAGCTGAGACGGGTGTTAGCGGCCGTGGTCGAAACCTTAGGTTATGAACTGGTCGGGATAGAGTTCCATCCCCGGCGTGATGGTTCCCTGTTGCGGGTCTATATCGACGGTGAGAACGGTATCGGTTTGGCGGACTGCCAGCGGGTCAGCCATCAGCTCAGCGGCGTGTTGGATGTCGAGGATCCGATCGCGGAACGATATACCCTGGAGGTTTCCTCACCCGGATTGGATCGCCCCCTGTGCGAACCTGGGCACTTTGTCCGCTTTGCCGGTTCGCAGGTGCGGATTCAACTGCGGGAGCTGCTGGACGGACGGCGAAAACTGCTCGGACGCCTGCTGGGAATGCAAGCCGACGACGTGGTGATCGTTGACAGCGAGGGACGGGAATGGCGGGTGCCACTGGAGCGAATTGAAAAAGCGCGCCTGGTCCCCGAACTTTAAAGCGGGATGGCGGGATCCGGCTAGGAGGCAGAACGACATGCGCGTTAAAGACAGCAAAGACAGCAAAGACAGCAAAGACAGCAAAGAAGGCAACAAGGAGATCCTGCTGGTGGTGGACGCCGTCTCCAATGAAAAAGGAGTCGGCAAGGAAATCATTTTCGGCGCCTTGGAGCTGGCGTTGGCTTCGGCCGCGAAAAAGCGCTATGAGGGCGATCCCGACGTGCGGGTGGTCATCAACCGGCGAACGGGCAATTATGAGACCTTCCGGCGCTGGCAGGTGGTGGCCGACGGCGCGCAGATCGAGAGTCCGGACCGGCAAGTGATTTTGGCCGAGGCGCGCGGCATCCAAGCGGATGTCGAAATCGGCGGCTACATCGAAAGTCTCTTGGAAAACGCCGATTTCGGCGGTCGCATCGCCGCCCAGACCGCCAAGCAGGTGATCGTCCAGAAAGTGCGAGACGCCGAGCGCGCGCAGATTGTGGAAGCTTACCTGCACCGGAAAGGCGAACTGATCAGCGGCATGGTCAAGCGGCTGGAGCGCGGCGATGTGATCATCGACGTCGGCGGCAACGTCGAGGCCAAGATCGCGCGCGAAGACCTCAATCCTCGCGAGTCGTTTCGCAACGGCGAGCGAGTGCGGGGCTATCTCAAGGATGTCCGCATCGAGAGTCGCGGCCCCCAGCTCTTCATCAGTCGGGTGGCGCCGGAATTTTTGATCGCCCTGTTCACCTTGGAGGTGCCCGAAATCAACCAGGGCATCATCGAAATCAAAGGCGCGGCCCGCGATCCTGGTTCGCGCGCCAAGATCGCCGTCAAGAGCAAGGATGCCCGCATCGATCCGGTGGGGGCCTGCGTGGGCATGCGCGGCGCGCGGGTGCAAAGCGTGACCAACGAATTGAGCGGCGAACGCATCGATATCGTGCAATGGGACGACGATCCGATCCGTTTCGTCATGAACGCCATGGCGCCGGCGGAGGTCGATTCCATCATCGTCGACGAGGATACCCACGGCATGGATATCATCGTCTCCGATGAAAAGCAGCTGGCTCAGGCCATCGGGAAAGGCGGCCAAAACGTGCAACTGGCCAGCCGGCTCACCGGTTGGACCTTGAACGTGATGACCAAGGCCCAGTCTCAGGCCAAGCGCGGCCAGGAAGACGAAGCCTTGCAGCACATGTTCGTGGAGCAGCTGGGCGTGGACGACGAGATTGCCGGGATTTTGGTGCGCGAAGGTTTTGCGGGTTTGGATGAGGTGGCCTACGTGCCGGCGCATGAGATGCTGGAGATCGCGGAATTCGATGAAGAGATCGTGGAAGAGTTGCGGGGGCGGGCGCGCGACGTGCTGCTGACGCGGGCGATCGCCGCGGAAGAGCAGTTCAGCAGCACGCCTCCGGCCGAAGATTTATTGCGGATGGAAGGAATGGACGAAGAGTTGGCTTTTTTGTTGGCAAGCCGTGGCATTGCAACGATGGACGATTTGGCCGAACTTTCGGTCGACGATCTCAATGAGATTGCGGGACTGGATGACGAGCGAGCAGCGAAATTGATCATGACGGCGCGGGCGCCTTGGTTTTCGAAGAACGAACGGTAGGACCGGCTCGTCCTGGGGGTGGTAAATGACGCAAGTAACGGTCAAGCAGTTTGCGACGGATGTGGGGATACCGGTGGATCGCCTTTTGGAGCAATTTACCGAAGCCGGGATCGCGGTTGTCGGGGTGGACGCCACGATCACGGAAAAACAGAAAGTGGATTTGCTGGCGCACCTGCGGAAAAGTCATGGGAGTCGGTTAGTGCAAGGCGCGGCGGAGCCCAGGAAGATCACGCTCAAGCGCAAGACCCACAGCGAAATTAAAATGTCGGGCGGCATGGCCGGTCAGGTCAAGACCGTCAGCATCGAGGTGCGCAAGAAGCGTACCTATGTCAAGCGCAGCCTGATGGAAGAAGGAGCACCCCGCCTGCGTGAGCTTGAGGAGCCAGCCGTTGCGCCGGTCGCGAGCTCGGATGAGGCCGGCGAGGAGCGCCGTCACGACGAGATCGCGTTGGACCAGAGCCCGCTGGAAGCACCGGCGCTTCACGAACAGCAGGAAGCAACGCATCGGATCGAGGAAGAAGCCCGCCGGCTGCAAGCCGAGGAAGAGGCCCGTCGTCTCCAGCTTGAGGCGGAAGAACACGCGCGTCAGCTTGAAGAAGAGCGCGCCCGTCGCCGGCCCGAGGCCGTTGTCGAGCCTCAAGCCGAACGGCGCGATCGCCCGTCGGTGGAACCGCTCGTGGACGCTCAGCCGGTTGAAAGCCCGACCTATCGCGCGCCCGATGCAGGTTCAGCAAGTCCCCAGACCCTCCAGCGCCCTGTCGAGGCCGGAGCATCCGCCGCCGCCGCCAGAACCAAAAAGCAGTCTGGACCCATCCTCGAAACCAAGGTGGGAAAGAAGCGTGCCGAACCCCCTCGGGCTGCGGGCAAACCGCGTGGCGACATCCCTGGTATTGCGAATGCCTCGGCGCCGCGCCGGGAAGAAGGGCAGGACGACGAGCGGTTTGCGCCGCAGCGGCGTGGCGACGTGCAGCAGATTTTGGATAAGGCGGACCGGCGCAAGCCTAAAAAAGGCAAGGGCGGCAAGACTCCCGCGTCGGCGCTGGCGCCGCGCCACAGCTTCGCCAAACCCACCGCGCCGATGGTGCGCGAGGTGATCATTCCTGAAACGATCAGCGTCGCCGATCTGGCGCAGAAGATGTCGGTCAAGGCGACCGAGGTCATCAAGGCTTTTCTGAAGATGGGGTTGATGGTCACCATCAACCAGATGATCGATCAAGATACCGCCGCGCTCGCCGTGTCTGAAATGGGCCACTCCTATAAGCTGTTGAAGGAAAACGCCCTGGAAGAGGAGCTGGCCGCCGAGACCAACCGTGGAGAAGCGCTGCCGCGACCGCCGGTAGTGACGATCATGGGCCATGTGGACCACGGCAAGACCTCGCTGCTCGACTACATTCGCCGCACGCGGGTGGCCGCTGGCGAGGCTGGGGGGATTACCCAGCACATCGGCGCCTATCACGTGCGCACGCCCAAAGGCGTGATCACCTTTCTCGACACGCCCGGTCACGCCGCCTTCACCGCCATGCGCGCGCGCGGGGCCAAGGCCACCGATGTGGTGGTGCTGGTGGTGGCGGCCGATGACGGCGTGATGCCGCAAACCGTGGAAGCGATCCAGCACGCCCGCGCCGCGGCCGTGCCGGTGGTGGTGGCGGTCAACAAGATGGATAAGTCCAGCGCCGATCCAGAGCGCGTCAAGAGCGAGTTGTCGGCGCAGGGCGTCATCTCGGAAGAATGGGGGGGCGATACGCTGTTTACCTACGTATCGGCCAAATCCGGTGCCGGCGTGGATGATTTGCTGGATCAGATCCTGGTGCAGGCCGAGGTGCTGGAGCTGAAAGCGCCGGTCGAAGGCGCCGCCAAAGGCGTGGTGATCGAGTCGCGGTTGGATAAGGGCCGTGGTCCGGTGGCGACGGTCTTGGTGCACGGCGGCACCTTGCGCAAGGGCGATATGGTCTTGAGCGGCCTCGAATACGGCCGGGTGCGCGCCATGCTCGACGAGACCGGCCAGAACGTCGGCGAGGCCGGGCCCTCGATTCCAGTCGAGGTGCTCGGTCTGTCCGGGGCGCCGCGGGCCGGCGACGAGCTGGTGGTGGTCGCCGACGAACGCAAGGCGCGCGAAATCGCCTTGTTCCGGCAGAACAAGGCGCGCGAGGAGCAGGCCAGGAAGCCCGCCATCAGCCTGGATGACATTTCCAAACAGTTCGAAGCCGGCCAAGTCAACGTGCTGAACGTGGTGCTCAAGGCCGACGTGCAAGGCTCCACCGAAGCCATCGTCGATGCCTTGGCGCGCCTGTCCACCGAGGAGGTGCAGGTCAAGATCATCGCCAGCGGGGTCGGCGGCATCAACGAATCGGATGTCAACTTGGCCCGCAACGCCAAAGCCATCATCATCGGCTTCAACGTGCGCGCCGACAGCCTCGCCAAGAAGCTGGCCGAGGAGGAAGGACTCAAGCTGCACTATTACAGCGTCATCTACGAACTCATCGACGATGTGAAACGGGCGATGGTGGGGATGCTCAAACCCGAATTCAAGGAGGAAATCATCGGTTTGGCCGAGGTCCGGCAGGTGTTCCGCTCGCCCAAGTTCGGCGTGGTGGCCGGTTGCATGGTGGTCGAGGGGACCGTCCGCCGCAACAACCCGATTCGGGTGCTGCGCCATAACGTAGTGATCTTCGAAGGCGCTTTGGATTCGTTGCGTCGCTTCAAGGACGATGTGGGCGAGGTGCGCGCCGGCATGGAGTGCGGCATGGGCGTGCGCAATTACAACGATATCCACGAAGGCGATCACATCGAGGTCTTCGAGCGGGTGCAGGTGGAGCGCACGCTCTAGCGCCAGTTTTTGCCTCGGATGGAACGAGCATGAAAGCATTTCCCCGCACCCGGCGGATCGGCGAGCAAATCCGGCGCGAGCTGGCCGAGCTGATCCGCGACGAACTGCGCGACCCGCGGTTGACCTTGATTTCCATGACCAGCGTCGAGGTGAGCCGCGATCTGGCTCATGCCCGAATTTACGTTACGCTGATGGGCGATCCGGCCGAACGCGCCGAACGGGTGGCCGATTTGAACCACGCCGCGCCGCTGTTGCGGCGGGAACTGGGCCGGCGGATGCGCATTCGCACCGTGCCGAAACTGGAGTTTCGCTACGATGAGGTGGTGGAGCACGGCGCGCGGCTGTCGGCGTTGATCGACGCGGCGGTGGCCGCCGATGCGGGCCGGCATCACGACGGTTCAGACGCGGCCACCGATCCAGCGGCTTCAGAGGACCCCGCGTGACGGAGCGTATCCGTCGTTCGGTCGACGGCGTGCTGTTGTTGGACAAGCCGGTCGGTCTGACCTCCAACGCTGCGTTGCAAACGGTCAAGCGGTTGTATCAGGCCAAGAAAGCGGGCCATACCGGCAGCCTCGACCCGTTGGCCAGCGGCCTGTTGCCGATTTGCCTGGGCGAGGCGACCAAACTGTCCGGCTTGTTGCTGAATGCGGATAAGACCTACCGGTTCACCTGTCGGTTGGGCGTCACCACCACCACCGGCGATGCCGAAGGCGAGATCATCGCCAGCCGGCCGGTCGGCTCGTTGGACCGCGCGCGGATCGACGCCGCGTTGCGCCAGTTCGTCGGACCGATCCAGCAGATCCCGCCGATGTATTCGGCGGTGAAACGCGACGGCCAGCCGCTCTACAAGCTGGCGCGCCGGGGCATCGAGGTCGAGCGGGCGCCGCGCGAGGTCACCGTCCATGAATTGCGCTTGTTGCGCCAGGATGCCGAGGAGCTGGAATGCGAGCTGCGCTGCTCCAAGGGAACCTACGTGCGGACGCTGGCGGCCGATCTCGGCGCGGCGCTGGGATGCGGCGGGCATGTTTCGGCCTTGCGGCGGATTGCGGTGGAGCCGTATGACGCCGCGCGAATGATAGCGCTAGAGGCGCTGCGCGAGTGCGCCGAACGGGAAGGGCCGACGGCGTTGGATTGCTGGCTGTTGCCGTTGGACAGCACCGTGGCCCACTGGCCGGCGATTCGGGTTGCGGGCGATTCCGCCTTTTACCTGCGACAAGGTCAGGCGGTGCTGGTGCCGCGCGCGCCCGCTCAGGGCTGGGTGCGTTTATACGAGGGAGAACAGCGGTTTCTGGGGATCGGCGAGATTCTTGACGACGGCCGGGTCGCGCCGCGCCGCTTGGTGAAATGTCGGGACGCTTGAGATGAGCGATGGGCTTGCTTGTTGATTGTTCTCAGTGCGGTTACCATTCATCATTTAACTTTATGACTTGTTTGAATCTGAATTGGAGAGTTTTATTCGATGCCGCTCACTACCGAACTAAAGGCCCAAGTCGTGCAGGGATACCAGCGCGGCCCCGGCGATACGGGTTCGCCGGAAGTGCAGGTTGCGTTGCTGACCAATCGCATCAACGGCTTGCAGTCGCATTTCGGCGATCACAAGAAAGACCATCATTCGCGGCGCGGACTGCTGAAAATGGTCAACCAGCGCCGCAAGCTACTGGATTATCTCAAGAAAAAGGATCTACAGCGCTATCAGGAGCTTATCGGTCGCCTCGGCCTGCGCCGCTGAGCCTTTCGCCTTTTATCGTCGGTCTTTCGTTGCAAAGGACGCTTTCGTGACGCCTATCAAGAAGACATTTCAGTACGGTCAGCATACGGTAACCTTGGAAACCGGCGAAATTGCCCGGCAGGCCAGCGGTGCGGTGCTGGTGAACATGGCCGATACCGTGGTGCTGGTCACCATGGTGGCCGCCCAGGACACCGAGGAGGGCCGGGATTTTCTCCCGCTGCGCGTGGATTATCAGGAGCGCAGCTATGCGGCGGGCCGGATTCCGGGCGGCTTTTTCCGGCGCGAGGGCCGCCCCTCCGAAAGCGAGACCTTGACCGCCCGGCTGATCGACCGGCCGTTGCGGCCGTTGTTTCCGCACGGTTTCACCAACGATTCCCAGATCGTCGCCACCCTGGTTTCTCTCAACAGCCAGGTCGATCCAGAGATTCCGGCGCTGCTTGGCGCTTCGGCGGCGGTGGCGTTGTCAGGCGTGCCGTTTCAAGGCCCGATCGGAGCGGCGCGGGTCGGCTATCTCGACGGTCAATACCTGCTGAACCCTACCCGTCGCGAGTTGAAAAGCTCGCAATTGGATTTGGTGGTGGCCGGCACCGAGCGCGCGGTGTTGATGGTCGAATCCGAGGCCGAGCAGTTGTCCGAGGAGGTCATGCTGGGCGCGGTGATGTTCGGCCACGAACAGATGCAGGTCGCCATTCGCGCCATCAAGGAATTGGTGGCGGAAGCTGGCGTCCAGCCCTGGAACTGGCAGCCGCCGGCTGACGATGAGGCGCTGGCCGGCGCGGTGCGCGCCGCCGCCGAGGCCGAGCTGCTAGAAGCCTATAAAATTCCTGAGAAACTGGCTCGCCAGCAGCGGGTGCACGAGGTCCAGAACCAACTGACCGCGCGCCTGAACGAGCAGGAACCCGGACGCTGGCCGGCATCGGCTATCGGCAACGCCTTCTCGGCGTTGGAAAAGAGCTTGGTGCGGGGCCGCATCCTGTCGGAGCAGCCCCGCATCGACGGCCGCGACACGCGCACGGTGCGGCCGATCACGGTTCGGGTGGGCGTGCTGCCGCGCACCCATGGTTCGGCGCTGTTCACGCGC
Source organism: Candidatus Competibacteraceae bacterium (assembly GCA_016713505.1). Classification (NCBI taxonomy): domain Bacteria; kingdom Pseudomonadati; phylum Pseudomonadota; class Gammaproteobacteria; family Candidatus Competibacteraceae; species Candidatus Competibacteraceae bacterium. The sequence continues at coordinate 2,343,667 of JADJPA010000001.1, read as the reverse complement.
GGCGAAACGCAGGCCCTGGTGGTGACCACGCTCGGCACCGACAAGGACGCCCAGATCATCGACGCCATCGAGGGCGAGTACCGCCAGCCGTTTCTGTTTCACTACAATTTCCCGCCGTACTCGGTCGGCGAAACCGGCATGGTCGGTAGCCCCAAGCGCCGGGAAGTCGGTCACGGGCGGTTGGCCAAACGCGGCGTGCAGGCGGTGATGCCGGAACCTGCCGCGTTTCCTTACACGGTGCGGGTGGTCTCGGAAATCACCGAATCCAACGGCTCCAGTTCGATGGCCTCGGTCTGCGGCGCCAGTTTGTCGCTGATGGATGCCGGCGTGCCGATCAAGGCCCCGGTGGCCGGCATCGCCATGGGCCTGATCAAGGAAGCCGACCGCTTTGCGGTGCTGACCGACATCATCGGCGACGAAGATCATCTGGGCGATATGGATTTCAAGGTGGCGGGCACCACCACCGGCGTCACCGCTTTGCAAATGGACATCAAGATCGACGGCATCACCCGCGACATCATGGAGCGGGCGCTGGCGCAGGCCCGTGAAGGCCGCTTGCACATCTTGGGCAAGATGGCCGAAGTCATCACCCAGTCGCGCGGTGAGCTGTCCCAGCACGCGCCGCGTTTCACCACCTTGCGCATCAACCCCGAAAAGATTCGCGACGTGATCGGCAAGGGCGGCGTGACCATCCGCGCCATCACCGAAGAAACCGGCACCACCATCGACATCGCCGACGACGGCACCATCAAGATCGCCGCGGTGGACAAGGAGGCCGGCGACGAAGCGCGCCGCCGCATCGAGCAGATCACCGCCGATGTCGAAGTAGGTCAGATCTATGAGGGTAAGGTGGTCCGTATCATGGATTTCGGCGCGTTCGTGGCGATTCTGCCCGGTCGCGACGGCATGGTGCACATCTCGCAGATTTGCGACGAGCGCGTGCAAAGCGTCAGCGATAAGTTGGCGGTGGGCGATACCGTCAAGGTCAAGGTGCTGGAGATCGACAAGCAGGGCCGCGTCCGTTTGAGCATGAAGGGGCTGAACTGAGGCGGGAAGCGGCGGTTCGAGGCGTTCTTGCTTCAGCGCGGCCGATTCGGGTAGTCTTAGCCGCCTTGTGGTAGGAGAAATCAAGACAGTTTGGAGAGATGGCCGAGCGGTCGAAGGCGCAGCACTGGAAATGCTGTTTAGGGGTGACTCTAACGAGGGTTCGAATCCCTCTCTCTCCGCCAAAAAGTCTTCCGTAGCCGTCCGCTGCGGATCTGAGAACCCGCCAAGCGCGGGTTTTTTGATGCCCTTTCAAAGGCATCAAAAAATAGGCGACCCATCGAAAATTGAAGCGACAATCGAACCATGAGATATATCGCCATCGCCGTGCTATTGGCTATCCTGGTGGGAGCCGTCATGCAGTACCTTAACGCTGACGGTAGCCCGCCGCCTTCCGAGCAAAAGTCAGGTTGGATGCAGCGCTGATCCTGCGGTGCCCCTCTATCGACACCTCATGGCCTGATCAACTATCATGAAGCCACCGAACGGCGGGGTGAACCGAAGTCGGGTTTTCCAGGATCACTGACGGTCTCCGGTGGCGGAGTCAAGCAGCGACTGCCTTGGACTCTTTAACCGCCTCTCCCGCCGATTTTCCGCGAGGCGCCGAACGCTCCTTCAATCGGTTTCAATGGTGGCCCGTATCGGTCCCCCCGCGACGACAAGCTGTGAACCCCGTCAGGCCCGGAAGGGAGCAGCGGCAGCAGTGGCCTCGGGCGCCGGGGTGTGGCTGGTAGGGGCCGCCACCCTTTCCAAAACACCCAGTGCTTCACACCAAGCGGAACCTTCATCGATGCCCCGCTGTTTTTGTTTCCAACTTTCCTTATCCAGCCGAGCGCGAGTCGCTCTTTCAACGCGGCGGGCCGGTGCATGAGCTATCAGGTTTTGGCCCGCAAATGGCGGCCCCGAACCTTTCATGAACTGGTCGGCCAGGAGCACGTAGTCCGCGCCCTGACCAACGCCCTCGACCGCCAGCGCTTGCATCATGCTTTCTTATTCACCGGCACCCGCGGGGTGGGCAAGACCACCATCGCCCGAATTTTCGCCAAGTCGTTGAATTGCGAAACGGGCATCTCTTCCACGCCCTGCGGTAAATGCGGCGCTTGCCGGGAAATCGACGGTGGCCGGTTCGTGGACTTAATCGAAGTGGACGCCGCGTCCCGCACCAAGGTCGAGGACACTCGCGATCTGTTGGAAAACGTGCAGTACGCACCCAGCCGGGGCCGTTTCAAGGTGTACCTGATCGACGAGGTGCACATGCTGTCCACCCACAGCTTCAACGCGCTGTTGAAGACGCTGGAAGAACCGCCGCCGCATGTGAAATTCCTGCTGGCGACCACCGATCCCCAGAAGCTGCCGGTCACCGTTCTGTCGCGCTGTCTGCAATTCAGCCTCAAACGGCTGCCGGCGGCGCTGATCGCCGCTTATCTCGCCAAGGTGTTGGCGGATGAAGAGATTCCATGCGAAGCAGAGGCGTTGCGGCTGATCGCTCGCGCCGGCGATGGCAGTATGCGCGATGCGTTAGGCTTGTTGGATCAGGCCATCGCGTTCGGCGCGGGCCGAGTGGAGCGGAGCGCGGCCGCCGTCATGCTGGGTGATATCGACCGGCGCTGGGTGGTGAGCTTGCTGGAAGCGCTGGCGGTTAACGATGCCGCGGTGCTCCTACAACGGGTGGCGGAACTGGACGAAGCCGCGCCCGATTACGCAACGGTGCTAGCCGACTTGCTGTCGTTGCTGCAACAGGTGGCGCTGGTCCAGGCCGTACCTGATGCCGCACCCACGGATGGGATGGCCGATGCGGAGACGCTGGCGCGGTTGGCTAAAACGCTGTCGCCGGAAGATATCCAGCTCTTTTATCAGATCGCTTTGCTGGGACGGCGCGATTTGCCGTTGGCGCCTGAGCCGCGCGGCGGTTTTGAGATGGTACTGTTGCGGATGCTGTGTTTTCGGCCGACAGCTTTGGAGACGAAGCCGTCGGCAGCCGCGCCTGAAACTCGCAACATGTCGCGGCGCGCGATTCAGCCTTCCACGCCGCTCGCGGCGGCATCCACCCCGTCCGCCTCGCTCGCGGCGGTGCCCGCACTAGCGATTTCGGAATGGGAGACGTTGATAAAACAATTAAATTTGAACGCCAGGGAAAAGAGCTTGGCGTCAAATTGCGAGTTGATAGCGCATGAAGGCAGTCGTTTTGAATTGAAATTGGAGCCCAGCCTTCAGCCGATGTTGAACGCGCATGTCAAGGAGCGCTTGAAAAATGCCTTGGAACAGCACTTCGGCGGTGTCATCGATCTAAAGTTCCAGTTTGGCAAGGTCAATGCGACCCCTGAAATCCAACGCCAACAACAGCAAGACGAGCGGCAAAAAGCGGCTGCCGAACGCGTCGATGAGGATCCGCACATGCGGGACATGCAGGAAATCTTCGGCGCGCGCATCATGGCGGTTCGCCCGCTCGACGATGCCGGTGGCTGACGGATCCGCAGCTTGCGGCGGTCAATAACGATTGAAATGAAACTGGAGCGATTGGAGGAGAGATGATGAAAGGTGGTTTGGGCAATATCATGAAGCAGGCGCAAAAGATGCAGGAAAACCTGCAAAAAGCGCAGACCGAGATCGCCGCGATGGAAATTGACGGCGAGGCGGGAGGCGGATTGGTCAGCGTCACCATTACCGGCCGCTACGAGGTCAAACGGCTTCGAATCGACGACAGCCTAGTGGGCGATGACAAGGACATGCTGGAAGATTTAGTGGCGGCCGCGTTCAACGACGCCGTTCATAAAGTCGAGCGGACCGTGCAGGATAAAATGTCGGGCTTGACCTCCGGGATGGGGTTGCCGCCGGGCATGTTGGGCGATTTTAAGCTTCCGTTCTGACGGCGTGCTGTGGCTGCGTCGCCGTTATTAAACCAACTGATCACCGCGTTGCGCTGTTTGCCGGGCGTCGGGCCGAAATCCGCGCAACGGCTGGCTTTACACCTGTTGGAGCGAGACCGCGACGGTGCCCGGCGGCTGATTGAGTCCTTGCGGGAGGCGTTGGAAGGCATCGGCCGTTGCCGGCGCTGCCGCGATTTGAGCGAAACCGAGCTTTGCGCCTTGTGCGCTAATCCCCGCCGCAATCAGGCGTTGTTATGCGTGCTCGAAACCCCCGCCGACGTGCTGGCGGTGGAACAGGCGACCGGTTTTCAAGGCGTGTATTTCGTGCTGATGGGCCATTTATCGCCCCTGGACGGCATCGGTCCGACCGAACTGGGATTGGACGTTCTGGAAACCCGGCTGAACGAGGGTCAGATTCAAGAGATCATTCTCGCCACCAACCCGACCGTCGAGGGTGAGGCCACCGCCTACTATATCGGAGAACTGGCCCGCGAGCGCGGCATTCGCGCCACTCGCATCGCCCACGGCGTGCCGCTGGGCGGCGAACTGGAATACGTGGACGGCGGCACCTTGGCGCACGCCTTCGCGGGTCGGCGGGATTTGTGAGGCCCAAACCGGAGCAAATAGTGATGAGCGACTGTCTCTTCTGCAAGATCGCCGCCGGCGAGATTCCCGCCGCGAAGCTCTACGACGACGGCGAAGTACTAGCGTTCCGCGACATCAATCCCGAAGCGCCCGTGCACGTGTTGCTGGTTCCTCGGCGGCATATCGCCACGCTCAACGATCTGGAGGCGGCGGACGCATCGCTCGTCGGTCGGTTGTATCTGGCCGGCAAGCAGGTGGCCGTCGATTTGGGCGTGGCGGAAAGCGGCTACCGAACCGTGATCAACTGCAACCGCGACGCCGGCCAGATCGTGTTTCACATTCACATGCACCTGCTGGCGGGCCGCGAACTGGGCTGGCCACCGGGTTGATGGAAGGCTCGGAACGCCCGCTGGTCTCGTTTTGGCCGGCGGCTTACCACTGCTTGAGAAACTGGCGGACCAGCGGCAAATGCCGCCGGCTGACTTCCAGCCGATCAGGGATGAGGTCGAACATCAGATTGACGCCACCATCGGCGGTTTTCTCCAGACCGGCAATACGCGCCGCCATCGCCAGCCCGTTGCGATGGACCCGGATCACGCGCGCTCCCAACTCCGTTTCCAAGGCTTTCAGCGGCTCTTCGATCAGCGCTTCGCCGTTACGGTGGCGGACCGTGACGTATTTTTGATCGGCCTGGAAATAGCACACCTCGCTTAACGGGATCAATTCCAGACGTGACCCGAGCCGAACCCGAAGATGAGTGCGTCCCGTTGCCGCGTCGCCGGTTGTCAGGCTCGCCAGCTGGGCGCGATTGAGGCGACTGGCGTTGGCCAAGGCCCGTTCCAGTCGCTCCAACCGCACTGGTTTGAGCAAATAAGCCACCGCTTGGGCATCAAGGGCTTCCAGAGCATGTTCGCCGTAGGCCGTGACGAAAATTACGGCAGGAGGCCGGGCGAGTGTCCCTAGCCGTCGCGCGGTTTCCAAGCCATCCACGCCCGGCATCTGAATGTCCAGTAGGACGATATCCGGCGCTGTAGTTTCCGCCAGCCGCAAAGCTTCTACGCCGTTGCTGGCCTCACCGCACGAATGATAGTCGGTAAGCTGATTGAGCAAGTCGCGTAATCGATCACGGGCAGGTGGCTCATCGTCGACAATTAATACGTTCATTCTTGGCATTCAAACCGACTGGTTTGCTACAAACGTATTGACATTATACAAAAATGCCGGGTTTTTGCCGAAAAACCGTTGTCATTGGAGCTTCTAGGGGGATTGAAAAAGCGATCTGGTAATAGCTGGGTGTTTCAGTAATTTCTAGAGGATTTGGAGCCTCATAAGCCAATTGTAGGCGTTGCCGGATATTTTGTTGCGCGATGCCGTGGCCCGGTCTCGCCATCGCACCTTCAGTCGAACGCGGATTGGCTACGGTGATTCGTAAAGCGCGAGCTTGTCGTTCGATGCGAATGATCAGCGTTCCGCCTTCTGGTAACGGTTGGATACCGTGGTGGATGGCATTCTCGGCCAAGGGCTGCAACAGCAAGGCAGGGGTCGGCAGGCCGAGTGGTAAGTCCTCATCCAGTTGCCAATCGACCTTTAACCGTTCGCCCAAACGCAGGCTTTCGATCGCGAGATAGCGGCGGGTGAGTTCGATCTCGGCCTCCAGGGTAATACGTTCTTGATAGGAGAGCGCCGAGCGCAACATGTCGGCCAAGTCGAGGACAGCTTGTTCGGCCCGGTCGGGTTGGCTGTGAATCAGGCTGGCGATGGTATTGAGAGCATTGAACAGAAAATGCGGGTGGATACGCGCTTGCAAGGCTTGCAAGCGCGCTCGCGCTTCGGCTTCAACATTGCGTTGCCATTGATGTTGGATGTAAAAATAACGTAATGCGATCAGGGTGATGATGCCGCCGATAGCGAGGTTGCGAATCAGCAGCATGGCGGGTGGTATCGAGGTTTTGACTAAATCGGCGGATGGTTTCATATACCACCCACCGAACAGTGAAAACAGCAGAATAATCAGTAATATCAAGCTCAGTACAGCCAGGGTCGCGAACGGAGTGTCAAGCCGGTTGAGCCAGCGTCTACACAAACACAAAGCAGCGGCAGCGGTTAGTGCAACCCATTGCACAAACAGCGAAACCAATGCCAGCTGATTCCAAAATGCAGTGAGGTTATCGATTTCAGTGAGGGCTAGAATCAGAGCAAACAGTTCGCCCAGCAAAACCATCCCGAAGACGACTTGGTTTGCGCAAAAATCTGGCAGGAAACCGGATTCTGTGCGTGGCTTGGGGGGTTCTAACGGTAATCGATCCAGCATGGGACGATTTTTATAAGGTGACGGATCAGGGACAAGCGGTGCTGGTTGTTTGGGCTGTTGGGCAAGGGTTTCAATTTTTTCAAAAACATTGATCACTCACATGGGCATTATAGTTGAGATGCTAGCTAGCTATGCTGGTTGTTATTGCGCTGGTGCGAGCGCGGCTATGGGCGCGATATGAAAAGTAAGGTGAATGCTTCATTCAAGGTAAAGGGCGTGATGGCTGCTTGTCTGTGTAGGCTTGATTGTCGTAAGGGGTTTACCTTGCTGGAGCTGATCGTGACTCTGGCGTTAGCGGCGCTCGTGCTGACCGTGGGCGTGCCGAACTTTCAGGCTTTGATTCAGGATAATCGCCAGACCGCCGCGATCAACCAATTAGTGGGTGCGCTCGGCCTGGCGCGTTCGGAAGCGGTCAAGCGCAACATTCGTGTCACATTGTGCAAGAGCGCCGATGGCCGTTGCTGCACTGTCGACGGTGGCTATCAGCAAGGCTGGATCGTGTTTGCTGATTCGAACGGCGATGCGATTCGCGACCCCACCACCTGTCGGAACAGTCCCATCACAAATGATCCTGAGCCCATCATTCGCGTTCATGGGCCGCTGGAGGCGGGATTGACTTTGATCGGAAGCGCTGGTGTGTCCGATTACGTGTCCTTTATTCCGGTCGGCGCCAGTCAAGCGCGCAATGGTGGTTTCCAGGCTGGTACCGTGACTTTGTGCGCGCCTCGGTATCTGGCGTCGGCGCGACGGTTGGTGCTGAGCAGAGGGGGGCGCGTGCGCGTCGAGCGGATGGTACCCGCCGCGACGGCAGGGTGCTAATAGAAGCCATCATAGTCGTTCAATGCGGTGACATGGCTTAAACATTACCGGCTGTCTGCTTCCCATTTATCTGCTAATTACTACCTTTTATCCCTCCATGGGAGTTTTGACGGGCTTGATTGTCTATCATGCGATACGTGTGAATGGCGATGGCGGCAGGCCCGGAATCGTGTAGCGGTGAGGCATGATGGAGAACGAGGTGAGCAAACAGACATGAAAAGCAACACGGGATTTACCTTGATCGAATTGGTGGTGACCATGCTGGTGGCTGTCATCGTATTGACGTTGGGGGTGCCTAGCTTTCAAGCGACGATCAACAACAACCGGCTGACAGCGGGGGCCAACGAGCTAGTGGGCGCGCTTCATCTGGCGCGCTCCGAGGCGATCAAGCGCAACGTTCGGGTCACGCTGTGCAAAAGTGCTAACGGTACTGGATGTACGGCGGTTGGCGGTTACGAGCAAGGCTGGATCGTGTTCGTCGATCCCAACAGCAACGCCACCGTCGATGCGGGCGAACTCGTCATCCGCTCTTACGGCCCACTAGCGGGCGGCATGACTATGCTGGGCGGAGCGAGCGTGGCCAATTACGTTTCTTATGTGTCGGCCGGTATGGCTCAACTTGTCGATGGCACCCCTTTAAATGCTACACCTGCGAATACTACGCTGACCCTATGTAAGGCTGGATTTGCGGATTCGGCGCGCCAGCTGGTGCTCGGTGTGGGAGGGCGCTCGCAGGTCAGCACGCAAGTGCCGGCAACCAATGCGGGTTGTTCGTAAGCCGTTGTTATCAGGTTTGTCACTTAAGGAGAGCAGCATGACGAAAACAAACAAGCCGTTTGGCAAAAGCTCCGCCGGTTTTACCCTACTGGAAGTGCTGGTGGCGTTGGTGGTTTTGTCCGTGGGTTTGCTGGGTTTGGCCAGCCTTCAAGTCAACGGCCTGCGTTTCAATCACAGCGCCTACCTGCGTACCCAGGCAACTTTGTTGGCCGAGGAACTCGCCGACCGTATGCGGGCTAACCGGCCCGGTTTTGTCGCCGGCAACTACGATAATCCTGCGAATCTTACCGTGGTTGCGGCCTGCCAAACCCCTGCTGGATGCACATCCGCGCAGATGGCTCAAACTGATGTCGCTCAATGGCGGCAATCATTGGCTGCTTTGTTACCGACCGGTCAGGGTGTGGTGTGCCTTGATACCGTGCCGGTCGAGCTCCCGGCCGCGAGCACGCCCGCCGCGCCGTCCTGCGATGGAGGCACGACTTACGCCATCAAGATTTGGTGGGATGACAACCGCAGCGGCGGTGCCAACCAACGTTTCATCGCCACCCTCAACTAGGGAGTCGAACCGATCATGCTTGGAGTTTATTTAAGCCCACGACCCTCAGTTGACTCTCGACCCGGATTCGCCATTCAAAGCGGCTATACCCTGGTCGAGATCATGGTGGCCCTGACGCTGGGTCTGGTAGTGATGCTCGGAGTCATTCAGGTTTTCATCAGCACCCAGCAGTCGGCTCGAATCCAGCAGGCTGCATCGCGCATGCAGGAAGATGGCCGGATGGCGATGGCCTTGTTAAGCCGCTACTTTCGAATGGGCGGTTATATCACTTATCCGTGGGACAAGGGGGGTACAGTTTGGAGCACGGCCATTAATGCGCGCGGCTTTCCAAGGGTCACCGGTATTTTTGCCGCTGGTCAGGTTGTGGCTGGTAGCACTATCAACGGGTCTGACGCCATACGGCTTCGCTATCAAGGTGCCGACGATGGATCGGTCACTACTTGTCTGGGCCGGATCATACCGGCCAATCAGATGGCGGACATCACTTTGAGCTTGTCACCCGCCAATCCTCCGCAAGGCCGAGCGCTGCTTTGCACCGATAACAACAATCCCGGCGGCGCCATAGCCCAGCCTCTCGTGGCTGGTTTGCAGGGCATGACCATTCAATACGGCCTGAGCCAGGGGGTTAATGGAGTCGATGCCAACGGGCGTCTAAGAGGCGCCACCGCCTACGTGACTGCTGCCCAGGTTCCCGCCAATCAATGGAATCTCGTGATTGGTTTGCGTGTTTCGCTGCTGGTGCAATCCGACCAGGATCGATTGACCCTGCAACCGCAGACTATCGTTTTCAACGGCGCTAACATCAACGCAGGTCCTAATCCTGCTCCTGATCGGCGAATGCGTTATGTCATGGGCACGACGATCAACGTGCGTAATCAAGCCCCTTGAGTGACGGGAGAAAGGAAATGAATCAGAGTTGTTATGCATTTTTGGGCGGGCCGGTCCGACAAAAGGGTGCTGCGTTGGTGGTGGGGTTGATTCTGTTGGTCGTCATCACGCTGATCGGGGTGAGCGCCATGCAGAGCACGACCTTACAAGAAAAAATGGCCGGCAATTTGCGGGACAGCAATCTGTCTTTCCAGGCAGCCGAAGTCGGCTTGCGTTTTTGCGAGAATATTTTGACGCAAGATTATCAATTTCAGGTGGCCGCGCTGAATCTGGGCGCGATCAATACTCCACCTCAAGCGCGGCCCTTGGATCAAACATGGCAAATTGATAATCCGGCCACACCGGTTGTGGAGGGTCCTGCGGTGTGGTTGTGGAGTCTAGACGAGAATCAAGCCGGCTTTCCAAATACCAACCTTCGGCTCGATCCTAATCCGAATCCGGCCAATGCGCCCTCCACCAGCACGCCCTTTTGGTGGGCTGAAGCAGGACGAGGCGCTGCTTGGTGGGCTGCGGCAAACAACATCCAGGTGCTTCCAGCCAACACTTTGGATGGTTTGTCCGCCAATCCAGGTTGCGTGATGGAGGCCTACATTTATGCGCCTACGGACACCACGCCGGCCGCTGCCGCTTTCAAAAGAAGTCGCGCCGCTGACGGCATCGTGGTCAGGAATGAAACCGCTTTTAGCCGCCAGCGCAACTATTATCGGATTACCGCGCGGGGTTTAGGCGGCAGCAATACGGCGGTCACCATGCTGCAAAGCGGTATTTACCGGCTGTATTACGTCGCGGCGCCTTGATGTCAATAGAAGATACCCGAATATCTATTAGATCTGAATCTGGAGAATTTTATGAAAACATACATGATTAGACGGCATAAATTAGCGATTGCGGTCGCGCTGTTTAGTAGCGGTTTGATGCAATCGACATCTTCTTACGCGGTGCTGCTCGATATTGCCAAACTCCCGCTGTTTATCGGCTCGATAGGAGTGCCGCCGAATGTGTTTATCACTCTGGATGATTCCGGCTCAATGGATTGGGAATTTACTACCATCAAACATTGGCACGCTAATTTCTATGATAGAGATGCGGCGACAGCGGGTAATTCTATTCCAACAAATTATTTTCCTTCTTCGGAAAAAAGATGGTATTACGACTCAAGTAACAAGTTTTCTTACTACTATAATAATGGCGATAATATCTACTCACCAGCAACATGTACGGCTGGCGCAAATAATAATGGGGTTATCGAAACTTGTGCCGCCAGCACTATTTTGGAGTACACCTATCCAAATAACACTAAGCGCTTGCGAGATTGGCGAATTTATTCATCAGCTCTCAATGTCCTTTACTATAACCCCGCCTCAACTTATGAGCCCTGGGAGTCCGGTAGTACAGGAGACGCCAGCTATACTAATGCTTGTAGCAATCCAGTTTGGGGTACTACGACCTGCCGCTATCCTCGCGATTTGAGTGCAACCGATTTTCGCTATGCGGTATGGAATGATGATAAAGGTTTTGATGCCACCAATAGTGTTCCAAATCGTGGTACCAGCATCGATATGACCCAGACCGCAAATGGTTATGTAGACTTGTGGGATACCTACACGCTATACACGGTCAAAGCAGGCGCCACCAATCAGATCGACATACAGACATTCAAGACCACCTTCTGCGCGAATACGACGCAGGCTACCACACCACCGAGAACTAATGACGCGCGCTGTTATGATGGTACCACCTATCGGTCAGGTCGGCTGTTGGTCGATCAAGACGGTACCACTGTCACGCTCTCTGGCTCCGGCGCTCAAGCGGCGTTAGGCGATCGTACCATTGCCCAAGTCAAACAGAACATCGCCAACTGGTATCAATATTCCCGCAAGCGGTCCTTCGTCGCCAAGGGTGCATTGGGTAAAGTCATCAACGCTTTCCCCAATTTTCGCTACGGTGTCAGTGTCTTGAATAACTGGAACGGTACTTGGCCAGATAATATTTTTGTCCAGATGCCAACGGCCGCGCAGCCGCCTTATACCGCTGAAAACACTAGTTTGCTGAGGAATCTTTACGGGTTTAAGTGGACGGGTAGTGGCACGCCATTGCCCGCCGGCTTGGAACGGACAGGCCAATATTATAATAATACCTTGTCAGGCAAGCCGACCCCCATTTTGTCGGCAAGTGCGGGCGGGCAATGCCAGCAGAATTTTTCCTTGATGACCACTGACGGGTTTTGGAACCAGAATATTAGCTCGATGGGCGATCAAGACGGCGATGGTAAAAGTAATACCGTGGCCGATGTGGCTTATCATTATTATCGGACCGATCTGAGCCCGCTTGATAATAAGGTGCTGAAAACCAAACAGGATCTTTTTGATACTACTTACATGTGGCAGCATATGGTCACCTTCGCCGTGGGATTCGGAGTCGATGGTCTACTGCCATATCCTACTAATAGCGGCTGGCCGGCGGCTGTCGAACCGTTGGATACTACTCTATTAAAGTACGGAGATCCGCCAAACGCCACGGAGAAAAATACGAACTGGGGTGATCCCACCGTTAATACGACGACTCCAGCCAAGATCGATGACATGTGGCATGCCGCCTATAACGGTCGCGGCGATTTTATTTCGGCCCGGAGTCCTGATGAACTGGTCGAAGGTCTCAGGCAAGCCTTGAGCAGCATTCAGGCTCGGGTCGGATCAGCGGCGGCGCTTTCGCTTAACCCAGGATTCGTGACCAATACCACCAACACCAAGGCCTATCTCGCCCGTTTCAACAGCGGTGACTGGACGGGGCAACTGATGGCAATCACCATCAATGGCGATGGAACCTTCGATATCGCGCTGCCCTTATGGGATACCGGTAAGCCCACTTCCGCCTTCGCCATGATGGCGCCCGCCAGCCGCAAAATCTTTACGCGCAAACCAGACGGTACCGGTATCGAATTTAAATGGGACCAGCTCGACAGCACCCAACAAGCCTATCTGAACACCAATCCGACCACTAGTATCAATGATGGGAAGGGCCAGCAGCGTTTGGATTTCATTCGCGGTAAAGGAGTTGTAGCGGCGGATAGCGCTTGGTTGAACACCAATAGTTTTCGCGAGCGCTCTAGCATGTTGGGCGATATCGTCCACTCCGATCCATTCTTTGTAGATGGAGAAACCCCTACGGTTTACGTCGGTGCCAACGATGGCATGTTGCACGCTTTTAACGCTAGCACTGGCGCGGAACTGTTCGCTTACATTCCTACGGCCATATTCAAGGGCTTGAGCGGATTGACTAATCGTTACTACAGTCACCAGCCTAACGTGGACGGTTCGGCAGTGGTCAAAATGATTGGTAATCGCAAAATACTGGTTGGTACCTTGCGCGGGGGTGGTCAAAGCGTGTTTGCTTTGGATGTAACCAATCCGAGCAATTTTAGTGCCAATGATGTGTTATGGGAGTACAGCGATAACGATCTGGGCTACACTTTTAGCAAGCCGACTATTGGGCAAATGGCTAACGGTACCTGGGCGGTTTTCCTCGGGAACGGTTATAACAACACCGAAGCGGACGGCAGCGCCAGCACTACCGGCAATGCAGCCCTTTACATTCTCCCTTTAGAGACGAATTTGAAGCTCGGTACCGCCATCAAACTCAATACCGGTAAAGGTCTCGCGACCGCGACCGATAGTAAACCTAACGGACTGGCAACGCCGGCCGTTATTTTCAACCCGATCGACCCGCAGACGGTCAACTCGGTGTATGCCGGCGATCTGCAAGGCAATCTATGGAAGTTCGATCTGAGCGGAAACGCGCCCGCCATCGCTTACAGCGGTAGCAATTGCGCCGCCAGCAACAGTTGCAAGCCTTTATTCACTGCCAAGAACGCGGCGAATCAAGTGCAACCGATCACGGTTCGCCCGGAAGTCGACACCCATCCGTATCGAGGTTATCTCGTGTACTTCGGAACGGGCAAATACATCGAATCCACCGACAACAGCAATATCAATCAGCCCACTCAGACCCTATATGCAATTTGGGATCGGAGTTGGGGTGAGATTGCTGGTGATCCGAGTCCGAGCAGTTTGTTACCACAGGATAGATCTCACTTGCTGGAACAGAAAATCTTAGGCAATGTCGATGGTTTTTACGTGACGAGCAACCAGCAAATTGCTTGGCACTCAGAGCTAAACAGCAATCCCACCGGAACCCCGCCAACGACTCATGTCGGCTGGTATCTGGATCTGATTTATGGCGCCGACAATCGCGGCGAAAAGCAAATAACGAGCGGACGGTTGCGCGATAAGCGGATCATTTTCAACTCGACGATTCCCTCGTCGAGCTTGTGCGAAGCCGGCGGTACCAGCAGTCAGTTTATTCTGGATGCTGTCAGCGGGTCGCGATTGAACATTTCACCCTTTAAAAACAAGAAGGAACCGGTGACGATCATGGTGGACGGCGAAACCGTTGAGGCGACGGTCAGCAGCATGCCTTCAGTGGACATTTTATCGGAACCGCTGCCGATCCAGAATCTGGAAACCCAGCAAGATTACATCATCTCCATGGGTAGCGCAGGCCAACCAAGCTCGACTGCGCTCGATACCGCACTTCAAGTCGTGGGCCGGCAGTCCTGGCGGCAATTACCTCAACAGTAATGTGATGAAAGCCGGGTAAATGACAGCTATGCCGCAAGCGCCGTGTTACGCGTGCGGCATTTTTTGATGATCTGAGCGAATTTGGATGGGCGTATCATGAAATCGAGGATGTTGGGGTTTACTTTGATCGAACTGATGATCGTGGTTGCCATCGTCGCTATCCTAGCGGCGATCGCTTATCCCAGCTATGAGGAAAGCGTGCGAAGATCCAGACGGACGGATGCCAAGGCGGTCCTTATAGAGGCAGCGCAATGGATGGAGCGATTTTATACCAGCAATCTCCGCTACGACCAAGATATTAATGGCGCGCTCGTCACCAGTGCTGGCCAGTTTCCAGGGTCCGGTCTGACAATGTCTCCCAGAGGAGGACCGGCTTTTTACAACATCGGTTTGCAAGCTGTTACCCAAAGTAGTTTTACGCTGCGAGCCGTTGCGGCCGGCGCGCAAAGCAACGATCCTTGTGGTAACTTCACTCTGACTGAGGCAGGAGTACGGAATGTTACCGGGTCGAGACCGGCGGCGGAATGCTGGCGCTGAGAGCTTTCTATTGAAAAATGCATAGTCGGTTCAACTCACCGGCTTTTTCGGCGCTTTGAATCAGGTGGGGCCAACGTATCGCAGATCTCTCGGCAGCGCGAAAACCACGTTTTCCTCGCGTCCGGTGCTTTCCATGACAGTGGCGGCGCCCAGTTCCCGCAGCCGGTCGATGACCTGGCGGACCAGCACTTCGGGCGCTGAGGCGCCGGCGGTGACGCCGATGGTGGCCTTGCCGGCCAGCCAAGCTGGGTCGATGTCGGCCGGGCCGTCGATCAGCCAGGCCGGGGTGCCTTCCTTCTCCGCCAGTTCCCGCAACCGGTTGGAATTGGAACTATTGCGCGAACCGACCACCAGCAACAGTTCGCAATGTTCCGACAGTTCCTTGACCGCATCCTGACGATTTTGGGTGGCGTAGCAGATATCATCCTTACGCGGCCCCTGAATCGCTGGAAAGCGTTCGCGTAGGGCGGCGACGATCCGTGCCGTATCGTCCACCGACAGGGTGGTTTGAGTGACGTAGGCCAGTTCGGCGGGATCGCGCACCGGCAATTTCCAGACGTCCTCAACGGTTTCCACCAGATACATTCGCCCGCCCTGGGCCTCGTCGTACTGACCCATGGTGCCTTCGACTTCGGGATGACCGGTGTGGCCGATCAGGATGACTTCGCGGCCGGCGCGGGCGTGACGGCTGACTTCCATGTGGACCTTGGTCACCAGCGGACAGGTGGCGTCAAACACCTTAAGGCCGCGCTGCGCGGCCTGTTCTTGCACGGTTCGTGAAACGCCGTGGGCGCTGAAAATCACCGTCGCGCCATCCGGCACCTCATCTAATTCCTCCACGAACAAGGCGCCGCGCTCGCGCAAGTTATCGACCACAAAGCGGTTATGGACCACCTCATGGCGCACGTAGATCGGCGCGCCGAACAGATCCAGCGCCCGTTCCACGATGCCGATAGCCCGATCTACTCCGGCGCAAAAGCCGCGGGGGTTGGCGAGATGAATATGAACGCTCATAGGGTTCTCCCGAAAAACGCGGGGCGTCAATCAGAAACCGTCGACCGGGTTTTTCTCGGTTGCCGCCTCTTTGGAAAACAGGCTGTCCAACACCAGCAGGACGGCGCCGACGGTGATGGCCGAATCGGCGACGTTAAAGGTCGGCCAATACCAGCGGTCGTAGTAGAGTTGAATGAAGTCGATGACGTGTCCCAGCCAAGCCCGGTCGATCAGATTGCCGAGCGCGCCACCCAGAATCAACGCCAACGCTGCCCCAAGCCGTTTTTCGTGCGGCTTGAGCCGCCACAGCCAAACGATCAGACCGATGCTGACCAGCGTGCTCAGGCTCAGGAAAAGCCAGCGTTGCCAACCGCCGGCATCCCGCAGGAAGCTGAACGCCGCGCCGGTGTTGTAGGCGAGCATCCAATTGAACGACGGCAGCACCGGCACCGGCTGGTGCATCACCAGCAGCGTTTCAGCGAGGTATTTGGTGGCTTGATCGAGCGCCACGACCGCCGCGCTCAACCAGCCGCACCATCGGGGCGCGGCCATCAGGCGTAACGCCGGATTTCGCCGCTGCCGGTCACATTCTCCACACAGCGACTACAGAGTTCGGGATGTTCGGCGTTCTGGCCCACATCTTCGCGGTGATGCCAGCAGCGCACGCATTTAGCGTGGGCGGTGGGCAGCACCCGGACGGCGAGCGCTTGGCCGTTGACTTGGACTTCGATGGCATCGGCCGGTCGCGCCGCCAGCGGATGCAGTCGGGCATAGGAGGTGATGAAGAAAAAGCGCAATTCGTCTTCCAGTTTGGCCAAGTCGGCGGTCAACGCGCCGTCGCAGTACAAATCCAGTTCCGCGTCCAGCCCGGAGCCGATGCCGCCGGCTACCCGCAATTTCTCCAGCTCTTTGCTGACCGCCTCGCGGACCGCGATCAGCCGCTCCCAATATGCCGCGTTGAACGGATCATTGTCAGCCACCGCTGACAGGCCGCTATACCAAGTCGTCAGAAACACCGACGGCCCGCGTTGGCCGGGCGCATTGCGCCAGATTTCCTCGGCGGTGAAGCTCAAGATCGGCGCCAGCCAGCGGGTCATCGCTTCCAGGATGTGATGCATCGCGGTTTGCACCGAGCGGCGAGCGAGGCTATCGCGCTGGGTGGTGTATTGGCGGTCCTTGATGATATCGAGATACAGGCTGCCCATGTCCACCGAGCAGAAGTTATGGATTTTCTGATAGATCAGATGAAACTGATATTGTTCGTAATGCTCCAGGATTTCGTCTTGCAAGCGGCGGGTGCGATCCACCGCCCACCGATCCAGCGGCAACATCCTTTCAGGTGGCACTTGATGCTGCGCCGGATCGAAGCCCTTGAGATTGGCCAGCAGGAAACGGGCGGTGTTGCGCATCCGTCGGTAAGAGTCGGCCATCCGCTTGAGGATTTCGTCCGAGACACCCATCTCGCCGCGATAGTCGGCCGCCGCCACCCACAGTCGCAACACATCCGCGCCCAGCGAGTTGACCACTTTCTGCGGCGCGACCACGTTGCCGAGCGATTTCGACATCTTGCGGCCGTGGGCGTCCACGGTGAAGCCGTGGGTCAGCAAGCCCTGGTAAGGCGCGACGCCGCGCATCGCCACCGACGCCAACAGCGAGGATTGAAACCAGCCGCGATGTTGGTCGGAGCCTTCCAGATACAGATCGGCGGGAAAGTGCAGTTCGGGGCGGCGATCCAGCACCGACAGATGGGTGGTGCCGGAATCGAACCAGACATCGAGCGTATCCCGAACTTGATCGTAGTCCGCCGCCGCCGCGCCCAGCAGTTCCGCTGGGTCGAGTTCAAACCAAGCGTCGATACCGCCCTGTTCGATGCGTTGCGCCGCTTGTTCCATCAGCATTTGCGTGTTCGGATGCAGTTCGCCGGTCTGCTTGTGGGTGAACAGCGTGATCGGCACGCCCCAATAGCGCTGGCGGGACACGCACCAGTCGGGACGGTTTTCCACCATGCCTTGCAGGCGCGCCTCGCCCCAGTCCGGCGTGAAGCGCAGCTTCTTGATTTCGTCCAGCACACGCGCGCGCAAGCCGTGCTGGTCCATGCCGATGAACCATTGCGGGGTGGCGCGGAAGATGATCGGGGTCTTGTGCCGCCAGCAATGCGGGTAACTGTGTTGCAGGCGCGCGACCCGCAGCAACATGCCGTGCGCTTTGAGGGCGTCGATGACCCGGTCGTTGGCGGCGAAGACATGCAAGCCGGCGAACAGCGGCACATCGGCCAGAAATTTACCGTCTGGACCCACCGGGTTGTCCACCGGCAGACCGTAGCGCGAACCAACCACGTAGTCCTCCTGACCGTGAGCCGGTGCGGTGTGCACCAACCCGGTGCCGGCTTCGGTGGTGACGTGCTCGCCCAGGATGACCGGCACTTCGCGGTCGTAAAATGGATGGCGCAAGGCCAAACCTTCCAGGTCCGCACCCACGCCGTAGGCGATGATCCGGTAATCGTCGATGCCCCAGCGCGCCAGCGAGTCCTGGAGCAACGGTTCAGCGACCAGCAGCCGTTCTTGGCCCCGGTCAGTTTCGACTTGCGCCACCACGTACTCGAAACCGGGATTGACCGCCACCGCCCGGTTGGCCGGCAGCGTCCATGGTGTGGTGGTCCAGATCACCACGGCCAGCGGGCCTTTGCCGTCGTGGCCTTCGACGTGGCGGCAGCGGGCCAGCAACGCTTCAGGGTCCGCCACCGGAAAGCGCACGTCGATGGCCGGCGAATCGCGGTCCTCGTATTCGACCTCGGCCTCGGCCAGCGCCGAACCGCAATCGATGCACCAGTACACCGGCTTGGAGCCGCGATAGAGGTGACCGTTGGCGATGATTCGCGCCAGCGCGCGCACGATGTCGGCCTCGGTGCGGAAGTCCATGGTCAGGTAGGGGTTTTGCCAATCGCCGAGCACGCCCAGGCGCTGGAAATCAATGCTTTGGCTGGCGACTTGTTCGGTGGCGAAGGCGCGACAGGCGGTGCGAAACTCGCGGGCGTCCACTTTAACCCCGACCTTGCCCAGCTTCTTTTCCACCACTTGCTCGATGGGCAGGCCGTGGCAATCCCAACCCGGCACGTAGGGCGCATCGAAGCCGCTCAAGGTGCGGGATTTGACGATGATATCCTTCAACACCTTGTTGACGGCGTGACCGATATGAATGGTGCCATTGGCGTAAGGCGGGCCATCGTGCAGCACGAATTTTGGCCGGCCGGCGAACTCGGCGCGCTGGCGTCGATATAAATCCAGTTCCCGCCACTGGCGCAGCGTATCCGGCTCGCGCTTGGCAAGGTCGGCTTTCATCGGAAAATCGGTGTGGGGAAGATTGAGGGTATCTTTGTAATCAGCCACGGCAAACCTCTAAAAACCAATGCGAAAAACCTCCGATCTTCATGAGAGCGAAGGCGGTTTATCCATTCACCTTTTAACTCCCTCCGGCGCTGAAAGGGCGGGGGGAAAGATGTCTCGCGCGGAAAAATAAGCCCGAGCGTTTTGTTCGTCTCGCTGAATTTGGAGCCGCAAGGCCTCCAGGGATTCAAAGCGCTGTTCGGGGCGCAGATAGCGTAGAAAATCCACTTTGGCGTGTTGGCCGTAGAGGTCGCCCCGATAATCGAGCAAATGGACTTCCAGGCGTTCGCGAGTGCCTTGCACGGTAGGGCGACGGCCGACGTTGGCGATGCCGGGCCAGGGTGGTAAGGCGCGCCCGCTCATCAGCACGGCGTAGACGCCGTAAACCGGCGTGACGCGCCGGTGCGGGTGGATGTTCGCGGTCGGAAAACCGATGGTGCGGCCGCGCTGGTCGCCGTAGGCCACCCGCCCGCATAGGTCGTAAGGTCGGCCCAGCAGCCGCATCGCTAGCTCTAGATCGCCTTGAGCCAAGGCTTGGCGGACGCGGGTGCTGCTGACCCGCTCGCCGTCCAGGAGATAACTATGGGTGTTCGAGACCGTAAAGCCGTGGCGCTGACCGGCTTCGACCAACATGGCGAAATCGCCGGCGCGGCGGTGGCCGAAGCGGAAATCATCGCCGACCACCAGATAGCGGACGCCCAAGCGCTCGACCAGCAAATCCTCGATGAAGCGTTGCGCCGACAAGGCCGCCAGCCGGTGATCGAATTCCAGACACAGCACCCGTTCGATGCCCAAGCCATCCAGCGCCAGCAATTTTTCCCGCAGGCGCATCAGTCGCGCCGGCGGAGCGGCGGGGCCGGCGAAGAATTCTTGCGGCTGCGGTTCAAAGGTGATGACCAAGCGCGGCAAACCGAGCTGGGAAGACGGTTCGGCCAGTTGGTTCAGAATCGCTTGATGGCCGAGGTGCACCCCGTCGAAATTGCCGATGGTGGCGACGCAACCCCGATGGCGGGGCCGCAAATTGTGCTGGCCGCGAATCAATTCCATGCTGGTCGTCGCTAGTGGGGGCGAGTTGCGGGCGAAAGTCGGCATTATAGGAACAATCGCTCGCTTCTTGACACAGCGGCGACCGTTCTTTTCCCGCGCGCGTCCCTGCGTCCGGTCGTCCGTAGCGCACTCAGGCCGACAAGGCGATACGCTGTCCCGGCCAGTCCCACAGTTCGCGCGGAAAATCGCGATACAGTTCCCGGAACGCTTGATCGTAACGCCGCTCGGCATTGATCGCCCGCGCCAGTTCCCAAGGCCGGATCGGATGGCGTTCGACCCGCAGCGGGTTGCGCCGCGAGGCTTCGCGCACCTGACGGGCGAACAGGTCGCTGAACTCGCGCAGCGGCAGGGTGGTGGGGGTCAGCGGATGCATACAGTCGTGCAGGTCGTAAGCGTCGCCGGCCCAGAACGAGGGCCGGGCCGCTTCATAGTCGGCGGTGCCGGGGGAGGGGGTGCACACCGTAAAACTGCACTGTACCGGCGGCATGGCGTTGACGTAGTTACGCAGGTGATCGAATTCGGCGTGACCGTATTCGGGGCGGACCATGAAGGCGGCATGACAGGCGATGCCCAGCTTGCGCAATGTTTCATGGGCGCGTTCGTTGTGCGAGACCGTGCCGCCCTTGCGCACCGCTTTCAATTCCTGGTTGGTGGTGAATTCGAAACCGACGAACACGCCATCCAAGCCAATTTCCTTCCAGCGGCGCATCAGGTCCGGGTAGCGCAGGATGGTGGTGGCGCGCGCCCAGGCGAAATAGCGTTTCTTGATCCCCCGTTTTTCGATGGCGTCGGCCAGCTCGAAGCCGTAGTTTTCGTCAATGAAATTTTCGTCGTCGGCGAAATAGACATGATCGACGCTGATGCGCGAGAGGTCCTCGGCCACCACGTCCGCCAGGCGCGGCATGTGGGTGGTGCCGCTTAAAAACGGCACGATGCAGAACGAGCAGGTCATCTTGCAGCCGTAGGAGGTGCGGGCCATCGCCACCCGCGGGTACAAGACCTGCCAGTCGCGCGGTTTCTCGCAGACCCAGACGCAGTAATAGGCACGGCTGTCCCACAGGTCCCGGCGCGGGATCGGGATGGTGCGCGGGTCGGGATAGCGCGGCCATACTTTGGCGGCTTGTTCGTCGAAAGTATCGCCGGTGAACAACAGATTGTGGATGCCTTCCGGTTCCTCGCCCTTGGCGAGCGCCGCCACCAGCGCACCGAACGGTCCGCTTCCTTCGCCGCGCACGATGTAGTCGATGTCCGGGATATTACAATCCGCCGGCGCGACGGTGGCGTGATGGCCGCCGACCACGATCCGCGTTTTCGGCGACAACCGGCGTACCGTACCGGCCAAGCGCTTCATGCGACCCGATTCGTGACTGTAAGCGGTAAAACCCACCAAGTCGGGCTTAAAGCGCGCCAATTCGCGCTCGAAGGTGGCTTCGGGGAAGCGGTACAACCTTAAATCGAGGACGCGGATTTCATGTTCGGGCGAAATCGCGGCGGCCAGATAGCCGAACTCCAACGGCTCCAGGCATTGGAAACGTTGCAGGCCGAGCACGGTCTTGAGATGGGCTTGAGGTTTGACGAGCAGAATCCGCATGGATCGTTCTCTCAGCGAGGGAGTACGCCTCACACTATAACTGAATCCTGAGCGATTTGGTCAGGTTACCGGACGAGCTCGCCAGCGCAATCAGTCCTGTCGCAGCATCAAGTGGCGCGGCCGGATGCCGACCGCCAGCACCGCCAGCACCAAGCTTGCGCCACCGGCCGCAATCAGCCAACTCAGATGCCACAGCCGGGCCTTGGCGCTGGCGTGAATCCAACTTTCGGGAGCGCCGACCCCCAACCACAGCACCAAGCCCATCACCAGATTGGCTATGAACAATTGCGCCAAGAACTTCGACCATCCGGCGCGCGGCTGATAAATTCCGCGTTTGCGCAAATTGTAAAATAGCAAACCCGCGTTGAGATAAGCGGCCAGCGACGTGGCCAGCGCCAAGCCGGCATGAGCCAGCGGCCAGACGAGCGCCAACACCATCACCGTGTTAGCGATCATCGCAATCACCCCATACTTGACCGGACTGCGGGTATCCTTGCGCGCATAAAAGCCAGGCGCCAGCACCTTGATCAGCATGAAAGCGACCAAACCGGACGCGAACGCCATCAGGCTGCGAGCGGACATGGCGACGTCGCGAGCGTCGAATTCGCCGTACTGAAATAAGGCTGCCAGCATCGGCCCCGACAGTAGGACCAGCGCCACGGTGGCCGGCATGCCGATCAGCAAGGCCCAGCGCAACGCCCAATCCAGGGTTTGCGAGAACCCGTCCGCCTCCGCGCTGGCGTGCTGCCGGGACAATTTGGGCAGGATGACCGTACCCAGAGCGACCCCGAAAATGCCGAGCGGAAACTCGACCAACCGATCGGAGTAGTACAGCCAACTGACGCTACCCGACATCAAAAAAGAGGCGACTACCGTATCGATCAGCAGATTGACCTGCGCCACCGAGGAACCAAAGATGGCTGGCAGCATCAGCTTCAGAACCTGTTGCACGCCCTGCGACGCCCAACCCCAACGCGGCCGGGGTAGCAGCTTGAGCTGACGCAAAAAAGGAATCTGAAACCCCAACTGGATAATTCCAGCAATGAACACCCCCCAGGCCAGACCGACAACGGGGCGCTCCATGTGGGGAGCGAGCCACAATGCGGCCGCGATCATGGTCAGATTAAGTAGCACCGGCGTGACGGCGGGAATAGCAAACTTGCCACAACTGTTCAGCACGCCGCCGGCGAAGGCGGTCAAGGAAATGAACAGGAGGTAAGGAAAGGTGATGCGTAGCATCTCCACGGTCAGTTCGTATTTGCCGGTGTCCGAGGTGAAACCGGGCGCGAACAGCAGGATCAATACCGGTGCCGCCAACACGCCAACGGCCGTGATGAGCAATAGAATCGCGCCGAGCGTGCCGGCGACCTGATCGACCAGAGCCTTCAGATCTTCCCGCGAGTGCTGGGTTTGGTATTCGGAAAATACTGGGACAAAGGCTTGCGAGAATGCGCCCTCCGCAAACAGCCGGCGCAGAAAGTTGGGGATGCGGAAGGCGACGAAAAAGGCGTCGGTGCCGGCGCCCGCCCCGAACATCTGCGCGTACACCATGTCGCGGATAAAGCCGGTAACCCGCGACAGCGAGGTCATGGCGCTGACGATGCCGGTGGATTTGAGGAGAGACTTGCTCATGAGGCTGCGATTCCGCGCGGTGAATTCAAAGGCGCGGATGATAGCGGGATTGGATAAGGCTGTCAGCGGCGCGGCCGGGTGGGGATTGACAGAACGGCGGGAACTGTCATCATTATCACCCTTTTTTGAACCCGAACCGTGCCACGTTTATCCTGTTGTGTCGTAAGGAGTCTTGATTTTGGCCAACACCGCTCAAGCGAAAAAGCGCGCCCGTCAGGCGGAAAAACACCGCCAGCACAATGCCAGCCTGCGTTCCATGTTCCGCACCTACGTCAAGCGGGTGCTTAAAGCGATTCAAACCGGCGACAAGAGCAAAGCCGAGTCCGAATACCAAACCGCCGTGCCGATGATCGACCGCATGGCCCGCAAGGGATTGATTCACGCCAATAAAGCCGCTCGCCACAAGAGCCGCCTGACCCATCACATCCGCGATATGCAGTCTTAAGCTGCATTTCTGGCCAAAGCCTTCGCTCGTTCCAATGAAAAGGCTTACGGCGCCATACCGCAAGCCTTATCGTTTGGTGGGCCCTGTAGGATTCGAACCTACAACCAAGGGATTATGAGTCCCCTGCTCTGACCGTTGAGCTAAGGGCCCGAAGGAATGGAAATTTTATCGGTCGTTTTACCGCTTTGCCAGCCGGGATCACTCCAGATCCAGAAAGCTGCGCAACTGCTCCGAACGATTTGGATGCCGTAGTTTGCGCAGCGCCTTGGCCTCGATCTGGCGGATGCGCTCGCGGGTCACATCGAACTGCTTGCCGACTTCCTCTAGGGTGTGATCGGTGGACATATCGATGCCAAACCGCATCCGCAGCACCTTGGCCTCGCGCGGGGTGAGCGTCGCCAGCACCTCGCGGGTCGCCTCGCGCAACCCTTCCACGGTCGCCGCTTCCACCGGCGACAGCACGCTTAAATCCTCGATGAAATCGCCCAAATGCGAGTCTTCGTCATCGCCGATCGGCGTTTCCATCGAAATCGGTTCCTTGGCGATTTTCAAGACCTTGCGCACCTTATCCTCCGGCATTTCCATGCGCTTGGCCAGCTCGTCCGGCGTCGGCTCGCGGCCCATCTCCTGCAACATCTGCCGAGAAATCCGGTTCAGCTTGTTGATGGTCTCGATCATGTGGACCGGGATGCGGATGGTCCGGGCCTGATCGGCGATAGAGCGGGTGATGGCTTGGCGGATCCACCAGGTGGCATAGGTCGAAAATTTATAACCGCGCCGGTATTCGAACTTATCGACCGCCTTCATCAAGCCGATGTTGCCTTCCTGAATCAAATCCAGAAACTGCAAACCCCGATTGGTGTACTTCTTGGCGATGGAAATGACCAATCGCAGATTGGCTTCCACCATCTCCTTCTTGGCGCGACGGGCCTTGGCCTCGCCGATCGACATGTGCCGGTTGATGTCCTTGATTTCATGGATCGACAATCGGGCTTCTGCCTCGATGGCCTGGAGCCGCCGTTGGGCTTCCAGCACCTCCTCGCGATAGTCGGATAAGGGGGGTGAGTATTTTTTGCCCGCTTGAATTTGCTCGTCCACCCAATCAAGCCGGGTTTCGTTTTGCGGAAAAGAGGTGATGAAGGTCTTGCGCGGCATTTGCGCCTTGGTGACACAAACGATCATCACGTCTTTTTCATGAGCGCGGATGCGCTCGGCGATTTCATGCAGGCTGGCGATCAATTGATCGAGCGTCTTTGGAACCAATCTAAATTGCAGAAAGCGGTCGCCAAGCTGCTGGCGCAGGGCTTGAGTCTGAGCGTCGCGGGGGCCGAGATCGTCCACGCTGGCCAGCGTCTGCTCGTACAAGACGCGCAAGTCCGTGAAGCGGCGCGCGGTCTCCTCGGGATCGGGGCCGTTTTCGACCACGGCTTGCGCGCTTTCCTCATCCTCATCGTCGGCGACCACCACTTCATCCTCGCCGACCACCGCATCCGGATCGTCGGCCGCTGCTAACAACACCTCCTCGTCCGGCAGCGGCGGCGTGATTTCCTCGACATCCTTGAAGCCGCTGATCACATCGGCGAGCCGGGTGCCGTTCTCACTGATCGAATCGTAAACTCGCAGCAGGGCGCCGGCGGTCAAGGGATAGCTGGCCAGCGCCGACAGCACCTGCGTCATGCCTTCCTCGATGCGTTTGGCGATCTGAATTTCGCCTTCGCGGGTCAGCAGCTCGACCGTACCCATTTCACGCATGTACATCCGCACCGGGTCGGTGGTGCGGCCAAATTCGCTGTCCACGGCCGCCAGCGCGGCGGCGGCTTCCTCGGCGACCACATCGTCGTCGGCGCTGACCGGATTTTCGTTGAGCAGCAGCGTCTCGGTATCGGGTACGAATTCATGGACTTCGATGCCCATGTCGTTGATCATCGCGATGATGTCTTCGATTTGCTCGGGGTCGACGATGTCATCGGGCAAATGGTCATTCACCTCGGCATAGGTCAGGAAGCCCTTTTCCTTGCCGCGGGCGATCAACTTCTTCAATTGCGATTGTTGCTGCTCGCTCATGACCTGTTCACATACTTAAAGTGGAAAAAATCCAAAACTTTAACTCTATCACAAAAGGCTATACTTGTTTCTGGCAATGCGAACAAAATTAGACCTTTTTTGCTTTTCCCAAGTTCCCCACCGCCGCCCGCTCTTCGGGGCTGAGCGCGCGGGGCGAACCGCGCTGCAATAACATGTCCGGCAAGCGTTCCCGCAGGTCACCCCGCCGCTCCAAGGCGGCGAGAATGTCGCTAAATTCTCGCTCGAACTGATAATCCTGTTCCGGGACTTCCGGCTCCCAAGCGGCCAGCCGCTCCAGAATGGTCCCTTCGCGCGTGTCCCGATAGCGCTCTAGCAGCGCCGCGGTGCTGAGCCGGGGATTGGCGCGCAACAGAGCGAGCAACTCCGCCAGCAGCTTGGTTCCCAATTCGCCGTCGTCTTGCAGCGCGAAATTGTTTTCGAGCGGTTGTTGCGCCAGCTCCGGCTTGTAGAGCAATAACGCGATGGCTTTACGCAAAGGCGTTCGGGTCAAGCGGAGACTGTGATCCGCCGCGGTGCTGGAGGCTGAAGGAGGCGGGCGTAACCGGGTGTTGCTGACCTGTGCTTCCTGCCGCAAGCGCGCTTCCATAAGCTCGCGAAAAGTTCCATCGGGCAGTTTCCCCAGAAGCGGTCGGGCCAG
The DNA here is from genome assembly GCA_016713505.1 of Candidatus Competibacteraceae bacterium. Lineage (NCBI taxonomy): Bacteria > Pseudomonadati > Pseudomonadota > Gammaproteobacteria > Candidatus Competibacteraceae > Candidatus Competibacteraceae bacterium. The sequence continues at coordinate 2,316,833 of JADJPA010000001.1, read as the reverse complement.
CTCGGCCAAGCGAGCCCGGCCGGCCAGCGTGTCGGGAGCGACTTGAGCGCGCAGTTCGGCAAACAGGTGCTCCGCCAGCGGCGTGGCGTTTTGCAACCGCCGCTCGAACTCGGCGCGGCCCTCGCCGCGGACCAGAGAATCGGGATCTTCGCCTTCGGGCAGCAACAGAAAACCGACCTGTCGGCCATCGCGCAGGAAGGGCAAGCTGATCTCCAGCGCCCGCCACGCCGCCGTGCGGCCGGCTCGGTCGCCATCGAAACAGAACACCAGATCGCCGGTCACCCGGAACAATCGCTCGATATGTTCGGCGCTGGTGGCGGTCCCTAACGTGGCGACGGCGTAGGAAATATCGTGCTGGGCCAGCGCCACCACATCCATGTATCCTTCGACCACCAGCAGCTGTCGCAAGTGCGGGTTATGGTGTCGGGCCTCATAAAGGCCATAGAGTTCCGAGCCTTTATGAAAAACCGGGGTTTCCGGGGAATTGAGATATTTGGGGGTGGTGGCGCCATCCAGCGCTCGCCCGCCGAAGGCGATAACGCGGCCGCGGCGGTCGCGGATCGGAAAGATGATCCGATCCCGAAAGCGGTCGCGCAAGCGACTGTGCTCGTCGCGGCTGGCCAAGCCGGCGGCCAGCAGATCTTCGGCGGTCGCGCCGGCCTCGCGCAAGGCGTTGCTGAGATGATCCCACCCAGGGGGCGCATAACCGATGCCGAAGGTGTTGGCGATCTGGCCGGTCAGGCCGCGCTGGCGCAGGTAATCGACCGCTCGTTGCCGCAACGGGTGCTCGCGTAACTGCTGGCGAAAGAAGCGCTCGGCCTGAGCCAGCCATTCCAACAGCGGTTTGATCGAAGGCCCCTGTACGCCGCCTTGAAGCGGGGGCAGGTCCAGACCTGCCAGACGGGCCAGCTCCTCGATAGTATCGATAAAATCCAGTCGCTCGTAGGCCATCAGAAAGCCGATGGCGTTACCGTGCGCGCGGCAACCGAAGCAGTGATAGAACTGCTTGCGGGGGCTGACCGAGAACGACGGCGTTTTTTCGGCGTGAAACGGACAGCAGGCCATGAATTCACGGCCCGCGCGCCGCAACGGTACCCGGCTGTTGACGATCTCGACGAGATCGGTCCGGGCGAGCAGTTGATCGAGGAACTCCTGGGGTATGCGTCCAGCCATAGCCCAAAAGCCTAGTGGATAAACGACCGGGCGTCAGCGGACAAGCGCAACAAAAGACCCGGAGTTTATGATGGATTGGGACGGTCGGCCGTTGGCGAGAAGCGGCGGTTCAACCGTCGAAGCGTGCCTTGACCCGCGCGCTGACCGCCGCCAGATCAGCCCGACCCTGCGCCTGATCCTTGATCAAGGCCATGACCTTACCCATGTCGCGCACCGACTGGGCGCCGGTGGCGGCGATGGCGTCGGCGATCAGTGCGTCGAGATCGGCCTCGGCGAGCGGCGCCGGCAGGTAAGATTGGATCAGGTCGATCTCGAAGTTTTCCTGGGCGGCGAGATCGGCTCGGCCGGCATTTTGGAATTGAGCCAATGATTCCCGGCGTTGCTTGAGCATTTTTTCCAGCACGCCGAACACTTGGCTATCATTCAGTTCGATGCGTTCGTCCACTTCCCGTTGCTTGACGGCGGCCAGGATCAAGCGAATCGCGCCGAGGCGTTCCTTCTCCTTGGCCCGCATGGCGTTTTTCATATCGTCCTGAATGCGGTCTTTGAGAGGCATGGTGAGAGGCTCGTGGCTGGGGGGGACGAACGGCGGGCATCAAAACATGCGGGTGCGGCGGGCGACTTCGCGGGAAAGCTTTTTCAGATGGCGCTTGACGGCGGCGGCGCGCTTGCGTTTGCGTTCCTGGGTCGGTTTCTCGTAAAACTCGCGGCGGCGGACCTCGGACAGTACGCCCGCTTTTTCACAGGAACGCTTGAAGCGGCGCAGAGCCACATCAAACGGCTCGTTCTCTTTGACTTTCACGGAAGGCATTAACTCAGCACCTCATGCATAATCTTAAGTGAGTCTTGGTAGATGTTGGACAATTGGAAAATGAAGAAGTGTAATCAAGCTTGTTGCCAAATGCAAAACCCGGACGTGGCATGTTGATTCTCGGCATCGAAACTTCCTGCGATGAAACCGGCGTAGCGCTTTACGACGGCGAGCGCGGCCTGTTGGCGCACGCCCTGCACAGCCAGATCGCCTTGCACGCCGAGTACGGCGGCGTGGTGCCGGAGTTGGCCTCGCGCGATCACATTCGCAAGACCTTGCCGCTACTACGCGAGATTTGCCAGCGGGCGGCGGTCGCGCCGGACCGGATCGAAGGCGTGGCTTACACGCGCGGGCCGGGGTTGATCGGCGCGTTGCTGGCGGGCGCGGCCATCGGGCGCAGCCTGGCCTGGGCTTGGCGGGTGCCGGCCATCGGGGTGCATCACATGGAGGGCCATCTGCTGGCGCCGATGCTGGAGCCAGAGCCGCCGGCTTTCCCGTTCGTGGCGCTGCTGGTATCGGGCGGTCACAGTCTGCTGATCGATGTGCAAGGCGTCGGCCAGTATCGAATCTTGGGCGAATCGGTGGACGATGCCGCCGGCGAAGCCTTCGACAAGACCGCCAAGCTGCTGGGCTTGCCGTATCCCGGCGGCCCAGCGTTGGCGAAGCTGGCCGAACGGGGCGATCCCCGGCGCTTCACGTTTCCCCGGCCGATGACCGACCGACCCGGTTGCGATTTCAGTTTTAGCGGCTTGAAAACGGCGGCCATCAATACGTGGCGAACGCTGGAGCCGACCCCGGAAAACCGGGCCGATGTGGCGCGGGCTTTCGAGGAAGCCGTGGTGGAAACGTTGGCGATCAAATGCCGCCGGGCGTTGAAAGCGACTCGCTTGCAGCGCTTGGTGGTGGCCGGTGGGGTAGGTGCCAACCGGCGCTTGCGGGAGCGGCTGCGGGAATTGACCGCCGAACTGGGCGGGCAGGTTTATTATCCCCGGCTGGAGTTTTGCACCGATAACGGCGCCATGATCGCTTATGCCGGCTGGCGGCGGCTGGCGGCCGGCCAGCATGAGGATGCGGCGATAGAGGTCATGCCGCGTTGGCCGTTGGATAGTTTGGCGGCGGTGGGCTGAGGGGCTGGCAAGGTTTGGGCTTAAGGACAGCCTTCATGCCAGGGGCCGCCTCACCGCTCAGCCTTCGATCAAGGTTCGCAGTTCATCGGTCCGGCGTTCCAGCAAGTTCGCGTCACCGCGCGTTTCGACGTTCAGCCGCAGCAGCGGTTCGGTGTTGGAGCAGCGCAGGTTGAAGCGCCAGTCGGCAAATTCCAGGCTGACGCCGTCGGTTTCATCCAGCATCGGTTGCCGGTCGGTGTAGGTCGAGAGAATTTCCCGGATTTTGGCCGGCGCGTCGGCGACTCGGAAATTGATCTCGCCGCTGCACGGAAACGCTCGCATTCGCGCGTCCACCAGCGCCGCCAGCGGTTGGCCGGTGCGACAGAGGTGTTCGGTCACCAGCAACCACGGAATCATGCCGCTGTCACAGTAGGCAAAATCGCGAAAATAGTGGTGCGCGCTCATCTCGCCCCCGTAGAGCGCGTCTTCCTGGCGCATCCGTTCCTTGATGAAAGCATGACCGGTCTTGCTCAGCACCGGCACGCCGCCCGCCGCTGTCACCTGTTCGACGGTGTTCCAAGTCAAGCGCGGATCGTGGATGATTTTCGCGCCCGGCCGTCGCGCCAGCAGCGTTTCCGCCAGCAGGCCGACCAGATAATAACCTTCGATAAAGCGGCCGCTGGCATCGAAGAAGAAACAGCGGTCGAAATCGCCGTCCCAGGCCAGCCCCAAATCGGCGCCGTGCTCGCGCACTGCTTGGGCCGTGGCGTTCCGGCATTCCGGCAACAAGGGGTTGGGAATGCCGTGCGGGAACGCGCCGTTCGGTTGATGGTGAATCTTGATGAATCGGATCGGCAGGTGCGGTTCCAGCGCGTCGATGATCGATCCCGCCCCACCGTTGCCCGCATTGACCACGACGGTCAGCGGCCTGAGCGCGCTGGCGTCGATATAACCCAACAGGTGGGCGATGTAGTCGGTTTTGTCCGGTCGGTTGACCAAAGCGCCCTGGCGTTTGGAGGCTGGAAAATCCTTGCGGGCGGCCAGATCGCGGATGGCGAACAGGCCGCTGTCGCCGCTGATCGGCTTGGCCTGTTCGCGCACCAGTTTCATCCCGTTGTAATCCATCGGATTGTGGCTGGCGGTGACCATGATGCCGCCGTCGAGCTGGTGGTGAAACGCGGCGAAATAAATCTCCTCGGTGCCGCATAAACCGATGTCCAGCACGCCCGCGCCGCCGTCCAGCAGCCCTTCGGTCACAGCCATGCTCAGCGCCGGGCTGTTCAGCCGCACATCGTGGCCGATCGCAATCCGGCGCGGGCGCAACAAGGCGGCGTAGGCCCGGCCGATCCGATAGGCCAAATCCTCGTTCAGTTCATCGGGAATCCGCCCGCGGATATCGTAAGCCTTGAAACACGTCAGTTCGGTGCCCATCGCTCCCTACGCCTCACGCCTTTTCAGGTTTCGCCGTTGCCTCGGCCATAGATGTCTTCGAAGCGGACGATATCGTCCTCTCCTAGATAGCTGCCAGACTGCACTTCGATGATTTCCAGGGCAATCTTGCCGGGGTTGGTCAGGCGATGCGACACGCCGACCGGAATGTAGGCCGACTGATTTTCGGTTAACAGAAAGGACTCATCGCCGCGATTGACGCGGGCGGTGCCGCTCACCACCACCCAGTGTTCGGCGCGATGGTGGTGCATCTGCGAGGAGATGGAAGCGCCGGGTTTGACCATGATGCGCTTGACCTGAAAGCGCTGGTCGAAATCGACCGAATCGTAGCAGCCCCAGGGTCGGTAAACCTTGCGGTGGCTGCGGCCTTCCGGGCGCTGGCTGGCTTTGAGCCGGTCGACCACATCCTTGACTTCCTGGACGCGCTCCTTGTTGGCGACCAGGATCGCATCGGCGGTTTCGACCACCACCAGATTGTCCACCCCGACCGTGGCGATCAACCGCGTGGCGGCGTCCACGTAGGTGTTGCGGCTGTCGACCGAGATCACGTCGCCGCGGGTGATGTTGCCGTCGCCGTCGCGTTCGCCGACTTCCCACAAGGCCGACCACGAGCCGACGTCGTTCCAGCCGACCGTCAGCGGCATGACCACCGCCCGATCGGTTTTTTCCATCACCGCGTAGTCGATGGAATCCTTCGGACAGGTGCCAAAGGTCGCCCCATCCAACCAGAGAAAATCTTGTTCGGCCCGGCTGGCGGTCAAGGACTCTTGGCAAGCCGTCAAAATAGCCGGGGCGAAGCGCTCCAATTCCGCCAGAAGCGCGGAGGCGCGGAACAGAAACATGCCGCTGTTCCAAGAGTAATCGCCTGATTCCTTATACTCTTTAGCGGTGGCGGCGTCGGGTTTCTCGACGAAGCGCTCCACCGCGCACACCCCGGAGTCATCCAGCGGCGTGCCGGCCTTGATGTAGCCGTAACCGGTTTCCGGCGCGGTGGGAACGATGCCGAAAGTGATCAGCCAGCCCGCTTCGGCGTGGGGGGCGGCTTTTGCCACAGCCGCGCGAAAACCTTCGCTGTCGGCGATGACGTGATCGGCCGGCAGGATCAGCAACAACGGATCGGCACTCTGTTGGCGGGCGTACAAGGCCGCCACCGCCACCGCCGGTGCGGTATTACGGCCGGTGGGTTCCAGAATCACCATCGCCGGATGGATGCCGACCGCGCGCAACTGCTCGGCGACCATGAAGCGGTGGTCCTGGTTGCACACCACCAGCGGTGCGGCCACGTCCGTCGCGCCGGCGATCCGCAGCGCGGTGTTTTGCAGCATGGTGTTTTCATCCACCAGCGGCAGGAACTGTTTGGGATAGGCTTCGCGCGACAGCGGCCACAGCCGGGTGCCGCTACCCCCGGACAGGATGACGGGAACGATCATGCGGTTTCACCTCGGCCGATGGCGTAGTAGCTAAAGCCCGATTCTTTCAGGTAGTCCGGGTCGTAAAGGTTGCGGCCGTCGAAAATCAGCGGTTGCTTGAGCTGCTGGCGAATGGCGTCGAAATCGGGGCTGCGGAACACGCTCCATTCGGTGACGATAATCAAGGCGTCGGCGCCGGTCAGCGCGTCCATCGGCTTGGCGCACAACTGAAAGTCGGGCCGTTCGCCGTGGATGCGGCGGGCTTCGTTCATCGCGGCCGGGTCGTAAGCCCGCACCGTGCAACCTTCTTTCCAGAGCGCTTCGAGCAGGTTGCGGCTGGGCGCTTCGCGCATGTCATCGGTGCCGGGTTTGAACGCCAAACCCCACAGCGCAAAGGTCCGCCCGCGCAGCTGGTTCTTGAAATGACGCTGGATTTTGGTGAATAAGACGTTCTTCTGCCGCTCGTTGACTGCTTCGACGGCTTGGAGCAGCGCGGCCTCGTAGTCGATCGAACGGGCGGTGTGTTCGAGCGCCTTGACATCCTTGGGAAAGCAGCTGCCGCCGTAGCCCGCGCCCGGATAGATGAAGTGGTAGCCGATGCGCGGATCGGCGCCGATGCCGATCCGCACCTTCTCAACATCCGCGCCCAGCCGTTCGGCCAGATTGGCGATTTCGTTCATGAAGCTGATCTTGGTGGCCAGCATGGCGTTGGCGGCGTATTTGGTCAGCTCCGCCGAACGCACATCCATCTCGATCAGCCGGTCGCGGTTGCGGTTGAACGGCGCGTACAGGGCGCGCAATTGTAAGGTGGCGCGGTGATCGTCGCAGCCGACGATGATTCGGTCGGGCCGCATGAAATCCTGGATGGCCGCCCCTTCCTTGAGAAATTCCGGGTTGGAAACCACCGAGAACGGGATAGTCTGGCCGCGTTCGGCCAGCGCGGCGGCGATGGTGTCGCGCACCACATCGGCGGTACCGACCGGCACGGTGGATTTATTGACCACCACGCGATAGCCGGTCAAGTGCTGGCCGATGGAGCGGGCGACCGCGCGGACGTGCTGGAGGTCGGCGGAACCGTCTTCGTCGGGCGGGGTGCCGACGGCGATGAACTGAAACAGGCCGTGGGCGACCCCTTCGGCCGTATCGGTGGTGAACCGCAAGCGGCCGCTGTCACCGTTGCGTTGAACCACGTCATCAAGGCCGGGTTCGTGGATCGGAATTTCGCCGCGCTGGAGCATTTCGACCTTGCGCGGGTCCACGTCCACGCACAATACGTCGTTGCCGACATCGGCGAAGCAGGCGCCGGTGACCAATCCGACGTAGCCGGAACCAAAAATCGTAATTTTCATATTTTCACTATATTTAAATAGGGAATTTCAAGAGTTTAATAGCAGCTGATAATGCCGTGTCTAGCATGGCTGGCACTGGGAGGTTGCTAATTGCTGTACTTAATTTATCACACCCCTGGTTAAGAAGTGCGCCTGTCCCGCTTGTGCGCTATATAAGTGACATCAAGGCGTTTGTGTGGGGTTCAAGGCGTGGGCTTTCTCAGGAATCGGTTTGAATTGATGGGCATGAACACTTTGGGGGGCGCCAATCATGCGCGATATCGAGGTGGGACTGATCGGCTATGGCATGGCGGGACGAGTCTTTCACGCGCCGTTCATCACGACCGTTCCGCGCTTGCGGCTGGCCAAGGTGGTCGAACGGCGCGGTGAGACCTCGCGCGAGCGCTATCCGTGGGTCGAGACCGTCAAGGATGTGGCTACCCTGTTGGCGGACGACCGCATTGAGCTGGTCGTGATCGCCACGCCGAGCGCGTCCCATTTCGAGCTGGCCCAACAGGCCCTACGGGCGGGCAAGCATGTGGTGGTGGACAAGCCCTTCACCCTCACCTCGGACCATGCCCAGCAACTGATCGATCTGGGACGACAGCAAAACAAACTCGTCAGCGCTTTTCAAAACCGGCGCTGGGACGGTGACTTTCAGACGGTCTGCCAAATCCTAAGGCAGGGTTTGCTGGGCCGCTTGGTGGAGTATGAAAGCCATTTCGACCGCTTCAGGAATTATTTCAGCGCGGAGCGGGCTTGGCGGGAACAAGCGGGGCCGGGCGGTGGGGTCTTGTTCGATCTCGGCGCGCATTTGATCGATCAGGCGCTGGTGTTGTTTGGCTTGCCGCAACGGCTGACCGCCGATATCCGAAGCCAGCGGGCGGCGGATGCGGCCGACGATCAGTTCGAACTGATCCTGCATTACGACAACCTCAAGGTCACCCTGAAATCCGGCTTGCTGGTGCGCGAGCCGGGGCCGCGTTTCGCCTTGCACGGCACCGAAGGCTCGTTCGTGAAGTACGGAGTCGACCCCCAGGAAGACGCCCTCAAGCGCGGGCTCGCTCCGCAAGGCGCGGATTGGGGCGCGGAGCCGGAGGCGCATTGGGGAAGGCTCAACACGCAAATCGGCGGCTTGCACTTCCAGGGCAAGATCGAAACCCTCAACGGCAACTACGCGCGTTATTACGAAAATATCTACCAGGCCATCACCGGACAGGCGGCGTTGATCGTCCTGCCGGAACAGGCCAAAAACACCATCCGCGTGATCGAATTAGCCCGGCAAAGCCATGCGGAACGGCGCACGGTCGATGTTTCCTGACCCCTGGACCGGTTCGGTAGCGGGTGGGGTTGGACGGTGTATCCGCGCCGCGCGGTGGCCCACAAGGGCTGGGGATGATTCTGCTAGAATCGCCTGTCATGGACGTTTCCTGGATTCTCGATGATCTCAACGAACCCCAGCGCGCGGCGGTGACCGCGCCGAGGGGTTATTTGCGGGTGCTGGCCGGCGCGGGCAGCGGCAAAACCCGCGTGCTGACCCGGCGCATCGCTTGGCTGCTGGCGGTGGAAAAGGCTTCGCCCTGGTCGATTCTGGCGGTGACCTTCACCAATAAGGCTGCCGCCGAGATGCGCGGGCGGGTCGAGTCGATGCTGGATCATCCCATCGGTGGCCTGTGGATCGGCACCTTCCACGGCATCGCGCACCGGCTGCTGCGCCAGCACTGGCAGGAGGCTCGCCTGCCGCGCGCCTTCCAGATTCTGGACAGCGACGACCAGTCTCGCCTGTTGAAACGGGTGTTGCGCGCCTTGAATCTGGATGAGAAGAAATGGCCGCCGCCACAAGTCGCCGGCTTCATCAACCGTTGCAAGGACGAAGGCCAGCGCCCCGCCGATCTCGACGGCGCCGACGATCCGGTCAAACGTCAGTACCAGCGCATTTATACCCTCTACCAGCAGGAATGCGAGCGCGGCGGCCTGGTGGATTTCGGGGAATTACTGCTGCGAGTCTACGAACTCTGGCGCGATGACACCGAACTGCTGGCCCATTATCGCGAGCGGTTCCAGCACGTCCTGGTCGATGAGTTTCAAGACACTAACACCATTCAGTACCACTGGGCGCGCTTGCTGGGCGGCGGTCAGGGCGATGTATTCATCGTCGGCGACGACGATCAATGCGTCTACGGCTGGCGCGGCTCGAAAGTCGAGAATATCCAGCGCTTCGCCGCCGACTTTCCCGGCACTCAAACCGTCCGTCTGGAGCAGAACTATCGCTCCACCCACAACATTCTCAAAGCCGCCAACGCGCTGATCGCGAATAACGCCGGACGGTTGGGCAAAAACCTGTGGACCGCCGACGGCGACGGCGAACCGATTCAGGTTTACAACGCCTTCAACGAAGTTGACGAGGCGCGTTTCGTGGTGGAACGCATCCGCCAGTGGGTGGAGCGGGGCGGGCAGCGGCGCGACGCGGCGATTCTGTACCGCTCCAACGCCCAATCGCGGCTGTTCGAGGAAACGCTGATCGGGATGGCGGTGCCGTATCGGATTTACGGCGGCTTGCGCTTTTTCGAGCGGGCCGAAATCAAGGATGCGTTGGCGTATCTGCGGCTGCTCGCCAATCGCGACGACGACCCCTCGTTCGAGCGGGTGGCGAACACCCCGCCGCGCGGCATCGGCGAACGGACCTTCGATCTGTTACGGGAGGCGGCGCGCGGCCAACGTATCTCGCTCTGGCAAGCGTCTTTACAACTGCTGGCGGAAGGCGGTTTGAGCGGGCGGGCCGCCAACGCCGTGCGCGGCTTCCTGAGCCTGATCGAAACCCTGGACGCCGACAGCCACGGCCATCCGTTGCCGGGACGAGTCGAACGCGCCGTCACCGGCAGCGGCCTATTGGCGATGTACGAACAGGCCAAGGCCGACAAGGGCGAGATGCGGGTGGAAAACCTGGAGGAGTTGATCAACGCCAGCGCTGATTTTATCACCCATACCGATCCGGTCACGGTCGGAGCCGATCCGGCCGAACCCGACTGGCTCAATGCCTTTCTCGCCCACGCCGCGCTGGAATCGGGCCAAGGCCAAGGGTCGACCAGCGACGATTGCGTGCAGTTGATGACCCTGCACATGGCCAAGGGACTGGAATTTCCAGTGGTATTCCTGGTCGGGCTGGAGGAAGGATTGTTTCCGCACGGTCGTTCCGTGGGGGAACAGCGCCAGTTGGAAGAAGAACGCCGCTTGGCCTACGTCGGCGTCACTCGCGCCCGCCAGCAGTTGTATCTGAGCTACGCCGAGCAGCGTACCTGGTACGGTCAGGAGAACTATCCGTCCCCTTCGCGTTTTGTCGGTGAAATTCCCGCCGATTTGATTCATAACGTGCGCGCCCGCGCGAAGCGGCGGGCGTTTAGCCCCGCGCCCGTGCAAACCGCGCCCGCGAAAGGTGTCGCCACCGCTGGGTTGCAAGCCCGGCAGCGGGTGCGCCATCCGCAGTTCGGCGACGGGGTGGTGCTGGAAGTCGAGGGTGCCGGCTACCACGCGCGGGCGCGGGTGGATTTTCCCAAGTCAGGCGGCTCCAAGTGGCTGGTGCTGGCTTACGCCAAGTTGGAAGTGTTGTGAGGGGTTGATGCGCGGCGCTTCGAGCGCGCGCTCGAAAGCTCTTAATTCAGGCTGTGACCCACAAGCAGGAACACTTAATCATGCAGATACAGGACATCCCTTTCGGCATCACCGATTGGTCGACGGTCGAGCCTACGAGCCATAAGGGTGAAACGGGATTTGCTTATTGGCGAACCCTGTATTTCGGGGACATTCGCGTGCGGATGGTCAAATATACCCCCGGCTATCTCGCGGACCATTGGTGTTCCAAGGGGCACCTTTTGCTGTGTCTTGAGGGAGAGCTTGAAACGGAGCTACAAGACGGACGCATTTACACGCTCACCCCAGGGACTAGCTATCAAGTGGCGGATGGCGCGGAACCGCACCGCTCCAGCACCAAAATCGGGGCCAAATTGTTTATTGTCGATTGAAATTATTTTGATGCAATTTTTCAAAAAATATTAGATACTAAGTGTAGTAAATTATACCCTAATAATAGAGTTTTTAGGTTTAATAGTCTCTTTTATCAGTCGATATACGGTTAAATTAAGCAATAATCTTGTGAATGCCCAAAATCCTCTCGCTTCGACCGTGCGCCCGTTTCCCAAGATCGCCGATTCCCGTCCCATCTCGCCCTCGAAGTCGCGCATGTCCGAACACCGTCTGACGGTCAAGGAAGTATTGGATGATTTAGTCGCCGACGGGCTGGTGGCCAAGGGCGACGCCGATCTGGCGCTGGCGGGTTCCAAACTGGAACGCGGCGAACTCCATCCGCTGGTGGTGGTCGCCAACAAAAAATTGCACCACCTCCAGCCGCCGCATCAAATTCTCAGTCTGGAAGTGCTGACCGAATGGTTGGCGAACAAGGTCGGATTGCCCTATCTGCGCATCGATCCGCTCAAGCTCGACATCGCGGCGGTGGAGCGGCTGTTACCGTTCATTTCCTTCGATTATGCCGCCCGCTATCAAATTCTACCGGTCGCGGCGGACGATGGCCGCGTGGTGTTCGCCACCACCGAGCCCTGGCTGACCGACTGGCAGAACGTGCTGGGACAAACCCTGCGCCGCACTATCGAACGAGTCATCGCCAATCCGCTGGATGTCAACCGCTACCAGATGGAGTTCTACGGCGTCTCGCGCTCGGTGCGCGGCGCGCTGAAAGGGACGGCGGAACCGGCGTCCGGCATCCTCAACTTCGAGCAGTTGCTGGAACTGGGCCGGCGCGGCGAGTTGAGCGCCGACGAGCGGCCGATCGTCCAGATCGTGGACTGGCTGCTGCAATACGCCTTCTCCCAGCGCGCCAGCGACATCCATCTGGAGCCGCGCCGCGAGCAAGGCAATATCCGCTTCCGTATCGACGGCGTGCTGAATGCGATCTATCAGCTACCGCCGCCGGTCATGGCCGCCGTCACCAGCCGCATCAAAATTCTGGGCCGGATGGATGTGGCCGAAAAGCGTCGGCCCCAAGACGGCCGGATCAAGACCCGAACGCCGGCCGGCCGCGAGATCGAATTGCGCTTGTCCACCATGCCGACCGCCTTCGGCGAAAAATGCGTGCTGCGCATCTTCGATCCCGATACGGTCACCAAAACCTTCGGCCAGCTCGGCTTCGCCCCCGCCGAGGAAACGGCCTGGAAGGACATGATCGCCCGGCCGCACGGCATCGTCCTGGTCACCGGCCCGACCGGCTCCGGCAAAACCACGACGCTCTACACCACGCTCAAGCAACTGGCCTCGCCGGAGGTCAACGTCTGCACGGTTGAAGATCCCATCGAAATGATCGCCCCGGAACTCAACCAGATGCAGGTGCAGCCGGGCATCGATCTCACCTTCGCCCACGGCATCCGCACCCTGTTGCGACAGGACCCCGACATCATCATGGTCGGTGAGATTCGCGATCTGGAAACCGCCCAGATGGCGGTGCAGGCCGCCCTGACCGGCCATTTGGTGCTGTCGACCCTGCACACCAACGACGCCGCCTCGGCCGTGACCCGCTTGCTCGATTTGGGCGTGCCGTATTACCTGATTCAGAACGTGCTGATCGGGGTAATGGCGCAACGTCTGGTGCGCACCCTGTGTCCCCATTGCAAGGCAGCCGACCAGATCGACGAGGTATTGTGGGGCGCGCTGGTCCGGCCTTGGCCCTTGCCCAAACCGGCGGCCATCAGAGCGCCGAAGGGTTGCCCGGAATGTCGCAATACCGGTTATCTAGGGCGCGTCGGTCTGTATGAGTTGCTGGCGGTGACACCGGGATTGCGCCGTTTGTTCCGGCCGGACATGGATGAGGAGACCTTGCGGCGCGGTGCGTTCGAACAAGGAATGCGGCCGTTGCGAGTCAGCGCGGCTCTCCAGATCGCCGCCGGCCTGACGACATTTGAAGAAGTGGTTCAGATACTGCCGCCCTTGGCTGACTAAAGAATATTGAGTTTTTGATACACTTTATTGTATTTTGACTAAATTGTTGCGAAAGTACACAATAGTTTTGTGTTTTTTGGTCGGATTTTGTTGGGCGATAAATCAATAACTGGGTATTAAGGAGCTTGTGATGTCTTCGAAAATGTTGAAGGGCATGTTGGCGGCGGCATTGGCTGGGGGTTTGCTGGCGGGAACCGCTCAGGCCTACGAGGCGGGGGATTGGCTGGGCCGGGTGGGTCTTTGGGGGGTCTTCCCGAAATCCGATAATCTCAATCTTGGGCCGGGCGCCGACCTCAACGTGGATGACGGCTACAGTCTCGGTTTCAATTTCACCTATATGGCGACTCCGAATCTGGGCCTCGAACTGATTCTGGCTTTGCCGTTCAGTCATGATGTCAAGCTTTCCGGGGCGGGCGATGTCGCCGACACCAAACACCTGCCGCCGACGCTGTTCGTGCAGTATCACTTCATGCCGCAAAGCAATTTTCGTCCTTATGTCGGTGTGGGTTTGAACTACACCATGTTCTTTGACGAAGGGACCAAAGGCGCTTTGGCCGGCAGCAAGCTGAAGCTTAAGGATTCGATCGGTATCGCGGGGCAGGTCGGTATCGATATCGACGTGGCGCCGAATTGGTTTGTGAATGCCGAAGTCAGCTATATGGATATCGATACCAAGGCCAAACTGGACGGAGCCAGCATCGGCACCGTGGAAATCGACCCGTGGGTGGTCGGCCTGAATGTGGGAATGCGCTTTTAAGTCATTGTTTCAGCGGAGGCGGGACTAGAGCTCGCCTCCGGCCCGCCGCCGGGGCGCGCGATGTCGTTTGTTTGGTCGCGCCAGCATTTTGCTGGCGAAGACGCCCGTTTCGATTCCTCCCTCATGCTTTTTCGGGATAACCCAGTTCTTTTAGCGTCGCGCCCAATTCGGTGTGGATATCGCTGTCAGCGTGTACCGTCACTCGGCCGGTCGGTACGTCTACCTGAACCTCTCGAACTTGCGGATGTTTGCCAAGCCCGGCGCGAATAGCGCTGGCGCAACCGTTGCACTTGACGTTCTGGGCCAGAAATTCGAGTTGCATGATGGCATCCTCCTAATAGCGTTGGTGCGTGCGAAGTATAAAGCTTGTCGCCATATTCCAACATTTTATGTGTTTGGCGTTACGTTGCGTCAAAATAGAGCGGACCGCGAAGCATATTGCACCAGTATAGTGCAAAGGGGCTGCCGGTCATCGGGTATCCAGCCTATAGATGACGGTCTAAGCTGCAAAAAATAGCGGTGGCATGGTTCGTGCTCCGCGATGGCAAACCGAGATTTTTCCCGCTCACGTTGTGATCGATTATTCAACCCGAGGAATCATTAATAATGAATGCTGCTGATGTGATGAGGTTGGTCGAGGAAAAAGGCATCAAGTTCGTGGACTACCGTTTCACGGACACGCGCGGCAAGGAGCAACACGTCACCGTACCGATTAGCGCCTTCGACGAAGAGGTCTTCGAAGACGGCAAGATGTTCGACGGCTCGTCCATCGCCGGCTGGAAGGGCATTCAGGAATCCGACATGATCCTGATGCCCGATCCAGTCACCGCCTGCATCGATCCGTTCTTCGAAGAGCCGACCCTGCTGCTGACTTGCGATGTGATCGAGCCCAACACCATGCAGGGTTACGAACGCGACCCGCGTTCGTTGGCCCGCCGCGCTGAAGCCTATCTGAAATCCACCGGCATCGCCGACACCGCTTTTTTCGGCCCGGAAAACGAATTTTTCATCTTCGATGACATCCGCTGGGGCGCCGACATCAGCGGCAGTTTCTGCAAGATCGACTCCTCCGAGGCCGGCTGGAATTCCGAGCGCGCTTATGAGGGTGGCAACTTCGGCCATCGCCCCGGCGTCAAGGGCGGTTATTTCCCGGTGCCGCCGGTCGATTCCCTACACGACATTCGCGGCGCGATGTGTCAGGCGCTGGAGCAGATGGGCCACACCGTCGAGGTGCACCACCACGAAGTCGCCACCGCCGGCCAGTGCGAAATCGGCGTGAAATTCAATACGTTGGTGCGCAAGGCGGATGAGGTGCAATCCTTGAAGTACGCCATCCAGAACGTCGCCCACAGCTACGGCAAGACCGCGACCTTCATGCCCAAGCCGCTGGTGGGCGACAACGGCAGCGGTATGCACGTCCATCAGTCGTTGGCTAAGGACGGCGTCAATCTGTTCGCGGGCGACCAATACGCCGGTTTGTCCGAGACCGCGCTGTACTACATCGGCGGCATCATCAAGCACGCCAAGGCGCTGAACGCGTTCACCAACGCTTCCACCAACAGCTACAAACGGCTGGTGCCGGGCTTCGAAGCGCCGGTCATGCTGGCTTATTCAGCGCGCAACCGCTCCGCTTCGATCCGCATTCCCTACGTCAGCAGCCCGAAAGGCCGACGCATCGAAGTGCGCTTCCCCGATTCCACCGCCAACCCCTATCTGGCGTTCGCCGCGATGATGATGGCCGGTTTGGACGGCATCCAGAACAAGATTCATCCGGGTGATGCGATGGACAAGGACCTCTACGATCTGCCGCCGGAGGAGGAAAAGCAGATTCCCAAGGTCTGTTTCTACTTCGACGAAGCGCTGGCGGCGCTGGACGCCGACCGCGAGTTCCTCACCAAGGGCGGCGTGTTCAGCAACGACTTGATCGACGCCTACATCACTCTGAAAACGGAGGATGTGACTCGGTTGCGGATGACGACCCATCCGGTCGAATTCGACATGTACTACAGCCTCTGATACACCCAGCAGCGGCCGGCGTCTCGCTGGCCGCCTGATACCCGCTGCCGGTAACGCCCCCAGTCGGGGGCGTCGTCTTTCACGGCGGCCGAATTTAGAATAACGTTCCGTATTGCACTAATTTGGTGCAATACCGGCGGTCGAGCGCGAACTGGCGGCAGGCTGGAGGCGACGCCTGCACCGAACGGGCGCAGAGGCCGCGTTCGGCTAAAACGGCCGAGTCCGGCGGTTGCCGCAAGGCTGGACTCACGAGCGCCAAACACTCAAAGGCGAGGCAAAGGTGTTGAAAGATGATTGCCGGCGGGTGGTGGATGGTCTGAGCATCGCCGTGTTGGTATTGGATCGGCGGCTGCGCTTGCTGTTCATGAACGCGGCGGCGGAGGCTTTGTTCGAACTCAGTTTCCGCAAGGCGTACAAGCTCGGCCTGCCGGAGCTGCTGGTCGGGGCTGAAGCGTTCGTCGGCGGCTTGCGGAACTGCTTGGCCAGCGGCCATCCCTACATCGAACGGGAATTGCATTTGGTGTTTCCGGCGGAGCGCGCCGTCACCGTGGACTGCACCGCCGCGCCGCTGCTGGAGCGCGATCCGCCGTCCGAGCTGTTGCTGGAGCTGCGCCAAGTGGACTGGCGGCTGCGCATCAACCGAGAAGAGCACATCCTGGCCCAGCACCACACCAGCCGGGCGCTGGTGCGCAATCTGGCGCACGAAATCAAGAACCCGTTGGGCGGGCTGCGCGGGGCGGCCCAATTGCTGGAGCGCGAATTGCCCGACCCGGCCTTGCGGGAATACACCGGCATCATCATCGGCGAGGCCGACCGGTTGCGCAATCTGGTGGATCGGATGCTCGGACCCAACCAACCCCACGCCTACGATGAAGTCAGCATCCACGAAATCGTGGAGCGGGTCTGCGCGCTGGTGGAAGCCGAGGACGCGCCCGAAATCCGCATCGAACGCGACTACGATCCCAGCATCCCGCCGGTGTGGGGCGACGCCGACCGCTTGATTCAGGCGGTGCTCAACGTGGTGCGCAACGCCGTGCAAGCGCTCGACGGTCGCGGCACGATCCTGTTGCGCACTCGGGTCCAACGTCAGTACACCATCGGCGCGAAACGCCACAAGCTGGTGGCGCGCTTGGATGTGATCGACGATGGGCCCGGCATTCCGCCCGAACAGCAGGAGCAGATTTTTTATCCGATGATCAGCGGCCGGCCGGACGGCACTGGCCTGGGTCTGTCCATCGCCCAAAACATCGTCAACCAGCACGGCGGTCTGATCGAGTGCGCCAGCCGGCCCGGTGAAACCGTCTTCACGCTGTTGCTGCCCTTGGGAAAGACCGGATGAGCAGAAAAGAGCACGTTTGGGTCATCGACGACGACCACGCCATTCGGTGGGTGCTGGAAAAGGCGCTACAGCGCGACGGCATGACGGTCGCGACGTTCGAAAGCGCGGCGGGCGTGCTGGACGCGCTCAAGCGGAGCCGGCCGGACGCGGTGATGGCGGATATTCGAATGCCGGGCATGAACGGGCTGGAGCTGCTGGCCCGCTTGCGCGAGCGCGTGCCGGAATTGCCGGTCATCATCATGACCGCCCATTCCGATCTCGACAGCGCGGTCTCCGCCTATCAGGGCGGCGCATTCGAGTATCTGCCCAAGCCGTTCGATGTGGACGATGCGGTGGCCCTGGTCCGCCGCGCCTGCCTCAGCTACCGCCAGCAGGGCGGCTCGCCGGAGCAAGACCAGCCGCTGCCGGACATCATCGGCGAAGCCCCGGCGATGCAGGAGGTGTTCCGCGCCATCGGCCGCTTGGCGCGCTCCAATATCACGGTGTTGATCACCGGTGAATCGGGCACCGGCAAGGAGTTGGTGGCTCACGCCCTGCACCGACATAGCCCGCGCGCCGACAAGCCGTTCATCGCCATCAATACCGCCGCCATCCCCCGCGATCTGCTGGAATCGGAACTGTTCGGCCACGAGCGCGGAGCGTTTACCGGGGCGCAGACCTCCCGGCAGGGGCGCTTCGAGCAAGCCAACGGCGGTACGTTGTTCCTGGATGAGATCGGCGACATGCCGGCCGAATTGCAGACGCGGTTGCTGCGAGTGCTGGCCGAGGGGGAGTTTTATCGGGTGGGTGGCCATACCCCGACGCGGGTCGATGTGCGGGTGATCGCCGCCACCCATCAGAACATGGAGCAACGAGTGCGCGATGGGCTGTTTCGCGAAGACCTGTATCATCGCTTGAACGTGATCCGGGTCCAATTGCCGTCGCTCAACCGTCGCCGCGAAGATATTCCGTTGTTGACCCGGCACTTTCTGAGCCAGGCCGCGCGGGAGTTGGGGGTCGAGCCTAAAGTATTGCGGCCGGAAACCGAAAATTATCTCGGCCGGTTGGAATGGCCGGGCAACGTCCGCCAGTTGGAGAATCTCTGCCGCTGGCTGACGGTGATGGCCTCGGGCCGGGAAATCCATCTGGAGGATTTGCCGGTGGAATTGCGGGAACGAACGCCGGGTACGGAAGGCAACGGCCCCGAGTGGGAAGCCGCGCTGCGGCTGTGGGCCAGTCAGAATTTGGCGCGCGGCGGGCAAAATCTGCTGGAGAGCGCCTTGCCCAGCTTCGAGCGGGTCTTGATCCGGGCCGCGCTGGAACAGACCGGTGGCCACCGCCAAGACGCCGCCCGCTTGTTGGGCTGGGGCCGCAATACCCTGACCCGCAAGATCAAGGAATTGCGGATGGATGGTTAAGCGGAATCGGGTTTGATGTTTGACGTGGCGCTGTTCGAGCCGGAAATTCCGCCCAACACCGGCAACATCATCCGGCTGTGCGCCAACACCGGCGCGCGGCTCCATCTGATCCGACCGCTGGGTTTTCAGTTCGACGACCGGCAATTGCGGCGCGCGGGCTTGGACTATCACGAATGGGCCGCCGTGCGCCTGCACCGCGATCTGGCGGCTTTTCTCGCCGAGGTGAAACCGGCGCGGTTGTTTGCGTTTACCACCAAGGGCGCGCGTCATTATCATACGGTCGCCTATCAGCCGGATGAGGTGTTGCTGTTCGGTCCTGAATCGCGCGGCTTGCCGGCTGAGCTTTTAGACAGTATTCCAGCGGAGCAACGCTTGCGCTTGCCGATGCGCACCACCGGTCGCAGCCTGAACCTGTCCAATGCGGTCGCCATCGTCTTGTACGAGGCGTGGCGGCAGCACGGTTTTGAGGGGGCGCTTTAACCGGTCATTTCGGCGGTGGAACCGAGGCCGTTGCCTTCCTGTGTCCAGCCGTTATGCTTTGATGGTATCCGCGCGGTGTGAACCCAGTCATCGTTGAGGGAGAGCGTCATGGCCTATCAGTTGATCAGTTTCGTGCTTTGCCCCTTCGTGCAACGTTCGGTGATTACCCTGAAGGAGAAACAGGTCCCGTTCGATATCACCTATGTCGATCTGCAAAATCTTCCGGACTGGTTCAACGCGATTTCGCCGATGGGAAAAGTGCCGGTGCTGCGGGTGGATGAAAAGCGGGTGTTGTTCGAATCGGCGGTGATCAACGAGTATCTGGACGAGACCAACCCGCCGCCGCTGCACCCGCAAGACCCCTGGCGGCGGGCGCACAACCGGGCCTGGATCGAATTCGGCTCCAACCTGATCGGCCGCCAGTACCGACTGCTGGTGGCGGCGGATGAAGCGGTTTTCGAACGGGAAAAGGACGGTTTGTTGGCCGATTTGCGCTATGTGGAACAGCAGTTGGGCGAAGGTCCGTTCTTTAACGGCGCGGCCTTTTCGCTGGCCGATACCGCTTACGCGCCGCTGCTCATGCGGCTGGAGATCATCGAACGCCATCATCCCCAAGGCTTGCTGGCGAAAACACCCAAGATCGCGAACTGGTGCGAAGCGTTGCTGGTCCGACCGGCGGTGCGGGAATCGGTGGTGGCGGATTTCGAGGAGCGGTTCGTCGCTTATTTTGCCGCGCAGGGCGGGTTTTTGGGGAAGCATCTGGGTTAAACAGCCCGCGTTCTCGGCCGGCTTGACGCCGGTGAATCCTGGCTATCGCAATCAATTGCCACCGGTTTCGCGCGGGTCGTCCAGCAAATACCGCCCGCACAGCTTATGGAACGCTTCTGACGTTCTGGGGCCGGCTATGCCGTCCACCTTCAAAAAGATACCGGGCAAAGTATTGAGGAAACGCTGCAACGCCTCGACGGTCGGGGAGGGTTCTCCCCGGTCGTAACGCAACAGCGGTCGGGCCGCTCGCTCGCCGGTGGCGACGAATTCGATCGCGCCGCGTTCCGCCAGCCGCCGCAGCAGCACCGCAACCCCGTACTGCCGGGGGGCGGCGGTTTCGCTCCAGGTGTCGTCAGTGACATATTTGCCCTGGCTGTAGTGGGTGGAATGGTGCCACAGATACGGCGAAAGCACCTCGGGATGGTGTAGCCGGTAGCCCCAGCCGCCGTGACCTTCCAACAGAAATAAAGTGCCGGCGATGCTCCAGTCGGCCCATTGGTCGAAATAACGCAGGCTCAATGCATCGGTGGCGCTGTCTTCCCAGGCGAACGGTGGTTCGCCTTGCGCTGGCCTGCCGTCCGGCAGATGGCGGGTGCGTTCGCTCAGCGGGTCGCCGTTATGCAAGTGAACGTTGAAATCGCGGTCGGTATCGGCGTAATGCAGCACCGCCACCACGAACCAGGGAAGCTTGAGCCGCCCCGCGACCGCGTGATAGCGGCCTCGGTCGGCCAGCAGCGCATCGACCAGTTCCTCGGCTTCGGCGGCGCGTTCGGGGCGGATATTACAGCTGGAAAACAGCCGTGCGTACTCGGCTTGCAGTTCCTCGGTGAGGACGATACGGCTCATCGTCGAAATCCGTTAGAGTCGTTGTGAAGGATAGGCGCTGGAACCGCTTCGGCTTAGCCGGTGGCGGCGCGCAGGGCGAGTTTGACCGCCAGCCAGATTCCCAAAATCAGCAGCACGGTCAGGCCCACCCCTACGATAAGGAAGTGAGCGGGCCGGCCATGCTGAAAATCTCGTTCCCGGTTGCGCGCGCTTTGCACGCCGAAGAACGAAGCCAATACGCTGAGGATGACATCCAGCGCACCGGGTGGCTTGTGGGAAATCTTAGGGTCGATCTGTGGAGAGGGATCGGGAGTCGGCATGATTTCAATATCGCTTCGGTACGGTCATGTGGAAGAAGCCCTTGCCCATTCTTACCGTCAAGCAAGGGCGAATTATCGTCGAACTTTGCTACATTAACGCATCAACCTCGCTCTCTTCCACGATGCCAGCCAAATTACCCTTGCTATCGATGAGCGCGCCGGGCGATTTAATCGCTTGGTGGCGCGATGGTCCCATCCGGCGCGAGCGGTTTTTGCGCCATGTCACCGCCGTCGCCCAGCATCTGCCGGCCGGGCGTTTCATCTTCAACCTTTGCGAGGACCGCTATCTGTTTCTGGTCGCTTTCGCCGCCGTGGGCGCGAACGGCCAAAGCAATCTGCTGCCCTCCAGTCGCGCCGAGTTGCACGTCCGGCGCGTCGCCGACGATTACCCCGACAACGGCCGAATCACCGATAGCGACATCGAGGCTTGGCTCGAAACGGCGACGGCTGGACCGGACGTTCCCGCCGTGCCGGAAGTGTCCAGCGATCAGGTGACGGCAATTGCGTTTACCTCCGGCAGCACTGGGCTTGCCAAACCGAATCCTAAAACCTGGGGTGAATTGATCGGCGGCGCGCGGCAAGCGCGGCAGCGCTTCGGCTTCGATCCGACCACCGCCATCGTGGCGACCGTGCCGCCCCAGCACATGTACGGCTTGGAAACCTCGATCATGGCTCCGCTGGCCAGCGGCGCGCGGGTCCACGGCGGCCGGCCGTTTTTTCCAGACGACATCCGCGCGGCGCTGGCGGCCGTTCCCGCGCCGCGCGTGCTGGTCACCACTCCGGTGCACCTGCAAGCGTGCGTCCAGGCCGGGTTGACGTGGCCGCGACCGGCGTTCCTGATTTCGGCGACCGCGCCGCTGTCGGATGCGTTGGCCGCGCGCGCCGAGGCGGCGTTCGGCGCGCCGGTGCTGGAAATCTACGGCTGCACTGAAGCGGGCTCCATCGCCAGCCGCCGCACCTTGGACGGCGACCGCTGGCGGCTTTACGACGGCTTCGAACTGCGCGACGGATCGCTTTCCGGCGCGCATTTGCCGGAACCGGTGCCGTTGAACGATCTCGTCGAACCGTGCGGCGCGGCGGAATTCAAACTGCTGGGCCGGCGGGAGGATGTGGTCAACATCGCCGGCAAGCGGACCTCGCTCGGCTATCTCAACCACCAGCTCAACGCTATCGACGGCGTGATCGAGGGCGTTTTTCTGACGCCGGAATCGGAAGAGGCGGAGGTCGTCCGGCTGGCGGCGTTGGTGGTCGCGCCCGATTTGAGCAAGCGGCAACTGCTCGCCGCCTTGGCCCAGCGCCTCGATCCGGTGTTTTTGCCGCGCCCGCTGGTCAAGGTCGACGCCCTGCCGCGCAATGAAACCGGCAAGCCGACGCGAGCGGCGTTGCTGGCGCTGCTGGCGGGATCGCATCCCGCCGCGTCCGTCCCGCATGACCGTTGAGCGGTTTTTCTCCATCCCTGACGATCATCCCAGCTTGGCCGGGCATTTTCCCGGCAATCCCATCGTGCCCGGCGTGGTGATCTTGGATGCGGTGCTTCGCGCCTTCAAATCCGAATATCCGAGCCGGAGCGCGCACGGAATGCCGGTGGTGAAATTTCTGACGCCGCTGCGGCCGGGGCAGGCGTGCGCGATCCGTTTTTTGGAGTCTAACGGCAAACTTCGTTTCGACTGCGTTCTTGAGGACGGTCGGCTGCTGGCGCAAGGTCAATTGCGCTGGGCTGATACAGTCCCTTGACCGGTCCGGAATATTTCAGCTCCACGCCCGTCCGTCCGCCGGAAAGCAAAGGTCTTGAGGAGGTTTGATGCTCGTCCGCGCCGCCGCCACCGATTCCGATCTGCGCGCCGAACTGTTGCCCGCCGAGCTGCTGCCGCTGTTCGACGAGCGCTTCATCGCCTCCTGCGATTTCATCGAGGAGTATGTGTTTCGGTTGGCGCTTGGGGTCGCGCGCGAGGTCGGGTTCGAGCGCGCGCTCGGCGCGGGTGGCACGGCGGCGGAAATCGCGCGGCGAACAGGTTTGGACCCCACGGTCGGGCCGCCGCTGGCGGATGGGCTGTTGCGCCTGCTGGCCGAGCGTGGCGCTATCGCAAGCAGCGGCGAGCCAACCCGCTTTCAAATCATCGAAGCCCTGCCGGACCTCGATCCGCTGAAAATCGAACAAGCGCAGGCCGCTCACGATCCCGCCGCGCTGCCGTCGTTTCGCTTGGCGACCTTGGCGGCCGAGGGATATCCCCGTGTGATGCGCGGCGAGGCGACGGGGGAAGAAGTTTTGTTTGCCGCCGACCGCATTTCGGCGTGGTCGGAGTATTTTTCCAATCACAATCCGCTCTACGCCATCAGCAATCACATCGGGGCCAGGGCGGTACTGGAGCGGTTCCCGCGGCCGCGCGGGACGCTGCTTGAAATCGGCGGCGGGGCGGGTAGCGGCGCCACGGCCTTGCTCGATGCCTTCGCGGCGGCGGGGATGACGGAGCGGATCGAACGCTATCGCTTCACCGAACTGTCGCCGCTGTTTTTGCGGCGCGGCCAGCGGGCGCTGATGGCCCGGCCCGACGCGCCGGGTCGGATCGGTTGCGGCGTGCTCGACATCGACCGGCCGTTGGCCGAGGCGGGGGTGGAGCCGGGCAGTCTGTCGGTGGTGTACGGCGTCAACGCCTTACACGTCGCGCGCGATTTGGCGTTCACCCTGGCGGAAATTCGCGCCGCGCTCGCGCCGGGGGGATGGGTGATCGCCTCTGAATGCGTGCGGCCGTTTCCGGGTCGAACGGTCTACGTCGAATTCGTGTTTGCACTGCTAGACTCTTTCCGTGCTCCGGTCTTGCAACCGCCTTGGCGGCCGAACGGCGGGTTTTTAACCCCCGAACAGTGGCTGGCGGCGTTTCGCGCGGCGGGTTTTGCCGAGCCGTTCGTCTGGCCGGATATTCCCCGGATTCGCGAGCGCTATCCGGCGTTGGTCGCGGCCGCCGTGGGCGCGGCCAAACGCTAGCGTTTTCACAGTGAGATCGGGCTAACGCGAGGCTCGCTCAATCTGCCGGGGTTGTCACGACGCCCTTGCGCCCGAAGTAAGCCCGAAACAGATCGAATTCGACATCGCAGCCCGCCTCATCGAAGCCGGCGTCGCGGATCGCCTGAACGATGGTGTCGGGCGGGACGCAGTTCTCGATGGTATCCCAGTAATAGCGCATCAGGGTTTGAGCGTCCTGTTGGCCGGTGGTCAGCCGGCTGAGCAGCGGGATCACCCGCCCCATATAGAATTTGATGACGCCTCGTTTCAAAGGAGTGGCGGGCCGGGCGATTTCCAGAATCAGCAACACGCCGCCCGGTCGCAGCACGCGATGAAATTCTCCAAACGTGAGGTTGAGATCGGCGACATGCCGCAGGGCGTAGCCCATGCTGACCATATCGCAGCAGGCGTCGGCGACCGGCAGTTGTTCCATCAAACCTTGCATCAGGGGAATGTTTAGAAGCCGTTTCACTTCGGCCAACATGCCGGCGCTCACGTCCAGACCGATCACCGCTTGGGGGTCGCCAGTGATCGCCAGCGCCTGTCGGGCGACCAGTCCGGTGCCGGTGGCGACATCCAGCACGGTCATGCCGGGTTTCAATCCGACACGTCCCAGCGCCCGGCGGCGGTACCAATTGCCCGATCCGAACGACATCAACTGGCAGATCCGGTCGTAGTGGCGCGCGGTGCGGTCGAACAGACCGCGCACGAACGCCGGGCGTTGCGCCAAATCCGGGTAATAGTCCGGCAAGGTCGGATGCGGTTCGAGCGGTTTTTCCGGTTTCAAGAGAGAATCCTAGGCGTGGTGGGCGGCGGCGGAGATCGCC
Organism: Candidatus Competibacteraceae bacterium; assembly: GCA_016713505.1. Lineage (NCBI taxonomy): Bacteria > Pseudomonadati > Pseudomonadota > Gammaproteobacteria > Candidatus Competibacteraceae > Candidatus Competibacteraceae bacterium. The sequence continues at coordinate 2,291,824 of JADJPA010000001.1, read as the reverse complement.
AGCCCTTCGATTTCGAGCAGCAATTCCCGACGGCAGATCTCGGCGCGCAGAAACAGCAGCGGCACATTAGCCCCGAAGATGCGAACGATGCGCTCGCGCAAGGGTGCCGGGTCGAGTTCGGGCCGAACATAGATTTTCAGGAGCGTCAAATCCAGGGGTGTCGTTGCCCGCCGCTCGGCCTCCGCAAGCAAGGCTTCGAGATTAGCGAGCGTTTCATCCAGTTGCGGCAACAGCTCGTGATGCAAGCTGGCGTGGCCGACGATGCTGGCGGTGCCGGAAATATACAGATGGTCGCGGCCCTCGCCCCAGCTTTTCAAGACGGCGCGCGAAAATGAGGGGCTGCGGCGACCGTATTGAGAAGGGTAGTGAAAAGCGCTCACCTGGCGCGGGTTTTCGATCTGGAGACCGGGTTCGCGGGCGGCCAGCGCGTAGAGATGCAGGCTGCCGCCGCGCGTGCCGATGGCCGACGCCGCGGGCAGCCGGATCTCGAACTCGGCCAGTTCCGCCGCCAGCGCCTGATGCCGGCCCGCGCAAAAAGCCCGATAGCGTTCCAGACCGTCGCAAGCGCGGTTGATAGCGGGAAAATAATTCCAGATGCGCAAAAAATGCGGATAACCCAGCGCGCGGGCTTTGGCGAACAAACGGCGGTAGGCCACGGCGGTCAGCGGTTGCAAGGCGTCGGGGGCATATTCGTCCAGGCGCAATTGGAGGAACAGCACCTCACCGTCGCTGGCGTGATAGATCCCTTCCGTGAACCCGGTCCGCGCCGGCCGCGCGCCGAGCCAGACTTCGGCGGTGGCGGTGCAGCCTAATTCTTTCAATGCGACGGGACAAACGCGCGGGTCTGCTTGAGGTGTGACCCCCCGTCAAAGCAAAGTAGCGCCAGCAAGCGTTCGTCGTTTAGCCACTGGCCGCTTCGACCCTGTTCGCAATAAAAGACGGGGACAAGACTCATGCTGGCCCGCGCCGAGAAGCCGGTCGCGTGCTGGTTGTCAGCTCAAGGCGGTGGCGAAAAACAGGGGCGGGGATGGCCATTAAAATTCTGATTTCAGATCGATAAGGGCTATTTTTATCGGACATGATATAGTTTAGCAACGCATTCGCGAACCTTGACAGCACCACTACCTATAACCGCCACACGCGTTACAGTTCATATTTTACGAGGTTATCGATGGAACCACTTTCGCCATTCGAGTTGGAGGTGGCTCGACTGCTGGTCGAGACCCTGCATCTGGAAGATGTCAAACCGGAAGAGATCGCACCGGAAGAACCGCTGTTTGGCGAAGGGCTGGGTCTGGATTCCATCGATGCGCTGGAACTGGCGCTGGCGATTTCCAAAACCTACGGTTTTCAACTGCGTTCGGACGACAAGGAAAACCGGCGCGTGTTCGCCTCCTTGCGCGCCCTGAGCCAGCATATCGAGCAACAGCGGACCCGCTAAGGACGCGCGGTCAATCTCAGCCGGCGGACATGGCGCCGTGAGCCGGAATTGGGCGCGGTTGCCAGAGCGGGGCAGCCCGCTGGCGCTATGGTTGATTCGCGCCATCGCCCTGCATGTCGGCCGGCCCGTGGGCCGCGCGCTGCTGTATCCCATCACCTTGTATTTTTTGATGACGGCGGCCGCCGCGCGTCGGGGTTCGCAGCGTTTTCTGCGCCGCGCGCTCGGTCGGGAGCCGAGCTGGCGAGAGGTGTTCCGCCACATCCACTGCTTTGCCGCCACCATTCTGGATCGGGTCTATTTTTTGACGGGTCGTCTGGATGGCTTTCAGATCGAGATTCATGGCGGCCAAGCGATCCTGGATCAAGTGGCGTCCGGTCGGGGCTGCATTTTGCTGGGGTCGCATTTGGGCAGCTTTGAGGCGCTGCGGGGGATCGGTTCCACCGTGCGTCACTTGCCCATCAAAATTCTGATGAACGTCGAGCACAACCAAGCCATGACCCAGTTGTTTGCCGCGCTCAATCCTGCGTTGGCGCAAGCCGTCATCGCCATCGGTCGCCCGGAAACCTTGCTGGAGGTTCAAGACAGCGTGGCGCAAGGCTTCATGGTCGGCGCGCTCGGCGACCGGGTGGCGCAGGATGAAAAAACGATCCGCTGCCGGTTCTTCGGCCAGGAAACCGCGTTTCCCATCGGGCCGATCCTGCTGGCGGGACTGATAGGGTGTCCGGTGATCCTGTGTTTCGGCCTGTATCGGGGCGGCAATCGCTACGATGTCCATTTCGAAGTGCTCGCCGAACGGATCGCGCTGGAGCCGCGCCGCCGCCAAGAGCAGATCGCGATTTGGGTGCAGCGCTACGCCGACCGCCTGGAGCATTACGCTCGGCTCACGCCTTATAATTGGTTCAATTTCTACGATTATTGGGCTGAGGATTCCGCGTGAAAAGCAGGACGCCCGGAAAATGGTTTCTCCGCCAGCGCGATCTCGGTTGGGATGGCGCGGCGACGCTGGTGTTGTCCAATTTGGCGCTGCTAGCGACGGCGGGCTTGAGCGGGTTGTGGCTGTTGTACCGAGTTTGGCGGGTCGCTTGTGAGACGCCGATTGCCGGAGTCGAGGGAGATTGGATCGTGGTGTTGGGGGCGCGGCTGATCGGCGACCGCGCCGCGCCCGGCTACGCGCGCCGTTTGGGCCGCGCCGCCGCGCTGTACCGAGAAGATTCCCGGCGGCGCATTCTGCTGGTCGGCGGTCCGACTGGCGGCGACCGCAGCGAGGCCGAGTGCGGCCGGGATTTACTATGCGAGCTAGGCGTTCCGGCCTCCGCGGTGTTGCTTGAGGATCAATCGCTGAACACGCTCGATAATTTGCGCCGCGCCCGGCAGTTGCGCGCCGAACTGCGCGAGCGTCCTTTCGTGCTGATAACCAGCCGCTTTCATCTGGCCCGCAGCGGCGTGCTGGCGCGCGGTTTGGCGTTGCGGCCGGTGCTGTGCGCCGCCGAAGACCGGTTGCGCCACGATCCGGTGATGGTGTGGCGGTTGGCGCGAGAGGCTTACTATCTGCATTGGTACGCCGTGGGTAAGGCGTGGTCGCGCTGGACCGGCAACCGGCGCAGTCTGGCGCGAATCACCTGATGAGCGTGTATGTCAGCGGGGTGGGTTTGTGCGCGCCCGGCCTGCCGGATTGGTCGGTCGGGCGGGCGGTGCTGGCGGGATTGCAGCCCTACAGCCGGGACGCGGCGCCGCGCTTCGAACGGGTACGCCTGCCGCGCAACGAAGCGCGCCGGGCGACGCTGACCGTCCGACTGGCCTTGCAGGCAGCCGACGAGGCGCTGGCCGCCGTCGGTTTGGAAGCCGGGCAGTGCGGGGCCGTGTTCGCCTGCGCCGGCGGCAACACCGAAGCGCTGGATGCGCTGTGTCAGGCACTGATCCAGCCGGAACGCCTGCTGTCCCCCAGTCAGTTCAATCATTCGGTCCACAACGCGCCGCTCGGTTATTGGAACATCGCGGCCGGCTCGATGCGGCCGGCGCTCAGCATCGGCGCGTTTGACGCCTCGTTCGCGGCGGGTCTGCTGGAAGCGTTCGCGCTGGTGCGGTTGGAGCATCAGCCGATTCTCTTGGTCGCTTACGACACGCCGCCGCCGCCGGCTTTGCAGCCGTTCCGGGCGGTGGCCGTCGCGTTCGGGCTGGCGTTGTTGCTGGCTCCCGATCCGCTTCCCGGTAATATCGCCCGCCTGCGGAATTTGCGAATTCGCTCCGGTGCGGCCGAGTCATTAGCAGACGGGGAGTTGGAGCGCTTGCGCCTCGCCAATCCGGCCGCGCGTGGGTTGCCACTGTTGCGGCGGCTCGCTCGGGATCGCTCGGGCGCGGTCGCCTTGCCTTATCTGCCGGATACCCGACTCGAACTGGATGTGGAGCCCTGTTGATTGACAAAACGGAAATTCAACAGCTGATCCCTCATGCCGGGACCATGTGCTTGCTGGAGAAGGTAACGGCTTGGGACGAGCAAGGCATCGTCTGTCTGACCGAGACCCATTGCGATCCGACCAATCCGCTGCGCCGGCAAGGTCGGCTTGCCGTGATTCATGCGGTGGAATACGGCGGGCAAGCGGCGGCGATCCACGGGGCCTTGCGCGCCCGTAAGGCGGGCGACACCGCGCCGCTGGGCTATCTGGCCGCGCTGCGCGACGCGCGCTGGTTCGCCGATGAGTTGGACGCTATCGCCGCGCCGCTGGAGGTTGCCGCGCGCTTGGTGTTGGGCGAGGGCGGCCACTGCATCTATGCGATTCAGGCGAGCGCCGCCGGTCGTTTGTTGGCGGAAGCGCGCCTGACCATCGCGCCGCAGCCGACCGGTGGAGACGGTGACCGATGAAGCCCTGGATCATGCTGCTGTTGCTGGGCTGGCCGCTGGCCGGAGTCGGTCAGGACGGCTTGGATCAGGTCATGCGGCTGCTGGCGGCGGTGCCGGCGGTGGAAGGCGAGTTTCGGGAAGAAAAACAACTGGCTGTATTAAAAGAACCGCTGATCGCCACCGGAAAATTGTATTACCGCGCGCCGAATTTTCTGCGCAAGAAAACGCTGGCCCCGCAACCGGAGGATTACGAGGCCGACGGGGATTGGCTGACCGTCGAAACGCTCGCCACCGGTCGCCGTCAGTTCGACCTGAACGGTTATCCACAATTGCGACCGCTGGTGGAAGCGATCCGCGCCACCCAAGCCGGCGACCGGATGACCTTGGAGCGTTACTACCGACTGGAATTTCAGGGGACGCCCGCCGATTGGACCTTGCGCCTGATACCGCTCGCCGAGGAAGCGACCCGCTATATCACCGCTGTCATTTTGCGCGGCCAGAACGAACGGATTTCGAGTGTGGAAACGCTGGAAGCGGATGGCGATCGCAGCGTGATGAGCCTGACGGTTCGCTGAGCCCACGGTACTGGGGAGCAAGCGGTTGAATCTCGTGCGTCGCAAGTGGGTCCCGCTGCTTTGGTTGTTGGCCGTGCTGGCCTGCGGTTGGATCGTGGCGACCACGCCGGTGGTTGCGGATTTGACGCTGTTCGCGCCGCGCGCCGATCCGGTCGCCGAGCTGTTGTTGGAACAGTTGCGCAGCGGTCCGACCACCCGCTTGATCTTGTTGGGATTGGAGGGCGGTTCCGAGGCCGACCGCGCCGCCGTCAGCCGCCGGCTGGCGGAACGACTGCGGCCCGCTAGCGCCTTCGCGCGGGTGGCCAACGGCGCGGAAACCCTGCCCGATGCCGAGTTGCAGGCTTTGTTCGGCTGGCGTTATTTGCTCAGTCCGACCGTCGCGCCGGAACGCTTCACGGCGGAAGGCTTGCGCGCCGGCTTGCAGCAGCGGCTGGCGGAACTGCAATCGCCGCTGGCGGTGTTTCAGAAGCGTTGGCTGGCCGGCGATCCGACCGGCGAATTATTGAGCGTGCTGCGGCTTTTACAGGGCGGTTTGCGCGAACCGGCCAAACGGCTGGGCGTCTGGTTTGCGCCGGACGGCGCACGGGCGCTGTTGTTGGTCGAGAGCCGCGCCTCCGGGTATGATCTCGCCGCCCAGCGCGCCATCGTGAACACCATCCGCCAAGCCTTCGCCGCCGCCAGCGCCGGCACCGCCGTGCGCCTGCTGTTGAGCGGCCCCGGCGTGCTGGCCACGCTGTCCGAGGATCGGGTGCGCGCTAGCGCCGAATGGCTGAGCGGATTGTCCTTGGCGGCGGTGATCCTGTTGTTGCTGTTAGTCTATGGCTCGGTGCGCACGGTCTGGCTCGGTGCGCTGCCGATGCTGTCGGCGTTGCTGGCCGGCGCGGCGGCCGTGGATATGCTGTTCGGCAAAATGTATCTCATCACCCTGGCGTTCAGCATCACGCTGCTGGGGGAGACGTTGGATTATCCGACTTACCTGTTCAGCCACCGTCGCGCCGGGGACACGGTGGACGGCACGCTGCGCCAGTTGTGGCCGACGCTGCGGCTGTGCGTGGCGACCACCGCGCTGGGCTGTCTGGCGATGCTGGATTCCAGCTTTCCGGGGTTGAGTCAGTTGGGGGTTTATACCATCGCCGGTGTCGTAGCCGCCGTGGTGACGGCTCGCTGGGTGTTGCCAGCGCTTGTCCCACTAGATTGGAAACCTCCGCGACCGGCCGCCGTCGGCGACTGGGCCGATAGCTTGTTGCGGCCCCGGCCGCGGCTGGCGCTGGCGCTGGGCGGTTGCGGCGCGCTGGTGTTGCTGGGGCTGATCGTCAAAGCCCCGCCGCTATGGGAGAACGATCTGGCCGCGCTCAGCCCGGTGCCGCGTGAATTGCTGCGTTTGGATCAGGAATTGCGAACCGCGTTGGGTGCACCGGAGGTCGGCCATTTGATCGCCGTCACCGCTCCAGACGCCGAAACCGCCTTGCGCGCCAGCGAAACTGTGGGCGCTTATCTGGCGCGGCGGCAGGCGGAAGGCGCGCTGGCCGGTTACGATGGGGCCATGCGCTATCTGCCCAGTCTCCACACCCAACAGCAACGGCGGGCAGCCTTGCCGGAAGCGGAAGCGCTCGCCGCGAATTTGAAGGCCGGCTTGGCCGGATCGCCGTTCAAACCCGACCTGTTCGCGCCGTTTCTCGATGCCGTCGCCGCCGCCCGTACCGCGTCGCCGCTGAGACCTGATGAAGTGAAAGAGACCTTGCTGGGCGTGCGGGTCCGATCTTTGCTGGTTGCCGGTGAACGCGGTTGGACGGCTTTGCTACCCTTGAGCGGCGTCCGAAGCGCGGCAGAGGTGGCAATCGGCCTGCCGTCGCTGCCGGAAGGTCGGGCGTACTATCTGGATTTGCGCGCCGAGACCAATCGGCTGGTGACCGAATTCCGCGAAGCGGCCTTGCTGCGGTTGCTGTATGGCAGCGCGCTGATCGTGGCGGTGGTCTGGCTGGGTTTGCGCCGCTGCCGACACGTTGCGGCGGCCTTGGCGCCGGTCCTGCTGGCGCTGGTGTTCACCGTGGCGCTACTGCTGGCGCTCGGTGAGAGGCTGTCGCTGTTTCATCTGGTGTCCTTGCTGTTGGTGGTCGGCGTCGGCGTCGATTACGGCTTGTTCTTCAGCCGGCCCGCTACCGATATGGATTTGCGCCGCCGTACCCTGCACGCCTTGCTGGTCTGCTGTGGTTCGGCGTTGACGGTGTTTGCTATGCTTGCGACATCCGCGCTGCCGGCGTTGCGAGCCATCGGCTTGACCGTCAGTTTGGGAGTCGCCGCCAGTTTCATCGCCGCCCTGATCGTCGCGCGGCCCTTGTTGAACCGAATGAGTTGAATCATGGCCATCCAACCGCTTGCCATCACCGCTTGTACCGTGACCAACGCTCTCGGTCGCGGCCTCCCGGCTTCGCTGGCAGCGTTGCGGCGCGGCGAAAGCGGGCTGCGGCCGTGCGATTTTGAGGATGCCGCGCTGGCGACCTGGATCGGGCGGGTGGCCGGTCTGGAGGACGAGCCGCTGCGCGATGAATTCGCGGCGTTCGACTGCCGCAACAACCGGTTGGCGCGACTGGGATTGGAGCAGGACGGTTTTGCGAAGGCGGTAAAGGCAGCCCGAAGCCGCTACGGCGCCGACCGGATCGGCGTGTTCGTCGGCACCAGCACCTCGGGCATCGGCGCCACCGAGCAGGCTTACCGCCGGCGCGATCCGAGCACCGGCGCATTGCCGGAAAGCTTCGATTACCAGCATACCCATAACGTGTTTTCAGTCGCGGATTTCACCCGGCGCTGGCTGAACTTGACCGGTGTGGCGCTCGCGATCTCCACCGCCTGTTCCTCCAGCGCCAAGGCGTTCGCGTCCGCGTGGCGGCAGATGAAAGCCGGATTTTGCGAGGCCGCCGTGGTCGGCGGTGTCGACAGCCTGTGCCTGACGACCTTGTATGGTTTCAATGCCTTGGGTCTCGCTTCGCCTCAGCCGTGTCGGCCGTGGGATCGCGAGCGCGACGGTCTAAGCGTCGGCGAGGCGGCGGGGTTTGCGCTGCTGGAATGGGCCGAACCGGGGGATGGCCGGGTGCGGTTGCTGGGCTACGGCGAGAGCAGCGACGCCTATCACATGACCGCCGCCCATCCCGAAGGCGCGGGCGCGGCGCTGGCGATGCAGCAGGCGCTCGACCGAGCGCAAGTGCCGCCCGAACAAGTCCATTACATCAACCTGCACGGCACCGCCACGCCGTTGAACGACGCCGCCGAAGATCGGGCGGTGCTGCGGATCTTCGGCGCGGCAACGCCATGCAGTTCCACCAAGGGCTGGACCGGGCATACCTTGGGTGCGGCGGGTATCACCGAAGCTATTTTCGTGGCTCTTTGCCTGGAGCGCGGTTTGATCCCCGGCACGCTCAACACCCGCCAGCGCGATCCCGAACTGGGCGCGGGGGTGGTGCTGGGCAATCAAGAAAGGCCCTTGCGGCTAGCGCTCAGCAACTCCTTCGGTTTCGGCGGCACCAATTGCAGCCTGCTGTTCGGGCGGGACGGCGCATGACATCGCTCGCCGTCGAAAGCGTGGGTCTGCTGGCGCCGGGACTGGCGGGCTGGGCCGCCAGCCGGGCGGTATTGACTGGCGAGCGGCCTTACCAGCCCGAACCGCTGCCGGCGCTTTCCGCCGCTCTATTGCCGGCCAACGAGCGGCGGCGCGTCACCGCCACCATCAAGCTGGCGCTCCAGGCCGCGCAGGAGGCGATGACCCAGGCAGCCCTGCTCGACGCCGGGCTTTCCCCCGAAGCCCAGGGCGCGACGGCCGTGCGAGCGGTATTCGCGTCCTCCGGCGGGGACAGCGAGGTACTGGATAAAATCTGCACGGCGCTGACCCAATCCGACCGCCCGGTTTCGCCAGTGCATTTTCATCAGTCGGTACACAATACCCCGTCCGGTTATTGGTCCATCGCCACCGGTTGCACGCAACCTTCGCTGAGCCTGTCCGCCTACGATGGCAGCTTCGTCGGCGGCTTGCTGGAAGCGGCGGCGCTGGCGTGGGCGGAAGCGGCGCGGGTGCTGCTGGTCGCCTACGATTTGCCGCTGCCGTTTCCGCTGTCGGGACGGCGGGCGATCATCGCGCCGTTCGCGGTGGCCTTGCTGCTAAATCCGGCTTCGACTCGCCGAGGACTGGCGACGCTGCGGCTGGCGTCAATCGCGGATCAAACAGCGGATCGGCTGGAGGATGTCGCGTTGGAAACGTTGCGGGCGGCCAATCCCGCCGCGCGTAGCTTGCCCTTGCTGCGCGCCATCGCCCGACAGGCCGCGGGCCCGGTCGTATTGTCGGAAAGTGGCGTCCGCCTGCGCGTGGAGGTCGAGCCGGGATGAAGCGAGCTTTGGTGACCGGCGGCAGCGGCGATATCGGTCGAGCCATCTGTCAGCGGCTGGCGGCTGACGGCCTGCATGTCATCGTGCACGCTTTCCAGCACCCCGAACGGGCGACCGAGATAGCGACCGCCATTCAGGCGGCGGGCGGCTCGGCGGAAACCGTCACTTTCGATGTCGCCGACGAAGAGGTGGTGCGTCGCGGTCTGAATGGGTGCCTTGAAACTGGGCCGATTCAGGTGGTGGTCAACAATGCCGGCTTTCACGATGATGTCCCGCTGGCCGGTATGTCGTCAGCGCGGTGGCATCGAGTGATCGATGTCTGCCTGCACGGCTTTTTCAACGTCACCCAACCGCTGCTATTGCCGATGATCGGCACCCGCTGGGGGCGCATCATCAACATCTCCTCGCTGGCGGGAGTGACCGGCAATCGCGGTCAGACCAACTACGCCGCCGCCAAGGCCGGATTGCACGGTGCGACCAAGGCGCTGGCGCTGGAGCTGGCCTCGCGCGGCATCACGGTCAACGCCGTCGCGCCGGGCATCATCGCCGGCCAGGCCAGCGACGCCGTTTTCGACGCGGCCGCCATCAAGCGGCTGGTCCCGGCGCAACGGGCCGGCACGCCCGCCGAAGTCGCCGCGTTGGTGGGTTTTCTGGCCTCCGATGCCGCCGGCTATCTGACCGGACAAATCATCAGTCTCAACGGCGGCGTGGTCTGAACGACCATGCCGGTCGCGGTGCTGATTCCTGCCTATAACGAAGCCGCCACCATCGCCGAGATCGTCGGCCGCGCCCGCCGGCAGGTCGATTGGGTGATCGTGGTCGATGACGGTTCCCGCGACGCTACCGCCGCGCGGGCCGAAGCGGCGGGCGCGGTCGTGTTGCATCAAGCGGACAATCAAGGCAAGGGGATTGGACTGTGGCGCGGGATGCGCCACGCACTGGAGCAGGGTGCGACCGCCGTCATCACTCTGGATGCGGACGGCCAGCATCATCCCGAGGATATTCCCAAGCTGCTGGAGGCGCACCGGCGTTGTCCCGGCCGGCTGATCGTCGCCGCGCGGCTGAGCCACCGCGACCGCGCGCCCGGCGTGCGGCGCTTCGCCAACGGCATGGCTGATTTTTGGGTGTCCTGGGCGGTCGGTTATCCGCTGCGCGACACGCAATCCGGCTTTCGGTTGTATCCGGTGGAATTTCTGCGTCAGGCCAGCGCGCCCGAGCCGGGCCGGCACGGTTTTGTCTACGAAAGCGCTCTGTTGATCCAGGCCGCCCGCTGCGGCTGCTATCCGGCGGCGGTGGCTATCGAAACGCTCTACCTGGCGCAAGGTCGTCCCAGCCACTACCGGCCGTGGCGGGATACCTCGCGCATCATCAAGCTGGTGGCGGGGTTGTTGCTCAAACGGGCGATGTATCCCTCGGGTTTGCTGCGTTCTCTCCGGCTGCTACCATTAGCGGTAAATCCTGATGAAGCTTTGATAAAACAGCACGATAGTGAGAGCAAGCGATGAAAATAAAACTGTTGTTTCCTGTGATTGTCATGCTGGCGATGATCGTGGTCGGTTGCCGGAATAATCCCGTTTACACCGTTTCGGGTGCGCCGGTAACCACCAGCACGCGCAACTATGGAATGGGGGATGTGCGGGGCGCTATTCTGCGAGCGGGGGCTGCGCTGGGCTGGCAGATGAATGCGGTTAGGCCCGGACTGATCGTGGCGACGCTGCGGGTGCGGGAGCATATGGCGAAAGTGGAAATTCCCTATGACCGACACACCTATAGCATTCACTACCGCGACAGCGAAAATCTCGACTACGATGGGGCCAACATCCACAGCAACTATAACGGCTGGATTCAAAATCTGAGCCGGGAGATCAACACGCAACTCAGCCGCTTGTAAGCCTTATTTGCAATGGCCGCAACGTCATGGTTTTGATGGTCGCGCGGTTGCCAAGCGGTCGCTAATCTGATCTTTTTGAGGCTATCTGAATGCGAACGGACAAAGAGGATCGTGGACTTAAGCTCGTTCTCGTGCTGCCATGAGTACCTTACAGATCTTGCAGTCCGTCTTTTAAAGCTAAATCCTCGGTGCTTGTTTGCGAAGCACCGAGGAAACTAGGAAAAAATCTTTGATGGGTGTTTGAGGTCTTTAGTAGCCTGAGGCATGGCGATTCAATCAAGCGTGACACCTATCTGCCCGGCCTGCGCTCCGACTGATGCGCCGAGAATTCCTCCGCGCTGATGCTGCCATCGCCATTCCGATCGATCTGCTCGAAAGCCGGCGCGTTGCCCGCGTTTCTCATCGGATAACCCTGCCGGGCTTTGTCGCCGATTCTTTTCGCGCGCGCTTCGTTGAATTCCTGCATGACGATTTTCCCATCTCCGTTCAAATCATACTCCGCAAAGGCTGGCATGTTTTTTCCCATTCCCCGTCCCATGCCTTGCGCGGAGGCGATCACGGGAGCCGCCAGCACGGCGGCGAACACGATCCCTAATCCCATCACATTGATTTTAAAGTTCATCATGACCCACCTCCAGGTTTGAACCGTCGTCTGGCCCCGACGGAGCCTAGCGCGACGGTATGACCGACCGCCGGTTGTAGTATCCTTAATTATTTTATGAATATTAGACGCCATGCAGGTAACGGGGTTATTTCCAAAGCTGGAATTTTGTAACGATTTGTATCAGCCACTGCATCGGTTCTCGAACGTTCAACGGCAGCCTGACTTATTTATAAAATCCAACGGAGTCGGGTCCTGCTATTTCACTCCGACAAGGGAATGCTGAGGGTCGGGTTGAAAGCAGGTGAATGTCCGAGAGCTGTTGAGCTAGCGGGTTGTGAACCCGACAACGGTACGGATTTCGTCATTTGCTCAGCCAGGCGGCGGATGCCTGGATAATTTGGCTTGCCGGAGCCTAACAGCGGGATGGTGTCCACTGTTAACACTTGCCGGGGAAGGTAGAGTTCGCTCAGGCCCTGCGCGCGGGCAGCGGCGAGTAGTTCGCTGCGGTTGGCATGACGGCGGGTCGTCAGCAGCACGATCTGTTCGCCCTTGGCCGGGTCCGGCAGGTTGAGCGCCGCGTGCTGCTCCTCTGGCCAGCAGCCGGCGGCGAGCCGTTCGACCGCCGCCAGCGAGATCATTTCACCGCCCAGCTTGGCGAAGCGTTTGGCTCGGCCGAGGATGGTGATAAAGCCGTCCTCGTCGAAGCGCACGATATCGCCGGTGTTGTGCCAGCCCGGTCCACGGTTGGTCCGCGGTGGAATCCAATGGTCCGGCTGGTCGGGCAGCAGGTAGCCCGCCATGATATTCGCCCCGCGCACGTACAGCAGGCCGCCGTCGGCGATGCCTTCTACCGGTTCCAGATAATGTTCGATGCCCGGAAACAGCTTGCCGACCGTGCCACTGCGATGGTTGCGGTTGCTGTTGGCGGCCAGAACCGGGCTCGTTTCGGTCAAACCGTAACCCTCGTGGATGCGAATGCCGAATTTTTCCATCCACAACCGCCGGGTTTCATCTCGTAGCGCTTCGGCCCCCATAACGACAGCCCGCACGCTGAAAAAATCATAAGGATTGGCTTGACGGCCGTAGCCCATTAAAAAGGTATTGGTGCCGAACAACACCGTGGTCCGGCATTCGTAGGCCAGTTCCGGGATCACGCTGTAGTGTAGCGGCGAGGGATAAAGAATAACTCGCGCTCCCAGCAGCAGAGGCGTCAGAGTGGCGGTGGTCAAGCCGAAGGCATGAAACAGCGGCAGGGCGTTCAACGCCACGTCGCACGGAGTAAGGTCAAATACGGCGCGGGCTTGGGCGATGTTAGCCAGCAGGTTGCGATGGGTCAGCACCACGCCTTTCGGGGCGCGTTCGGAGCCGGAGGTGAACAGAATGACCGCCGGATCGTCCGCCTGAACCGGGCCGGACAGTCGGTGGAAGTTCCAGGCAGGTAGCAGCGCTCGCGCCAGTCCGCGCAACCGGACCGGCAGCGTCGCCCGCGACCGCAAGTCCTCTAGAAAAAGCACGGTGACCTGTTCGCTCAAGGCCGTGAGCTGGGCGTCCAGATTGGCGGCGGTGACGAAGGCCCGCGAGGTGCAGACCGTGCGGATTTGAGCGGTGTGACAAGCACCCAGCAACTCTTGGCTGCCAGCGCTAAAGTTGAGGATCACCGGCACTCGTCCGCGCAAGTGTAAGGCTAGAAAAGCGATGATGGCGGCGGCGCTGTTAGGCAGCAGCAGGCCGACCCTCATCCCCGATCCCTCTCCCACCGGCGGAGGGGAACGATCGAGCAAATCGGCGAGGACGAAGGCGCGGGCGAACAGCGAACGCCAGCCGAGCCGCTGTTGCTGGGCGTCCTCCAGCACCACGCGCCGGCCGCCGCGACGTTCCCAAGTTTCCAGCATGGCCGCCGCCAACGGTTGATCGATATTCATACCCGCGTAGGCCAGCGCGACCATCAATTCGTCCATCTGTCGGGCGAGCTGTTGGCGGCGGGCGCGATTGTTGGCGGCGCTCGCCGTCAGCCGGCGCGGCGGCAGCATGGTCAGACGGATGCGTGGCAGCAGCCGACGGTGGCGGGGGATGCCACGCAGTCGGGACAGCAGACTGTACTGCGCGCCTTCGATGTGGATCGGCAGCAGCGCGGCGTCGGCTTTGTCGGCAGCCAGCGCCGACCCTTCGTAAATCTTCATCAGCGCCCCGGTGACGCTGATCCGCCCTTCCGGGAAGACCGCCACCCGCTCGCCGGCCTTGAGATGCTGGATCAAGGTTTTCAGATAATGGGAATTGGTGGGATCGATGCTGACATGGCGGGTCACGGCGATGAACGGCTTCATCCACCAATGCCGGGCCATGTGGGTGTTGATCACGAAGATGGGCATGTCCGGCAGGAATGCGGCCAGCAGCGCGCCGTCCAGATAGGAGACGTGATTGGCGACGATCAGCAACCGGGCTTCGTCGCGCGGATAGTGCTCCCAGCCGCGCAATTCCACCCGGAACAGATGCTGGAACAGAAACCGGATCAGCCGTTGCAGCAGGCGGCGCATGGCTCAGTGCAAACCGTGTTCGCGGGTGGCGGCGAAGCGCACCTCGGGCCAGCGTTCCTGGGTCAGTTGCAGGTTGACTCGGCTGGAGGCGATGTACACCATCTCGCCGTGATGGTCGAGCGCCAGATTGTCGCGCAGCTTGTTCTGGAACTCCTCGAAGCGTTTCGGATCGGAACAACTGACCCAGCGGGCGGTGGTGACGTTGACGTTTTCGAAACCGCAATCGACCCCGTATTCACCGCGCAGCCGGAAGCTCGCCACATCGAATTGCAGCACCCCGACCGCGCCTAGAATAAGATCGTTGCTGTTGAGCGGCCGGAACAGTTGGGTCGCGCCTTCTTCGCACAATTGTTCCAAACCCTTTTGCAAGGCTTTCATTTTCAAGGGATCGCGCAAGCGGGCGCGACGGAACAGTTCCGGCGCGAAATCGGGCACGCCGGTAAAGCGCAACTCCTCGCCTTGGGTGAAGGTGTCGCCGATGCGGATGGTGCCGTGGTTGTGCAAGCCGATGATGTCGCCGGGATAGGCGACTTCGGCGTGTTCGCGCTCGGCGGCCATGAAGGTCAGCGCGTCGGGGATTTTGATGTCGCGGCCGAGGCGGACGTGGCGGGCTTTCATGCCAGGCTGATAGCTGCCGGAACAGATGCGCAGAAACGCGATGCGGTCGCGGTGCTGCGGGTCCATGTTCGCCTGAATTTTAAACACGAAGCCGCTGAAACTTTCTTCTTCTGGCGCGACCTCGCGGCTGGCGGCGGCGCAGGGTCGCGGCGGCGGGGCGCTCTCTATGAAGCCATCCAACATTTCCTGCACGCCGAAATTGGTCAGGGCGGAGCCGAAATACACCGGGGTCAGGCGTCCGGCTAGATAGTCGTCGCGATCGAAGGTGTGGCTGGCCCCGCGTACCAACTCGATTTCCTCACGCAAAGCTCGCACCCGTTCCAAGCCCAACGCCTGCTCAGCGGCGGGGCTGTCGAGACCTTGAATGGTGCGGCCGGTGTTGATGCGGCCGTCGCGCGAAGGGTCATAGAGGTGGATGAAATCCTGCTCCAGATGATAGACACCTTTCAATTCCCGGCCCATGCCGATGGGCCAAGTAACCGGCGCGCAGCGGATTTTCAGAATGTCTTCGACCTCATCCAGCAATTCGATCGGTTCGCGACCGTCTCGATCCAGCTTGTTGATGAAAGTGAAGATCGGAGTATCGCGCAACCGGCAAACTTCCATCAGCTTGATGGTCCGCTCCTCGACGCCCCGCGCGCAATCGATCACCATCAGCGCCGAATCGACGGCGGTCAGGGTGCGATAGGTATCCTCGGAAAAATCTTCGTGGCCGGGGGTGTCGAGCAGGTTGATGATGCGGTCGCGATAGGGAAACTGCATCACTGAGGAGGTCACCGAAATCCCGCGCTGTTGTTCCAATTCCATCCAATCGCTGGTGGCGTGGCGGGTGGCCTTGCGGCCCTTGACGGTGCCAGCCAACTGGATCGCACCGCCGAACAGCAACAGCTTTTCGGTCAGGGTGGTCTTACCGGCGTCCGGATGGGAGATGATGGCGAAGGTGCGCCGCCGGTTGAGTTCGTCGAGAAAGGTGGTCATCGGCAAGTCGAATCGAGCTGAATTTAGAAAATGCGCCGATTCTAACCGAAGTGCGGGATTGACGGGTTTGATGATTTAACTGACTCAGGAGGGATTGGCGGTTTCAATCAAAAACATGGCTTGAAGATAGGGCTGTATGGCGTCCCAGCGATCAGGGCTGAGGGTCGATTTTCTGAGCGGTTGCTGAAAGTGGGCAAGCAGGCGATTGGCCTTGAAATCGATGGCTGGATTTTCAAAGCCAAGTTTCTGACCGGGCTTGAGAGGTGGAAATGGAAACAAGGATAGGGCTTTTTTGATGACCGGATTTAGGGCGATGCAAATATCCTGCGTTTGTTTGGCGTGCTGCCAGGCTCGGCGCTTTTGGGTATCTTCCATGCACCCGGCGAAGAAGATGAAGTTGGTGGAGGGTCCATTATTCGACTCTATTTTCCTCAGTCTTTGAATTTCTTCTGCGGTATTGATGCAGGCGTTAGGATGAATGAACAGGATCGGTTCGAGTCGGGCTTGCTGAAGCGTATCCAGCAATTCATCGATTTTAAAGGTTTTCGCGTAAGGATGCAGGAACATGTCGGCGAGACCCCAGTCGAATTTGGATTCATAGTTCGATTCGATGCAGTCTCTAAAACGGCTATTTTCTTTGGCTTTTTTATAGAGTGCTCTTATTTTTTCTGCTTTGTCGATATGAAGGATTTTCATCGCCGTTCGAACCGCTTGAATAGATTGTCTCGCTTGTGTGCTATAGACCATAATCCTAGCGATTGCACCTTCTTCCAAGAGCGAGTGAAGCGATTTCAAGGCGAGGACGAGATCGGGAATATGGTGCAATACACCATAACAGTCGATGAAATGAAAGCGTTTTTCCGCTAAAAGAGATTTTGCATTCAGGATATCTCCCTCAATAAAGTCAATATTAAAGCAGAAGTGGAGTCGGGTATGCAGCTTGGCTCGGTCAAGGTTGGCTTTTGAAAGATCTAATGCGGTTATTTGAGCTTTTTTATTCGCAACGGCGGTGGGATAGGGTGAGAAACTGCCACAACCCGCCAGAAGAATCTTTTTGTCGTGCGCGGCGAGCCATTCGCCGTTGAAACGCGCCCACAAGGCATCGAGATTGAGGGCGTAGGTATCGCAAAGCCTGACCGAAGTCAGCAGCGAGAAGCGCGGATAGACGTATTTTTCATAGTGGGCTTTGACGGCTTGGCGAAGGGCTGCGGAATCGGCCATGTTCAACAGGTGGGAGTTATGAGTTTGAGTTCGGCGCGAGAGCGTTGCGGTTTTCGTGTGGCTCGGTCGCCCGCGCCGATCCGCCGGCAGCAGTGATTGATCGGGCAAGCGTCGCAAACCGGTGTGCTCGCCGTGCAAATCTCGCGGCCGAGCGAGATCAGGTTGACGTGCAGTGAAAACCGCAGTTCGAGCGGAATTCTGGACTGGAGCCGATCCGCGTCGTCCGACGTGCAGCGGCCGTCCTTTTGGGTCCGGCGCACCCAGCCCAACCGCCGGGCGATCCGCCAGCAGTGGGTGTCGACCGGAAACACCTGTCGGCCGAGCGCGTACAACAAAACGCAACGCGCCACTTTGTTGCCGACGTTGGGAAGCGCGGTCAGAAATGCTTCGGCATCGCGGTCGGTCATATCTCTTAGCGGTTCCAGGGTGGGAACGCCGAAACGGGTGGCGAGCGCGTCGAGGATCGCTCGGATCGCTCGCGATTTTTGACCGGATAGTCCGCCGGTCGCGATGGGCTTGGCGATGTACTCCGCCGGCGCTTCGGCCAAGTGGCGCGGGGTCGGAAATGCTTGTTTGAGTTGTTCGAACGTCCGGCGGTAACTGGATTCGGACGTCTTGGTGCTGCAAATGATAAACAGCAGTTCGTCCAACGGTTCCTTGAGGTTGTAATGATCGAAGTCGCCGTAACGCTCCGCCAGCGCGGCGGCTACTTGTCGGATGTTTTTTGGATAGCGCGCTGAACTCATGCTGGTCAGGCTGTCATTCAAGGGAGCATTCGCACCGGCAAATTGATTCGAGTGATGTCAAGCGCTGCGAAATCGCGATCACGATTTGGCGCGAATGTTGTAAGCACGCAGATCGTCGGCCGAAATGTCGGCGGCCGGTACGAGCCGGTAATGGCGCTCTTCCACAATTTTGATTCCGTCGCCTTCGGATACCAATTCGAACAATGCGATCCGGTTGTCCGACATAAATTGCGCGGAGATCGGACGGCAAAGCAAGGTCGGGAATTTTGCCTTGCAACAGGCGATGTCTTGCTGGGTTTGAACCGCGCCGTGCCGGTCGTTCCCGCCTTTGGCTTGCACAGGGATGACGAACTGCCGTCCGTGCCGGTCGATTCCGACATAAATTTCATCGACTTCGATTTGACCGATGCCCGCGACGGTAGTACGGAGATGGTTTTGCAACGAGTAAGTCGCCATGCCCAGAAAAATATCGACCAGACGGTTGTAACGAATTTTGGCAAGTAAAGCCTGTTCGTCCGTTTGGGCGTGGGCGGCGATGATTTCCGGAGTGGCGTCGGGGATTTTGACGCTGGCCAAATCATTTCGGGGAACGATGCGGTTGATCTCGGTCTTTCGGAACCGATATTTGGACCGGCCCGCGCCTTCGATGATCCATTCGCCGCTCTCACCGGCCGTTTGCCGGATAGATTCGGGCAAGTTCTTTCGATAACGAAACGAGTACAGTACGTCGCCGAGATTTTTAGGAGGTTTGATCGCGAGCTGTTCGGCGGTGCTTGCAAATTCTTCGCGCGTGAATTCGAACTCTTCGCGGCCGAGGGCGAAGTGTTTGAAAAACACGCTTTCGATAATGGCGCTGTAGCGGTCGGGGCCAGATTTTTTAACCAACAGGCAGCTCCAATTGCCGTTTCTCTTGGGATGCTCGCGGCGCGGTGTTGCGGGTACGCTGGGCAATGGTGTCGGCCGGCACGCCGAAATAAGCGGCCGCCTCGCTCATGTCGAACGCCAGCAATTTTTCGTTATTTTTCTCTAATCGAAGAAGCGGTTTTGGCTTTTGAGGGGTGTGGCCGAGCGCTTTAACGATCTCGCCCGCCACGGCCCGACCGAGCAGCGGCGGGACGCTATTGCCGATCTGCCGGAAGCCGTGCCATTTGGTGACGTGGAAGCGGAACCAGTCGGGATAAGAATGCAGGCGTGCGGCCTCGCGCACGGTGATAACGCGGTAGAGTCGGTGGTGGATGGGACGCGGCGAGGTAAACGCTCCGCGCGCGCTGTCGGTTCCGGCTCGCAGCGTGTTGCACAAGCCTTGCGGGGCGAGCCGGTGAAACCGGCTGACCGGCTCGACCTTGCCGGGCGGCGTTCCGGCAAACCGCCGGCGCGAGCGTTCGGTGTGCTCGGTGCGCAAGCTGGCCGTGAGCCGGCGAGAATCGAACGGTCGCGGATGGGCATAATCCGTCGGATCTTCATCCAAGCCCCTGAGCCGTCGAGCGTAGGGATGGGCGGTGTCAAAATCCACGGCGACCGAATCGGAAGCGAGCAACTCATCGAAGCGGTCGGCGTCGGGTAGGTCGTCGATGGCTTCGGCAACGTTCGTCCTATCGGACGGGTGCGGGTAGGACGGTAACGGCAACCCGCGTTTCGCGCCGATCAAAAACAGCCGGTGGCGGTCTTGCGGGACGGAAAAATCGGCGGCGTTGAGCACCCGATAAGGCAACAGCATGTCGTAGCCGGCGTCTTCAAACGCGCCGATCAGCTCGTGCAGAAACCGTCGGTGCGGGCCGACCGTCAGCCCTTTGACGTTCTCGAAAACGCAATAGCTCGGTTGGAGTTCGCGGACCAGCCGAACGAAGTGAAAGACGAGTTGGTTGCGGGGATCGTCCAGCGCCCGCTTGCCGATCAGTGAAAAGCCCTGACAAGGCGCGCCGCCGAAAACAACATCGATAGCTCGGTCGCCGATGCCCGCCTGACGCCGGATAGCGTCGCCGGTCAGACCGACGACGCTGGCGCACAACACGACCGAGTCAGGAAAATTAAATTGATGCACCGCGCAGTGGATCGGATCGATCTCAACGGCCGCCGCAACGTCGAAACCGGCTTGCTCGAAACCGAGCGACAAGCCGCCCGCGCCGGCGAACAGATCGATGCCGATGGGTCTGGAAAGCGTCAAGGCGCTGGCTCCTGGCGCGTCGCTTGCCGGATAGGCTCGATCATCCATCGAGCGCGTGCGGGTTGCAACACGGTTCAACCCTCCGCCCACAATTCGGCCAGTTGCAGGTCAAGTTCCTGAAACGGCGGGATGTTTGCGGTCTCTTGATCGCCGTACAAACCGATGACGACCCAACGTCCTTGCTCCAGGGCGAAGGCTTCCATCGAGCGGGCCAGCGGATCGACCAGCCACAGATGCGGCACGCCGTAACGGGCGTAAACCGGCATTTTAACCAGCCGATCTTCCCGCGCGGTCGAGGGTGAGAGGATTTCGCACACCCAATCGGGAACCACTTCGAAGCGATGGTCGCGAGGCACTTTGGGAAGCCGTTCGCGTCGCGATCCGGCGAGATCGGGTACCAGCACTTCACGATCTCTAACAAAGTGGAGTTCCGGCTCGACGATGATCCACCATCCGCCGGGTCCTCCTCGACCCTTGTGATAAGCCGCTCCGATATCAATTTCCAGGGATGCGCATACCAAAGCGTGAGGCCCAGCCGGGCGCGGCTGGGTATAAAGCTGGCCGTTGATGATCTGACCCACGATGTTTTCCGGCAATTCCGACAAGCGTTGATAAGGGGTTTTAGGTTCGGCGGCGACCGAGGGCATGATGTCGGCTCCTCATGCGGGACTTGATGCAGGATTTACTCTTTCCAGAGTTCCGGCGCAAGCTTTCCGAAGCGTGGAGCGGAGGTTAAGCTAGGCACCTGAACAATGAGAACCGCTATTCTGGCACGGGCGCGACAGGTATGAATCCATTGGTTGGCTTGATCATGGGCTCCACTTCCGACTGGAGCACGTTGGAGCACGCGGCGAGCACGCTGGAAGCGCTCGGCGTGGCGCACGAGGTTCGAGTGGTATCGGCCCACCGCACGCCGGATTTGTTGTTCGAATACGCCGAAACCGCCGAGAAACGCGGCTTGGAAGCCATCATCGCCGGCGCGGGCGGAGCCGCGCATTTGCCGGGCATGGTGGCCGCCAAAACCGTGTTGCCGGTGCTGGGCGTGCCGGTGCAATCGCAGGCGCTCAACGGCCTGGATTCGCTGCTGTCCATCGTCCAGATGCCGGGCGGCATTCCAGTCGGCGCGCTGGCGATCGGCAAGGCCGGCGCGATCAACGCCGCGCTGTTGGCTGGCGCGTTGCTCGGCAACAAATATCCGGCGATCCGCGAGGCGGTGCGCGAGTTTCGCGCCCGCCAGACCGCGCAGGTTCTCGCGCAGCCTGACCCCCGGAGCGCCACGCGATGAATATGGGTATCGTCGGTGGCGGGCAGTTGGCGCGAATGCTGGTTTTGGCGGGTTATCCGCTCGGTTTCGATTTCAAGGTGCTCGATCCTGCCTCAGATGCCTGCGCCGGACAGGTCACGGGCTTGATTCGAAGTCATTACGACGATGAAATCCAACTTGATCGTCTCGCCGACTGGGCGGAGGTGGTGACCTTCGATTTCGAGAACGTACCGGCCGCCGCTGCTCGGCTATTGGAAAAAAAGGTCAAGGTCCATCCATCGAGCGGAGTGTTATGGGTGGCTCAGGATCGGATGTACGAGAAAGGGCTGTTTTGGGAGATGGATATTCCGACGCCGGTTTTCGCCACGGTGGATAACCTGGAAGAATTGCAGGATGCCGTGGTGAAAACCGGCCTGCCCGCCGTGCTGAAAACTCGCCGGCTGGGCTACGACGGCAAGGGCCAGCGCGTGTTGCGCACCGCCGATGACATTGAGGTCGCCTGGCGGGAACTGGGTCATACCCCATTGATTCTTGAGGGTTTCATACCGTTCGAGCGCGAGGTGTCAGTGCTGGCGGCGCGCGGTCGAGACGGCGATATCGTTTGTTATCCGCTGGTGGAAAACCACCATCGCGACGGGATTCTGCGCTTGTCGCGCGTGCCGTGTGAAGCGCCGGAGCTGGAACGCGAAGGCTGGGATTACGCCCGTCGCTTGCTGGAGCGATTGCATTACGTCGGGCTACTGGCCATCGAGTTCTTTGTCCACGAAGGTCGGCTGATCGCCAACGAAATGGCCCCCCGCGTCCACAATTCCGGACATTGGACCATCGAGGGCGCGGAAACCAGTCAATTCGAGAATCATTTACGGGCGATTGCCGGCTTGCCCTTGGGATCGACCGCCGCGCGGGGGCCGTGCATCATGCTGAATTGCATCGGTTCGATGCCGGCGGCGGCGGCGGTGCTGGCGGTGCCGGGCGCGCATTACCACGCCTACGGCAAAGCGCCGCGCGCCGGCCGCAAAGTCGGCCATATCACGCTGCGGGCGGCCGATTCCGGCGCGTTGCAAGCCGGTCTGGAACGATTGCTGCCGCTGGCTGGTTATCCGCCCGATGAGTTCGGCGCAATCGAATGAAGCAAGCTGCGTTATACTCCATTCCCTTTACAAAATCCGCATCCCGCGCGCCCGCGCGTCCGTCCGAGTTCCACGCTACTAGAAGCCATCATGGATAAGACTTACGAACCGCACGCCATCGAACAACGTTGGTACGCCTTTTGGGAGGAGCGCGACCATTTCGCGCCCGGCGGTCAGGGCGCGCCGTACTGCATCATGATCCCGCCGCCGAACGTCACCGGCACCCTGCACATGGGCCACGCCTTCCAAGACACCATCATGGACGCGCTGACCCGCTACTACCGGATGAAGGGCTACAACGCGCTGTGGCAGCCCGGCACCGATCACGCCGGCATCGCCACCCAGATGGTGGTGGAGCGGCAACTGGCGGGCGAGAACAAGACCCGCCACGATCTGGGCCGCGAGGCGTTCATCGAACGGGTGTGGGCGTGGAAAGCCGAATCGGGCGGCACCATCACCCGCCAATTGCGGCGGATGGGCGCGTCGGTGGATTGGGCGCGGGAGCGCTTCACCATGGACGAGGGTCTGTCGGCGGCGGTGCGCGAAGTGTTCGTCCGGCTGTATGACGAAGGCTTGATCTATCGCGGCCAGCGGCTGGTGAATTGGGATCCGGTGCTGCATACCGCCGTGTCGGATCTGGAGGTGGTCAGCGCCGAGGAAAGCGGCTTCATGTGGTACATCCGCTACCCGCTGGCCGAGGGCGGCGGCGATCTGATCGTCGCCACGACGCGGCCGGAAACCCTGCTCGGCGATACCGCCGTGGCGGTGCATCCCGACGACGAGCGCTACAAGCGCTTGATCGGCCTACACGTCGCCTTGCCGCTGACGGATCGCCAGATTCCCATCATCGCCGATGAATATGTCGATCCGAGCTTTGGCACCGGCTGCGTCAAGATCACTCCCGGCCACGATTTCAACGACTACGCGGTCGGTCAGCGCCATAAACTGCCGATCATCAACATCTTCACCGCCGACGCCAAGATCAACGACAACGGCCCCGCCGCCTATCGCGGCCTGGATCGCTTCGAGGCCCGCAAGCGGGTGGTCGCCGCGCTGGAAGAGCAGGGGTTGATGGAGGAGATCAAGCCGCACAAGCTGATGGTGCCGCGCGGCGACCGCAGCCACGCGGTGATCGAGCCGTTTCTGACCGATCAGTGGTACGTCAAAACCGGGCCGCTGGCCGGGCCGTCCATCGCCGCCGTCAAGACCGGCAAGATCAAATTCATCCCGGAAAACTGGGAAAAGACCTATTTCGATTGGATGTATCGGCTGGAGGATTGGTGCATCAGCCGGCAAATTTGGTGGGGCCATCGCATTCCAGCCTGGTACGATCCGAGCGGCAAGGTCTATGTCGGCCGCAACGAAGCGGAAGTCCGCGAAAAGCATAAGCTCAGCCCAGACATTGCGCTCGAACAAGACCCCGACGTGCTGGATACTTGGTTTTCCTCCGCCCTGTGGCCGTTTTCCACCCTCGGCTGGCCGGAGAACACCGAGGCGCTTAAGACCTTCTATCCGACCAGCGTCCTCGTCACCGGCTTCGACATCATTTTCTTCTGGGTGGCCCGGATGATCATGATGGGGCTGAAATTCATGGGCGATGTCCCGTTTCGCGAGGTGTACATCACAGGTTTGGTGCGCGACCAGGACGGTCAGAAAATGTCCAAGTCCAAGGGCAATATCCTTGATCCGCTGGATTTCATCGACGGAATCACCCTCGATAAACTGGTCGCCAAACGCACGACTGGCCTGATGCAGCCGCAAATGGCGGCGCATATCGAAAAAGCGACTCACAAGCACTTTCCGGACGGCATCCGCGCCCACGGCACCGATGCCTTGCGCTTCACCTTCGCCGCGCTGGCGACCACCGGCCGCGACGTGATCTTCGATATGGGTCGGGTCGAGGGTTACCGCAATTTTTGCAACAAATTGTGGAACGCCGCCCGCTACGTGTTGATGAACACCGAGGGTAAGGACACCGGCCTCGACGGCGGCGCGGTCGAATTCAGCCAGGCCGACCGCTGGATTCGGTCGCGCCTACAACAGGCCATCGCGGAAACCCACGCGGCGGTGCAAGGTTATCGTTTCGATCAAATGGCGCAAGCGATCTATGAATTCACCTGGAACGAATTCTGCGACTGGTATCTGGAGCTGGCCAAGCCGGTGCTGACCGATCCCGCCAGTTCCGAAGCGGCCCAACGCGGGACGCGGCAGACGCTGGCGCGGACGCTGGAAACGCTGTTGCGGCTGCTGCATCCGCTGATGCCGTTCATCACCGAGGAAATCTGGCAGCGGGTCGCGCCGCTGGCCGGAGTGAGTGGTGAGACCATCATGCGCCAACCCTATCCTGAAGCCGACAAGGCGCTGACCGATGCCTCGGCGGTGGCCGATATCGAATGGCTCCAGCAATTTCTGCTCGGCGTGCGCCGGATTCGCGCCGAAATGAACATCGCCCCCGGCAAACCCTTGCCGGTGCTGTTACAGCACGGTTCGAGCGAGGATCGGGCGCGGCTGGAACGCCAGCGCCGCGCGCTGACGACCTTGGGCCGGTTGGAATCCATCGCTTGGCTGGACGAGGGGGATTCGGCACCGGATGCAGCGACCGCCTTGGTCGGCGGGATGAACGTGCTGATTCCGATGTCCGGTCTGATCGACAAGAATGCGGAAATTGCGCGGCTGAACAAGGAGATCGCCAAGCACCATCAAGAAGGAGAACGCCTTTCCGGCAAACTCGCCAATCCCAATTTCATCGACCGCGCGCCAGCGGAGGTCGTCGAAAAGGAACGTGTTCGCTTGCTGGAACTCCAAACGGTGATCGCCAATCTGGAAGTCCAACTGGCGCGCATTCGACAATTGTAAAAATCCATCTCACGAGATTAAAGGAAGCTTTATGGACTCTTACGATCCCTCCGGCCCTGGCAAACCCAAAATAACGGAGAAAGTCACCAAGGTCGCCACTTACTACAACCCGCGCACCTGGAAAGAGCGAGGCTTGTGGTGGACCTTGGGCCTGTTTTTGGTGACTTACGCGATCGCGGTGGGCGTGCTCGGCATCATCTGGTCGCGCTCGCCCGGCGAATTCGACCCGCGCGAGAGCGCCTTAACGCTCGCTCAAAACGATGAGAAAAAGTTAAAGACCGGCTATATCACCACCGCCACGACCATCCGCATCGCCGAGACGCTGCTGGACAAACCCGGCGGCTATCTCAGCAACGATATCGCCCCGCCCGGCGTCTATCTGGATAATATCCCGAATTGGGAATTCGGCGCGCTGACCGAACTGCGCGATCTGGCGCGCTCGCTGCGCAACGAATTTAGCCGCTCGCAAACTCAGTCGACTGAAGACAAGGATTTACAGGTCGCCGAACCGCAATTCAATTTTGATTCCGAATCTTGGATTTTACCGTCCACCGAATCGGAATATCGCAAGGGCATCGAGGCGCTTTATCGCTACCTTGGGCGCTTGTCCGACGAGCACGCGTTGGACGGTCAATTCTTCGCGCGCGCCGACAATCTGAGCACTTACCTGCAAGTGGTCGAGAAGCGGCTGGGTAGCCTGGCGCAGCGCTTGGCGGCCAGCGTCGGCCAAGTCAATTTCAATCTGAATTTGGCGGGCGATCCCAACGCCCGCCAGTCCACCGCCACGCCCGATCAATCCAAGGTCAAGACCCCCTGGACCGAACTGGACGATATCTTTTTTGAGGCGCGTGGCTATACCTGGGCTTTAGTGCACACGCTAAAAGCCATGGAATATGATTTCCGCGATGTGCTGGCCGGCAAGAACGCGGTGGTGTCGCTCAAGCAGATCATCCGAGAGTTGGAAAACACTCAGGCGTTCATTTGGAGTCCGATCATCCTGAACGGCACCGGCTTCGGACCGATGGCCAATCACTCGCTGATCATGGCGTCCTATATCTCGCGGGCCAACGCGGCGATCATCGACTTGCGGAATTTGTTGCTGCAAGGCTAAGAATGGCCGACTTCAACACCCACTTGATGGGGGCGGCGGCGGTCAGCGGCTTGGCCGCCACCGTGCTGGTGATGGCCGGCGCGGCGCCCCATCAAGCGGTGATCGGTTATTTCGTGCTCGGCGTCATCGGTGGACTGCTGCCGGATATCGACTTGCCCACCTCCATTCCGGTGCGGATCACCTTCGCGACGCTGGCGGTGGTGGCCGGGTTTTTGGTGGTGTTCACGTTCGGCCGTCGCTATTCGCTGGCGGAACTGATCGCGCTGTGGCTGGGCTGTTTCCTGCTGATCCGCTATGGTCTGTTCAATCTGCTCGATCGCTTTACCGTTCATCGCGGATTGGTCCATACCGTTCCGGGAGGAATCGGCTGTGGGCTGGCCACCACCGCCGTCGCGTTTCATGTTTTCAGCGCGTCCGCCGCGCACGCTTGGCTGTGCGGCGCGTTTCTCGCCTTGGGTTTCATCGTCCATCTGTTGCTCGATGAGTTTTACAGCGTCGATCTGTTCGGCCGCAAATTGCTCAAAAGCTCGTTCGGCACCGCCTTTAGCTTCGGCAGTCTGAGCCAACCGCTCGGCACCGCCGCGCTCTATCTCCTGGTCGCGGGGCTGTTCTTGCTCTGTCCGCCCCCCAAGGCGTTCGCCCAACTGGTGTTGGATGGGGAGACCTATCGCGGCCTCTCCCAGCGGCTGGTGCCGCGCGATAGCTGGTTTGCCGGCCTGCTGAATCAAGTTCCGCCGTACCGTCCCAGCGGCCGTTGAAGGCGCGGCCGTTACAACCAAAGGTAGCGCGCCAGGAACAAGCCGGCGATGGCGGCCATCGGCCAGCCGATCCGATGGGTTTGACCGGTCAGCAGTTTCAAGGCGACGTGGCCGAGCACGCCGAAGGCGATGCCGTCGGCGATGGAAAAGGTGAACGCCATCACCGTCACGCAGCACACCGCCGGGGCCGATTCGGTCAAGTCGTTCCAATCCAGTTCGGTGAGATCGCGCAACATCAGGATGGTGACATAGAGCAAGGCCGGCGCGGTGGCGTAAGCCGGCACCATCGCCGCCAGCGGCGCGAGCGTTAGACTCGCCAGAAACAGCAAGGCGACCACCACGGCGGTCAGTCCGGTGCGGCCGCCGGCGCTGATGCCGGCGGTGCTTTCCAAATAGCTGGTGGTGCTGGACGTGCCGAGCAGCGCGCCCGCGCTGATGGCGCTGCTATCCGCCAGCAAGGCGCGCTCCAACCGAGGCAGATGGCCTTTTTCGTCGAGAAAGCCGCCGCGCTGGGCGATGGCGATCAGCGTGCCGGAGGTCTCGAACAGGCTCATTAAAAAAAAGCTCAGCACCACGCCGAGCAGCGTCGGGTCCAGAGCCGCGCGGATGTCGGCTTTGAACAGCGTCGGAGCCAGCGAGGGCGGGGCGGAGAAAACGCCGTCGAACGCGCGTAGCCCCAACGCGACCGACGCTGCGGCGACCGTCAAAATGCCGATCAGCACAGCTCCGGGCACGCCCCGGCGATCGAGTGTCACCATTAGTAAAAATCCGGCCATCGCCAGCAGCGCCGGCGGCGCTTTGAGATCGCCCAACGCCACCAGCGTATCGGGATGGGCGGTGACGATGCCGGCGGCGTGCAAGGCCAACAGGCCCAGAAACAGACCGACGCCGGCGGTGATGGCGTGTTTGAGATTGGCTGGAAAGGCGTTGACGAACCATTCCCGAACCTTCAACAAGCTCACCACTACGAACAGCACGCCGGACAGGAACACCGCGCCCAGCGCCGTTTCCCACGGCAGGCCCATGCCCTTGACCAAACCGAAGGCAAAGACGGCGTTGATGCCCATGCCCGGCGCTTGGGCGATGGGATAGTTGGCCAGCAACCCCATCAGCAGGGAGCCGAGGGCGCTGGCCAGACAGGTGGCGACGAACACGGCGTCGCGATCCATGCCGGCTTGGCTGAGAATCTCGGGATTGACGAACAAAATGGCCGACATGGTGAGAAAGGTGGTGCAACCGGCCAAGATTTCGGTGCGCGCGGTGGTCCCGCGCGCTTGGAGTGCGAAGAAATTTTCCAGCATGATCGGAGTCGAAAAAGCGTGAACAGCGATGCGTTCGCAAAACCGGCGAACGTCCCCGGACGCGGACCGCGCCCCACCGAACCACCGGCCTGTCGCCAGCGCCCGGTCACGCGGCGGAGTATACGCAACTGATGCCGAAAAGAAGGCTGATGGGCTTTCATAAAGTAACGAATGGCGCGGGTTTCAAATCGCGCCTCCCTGCATCCAATAGCGATCCTGCAACGTAGAATTTATGAATTCCGCCGGAATTTCGATCAAAACCCTATCGTTGAACCGAGTGAAGAGATCCCATTGTGTTGATTAAAAAGCCCGCCGACATTTTTCCGTCCGAAATCACCCCGCCCGAACTATATGCCCGCCGCCGTGAGTTTCTGAAATCCGCCGCCATGCTGGGAGCGGCTGCGCTGCTATCGCCGTGGGGGGCGGGTAGCCCCGCCCGCGCGGCGGACGACGCTCTCAAGCCGACGCCCTACAAGGACATCACCTCTTACAATAACTTCGTCGAACTCGGTTCCGGCAAAACGGCCCCGGCGCAATATACCGGCAAGCTGCGCGCCAAGCCCTGGACCGTCGCGGTGGAAGGCCATTGCGAGAAACCCGGCCAGTACCCGCTGGAGGACTTTCTGGCCTCTCACAAGGCCGAGGAGCGCCTCTACCGCTTGCGCTGCGTGGAAACGTGGTCGATGGTGGTGCCGTGGCTCGGCGTGCCGCTCAATCAAATCCTGCCGCGCTTCAAGCCCACCTCGAACGCCAAATACGTCGAATTTACCACCTTGCTCGATCCTGAGCGGATGCCAGGTCAAAGAACGCGTTTGCTGGAGTGGCCTTATGTTGAAGGCTTGCGGATGGATGAAGCCATGAATCCGCTCACCTTGCTGGCGACCGGGTTATATGGAAAGGAATTGCCGGATCAGAACGGCGCGCCGCTGCGGTTGGTGGTCCCGTGGAAATACGGTTTCAAGAGCATCAAATCCATTGTGAAAATCCGCTTCACCGACCGCCAGCCGCAAACGACTTGGAATCAGGAAGCGCCTGACGAATACGGTTTTTACGCCAACGTCAACCCCAACGTCGACCATCCGCGCTGGAGCCAGCGGAAAGAGCGGCGGATCGGCGATTTCTTCCGGCGGGATACCCTGCTGTTCAACGGTTACGCCGATCAGGTTGCCGGCTTGTACGCCGGTATGGATCTGAAGAAAAATTTTTGAATCGCGGCGTGGCGGCGAAGGAGGCGGCCCCGCTCAACGCGCCGTGAAGTAAATATCGCCATACCAGGCCGTCGCGCTTTGGCCGCTGTTGTCGGTGTCGGTCATCAGGGCAACCGCGTCGATGGCGTCGATAGCTTCGCCAAACAGTTGCCGGAAGTCGGCGCGGATGTCGCGTTTTTCGCTGGCCCAGCGTCCGGCATCCTTCGTCCCTGACCGCAGCGCCATGACCCTGGCATTGCTGGTGAAGGCGTTGTTCCAGGTCGCGCCGGCGGGCTGGCTGCTGGACCAGACGTAAACCAGCGAACGGGTTTTCCAGAACGCCGCGCCACCGGAAACCACCACGTAAACCCGCGCTGGATAATCGTCGCCAGCCTTGGTGCGCTCATCGAGCCCGCTCAACACCTTATTGACGCGCCACGACCAATTGAGCCAAGGCGTGCGCTGCAAATCCACCCGGATTTCTCGATAGAGACCGGAAGCAGTGCCTCGGCTGTCGGCGAACAATGCCGGTTGGCCGCTCTGGTTATCGAAGGTATAGTGCGTTTCGCCCATGAAGGATTTGGTTTGCCAATCTTGCAGGTCGCCGGCGGAAAACCGGCCGATCAAGAGTTTTTCATCCGCCGCGACCGCGGCGATTGAGACCAGCAGCGCCAACGTTCCCAGCCCCGTTTCAAATTTCATCGCTCCCCCTTGGCGGGCTCAAACAACCGGTCCAATAAGTCTGCGTCATCGAAGTGACGTCGGCCCACGAATGCGATGGCGTGTCGGCCACGCTCTCGCATCGCGCCCGGCGACGGTACGCCGGTCGGCCACAGCAACCAGCGTTCGGCGCGTTCGCTGCCCGCTACCAGGCCATTCGGTCCAAACAGGCTGCGCCGGCCGTCATTTTCCACCGGAACGGCGTACAGCGCCGCATAATTCCGCTGGCCCAACGCCGTCACCGCGCCTGGCCGGTCGGCGTAAACCCGCTGTACATAATGGCTGTCGGAAGACAAACGGACCACCGGTCGTTGTCGATCGCCAGCAATGGGAGCGGGTTGCGGGACCAGCGGCGGTTCGGCCCATTGCGCCGTTTCCGGGCGCAGGTGTAAACCGGGGCCGGGGAACAGCAGGTGATAGCAGCCGCACGCATGAATGCTGTCGTACAGTAACGGCTGGCCCGTTCGATCCAGCGTGACCCGCCACAGCACGCCATCCAGCGGCCCGCCGAGTAGATCGAACGCACCGATCTTGGGGCGGGCGGCAAACCAGATCAAGTAATTCAGTTGCAATAACGACTCGCCTTGCCAGCGGGCATGGGAGACGAAGTGATAGCCGAGCGGTCGAGAGATGTCCACCGTTGGCGGACCGTTCGACCGCCAGTAAGGCGCGCCGGGCCGGTCGGCGTCGGTGGTGGTATCGATTTCCCAAACCGGCGCGTGAACGGCGAACAGGGTTTCCAGCCGAGCGGGCGTCGGTTCGGGAATGCCGAGGGCATCGTGCTGGAAGCTGGCGCGGCCGGGTAAGGCGACTGGAGCGGTTGAAGGCCCATAGCGGTACAATTGGCCTTGAACCGCCAGCGCCGCCAACGGTCGAGCAAACAGAGCGCGGGTTTCTTGTTGGTAATGGAATACCCCGTAATCAACCGGCAGCATCGTCAGCGGATAGAGGCCCAGCAGTTGGTTTGCGGTTGAATAATCATCCGAAACTCGGGCGCGTTTCCGAAGCAACGCCAGTCGCTCGGGATCGGCCAAGTCGGCGGTCCGCAAGGCGCTCGCGCACGTTTCCAGCAGAGCCGGAACGCTGCTGTCAGGCGCGTGGCGACCCTGCAATGCGCTTTGGCTCTCAGCCGGCAACGAGGCCCATTCGATCCGCCGAGCCTGCAAATCCAACTGGCTCAAGCGAGTGAGCCAGGCGGTGGTTTGCTCGGGTGTCAGCGCTGAGTCGCGGAAACCGGCCAAAAACCGGTCCACCCGCAGATAGAGGAAACCGTCGATGCGAGCGGGCGAGGAGGGGGCCGTCCCACGGTCCGCCACCACCGCATCCAGTGCGGCGTACAGCTCCAGACAACGGGCGCTGGCCGGATCGTTTGGCGAGCGTGGCACATGTGTGGCGCAGCCGGCGAGCAAGCCCGCCAACAGCAAGCCGGCCAGACGGTATTGGATGGGGTTCATCGGTGCTGTTTCGTCGGTTAGTGCTGCACTATAGACTTTTCGCTGGCCCGCTCGTTCCTCTGGCGGATGACGGTGCGGTGGCAGCGGGTTGGCTTGGTGAATTGACAGCGGGGCCAATGATTCCAACAGGAGCGACAGCATGAGCGGTCCAGACGAGCGGCAGTGGAAAATCCACATCCGCAAGGACAATCTGAAATTTTCGGCGGCGCACATGACGGTGTTTCCCGATGGCAGCAAGGAAGGCTTGCACGGGCATAACTATCAAGTCGAACTGGAAGTGGAGTTGGCCGAGCCGGCGTTGGCGCGGATGCTCAGCTATCAATCCTTCAAGCGAGTGCTGCGGTCGGTTTGCGCGGCGTGGGACGAAAAGATGCTGGTGGCCGGAGCCAATCCGTGGTTCGAAGCCCTGTCCGGCGATGGGGGCGAGTACGCTTTTCGGTTGTGCGGCAAGCGCTATGTGCTGCCGGTCGATGAGGTGGCGGTGTTAGCTGTGGACAACATCACCGCCGAGAATCTGGCTCGGTTATGCTTCGAGCAATTTTGGGAAAAATTAACAAAAGATCAGACGGTTGCCTGGCGAGAACAAATCTTCGCCGCCAGTCTGCGGGTCGAAGAATCACGCGGGCAAGGGGCGACCTACTCCGTCCGTTTCGGCCGCTGAGGGCGGGCTGGCGGCTCGTTCGGAGCGACCGCCCGGCCAGGGCGTGGGGACGGAGCCCTCGCGGAACGTGGTGCCGCGCCGGCGCGCCGCCGGTCACGGACCAGCCAAGGCCCGGTCGATTTTATTCACCCAGATCAGCGCCTCGTCCTGGGTCAGCAACCAAATCTGCAAGCTGTTACGGTAATCCTGCCAGGACTTTTCGACGCACTCGTTCATGGCGTCGGCATAGGTCGACACCGCTTTTTCGGGCGTATCGCCCAGGCTGGCGCTTTTTAGGTAAGCCGCGCCGTGGCGCAGGCAAAGCAAATACGTCTCCAAGCCTTTGCGCACCGAGCCGACGAGACTGAGGCTCAAAAGTCCGCTGACTCGCATCGTGCCCTGCCACGCCAGCAGGTTGGCAGCGTGTTGGCGGTCGAGCATGGTGTTGGTGTTCATTTTGTGATCTCCACCCCAGTTTATTATTGCATCGCACCATATTTTTAGACCGCGGTCAAGCGGGATGTTTCCGTCGGAGATCGTCAGTGGGATTGGCCTTCGTTTCGGTTCGGGCGGACCCGTAAGAGTTGGATAAAAACGTCGCTGACCGTGTGATCCTGGGTGTCGGCGGCGTAGTCGATCAGCCGTCGCTCCAGCGCGCGGGCGTCGCTCAAGGGCAGCAGTCGGGCCAGTTGCAGGTAGACGCCCCGGAACCGGGCATCGCCCAGATGTTTTTCCGGTTTGTCGTTTTCAGTTCCGAGAAACGCTTGGACGATGAAGAAATCCGTGATTTTGTCGTGTCGGAAATGCCATTCGTCGCACGGTTTGCCGCCTTCGACCATCGGGCGGTTGACGGTCATTTTGTGGCGTTCCAGGCATTGCAATTCCTTGGTGAATTGGCCGGCGGGCAGGGCGTCTTGGTCTTGCAGGCGCATTTGATAAACCGCTTCGGTGAATTTGCGCAGCGGAAAGTCGTGAAGCTGTTTTTGCCGATAATCTTCGGCCATGAGCCGATATTGCTGGTCTTGCAAACGGAACAGATCGGGGTTTTCGTCGCGCGCCAGCATGGCGGCCACCGAGGTCAGATCCATCGGGTTGGACAGCAGTTGGCGTATCGCCGCCAGCGTTTCTGGGGGTTGTTGGGGATCGAGGGTGGCGGTTAGGTAGCGCCGGCACGCTTGCTGGTAGGCGTCGCCGGTGATCCGGGCATCGTCGGGGAGGTGGTCTTGACGGGTCAGTAAAAAGGTCTCGATTTGGCTGTCGGTGAGGGGTTCGAGAATGTAGGTTTTGGCGGTTGCCGGCGGCGTCCATTCCAGCGGTTGGGCGCTCATCAGGATATTGCCCTTGAAATAGCTTTCTACGAATCCGGTGATTTTGGCTCGAGCGTCCGCCGAGACTTCGTTGAGACCGTCGATGCAGATGTCGAGCGCGCCGCTGTAGATCAAGTTGCGGAGGAAGGCGAGATCTTGGGCGGGGCCGTGCAGTTTGGCTTGAATGGCTTCCAGCACCCCGCCGCCGCATTTCTTCGCGGGCAGATACACCACCACGCGCCGGGCATGTTTGACCAGCGAGCGCAAGAACATCGTCTTGCCGATACCCGATTCACCTTCGAGGACGATCTGGTCACGGATGGCGGGGATCGCTTCGCGCAGCGGTTTTTGACGCCCGGAGGTTTTTTGCTTAACCAGTGAATCGGGGAAATAGGTCGACTCGTCGAAGGTGTCTAAGGCGACGTCGGCGATTAACGATGGCTTGAATGGCGCGAATAATTTCGCTCGCAGAAACGGAATCCAGGTGAGCGCGAAGCCGATATAGCCCAGCCCGATAAAGCGCCGTGCCCAAGGATTCCAGAAGAAGATGGCCTGCACGATGCGCGAGCGGGGATAGGCCGCGATTAGAGCCAGCCAGAACAGCGCATGGATTAGCGCGACCTTGGCGATGGTGAATGCATAATCGGCCGCTTCTATTGAGGCAATGACTTGCTGTACCGCCGCCGCGTGAGTGGAGCCGATTGCTGCAAGATTGGTTGCATGGGTCTTGAGCAAAGGTAGATCGTCAATTTTCCATCGGCCCGTTGTGGCGACGGTGGCGATCTGCGCTTCCAAATCGCGGCGTAATTTGGGAAAGGGTTCACTAAAAGGCCAAGCTTGTTCGAAAACGCGGAGCGTTTTAGCAGCTAAGCCGTGATCTTGAGCGATTGCGGCGATGGGTCGGGTGATCGGTTCGCCGATCCAAGCGATAAGTGTCTCGGTATCGGCGTTACCACCGCCAAGAAAATGAGCTAGAAATCGTGATTTGGAAACGAGAGAACTGTCATCGTAAACAATGGATAAAATGCTTGAGATTGATCTTAGCTCAAGAGGCCCTATCGCAATAAGCGCCCGAGATGCCGCCCAACGGGCATTCTTGTCGGAATCGCGCAGCAGCCGAGCTAGTTCGGGCGCTTGTTCCTTGGCCGCCGCGCCCATCGCTCCCAGCGCCTGGATCGCCGTCAGACGGACAGTCCAGTGGGGATCGCGCAGCAGCCGAGCTAGTTCGGGCGCTTGTTCCTTGGCCGCCGCGCCCATCGCCCCCAGCATCTCGACTGCTGCCTGCCGGACATTTTCGTCGGGATCGTGCAGCCACCTGGTCAGTTCGGGCGCTTGTCCCTTGGCCGCCGCACCCATCGTTTCCAGGGTTTGAGCCGCCGCCGCACGGACATTCAAATCGGGTTCGCGCAGCGACTTGGCCAGTTCGGGCGCTTGTTCCTTGGCCGCCGCGCTCATCGTTCTCAGGATTTGATCTGCCGTCAGGTGGGCACCCCGGGGATCGCTCAGTAGTTCCGTTAACCAGGGCATCAAACTCTTTGCTCTCCCGCCTAGGGCCGCGATCATCTCATGGATAGCCTCGGTTTCTTGAATTGCAGTGACCATCACTTTTGAGTTTTCGTCGTTCAAGGCCGCCCAGAAACCCTCCACTTTCCAGGCTAGTGGCTTTGTATCGTCCTCAGCGGCATGGCTGAAACCGACAACAGCTAGCAGACAGAGAAGGCAAATCCCGCTTTGAATC
Organism: Candidatus Competibacteraceae bacterium; assembly: GCA_016713505.1. Lineage (NCBI taxonomy): Bacteria > Pseudomonadati > Pseudomonadota > Gammaproteobacteria > Candidatus Competibacteraceae > Candidatus Competibacteraceae bacterium. The sequence goes on along the minus strand of JADJPA010000001.1, from coordinate 2,256,373 downwards.
CGCATGTCCAATCCTTCGGCATTAACATCGTCAGTATCAAAACAGCACTGTCATATTAGCTCATCTGGCTAGGCAATCCGGCAAGCTCTTTGAGCGGCCAAACTGCTGCCTTGAAAATTCGGAGTTGATATCCGAATTTTCAAGATATTAGCCAAACGCCTTAAAATTTAATGAGTTGACTGCAAGCACGACCCTAAACCGCCACCGGCGCCTTGATGGCCGGATGGGACTGATAACCGATCACTTCAAAGTCTTCGTAGCGATAGTCGAACAGCGATTCTGGCCGGCGTCGAATCACCAGTCGTGGCGGTGGATAGGGTTGGCGGCCCAGTTGCAGGCGGGCCTGCTCCAGATGGTTCAAATACAAATGACAATCGCCGCCGGTCCAAATGAACTCGCCGACCTTGAGATCGGCTTGCTGGGCGACGAGGTGGGTCAACAGCGCGTAGCTGGCGATGTTGAACGGCACGCCGAGAAACAAATCGGCGCTGCGCTGGTACAACTGACAGGACAATTCCCCGCCCGCGACGTAAAACTGAAACAGCAGATGGCAGGGCAGCAACCGCATTTGCTCCAGTTCGCCCACATTCCAAGCCGACACCACGATGCGCCGCGACTCGGGATCGCGCCGCAGCAGCTCGACGGCGTTGGCCAATTGGTCGATGTGGCGGCCGTCCTTGGTTTCCCAGTCGCGCCATTGCTTGCCGTAGATCGGCCCCAAATCGCCTTGCTCGTCGGCCCACTCGTCCCAAATGGTGACGCCGTGTTCGTGCAGGTAACGGAGATGGGTGTCGCCGCGCAGAAACCACAACAATTCGTACACGATCGAGCGCAAATGCAACTTCTTGGTGGTGACCAGCGGAAATCCTTGGCGCAGGTCGAAGCGCATTTGGGCTCCGAACACGCTCAGGGTGCCCGTTCCGGTTCGATCCTGCTTGCGAGCGCCGCAAGTCAGCACCTGCCGCAACAGATCGAGATAAGCTTTCATCGTTGGGAAAAAGATGATTGACGATCCAGCCGTCATTCGCTGGAATGGGGTTTGCCGGGCAAGTCGACGATGAACGTAGAGCCTTGACCGATCTCGCTTTCCACCCAAATACTGCCGCCGTGATGTTCGACGATTTTTTGGCTGATCGGCAGTCCCAAACCGGTCCCCTTGGGCTTGCCGGCATGGGCGTCCGTGACTTGGTGGAATTTTTCGAAAATCAACTGATGCTGGTCGGCGGCGATGCCGGGGCCGTTGTCGATCACCACGACCCGCCAGCGGGTTTCCACTGGAAAGAGTTGAATGATGACTTTGCCGTCTTGATCCAGACAGAATTTCACGGCGTTCGACAGCAAGTTGATGATGACCTGAATCAAGCGGTCGCGGTCGCCAGCCATGATGACCGGCTTGTCGCCCAATTCCTCGGTCAAGGCGACCGACTTGTCGCGGAATAGCTGGCTGGTGGAGTTGATGGCGTCCTCAACCAGCGCCCGCAAATCGATGTCCTCAATGCGCCAGTCGATCCGGCCCGAATCGATCTTGGCCATGTCGAGCACTTGATTGATCAGCCGGGTCAGCCGCTCGCTCTCCTTGACGATGATCCCTAGGAACTGGCTGCGCTGCTCGACGGCCACATCGGGACTGGAGAGCAGGATTTCGGAAAACGCTCGGATCGAGGTCAGCGGCGTGCGCAGTTCATGGGTGACGGTCGAGATGAATTCGTCCTTCAGTTGATCCAATTTTTGCAGTTGGTTGTTGGCCTCGCGCAATTCGGCGGACGCCGATTCCAACTCGCGCGATTTCTGCTCCAACCGGCGGCTGTATTCGATCACCTGGGTGCTTTCATCGAGGATGGTCATCACCTCCTCGATGCTCAGCACCTCGCCCATCACGATCGAGGAGATCATCACCCGCGCCGAGGCCGCGCCGATCGCCCCGGCCAGCAGCCGTTCGGTGTAGTGAATCAGCCGGGAATCGGCTTCGAGTGGGTAGCCGTCGTGCTCCTGGGCGTACTGATCGAAGGCTTCGCTAGCGCGCTGTGGGCCGAGAAAACGCGCCAGCAGATCGTAGAGATCGGTGGTTTCCGCCACCCCCCGCCACAGCAGCGAATCGCCGTCGTGGCGGTCTTGTTCGAGCACGTTGACGAACTGGCTGCCTTGCACTTGTTCGATGGGGTCGGGCCGGCTCAGCATCGAACCGAACACCAAGCCGCCGATGTTGGCCAACATGCTCCAAAACACCGCGTGCATGTAGGGATCGAGGTGGTCGAGGCCCAACAGCGCGTAGGGTTTGAGCAGCTCCAAGCCGTAGGGACCTTGCTCGATGAAGCTCGCGTCCAACCAGCCGGAGCGGGCCATGGCCGGCAGCAACAGGGTATAGGCCCAGATCACGAACCCACCGCTCAAACCGATCAAGGCCCCGCGCCGGTTGGCTCGCTTCCAGAACAGGCCGATCAGAATCGGCGGCGCGAATTGGGCGGCGGCGGCGAAGGACACCAGGCCGCTGGTGACCAAAGCGTAGGATTCGCCGATAAAGCGGAAATACAGATAACCCAACAGGATCAACACCGCGATGCCGACGCGGCGGATGGCGAGCAACAGCCCCGACAGATCGCTGCGGCTCGCCAGCCACGGCGGGTTGGCGCGCAGCAAGATCGGCATCACCAGATCGTTGCAAACCATGGTGGACAAAGTGACGGTCTCGAACAAAATCATGCTGGTGGCGGCCGACAAGCCGCCCAGAAACGCCAGCAGCGCCAAATCCGGCTTGTGTTCGGCCATCGGCAGCGCCAGCACGAACATGTCGGCGTCGACCTGGCCGTTGGGAAAAGTCAACCGTCCGCCCAAGGCGATGGGCAGCACGAACAGGTTGATCAAGAACAGATACAGCGGAAACAGCCAGATCGCCTTGCGGATGTGCGTTTCGTTGACGTTTTCCACCACCAGCACCTGAAATTGCCGGGGCAGGAAAATAAAGGCCATCATCGATAGAAAGGTCAGCGACAGCCAGCCGCCGAAACCGCCCGGCACCACCTGAAAGCGCATCAGCGCCGCCAGTTCGGGCTTCTCGGCCGCCTGACGGAACAAATCGCTCGGCCCGCCGAACACGCCGAAAGTCACGATGGCCCCGACCGTCACGAACGCCACCAGCTTGAACAGCGATTCAAACGCCACCGCCGCCACCATGCCTTCGTGGCGTTCGGTGGTGTCGATGTGGCGGGTGCCGAACAAAATGGCGAACACGATCAGCACCAAGGCCACGTAAAAGGTGGTGTCGGTCCAGAACGGATGCTGGGTCGAGGCGGCCGCCATCGACACTTCGGGATATTGCCGCAGCAAGCTGAAACTGGTGGCGATGGCTTTTAGCTGGATCGAAATGTAGGGCAAGATGCCCAACACCACGATGATGGTGACCAAGCCCGCCAACAGGCCACTTTTGCCGTAGCGCGAGGCCACGAAGTCGGCGATGGAGGTGATGCGATGGATTTTGGTGATGCGCACGATCCGCCGCAGCACGAACCAAAACAGCATCGCCATCAAGGTCGGACCGAGATAGACCGGCAGATAGTCGATGCCGCTGCTCGCCGCCAGCCCCACGCTGCCGTAGAAGGTCCAAGCGGTGCAGTAGATCGCCAGCGACAAGGTGTAGATGTAGGGATTGGCGATGATCGAGCGGCCGATGTCGGCGCGATGGTCGCCGTAATAGGCGATGGCGAACAACACGCCCATGTACGCCAGCGCGCTGGCGATGATGATGCCGTCGCCCAACATCAGGCCCCGCGCTCCGAGTCGGCGTCGCCCGCCTCAGCGCGGTCGCCGGCGGCGGGCCGCGGCTGCGGCGGGACGTTCGGAGGTGTCGCGGGGCGTTGGTCGGGTTCGCGCACTTCCGAATGTTCGACCACGGCGATCAACAGCACGATCATCGCGAACCAAAACAGATAAAGGTAGAAATACAACAGGGGAATACCGAGCGGCATCCAGCTGGTATCGAACAGATCCAAAAACGGATAATTCAGCGCCATCACGCTGACGACGAACAAAATAACGATGTATTCCTTGGATTGTTGCCGCATAAATTGGCGCGTGGTACAGGATAAAGGCGCGGGATGTCGCCGCGGTTTCAGTGAAGATGAAACTTAAAAATTAGCTTGTGTCTTGCGAATTGCAACCATCTTGTCGGACGCCTCCAAGGCTTGCCCCAGGGTTTTGATACCCTGCGCCTCCAGCAAGTCCAGCAATTTGAGAAACACCCGCGCGGTGACCAGGGAATCGCCCAGCGCGTTATGGCGGTCGTGTACATCCACCCCCAAGCGGTCGGCGATCGCGTCTAGGTTGTGATCGTCGGTGTAATCGTGCAGGTAACCGGACAGCAATAGGGTATCGAGCACCGGATTGCCGAAGCGGGGCCCGCCCTTCTGTTCCTTGATCTTGAGAAATTTCATGTCGAAGGCGGCGTTATGAGCGACCAGCACGGTCTGATCGCCGCCGACGAAGGCGTGGAATTGCGGCAACACCATCGCGCTGCCAGGCTGGTCCTTGACCATATCGTCAGTGATCCCGTGAAAGCGGATCGTGGCCTTGGGAATCGTCTTGCCGGGATTGACCAGTCGGTCGAACTGTTCGCCCGCCAGCAAGCGGCGGTTGACGATGCGTACCCCGGCGATCTGAATGATCTCATCGCCCTGAGAAGGGGCCAGGCCGGTGGTTTCGGTGTCGAACACCACGTAAGTCAGCGCCGAGAGCGGATAATTGACCAGATCACCCCAATTGGCTCTTTCTTCATCGCCCAGCGAGAAGTCGTAGAACTCGGGACGATCCGGCAACGCCTCGGCCGGTTCCTTCCACTGATTGGCCGATGCTGGCAGCGGCAAGCGCAGCAGCGCGTAACCGGGCCGGCGATGGGATTGGCTCCACAACTCGCTGTTGTGGCGGCCTAATACTTCGCCCACCGTATTGGCGCCCACCAGATCCAGCACATGCTCGTCCAGCCAGCTTTCCAATTGGTCGGCGGGGACCGGTCCCCCCGCCCAGGTGATGTCCAGATAGACTCGACGGTTGCCCAGCAGGCACTCGATTTCGAAATCCTGACCGATTTCGCCAGCGTGCAACTGGCCGATCAGAAACTCCAGCAACAGCATGATCGAGTGGCTGTCGACGTGCAGCCACAGCGGCGCGCCCGTCGTCTTGATTTGCAAGCCATCGCGCTGCTCCAAGTGGCGGACCACGCTGCCGATGATATCGGCGGAATAGACGTTGTTCATCGGCCAACGATTGGCGTAGAGCGTGCGCAAATCAAGGGTCAGCTCCTGCAAGCGCTGGCTCAAGCGTTCGCTTTCCTCGACGATCACCCGCTGGAACGCCTGGCGTTGGGTCAGGTCCATGTCGCCGAACTGCAAGACGGTTTCCGCCGCCGCGCGCAAGCTGGCCAACGGCCGGCGCAGGTCTTCGGTGCGGGTCTTGATCGCGGAGCGATCCACTTGCTCGGTCACGTCGCGGAAGGTGACGACAAAGGTGGCGCCCCGGTCGGTCGCGCCCGGCAACAGGCTGATCCGGCAATGAAACATGGACTGATCGTCCACGGTGGCGCAGACGAACTCAGCGCCGCTGGCGGTGCTGCCGGCGCCGGCGTTCTGCTGGCGGTACTGGAGCAGTTGCAGCGTGCTTTCGACCGGCGCGCGGGTCCAAAGATCGTACAGAGAACGACCCAGCCCCAACCCCGAGCGGTTGGGCAATAACTTCATCGCCGCCGGATTGTAGAGCAGGATGCGAGCGGCGCCATCACAGACCAGCACGCCTTCGGACAACTCGCGCAGGACGGTTTCCAGGCGCGCCTTTTGTTCCTCGATTTCCTGGGTGGCGGTGACGGTGGCGGCCGCCACATCGCGCCGGGCGCTATGCAGGGCTTCACCCAATTCCAACAGCATGGGTGGGAATTCACCCAGCCAGTGCTGCTTGGGCAGTTCCAGGACGTAACCGGGATTGCTGCGGGTGATGATCCGGGCGCCGCGCGCCAAACCGCCGAGCGGGATGAAAAAGTGCCAGTCGAGCAGCGCCCACGCCACCGTGGCCGCGCCGACGATGGCGAAGGCGGCCAACACTGTCCAGAGCAAGAGCAGATCTTGCTCCTCGGAAGCGGGCACGCTTTGGTGGGTTTGCCATCCCAGCCAAGTCAGGGAGGCGAGAGTGAGGACGACCGGAATCAGCCACAGCAGCCAGAGCTTCGACCGGTACTTCATGGGACTAGCCGGCTTCCGCCAGCAGCTCGCGCACCCGTTCCACCACCTCCTGGGTGGCGAACGGCTTGGTGATGTAATCGTCCGCGCCCAGCGCCATGCCCTTCTCGCGCTCGACCTCACGCCCCTTAGCGGTCAGCATGATGATGCGCACGGCTTTCCAGTCCGGGTTGGCGCGGATGGCCTGACACACCTCGTAGCCGTTTTTCCGGGGCATCATGACATCGAGCAGAACCAGATCGGGCGTTTCGGCCGCGACGGCGGTCAGGGCCGCTTCGCCGTCGGAGGCGGTGCGCACCTGAAAGCCGGCCTGCTTCATCAAAAATTCCAAGGACAGGACGATGTTCGGCTCATCGTCCACGACCAGTATCTTATTCTTCGTCATGGCACCCCCGGTTGCCCAACGTTCTCGTTCGAAGGCGTATTATGACGGTTTTTCAGCGCTGTTTCTCTGGACGGTGGCGTTACGCGCCTCTGAAGGCTCGTCGTCCGCTTTCTTGTCCGGGCTTTCTTTGCCGCTGGTCTTGGCGACCGCTTCCCAGAACTTTTGCACCATTTCCATCGAGTGAAACTGAACGGGCAACAGCGGCTTGAAAAACTGATTGAACGATTCCAAGTTGAGCGAGCCGCGTTTGACGTTGTCGCGCAGGTTCTGCAAGACATCATCGTGCAGGGGTTGGATGTTCGGCAACCCCAGGAACTCGCGCATTTCCTGAGCGGTGGCCTCTACACTGACATTGACTTTCATCGGTTGATTTCCTCACGGGCGGGATGGTGGGTTTGGTCGCCGGGTCCGGCATCCAAAGGCCGCTTGACTACGCCAAGCATAGCAGGAAAACCAGCCGAGGCTTCCAAACAACGCCACGCTTTCAGAGGCGGCTGCAACCAACAATGACGGGCGAGCCAAGGCAAGGTTCCCGGCGGACGGGTGGGTAAATCGCGTCCGTCTGGATAGGCGCTTGCTCGGAGACGAGCACGGCGCGCGCCTGGAAAGCGGCGCAAGCGCTCTCAACTTTTCGTCGGCGCTGATGATCCCAGAAATTTTTCCAAAATGGTCGCCGGCTGGGACCGGTCGAACGGTTTGCTCAAGCAGTCATCCATGCCGGACCGGCGCCCAGGACTGGTCGCGAAACCTTTTCACGGCGTCGGCGGTCAGGGCGATGGCTCAAAATCAAGTCAAGCAACGGTCTAGGCAGTATTCCCGCGCAGCCGCCCTCGCTTGAGATGAACGAGCAACAGAGAAATAGCGGCAGGGGTCACGCCGGGGATGCGGCCCGCTTGGCCCAAGGTGTGAGGCCGCTGGCGGCTCAGCTTTTCGCTGACCTCGCGCGACAGGCCGCGAACTTGGCCATAATCGAAATCCGCCGGCAGCGCCAGTGCTTCGTGGCGGCGCTGGCGTTCGATCTCATCGCGCTGCCGTTCGATGTAGCCGGCATACTTGACCTGAATTTCCACCTGTTCGGCGACGTATGGGTCAACCTCTCCAGGCCCGACGCCGGGCAGGCTCATCAGCTCGGGGTACGTGACTTCCGGCCGGCGCAGCAGTTCGGCCGCCCGGCTTTCACGCCCCAAGGGTCCTTGCAGCACCCGTTGGAGGTCGGCCTCGGCGAACTGGGCCGGCCGAATCCACGTTTCGCGCAGCCGCTGGCTTTCCCGTTCGATGGCCTCGCGCTTGGCGGCGAAGGCGTGCCAGCGCGCATCATCCACCACGCCCAACCGGCGGCCAGTTTCGGTCAGCCGCAGGTCGGCATTATCCTCGCGCAGCAGCAAGCGATACTCGGCGCGGCTGGTGAACATCCGGTACGGTTCGCTGGCGCCGCGGGTGATGAGATCGTCGATCAGCACGCCGAGGTAGGCTTCGTCGCGGTGCGGCCACCATGGCTGCTCTTCTCGAACGAAGCGCCCGGCGTTGATGCCGGCCAGCAACCCTTGGGCGGCGGCTTCCTCGTAACCGGTGGTGCCGTTGATCTGGCCGGCGAAGAACAAGCCCCGGATCGCGCGGGTTTGCAGCGAATACTCTAAATCGCGCGGGTCGAAGAAATCGTATTCGATGGCGTAGCCGGGCCGGGTGATGTGGACCTTTTCCAAGCCCTCGATCGAGCGTACCAAATCGAATTGCACGTCGAACGGCAAGCTGGTGGATATCCCGTTCGGATAGAACTCGTGGGTCCGCAAGCCTTCCGGTTCCAGAAACACCTGGTGCGACGTTTTATCGGCGAAGCGGTGAATCTTGTCTTCGATGGACGGACAATAGCGCGGTCCGACCCCTTCGATGACCCCGGCGAACAGCGGCGAGCGATCCAGGCCGCCGCGAATGAAGTCGTGGGTGCGCTCGCTGGTGTGGGTGATCCAGCACGAGACTTGCGGTGGGTGTTCGGCGACCGAGCCCAAATAGGAAAACACCGGACAGGGGGCATCGCCCGGCTGTTCGGTCAGCCGTGAAAAATCGATGCTGCGTCCGTCCAGCCGAGGCGGAGTGCCGGTCTTGAGCCGACCGACCCGCGGCGCCAGTTCCCGCAACCGCGCGGCCAGCGCGTTGGCGGGCGGATCGCCGGCCCGGCCGCCTTCGTGGTTATCCATCCCGACGTGAATCCGCCCGGCCAGAAAGGTGCCGGCGGTCAAAATCACCGCCCTGGCGGCAAACTGGATGCCGCTTTGAGTGACGACGCCGGCAATGTGGTCGCCTTCGACGAGCAGATCGGTGGCGGCTTGCTGGAACACCCGCAAGTGAGGTTGGTTCTCGATGAGAGCCCGCACCGCCGTTTTGTACAGCAGCCGGTCGGCCTGACAGCGGGTGGCGCGCACCGCCGGCCCCTTGCGGCTGTTGAGAATGCGAAACTGGATGCCAGCGCGGTCGGCGGCTTGCGCCATCACGCCGCCGAGCGCGTCGATTTCCTTGACCAGATGGCCCTTGCCGATGCCGCCGATGGCCGGATTGCAGCTCATCGCCCCCACGGTCTCGATGGTGTGGGTCAGCAGCAGGGTGTTGGCCCCCAGCCGCGCGGCCGCCATGCTCGCCTCGGTGCCGGCGTGACCGCCGCCGATGACGATGACATCGAAGCTTTCGGGATAACGCATGATGGTTCAATCCTCTTTCCGCGTGTGCTGCCCGCGTGGCGCCGGACCAGCGCCCTGGCAACGACGGCCTCAATCCGGCAGCGGCAGTTGTATTGCGTAGTTGGACACCGGCAGCGCCACGGGGATCACGCCCTGCTTGACGAGAAATTGCGTGAAGCGCTTGTAACCCGCTTCATCCAACGCCGCTGGCCGTCGCGCCAGGTACGGCAGGGTATCGCGCCAGGCGCGACGGTTTAGTTCATCGTCCAGATTTTTGTATTTGTTGATAAACGCCTTCCAGGCGTCGTCCGGGTGATTGAGGATATAGAGCGTGGCTTGCTCCAACGCGGTCAGGAAGCGCCGCAGCCGGGGGTCGGTCAAGTTGTCGCGGTTGGTCACCAACACCAATTCGTCGTAGGGCGGGATGCCTTGTTCTTCGGGGTAAAATGCCCGGCCAGGTTTTTTGGCCAGATCGAGCTGGTTCAGTTCGAAATTGCGAAAAGCGCCGATCACCGCATCCACCTGTTTCGACAGCAGCGCCGGAGACAAGGAAAAATTGACGTTGACCAGGGTGACATCCTCGATTTTCAGGCCGGCTTTGGCGAGCATCGACTTGAGGAGCGCTTCCTCGAAGCCGCCGACCGAATAACCGATCTTGTGGCCTTTGAGGTCGGCGAGGCTTTTCACCGGCCCGTCTTTCAACACCACCAGCGAATTCAATGGAGTGGCCACCAGCGTGCCGATGCGCTTGATCGGCAGGCCGGCGTTGACGTGGACCAGCAATTGCGGTTGGTAGCTGACGGCGATATCCACCCTGCCGGCGGCGGCCAGTTTGGGCGGATCGTTGGGATCGGCGGGCGTTTGCAACTCGACTTCCAAACCCTCAGCGGCGAAGAATCCTTTTTCCTGAGCGATGACCAGCGCCGCGTGATCGGGATTGACGAACCAGTCGAGCATGACGGTCAGTTTCTTCTTGACGGGATCGGGTTGGTCGCCGGCCCAAGCCGCGGGGGCCAGCACGAGCAGGGCTAGCAACGGTAGAAAAGCGCGTAACAGTTTCGGCATGGTGTTCGCTTCCGTTCAGTCGGTTTCAGTTTCGGGACTAGGGCGATGCCAGGGCAACAAGCGTTTCGAGCCGGCATCCACCAGAAAATAAAGCCCAACCGCTAGCGCGGCTAGCACGAATAGGGCGGCAAACATCAAGTCTACCTGCATCCGACTGTTGGCGTGCAGCATCAAATAGCCCAAGCCGGCGCTGGAGCCGACCCACTCGCCCAGCACCGCGCCGATGGGCGCGACGGCGGCCGCCACCCGCAAGCCGGACGCCAGCGCCGGCAGCGCGGCGGGGATGGCGATATGGCGCAGCACCGCCCAGCGCCGCTGTTCCGGCAACATCACCTGGGCCAGATCGAGCCAGCCGCGCTGGGTATGGCGCAGGCCATCGTAAAAATTGGCGGTGACCGGGAAATAAATAACCAGCATCGTCATGGCGATCTTGGAGCTCATGCCATAACCCAGCCACAGCACCAGCAACGGCGCGATGGCGAACACCGGAATGGCCTGGGAGGCGATCAGCGCCGGCAGCAACCAGCGCCGCGCCCGCCGCGAATAACCCAAAACCAGCGCGCTGCCGCAGCCCAGCAGCGTGCCCAGCACCATGCCGAGGACGATTTCCAGGGCTGTAACCCCAGCATGATGGAACAATGATCCACTATGATGCCACAAACTGCGCGCCACCGCCCGCGGATCGGGTAGGATGTAGGGCGGTAAGTCGCCGAGCATGACGACCGCCTGCCAGACCAGCAGCAAACCCGCCAGCGTGGCCAGCCCGCGCCACAAGCTCTTCACGTCGCTTCCAGCCGGCGCAGAATGGCGCGATAGGCGGCCTGCACCGCCGGCTCGCCGGGGTCGCGTGGCGGCGTGCCGGGCAAATCGGGCAACGCTGACAGCGTGGCCGGCCGGCCGTTCATGATCAGAATATGCTCGCCCAACCGCAGCGCCTCCAGCGGATCATGGGTGACCAGCAATACGGTCTTCCCGGCCAACAGCTCGGCCGCCAGCGCTTGCAGGCGCAACCGGGTCAGGGCGTCCAAACCGGAAAACGGTTCGTCCATCAGCACCACCGGGCGATCTTCCATCAGAGTCCGCGCCAACGCGACCCGCTGGCGCATACCACCGGACAAGGTGTCGGGACGCGCCAGGGCTGCATCGGCCAAACCGACCCACCTCAGCAAGTCCAGCGCCCGCGTCCGATCCACCGGTTCTCCGCGCAATCGACCGCCGAGGGTGACGTTCTGCAAAACGTTCAGCCAAGGTAGCAGTAAATCCTGCTGCGCCATGTAAGCGACCCGAGCGGCGAGCGGCCGGCCGTCGCCGCCGCACAGTTCACCGCTGGCGCCGGGGGGCGTCAAGCCGGCCAGCAGCCGCAGCAGGCTGCTCTTGCCGACGCCGCTCGGACCGAGCAGACAAGTAAAGCTGCCACCGCTCAATTCCAGATTCAAACCGTCGAACAGCGTCATTCCGCCATAAACCAGCCGGGCGGCGCGCAAGCTGACAGCCAGGAGCCTTGGAGGCGGCGTTGCAGAGGCGACAATCGCGGGTTGTGATAGCGTCATCGAAGCGTCGGGTCAAGCCGACGCCATTCGAACGTCGGCAGCGATGAAGCGCGGCTTGGGGCGTGGCACGATTTGAAGTCGGATAACGGGCGGGCGTTCTTGGGCCAATGGTTGCGTCAACGGAATTATTTAAGAAGCTATTGGCATAAATATATAGATATTAATTCCTTTTAGATTGATCGCTGGGTTGTTAGTTTACTTGAAGAGCAAAAGACAAGCACGCGGACCACGCCTTTCGGCAGCCCGCTAACCGACAAGGCAGACAGGTAATGACTCAGGCAGTGGCACAACCTGGATTACGGGGGGACGGCACCGATCCAGGGTTCGAGCTCGAAACCATGAACCGCGAACTGGAGTCTTCGAACGCCGAGCGCCGGGTCGCCTGGGCCTTGGAAAACTTTCCGGGCCGTGTGGTGCTAACCTCCAGCTTCGGGGCTCAGTCGGCGGTTTGCCTGCACATGGTCGTCGCCCAGCAAGCGGATATTCCCGTCGTGCTGATCGATACCGGCTATCTGTTTCCGGAAACCTATCGCTTCATCGACCAGCTTGCCGAACGTCTGGCGTTGAATCTGCACATCTACCGCGCCCTCCACGGACCCGCTTGGCAGGAAGCCCGCTACGGCAAGCTGTGGGAACAGGGTTTGGACGGCATCGAACGCTACAACAGGCTGAACAAGGTCGAGCCGATGCAGCGCGCGCTCAAGGATTTAGACGCGGCGGCCTGGATTTCCGGCCTGCGGCGGCAGCAGGCGAAAAGCCGCCAGCATCTCGACGTGCTGCTGTGGCGCAATGGCCGTTGCAAGATCCATCCTCTGATCGATTGGACCGACCGCGACGTTTATCGTTACCTCACCCAATACGGCTTGCCCTATCACCCGTTATGGGAGCAGGGCTACGTCTCCATCGGCGATGTCCATACCACCCGCCGGCTGGTCGATGGCATGAGCCCGGAAGACACGCGGTTTTTCGGCCTCAAGCGCGAGTGCGGGCTGCACGAGCACGTTTGAGCGGCCGCCGGCGTGCGGTCAAAGACAGCGCGCTGGTCGCTGGTGAGAGCGCCAGGGATGTTCGGTCCCTGGCGCGCTTGCCCGGACGGTAAGTCAAAGGCGGTCCATGGTGTGATGCTAGCCACCGAGAGCCGTTTCTTGGCTTTCCTGGGCCGTGGCATCAAGCACGCTCGTCTGGTTTCTGCCATTTTTTTTTGCAAGATAAAGGGCTTTGTCGGCTTTGTTCAACAACGCCTCGATCGATTCTGTTTCCGCGATGAAAGCCGCTGCCAGGCCGATGCTGAGGGTATAATGAATCGAGATTTTATCATATAAGATCGGAGCGTCTTTGATTGCCGAATGCAAGTGCTCCGCCACTTTGAATCCGCTGTCGGCGAAGGTGTTCGGCAGAAGCGTTATAAATTCATCGCCACCCATACGGCCAAGCAAATCGCTTTTCCTCAGTACTGAGCCTATTGTTGTTGCAAATGATTTCAGGACCTTGTCGCCGGCGGCATGTCCGTACTGATCGTTGATTTCCTTAAAACGATCCACGTCTATCGCCAGTATGCAGAGTGGTTTGTGTTCGCGTTTTGCCAGATTGAGAAGAGCGTTGGCATTCTGCAAGAAAAAGTGCCGGTTCAAAAGGCCGGTCAAGGAATCATAGATAGCCAAATTCCTCATTTGCTGTTCGAGTCGGTGAGTCTTGAACAATAATCCCATCGGCCACCAGCTAGCAATAGGCGCGACGATCAGCGGAATGACGGCGGCTAGAATGAGGGATAGGGTCAGATCGATTTGAGGATAAATTTTTTTTAAAGGATAGCAAACCATGAAGGTCACGATATCCGAAATCAAAATGGAAAAAAGAGTGATGGATAGTACTGAATTTAAGTGTCCGATCTTGAGAAGGAGATTTTTCATGGAACCAGCAGTCACGCTTCTCGCCAGTGGATTTTAAACCGGAATGCATCGCAACCTCTGAACCGGCAATCAGATGAAACCAGAACGGCCTTGAGCGTGAGTGTACAACTCGCGCGGGGGAAAGTCAGCGGGATGAAAAACTCGATTTATTTCATCGGTGGCGCGAGCGCGTCCGGAAAGTCGACAGCCGCGAGAATGCTGGCGGCCAGAGATGGGCGCGCGGTCGTCGAGCTGGATAATTTTTACGATATTCTTGGAAAATTCGTCGACGATCAGGGCGCTTTGGAAAAAGTTACCGAGAAGATAGCTCTTGAGGTTATGGCGCGGCTTTTAGCCGCGGATGCGTTTTGTATTGTCGAAGGCGGCTGGATCGATCCCGCAAAGGCAAAAAAGCTGAAAGAAACTTCCGCTGGTCGCTTCTATCCGGTGTATTGCGGGTATCCGCGCCTGCAAGTGGAAGCGCGCTTCAAAATGATCAGAAAGGCAAAAGCGCACTGGCTGGCGGAAAAATCAGCAAAGGCAGCACATGCTTTTCTGCAAGAACAGCTAAAATTAAGCAAATGGTATCGAAAGGAATGCCAGAAATACGACCTGCCCTTTTTTGATTTCTCGACGGTTGAGGACGGCGCGGCCGCGCTGGGGGTTAATTACACGCGTTGGTGGGAATCAGCGGCTTAAGTAGCCTCCCGCACCGTCACCGTCGCTTTACGCTCCAATTTGCCCCAACCGACCAGGACACCCCGCAGGGAAGTCAGAGTGCTCTTGATGGCGACGTAGTACATCAACTGGCGATAGAAAAAGCGCTGCCAGAACAGCCAGACCAACAGGCTCCAACTCTCTTGACGCTCTAGCGTAAAAGCCAGCACGGCGGCCAGGTAGTCCGCTGTCACAAACAAGGCGTAATAGAACAGGACGCGCCAGAGCGCATCCGGTGAAAACTCAGCGGGATGTTGCCCGTAATTGAAGGCCGCGATGCCCAGCGACCAAACGAGCAGCAGATCCATGATCGGTGAAATCAGGGGGAAAAAGACCTGAAAGATGAAGATATTAGGCAGCGCCACAAAACCCAGTGCGCCGTGGCGCGGCCGGAACAATACATCGCGGTGTTTCCAGGCCGCCTGCATGGTGCCATACATCCACCGGTAGCGTTGGCGGATGAACCCGCGCACGGTGTCGGGCGCCTCGGTCAGCGCCACCGCTTCATCTTCATACGCGATGGCATGGCCCAGCTTGCGAATCTCCATGGTGAGGTCGGCGTCCTCCGCTAGCGTGAGGTGAGTGAAGCCGCCGGTCTGGACGATCAGCTCGCGCCGCCAGGCGCCCACCGCGCCGGGAACCACCGTGATGCAGTTGAGCACATCGAAGGCGCGTCGGTCCAGATTCTGGCTGGTGATATATTCCAGCGCCTGCCAGCGGGTGAGCAGGTTGACCCGGTTGCCGACCTTGGCGTTGCCAGCCACCGCCCCAATCCGTGGATCGGCAAAATGCCGGACTAATTTGTTGATGGTGTCGCGAGTGAAAACGGTGTCGGCATCCAAGGCCACGACGATTTCCGCGCGGGTCTGCGCCAGACCGAAGTTAAGCGCGGCCGGTTTGCCGCCGTTGGGTTTGGTAAAGACCCGCACCCGTGGCTCGTTTGCGAATGTTTCCCGGGCCACCCGATACGTGGCGTCGCCGGAACCGTCGTCGATCACAATAATTTCGAAGTGCTGGGGATGCTGGCTGGCCAACAGGGAAGCGATGGTCTGGGCAATGACTTTTTCTTCGTTGTAGGCGGGCACAATCACCGCCACCGAGGGCGCGTAGGTCGGGTCAAAGACCGCGCGCCGGCCGCGCCAGCGTTGATAGAGCGCGAGCACGCCGATAAACAGCAAACGGGCGATGCCGAGCACGATACCCAGTAAGAACAGCCAATGGACGAGCGCGGCCGCCCAGTTGAACACGCCGAACGCCGCCCCGTCCCACCAGGTTTGCCACCGACTGTCCGGCGGCACCAACGGCATGACCGCGTCGCGGCTGCGGCCCAGCAAATCCGAAACGGTCACAAACTGGAAACCCCGCTCGCGCAACGCCGCAACGATTTTGGGAACGGCTTCCACGGTTTGGTCGCGGTCGCCGCCGGCGTCGTGCAGCAGGATCATGTTGCCCTCGCCGCGTTCCGCCTCGGCCACGGTGCGCCGGACGATCTCCTCCACGCCGGGTCGCTGCCAATCGTCAGGGTCGATCTGCATCCCCACCACCAGATAGCCTTGTTCGGACGCCCACTCGATAGGGCGGAGCTGGTCGATGGTTTCGGGTTCGGCGTCGACCGCGTAAGGCGGGCGAAACAGCAACGAATGGCGACCCACCGCGCTGGCCAGCAGGCGCTGGGTCGCGGACAGTTCGAGCTGAAACTGACCCGAGGAAATGCTGGAAATGTTGGGATGGGTGAAGGTGTGATTGCCGATCTCATGGCCTTCATCGACCTCGCGGCGCAATAACTCGGGATTCAGCTCGCCGTTGACGCCGATGATGAAGAAGGTGGCCGGAACTCCGGCTTTGTGAAGCTCATCGAGAATCTGAGGGGTGTAGCGCGAATCGGGGCCGTCGTCGAAGGTCAAGGCGACCTTGCGCGGCGCGCCGCCGTGCCGGGTAATCATGTAGGGCGACGGAAATTGCGTGTAGTGTTCGGCGGTAATCAAGTTGCGTTTCGGGTCGAAGGTGAGGGTCCGAGCGCCCGGCTGCGGGCGGGCGGTGATTTCGAGGACCTCGCCCTGTCCTTCGTAATCCAGGCCGTAGCCGAAATGAATTTCGCTCAATGCCGCGGCGCGCGCCGCGTCCATCGGTTCGGTTTTGCCAAACACCCGCCAGAGCGCCGGATCTTCGCTGCCCAGACGCCAGAGCGCGACCCCGCGCGGGCGTATTGAACCCACCACCACCAACTGATTGAAAGCCGTTACGGCGTCCAACATCCAGACATGGTGGATGCGATCGTTGTCATCGGCGTAGTCGAATGTGGGATTGAGCGACACGGGATCGAGCCGGATAGCGCCTTCCGATTCCTTGGCGACCAGCACCGCTTCTTCAAAGGTCCGTTCCTCGGCGGGGTGGCCTTTTTCCCAATCGTAAGCGTAATTACCGATGGCGACGATCATTTTGGCGGCGGGTACGTCATGCTGGCGCTGGCGCAGCACCTTGGCGAACCAAGGCAGGCTGGCGATGGGGCCGGGAGTGCCGGTGGACCAGTGTTCGTCGTAGGCCATCAGGATTAGGTAGTCGGCGCTGCTGGCCAATTTGCGGTAGTCGAAGGCCGGATCGCTGGCCGGTACGTTGACCGAGACCGATAAATTCTTCGGATGGAACACGGTGTAGAGTTCGGCCATGAAGCGCTGGAAGTCGGGCTGAGCCTTGGTGGGAATGTTTTCGAAGTCGATGCTGACGCCGGCGAAATTGTGGCGTTCCACATAGGCCAGCAACTGCTCGATAACGCGCGTCCGCGCCGGCTGGCTGGCCAGCACCCGCCCCACTTTTACGCCTTCCCAGTCGCGACCGTTCCAGTTGTTGAGCAGCGGGATAATCGGCAAATCGGGATGGCGGGTGCGAATGTAGCTCGTGGCCTGCGACTGGCGGACGGGATCGTCTTCTCGCAACGAGCCATCCTCGGCCGCCAGGTGCAGCCATTCGGCAATCACCATATCCAGGCTGCCGAGATTCTGCTTGAGCGAGGTCATGCTCGAATCGTCCCAGTTCACGAAAAACCCGATGGCGAGTTGCGGTTTGTCCGCGATGAGACCCACTTTATGAACTTGAGCCGACAGCAGCTGCCGCAAATCGCGCTCGCGCTCCCGAGCCAACTTCAGCTTGGTTTTATGCAGGGCGCGCTCGCGGCGGGTGAGCGCGCGTTCGGGCGCTAGCGCGGGCAGGGCGGGAACGGCGTGAGCTCCTTGTGGCAAAAAACTGGCGCCCGGCAGGTTGAGCGCGGGCAGCACCGGACTGGCCAGGATGCTGACCAGAAGCCCCCCCAACAGCACCGTCAGGCCGAGCGCTGCCAGCATCATTCCCGCGCGCAGGCGCGGCCAGCGCTTGCGCGCGGGATCGAAGAAGACGGGCTTGACCATGACAGCGCCGCTTTCCGCTGGCGTTGCTGGCGCATCGATACTGGCTGGGTCTTCCGGTTTGAGCAGGGGTTGGGACATGTCGATAGCTTGCGGTCGAAAGTCGTTCGTCAGTCAGGTTGCGGGCGCTGTTGAAGGGCGGCGATGAAGCACGGTGCGGTCGCTCAAGATCGCGGTCCCGCGCTTCGAACCACCGTCAACGACCACGGTGGTAACCGCACGCTCACCGGAGCGCGGTCGGTCAGGCGGGTGTGCTTGGGCGGGCGACTGCGCGACGGTCGCCCGCGCTCGCCGTTCGCTTGCCAGCGGTACTGCGCGGCGGAAAACTGATAAAGATCGGCGGGGCCGAGCACCGGCGCAATAGTAGCGGATCCGGGTCCCGCGAAACGCAGCGCGATAGTCCAGTCTCGTTCCGGGTCCTTGTTGATTGCCAAAATCGCCCATCGTCGATCGGGACGCCTTACAGCATAAACGCTCAACGGCGATGGGTCATCTGAAATAGTATTATCCAGTCTGGCCGGATAAACCTCATGGGCCTGGGTCGGGTTCCCTACCCATTGGCGGTTCAATAAGGTTGCGGCGTGATAAGTTGCGGTGCGCGCCAAAATCCGGCGGCGCTCGTCCGCTAAAAACAGGGTGTTGTTACCCCAGGTTTCACAGTCCGGCCCCTGATAAATCGGGCTGGGCTCGTAGCCGTACAGATAGGCGGTTGCGCCGCCGAGGGTCAGGAAGGTTCCCACGGTATCGGCGTTGAACAAGGCGCCGGTCAGATCGACTTCCGCCTGAGCAGAGAACGCGGAATAGCCGTATTCGGTGATATAGAGCGGGATGTCGCGCGCTAATCCTTGCCGGTAAAGCTCTGCTATCCCGGAAGCCAGCAGCGCTGCCGCCTGTTGCAAGTGCGCCGCTGGCGGCTCGCAAACCTCATCGAAGGGATACCACTCGAAGGACAAGAATTGCAGTGCCGCCTGGCGGTTTCGTGCTTGCAAATAACCCAGCAAACGAGCCAGCCAAGGCCGGTCGGGCGCTACCGCGGTTCCCGACCACGCCATCATGGGTTGATCCCAGAGCGATTGGAACGAAGGGCCGCCCAGGGGGATGGTTGGATCGATTGCGCGCAGCGCCGCCGCCGTTTGCAGGTAGAGCGCGCCGTAATCCTCCGGTGCCGCGTACTGACCGTCCGGCTCCTCGCCGACTTCGATACCCCGCAGGGGATAGCCGCGCCGGCGCAGATAGCGCAGCAGGGCGGCCGCGTTGTCTGGCGTGTCGTAGAGCGCGCCTACCGCCATCAACACCGGCAAGCCGCGAGTCAGGCCGCTGGCCAATACTCGATCGATGCCCGGCTGTTCCACCGTTTTGTCCAGATCGCTGGCGCGGTGCCAGGGATCGGTGGAGGAAACGAAAAACCGGGTCTGGGTCTCGCGGGATTTACCGTGGCGCACCGCGTCGCGGAGTTGGCCGGTGGCATCCAGCGTGCCGAGGTAAATTTCCCGCACCGCATAGCCGAGCGCATCGCGCGGATCGTTGGCGGTCGGCGGGGCGGTGTGGGAGGCTTCTTCCAACACGATCCGCAGGAAACGCACGGCGATGGGCTGTTGGCTCAAGCGTAAGCTAACGTCGCCGCCACGACCTTGCAAGACCGCGCCTTCAGGAAAGGGTTGCCAGCGGCCGTCGGGATATTCGTCCGGGTCTTGCGGGTCTTCGCCGTCCCAGTACTGCACCGTGTAGCGCACCGCATACGGGTTACCCCAGGCGATGCGAATGCCGTCCACCGGCGTGCGACGGCCCAAGTCGGCCATCAACCACTGGGGATGGCGGCGGCTGTCTTCGCCGGTGTAACGGCGCTCCAGGTAGGGATTGCTCTTCCAGAAGGTGGCTAAATCGCCATCGCCGAGTCGCGAGTAACCGTTGTTTTCGGCCTGATCGATGGAGTTGCCGCGGCGCGGCAAGCGATAGCCGTAGGAGGTCAGGATCGGAGCGCCCGGCCGGTCGTCGGAGGTCCAGTAGCCTCGGGCGCGCGGGCGGTCGCTCCACCGCCCGCGCGGATTCCAGTGCCAAGCCTCGATCGCCAGTTCGGTGCGCAGCCGGTAGCTGAGCGCTCCCAGGCCCGCCGAGCGCATCGCGCGCAGGGTTGCCGGCTGATAGATGGCCGCGCTGTCGCCGCGCGAGTGGCCGTCTACCCCAGCGCCCAACGCGCGGGCGGGAATGAACGTGTTGACGGGACCGGCGCGAAGGTCGACGGTAACGTTGACAACAGGCGCCGCATGGCTTGGCGTAAGGCTGGCGCATAAAGCAACAATAGCGAACGCACATGCGGTACGTAATTTAAAAAGGCTCATGATTCAAATTCTTATGATGCCTTCGAGACGCGCGTTTTCAAGGCGATGCTCCGAAAAACCGTCAATCCTCTCCCAACACTCGCTTCCGCAACAGCCGCTCGTCGATGGGGATGAGGGTCAAGATCATCAGCAAAAACAGCCCGCAGGCCACCGCCAAGTGTTGGTTCAGCTCGCCGGCCAGCAGCAGGAAACGGACCCCTTCCGCCAGATGGTGCAAAGGGTTCAGCGTCAGCCAAGCCTGAATCCAGAGCGAGTCGCTTTCCAGCGGGAAGTAGGTGCTGCTGGCGAAAGCCAGCGGCATGATAACCAGAAAGAACGGGATATTCATGTGGTCGATGCTGGGCACCAGCGCCGTGAACAAGAGCCCCAACGCAGCGAAGGCCAGCGCGGCCAGAAACAGCAGCGGCAACACCAGCAGCGCGCTGGGCCAGTGCAGGTGCAGCCAGCCGGTCAGCGAGAACCCCGCCAGCACCAGAATCACGATCAGGGCATAGAAAGTGCCCAGGGTGGCGGCCCACAGCACCTCGCCCCAAACCACATGCTCCAGCCGCACCTGGGTGATGAGTTGCCCTTCCCAGGTTTTCTGGTAATGCATTCGGATGTAGGCCGCGAACAACGCTTGAAAGAAGGCGGTCATGAACGCGGTGTAGGCCAACATGCCGGGCGCCAGATAGGCCAGATAGGGTACGGGCCGCCCGCGCCAGGCGAATTCGGGAATGAAACCGCCCAGTCCCACCCCGAACGCCAGCAGCAGGATGATGGGTTCGAACAACGGCGGCAGCGCGGCGGTATACCAGTTACGGCGGTACACGGTCAGGTGCCGGCCCAAAACGGCGCGACTTTGCCACTGGAAGGCGGCGCGGTAATGGAACATCATGATTTTTGGGCCAGTTTCAGGAACAGATCGTCCAGCGTGGGCGGGCGGACCTCGAAGCGCAGCTCGCCGAAGCGGGCGCTGAACCGCGCGAGGCCCGGTCCATCCAGCGCCAGATGCAAACTGGAAAGTACCCGGCTGGGTTCCGACAAACCGGCTTGGCGCGCCCACTCGCGGACCGCCGGCGCGGCCGGATCGCGGGCGTCCAGCACCAGCATGTGCTCGCCGACCAGATCCCCCAGCACGGTCGGCGATTGGCCGGCCGCCACCGTCCGGCCTTCGCGCAGCACCAGCAGCTCGTCGGACAGCCGCTCGGCTTCCTCCATGTAATGGGTGGTCAGCACGATGCCCAAGCCGTCGCGCCGCAGGGTGTCGATCAACTCCCAGACTTCCAGCCGGGCTTGCGGGTCCAGCCCCGTGGTCGGTTCGTCCAAAAACAGCAAGCGCGGTTCGTGGACCAGGGCGCGGGCCAGCATCAGCCGGCGCCGGTAGCCGCCGGAGAGGATTTCGGGTTTGTCGTTCGCGTAGCGATCCAGGCCGAAGCGCTCCAGCAGCGCGCCGATCCGTCCCGCCCGCGCGGTCGGTCGGAGCCGAAAGTAACGGCTGACCTGCTCCAGATTGCCGCGCACCGTGAAATCGTTGTCGAAGGTGTCGTCCTGGGTGCAGACGCCCACGCGCCGGGACGCCGTTTCGGGATCGGCGCGGCGGTCGGTGCCCGCTATCCGAATCGTGCCGGCGTCGGGTTGAAGAAAGCCGTAGCACATCCGCAAGGTGGTGGTCTTGCCGGCTCCGTTCGCGCCCAGCACACCTAACACCTGACCGGCCTGGCAACTCAAGCCCACGCCATCGACGACGCGACGGCCGGCGAATTGCTTGACGAGCCCGACCGCCAGCAGGACCGGTTCTTCCGGCGTTTTTGGTTCATAGGCGTTCATCGCTGGGGATATCGTCCATCGTGTCGGGTTGTTTTGGGGTTGCAGCAGGGACTGAAACAGTTGAAATAAAGTTCCGAAGTCGAGAAATCAGGCTGAAATTTTCCGGTCGTAGCTTACAGGTCATGAACGGCAAGCGCTGGACCGTCGCCGCTGTTGCTGGTTGTTGGTTGCAAAACGAAGACGGCCGTTTGCTGGATTCGCTACTGGGTTGTCATCGACCGTTGTCGGAGCAGGAGGACGCCATGAACGCACTAACACCCGAGCGGCTTCGCCAGGAAAACTCGGTTTTTGCCGGCACCGGCGGCGTGAGTCAGGGCAACCGATCCAGCGGTTTTTTGCCGGCCTTTTACGATGCCGAAAGCGGATCGGTGGAAGTCGCCCGCTTCAGCAACGGCGCGCCTGCACCCATGCATTTGCTGGATGGCTTGCCCGAGGAGTGGGTGCGGCGCCAGCGCCCTTCGGGACGGGTGGTCGCCGTCAAGGATTCGGTGGTCGCGGGATTCCTGCGCCGAGGCCGCTTCTACACCCGCGAACAGGCTGCCCGCGCCATGAAGTCGCTGGCGGCTCACCGCTCCAGCAACGCTGCTTGCCCGTTGAATGGCCCCGGTTTGGATTGATCGAACCCCCGGCGAGGCCGGGGGTCTGGGGCTCAATAAACGTTAATGTGGCTGTGATCGTTGAAGCCTGAGTGCGTGATGCGAATATCGTTCAAAGGCTTGTTGGGAGTGGCGGCGACCCTGACCGCATACGCCTCGCTGCGGTCGTTGAAGCCGCTCAGCAGGATGCCAACCGGTTGGCGTTGCGTTCTGGGGTCGGGCTTGACGCTGGCGATGAAGTCTTCACCGCGGTCGTTGAAGGACTCGGCGTGAGCCGCGCTGGCAAGACCGCCGGCCAAGCCCAGCGCGATAGCAATAACTAAGGTTTTCATGATCTGTCTCCACGAGATAGTTGCAGGAACATCACTGTCTTTCGTCATCCGTCGGGCGCACTATAGGGTTTTAGGGATTTCGCAATGATTTCTTAATTGTTGAATTTGATTGCATTTGTAACCAGGTCTGCAACCGGCGGCAGCGAGACAAGGCCGCTGGAGTGCTGGTGAAACCCAGACCGTTTGTTCGGTATCCAAGTCGATGCGGCCGCGCGCGGTTCCACGCCAACGACCAAAAGGAGGCTCAGCTCATGAACGCGCTCCACGACCAGCCCGCCGGCGCTGTCCCGAAACCGCCGGATTGCGCCCTCATGTTGGCCGAGTTACGGACCGCGTTGCCCGGCCTGAGCCTGCTGGATCGCGTGGAGGAGGTGCGGCCTTACGAGTGCGACGGCCTGCCCGCCTACCGCCAGTTGCCCCAGGCGGTGGCCTTGCCGCGCACCGAGGCTGAATTGAAAGCGGTGCTGGAGATCTGTCGCAAGCACCGCGTGCCGGTGGTGGCGCGCGGCGCCGGAACGGGCCTTTCGGGCGGCGCCATGCCGCATGCCGAGGGCATCGTCGTATCGCTGGCGCGCTTCATGAAGATTCTGGAAATCGACCCCACAGCGCGGCTGGCGCGGGTCCAGCCGGGCGTGCGCAACCTCGCGCTGTCGGAAGCGGCGGCCCCCTTCAACCTGTATTACGCACCCGATCCTTCCTCGCAGATCGCCTGCACCCTGGGCGGCAACGTCGCCGAGAATTCCGGGGGCGTGCATTGCCTCAAGTACGGGTTGACCGTTCACAACGTGCTGGCGGTGCGCGCTTTGGTCCTGTCGGAAGAGGGCGTCGATGAAGTGACTTTCGGGAGCAAAGCGCCCGATTCGCCCGGTTTCGATCTGCTGGCGGCCATCAACGGTTCCGAAGGAATGCTCGCGGTCGCCACCGAAATCACCGTGCGGCTGACGCCGAAGCCGGAAACCGCGCAAGTTGTCATGGCCTCCTTTGCCACGGTGGCGGCGGCCTGCGACGCGGTGGCGGCGATCATCGCCGCCGGCATCATTCCGGCCGGTCTGGAAATGATGGACCGACAGGCTATCGCGGCGGTCGAGCCGTTCGCCCGCGCCGGTTACGATACCGCGGCGGCGGCGGTGCTGTTGTGCGAATCGGACGGCGCGCCGGATGAGGTGCGCCACGAGATCGAGCGGGTCCGACAGGTACTGGAAGCGGCCGGCGTCCGGCACATCCATGTTTCGCAAAACGAGGCCGAACGCTTGAGGTTATGGGCGGGTCGCAAGGCCGCTTTTCCGGCGGTCGGCCGCCTCACGCCCGATTATTTGTGCATGGACGGCACCATTCCGCGCAAGCGGCTGGGGGAGATGCTCTCGGCCATCGCGGCGATGGAACAGAAATACCGTCTGCGCTGTGCCAACGTCTTTCATGCCGGCGACGGCAACTTGCATCCGCTGATCATGTTCGACGCCAGCGATAAGGAGGAAGTGGCGCGGGCGCTGGCGTTCGGCGCGGACGTCCTCGAACTGTCGGTCGCGCTCGGCGGCACCATCACCGGCGAACACGGGGTCGGCATCGAAAAGCTGGCGCAGATGTGCGTGCAGTTCACGCCGGAGGAGCTGGCCGCGTTCGCCGGCGTTAAGGAGGCGTTCGATCCGTTGGGACTGCTCAATCCGGGCAAGGTGATTCCGACCATCGCCCGGTGCCGGGAATACCGTCAGACCGGTGGTGGCCAGCGTCGCAACGGTCGGCATCAAGCAGCGGGGGTCAAGCCATGAACTTGGGCATTCGAACCGTAGCGGCCGGCCGTCCCGCCGATCCGGTGCTGGCGAACTGGCAAGAACAGGTGCGTTCCGCCGTCGCCCAAGGAACAGCCTTGGTGATCGAAGGCGGGCGCAGTAAGTCTTTTTACGGTCGCCCCAGCGCGGGCGAGACGCTGGCCACCGCTGCCTACCAGGGCATTATCGACTACGAGCCGACCGAATTGGTGATCGCCGCGCGCTGCGGCACGCCTCTGGCCGAAATCGACGCCGCGTTGGCCGAGCGCGGTCAGCTGCTGGCTTTCGAGCCGCCCCGGTTTGGCGGTTCGCCGACCTTGGGCGGCGTGGTGGCCGCCGGCTTGTCCGGCCCACGCCGGATGGCGGTCGGCGCGGTGCGCGATTTCGTTCTCGGCGCGCGGCTCCTGGACGGCAAGGGCGAACTGCTGAACTTCGGCGGACAGGTCATGAAGAACGTGGCCGGCTACGACGTTTCCCGCTTGCTCGCCGGTAGCCTCGGTTGCCTCGGCGTGCTGGTGGAGGTCTCGCTAAAAGTCTTGCCCAGACCCCTTGAGGAAGCGACGCTGCACTTCGACTTGTCGGAAGCGGAGGCTTTCGACCGGTTTGAGGGCTGGGCTGGCCAGTCCTTGCCGATTTCGGCCAGCGCCTGGTTCGAAGGCGCGTTGCGGCTGCGCTTGTCCGGGGCCGGACCGGCGGTCGCCGCCGCTCGTCGGACGCTCGGCGGCGAGGTGCTGGAGGAGGGCGAGGCGCTGGCTTTTTGGACCGGCCTGCGCGATCAGACCGCTGCGTTTTTCGCGCTGGGTTCCGCCGCGCTGATCCGTCTGGCGCTGCCGGCCGGTACTCCAGTCATCCCCTTGCCCGGACCGCCTCTGATCGAGTGGGGTGGCGCGCAGCGCTGGTGTCGGACCGAGCCGAGCCGGCTGGCCGAACTTCGCGCGCTCGCCGTCGCTCGCGGCGGTCACGCCACCCTGTTTCGCGCCCCGTCCGGCCGTGACGCCGGCGCTGTTTTTACCCCGCTATCCGCCCCTCTGCTGCGCATCCACCGCGCGCTCAAACAGCGCTTCGACCCGGCGGGCGTGTTCAACCGTGGCCGGATGTATGCGGAGCTTTGATGGACACGCAACTGGTTGACTGGCTCCGCGATACGCCGGACGGCAAGGTGGTCGAAACCGTGTTGCGGGCTTGCGTACACTGCGGTTTCTGCAACGCCACCTGCCCGACCTATCAACTGCTGGGCGATGAACTCGACGGCCCGCGCGGGCGCATCTATCTGATGAAACAGATGTTCGAAACCGGCGAAGCGAGCACCAGCACGCTCGAACATCTGGACCGTTGTCTGACCTGTCGCAGTTGCGAAACCACCTGTCCCTCCGGGGTGCAATACCATAAATTGCTCGATATCGGCCGCAAGACCGTGGAAATGCTGGTGGCGCGTCCGGTCGGCCAGCGCCTGCAACGCCGCCTGTTGCGCACCGTCGTGCCCCATCCCACCGTGTTCAAGACGCTGGCGCGGGCTGGCAAGCTCGTCCGGCCCCTGTTGCCGGAATCGTTGTCGGCAAAATTGCCGCCGCGCGCCGCGCCCGCGCGCGAACGTCCGCCGCTACGCCACGCTCGCCGCGTGCTGATGCTGGAAGGCTGCGCTCAGCCCGAACTGTCGCCGAACACCAATGCGGCGGCGGCGCGCGTGCTCGACCGGCTCGGCATTTCGGTCGTGCCCACTACCGGAGGCGGTTGCTGCGGCGCTATCGATTTCCACCTGAACGCCCAAGATGCGGCCCGCGATCGCGCGCGCCGCACTATCGACGCCTGGTGGCCGGCTATCGAAGCCGGCGCGGAAACCATCGTCCAGACCGCCAGCGGCTGCGGCGCTTTCATCAAGGATTACGGTGAGTTGCTGCAAGACGATTCACGCTATGCGGCCAAAGCCGCGCGCGTCGGCGAACTGGCCAAGGATCTGGTCGAAGTGCTGCGCGCCGAGCCGCTCGATGTGCTGAAGTTGCGTGGCGGCGGACGGCTCGCGGTCCACTGTCCCTGTACCTTGCAGCACGCCCAGAAGCTCGGCGGCGCGGTGGAAGAGGTCTTGCGACGGCTCGGTTTCGAACTTACCGCCGTGTCCGACGGCCACCTCTGCTGCGGCTCGGCGGGAACCTACGCGCTGACCCAGCCGGAAATCGCGACCGCGCTGCGCGACCGCAAGCTGGACGCACTGGAAAGCGGCCAACCGGAAACCATCGTCACCGCCAATGTCGGTTGCCAAACTCATTTGAACGGCGCCGGCCGGACGCCGGTCCGGCATTGGATCGAACTGGTCGATGCCGCGCTCGCTCAGGAGCCGTCAGCGTCAATCCGGTGATGCCCTCAATCGGTTCAGATGGGCGTAAGGCGGCAGCGTTTGCAAGCGTCGATCCTCGATCGGGCCACCGACGGTGAAGTGATAGAGCGACTGCCACCCCAAACCTTCCAACCCCAGTAACCGATGCAGGGCGTCGTCAAAGAAACAGCCGATGCCGGTGGCGCGGATACCGGCGGCCTCGGCTTCCAAATAAAGAATCTGCCCCAACAGGCCAGTTTCCCAGAACAATTCCCGGTACACCCACGGGTTGCCTTGGAGCGGGCCGGCAAATTCGGTCAGAAAGCCGAGCGCGAAGCAGCAATCGGCGGCGATGTCCTGATGGCAGGAAACGGTTTGCGCGGCTTCGCGCGCGTCGCCGGTGGTCAGCCGGTAAAGCGGCAGATGCGCCGGCGCTGGTTCGACCCGCGACCACTCCCACTCGCCGTGCAGCGCTGCTTGCAATTCCGGCCACTTCTCCCGGTTCCGTAACAGCAAGTAGAGGCCCGGCGTTATCCCGTCGATCCGATGAACAAACAGCAGCGGATGGACGCGCGGCGGCCAAGGCCAGGCATCGAGCGGCGGAACCGCCGGGCGCGGCAGCAGCGCGTCCAGCATTCCGAACCAGCGTTCGGCCGGAAGCGAGGTCACGCCGTCGAACGCCACCGCGCTGCGGCGTTGGCGGATCAGATCGGCGGCGCGGGCGGCGCAACCGGATTCGATCGGCGGTGGACAGGCGGTCGGCTGGAAAGGGGGCGAGGGGCGAGCGTTCGGCCGATGGGCGGCCTGATCGACTTCCGCGATGCCGCGCCACTCGCGCTGGGAGTGGCTCAGACGATTGGCGCGGCCGGCAAAGTGAAGGCCAGCGGCCAGCGTGGCGGGCGACAAGTTCGCTGGCGGAGGTTCCGGGCCGAGCCACAGCGCAACTTCGGGATGCTCCAGTTCGGCGTCGGCGAAATCGTCAACCCGATTCAGTCCCAGCAATCCAGCAAGCGCGTCATCGCCCCAGCCATCGAGCAGTCGCGCCCGCCAGCCGAGCGCGGCGGCGGCGTAACTGATGGCGGCGATGGCGTGGCCGCAATCGTGCTGGCAGTAACGGTAAGCCCGCAAGCCGTATTTCCAGGTTTCCCGCCAATGGATGCCGGTTAGGGCCACCACCGCGCCGCCATGCAGGTCGCTGCCCCAGCTTGTTGAATCCGGTGCGGCGCGCTGCTCCAGAACGTGATCGTGACTCAGGTAGTGATGGACGCCGGCCGCCAAGCCGGGGAGGGTGGGGCAAATCAGATAGCCTTCGGTCGGATGCAGGTTGCCGCTCGATGGGTTGCAGCGCAGCGCCCAGCGCGACCCGCCGTGCTGCTTCCAGGCCGACAGTCCCAGCGACAGCTCGAATAAGATCGCCAGCGAATCCCGCTCCAACGGATACGGTGCTGGCCGCTCGCCCCGGCGCACGGACTCGAATGCGGCCGGCAGCGAATCGGCCCGCAACGGCAGTTCGAGTTGCGGCGCACCGGCGAAACGGCGGAACGGGTCGGGCTGATTGGCCCAATCCAGCCCGCCGGGGCCGGGCGCGTAATGGTCCAGATGATGTTTGCTCGCTTGGTGGTAGGCGATCACCCGCGCGAAGCGGTCGGAATCAAGGCGGTCGACTTTCATGTGGCGCTCGTCGGACGTGACTGGCAAGAGTAAGCTGCAAACAGGTTATCAGCTCGTGGGGAGATACAGCTTGTGAACGCTATCCACCTCATTTTACTGCTGTTCGCTGTGCCAATTGTGACTGTGGCGGCGGATGCGTGTTTCTGTCTTGAAACCAAGGACGATCACTTTCGCCATAGCTGTGAAATGCAGCAGCAGGGGCCTCGCCAGGGCGCGCAGTGCCGGGATGACGCCGGTAATCCCTATAAAACGACAATTGCAGCGAACGGCAAACCTTGAGGCCGCGCGCTGGTGTTACGCCAAACCCAGCTTTCCTTTATCAAGGACGAAAACCCCTCACTCCGCGATCCCCAGACTTGGAACCCGATGTGCTGGCGGCAGGACCATCGTCATTACGGTCCCAAATCCGGCGGGCGCGGATGGTAGAATTGCTCCAATTTTTATTTGAGAATGATTCTCATTTTTCCTATAATGCCTTCAAGTAAGACGTGAAAAGTTGAGCGGAACACTGTGGAATTTTAGCGTTTCGCCAGGAAGCGACCGTTCCCTCACGATCATCGACTAAAAGGCAGCATCGACATGAGCAAAGAAATCGACAAAAACGCCGCTATCGGCATTTTGAATCGCATCATGGAGCTAGAACTGGCGGGCGTGGTGCGTTACACCCACTACGCGCTGATGGTGTTCGGTTACAACCGCATCCCCATCGTCAGTTGGCTCAACGCGCAGGCCGATGAAAGCCTGCTGCACGCCCGGCAGGCCGGCGAGCTGATCACCGGCTTGGGCGGCCATCCCTCGCTCGGCATCGGCCCGCTGCTGGAAACGCACCAGCACGACATCGGCGCTATCCTGCGCGAATCCCTGGCGCATGAAAGAGACGCGCTCGATGCCTACTATCAACTGCTGGATTGCGCCGGCAACAAGGATGTGCGGCTGGAAGAATACGCCCGCACCCTGATCGCCGAGGAACTGACCCATCAGGATGAAGTGGACAAGATGTTGCGAAAGCCGGGTCAAACCCAAACCGCCGCGGAGGGGTCCGAATGAAAATGCGCGAACCGGCGCCGTCCGGCTCCGAGCCTCACTCTATCGGTGCGGCAAGTCCGACCCAGTGTTTGAGCCAGATGCGGCGCGGCGGTCTAGGCCGCATTCTGGCGGTGCGGGGCAGTGATGACAAGGATCAACGCGACATCGAACGTGGCTTGCTGGAAATGGGTTTTGTCGAAGGCGCGGCCGTTGAAGTTTTGCATTATGGCTTGCTGGGACGCGACCCGCTGGCGGTGCGCATCAATCAAACCATGACCGTCGCCTTGCGCCGTCGTGAGGCCGACGCCGTACTGGTCGGCCCGCTGCTTGAGCCAGTGACGAACGCGGGACCAGTCGTCCTGGAGTGCGCGCCATCATGACCGCCTCAACGCTGGCCGTGGATGGATTCAGATCCGCGCGTATCGCCTTGGTCGGCCCGCCCAACAGCGGCAAGACCACGCTGTTCAATACCCTGACCGGCGGCCGACAAAAAACCGCCAACTACCCCGGCGTCACCGTCGAGCGCAAGAGCGGTTTTCTGCACACGCCCGCCGGCCACGCGGTCGAAGTACTGGACCTGCCCGGCAGCTACAGCCTGCGCGCCCGCAGCCCCGACGAGGCGATCACTCGCGATGTGGTGCTCGGCCGGCAGCAGCGGGAAACCCTGCCGGACGCCATCGTTTGCGTGACCGACGCCACCAATCTCAACCAGCACTTGCGGCTGCTGCTGGAGCTCCGCCCGCTGGGCCGGCCGCTGATTCTGGCGCTCAACATGATGGACATTGCCCGGAAGCGCGGCTGCCGGATCGATACCGAGGCGCTGTCCCGCGAGTTGGGCATTCCGGTGGTGACCACCGTCGCCATGCGTAAAAGCGGCGTTCAAGACCTGCTCGGCCAAATCGATGCGTTGCTCGGTCGTTCGGTAGCCGGCGATGGCGCTACCGCCATCGCCGGCTGGCAAGAGCCCTCGCCGAACGCCATCCGCGCTTATCATCGAGAAGTCGAAAGGGTGCTGCGGGAAGCCGTAGTCCAGGAAGGTGCGCCGGCGCGTTTCACCCGCCAACTGGATGGCGTGCTGCTGCATCCGATAGCCGGTCCAGCGATCTTGCTTGCGTTGCTGTTTCTGATGTTTCAGGCGGTGTTCGGTTGGGCGCAAACGCCGATGGACTGGATCGACGGCGGCGTGACCGGCGTGCGGCAGTGGCTTGGCGCACACCTGCCAGACAGTTTGCTGAAAAGCCTGCTGGTCGATGGCATCATTGCCGGCGTCGGTGGGGTAGTGGTTTTCCTGCCGCAAATTCTGATTCTGTTTCTGTTCATCCTGCTGCTGGAAGATTCCGGCTACATGACCCGCGCCGCGTTTTTGATGGATCGTCTGATGAGCGCGGCGGGCCTGAACGGGCGGGCTTTCATTCCCTTGTTATCCAGTTTCGCCTGCGCCGTTCCCGGCATCATGGCGACCCGCGCCATCGCCCATCCGCTGGATCGCTTGGTCACCATTCTGATTGCGCCGTTGATGACCTGCTCGGCGCGGCTGCCGGTGTATGTGTTGCTGATCGCCGCGTTTATCCCCAACGTTACGGTCTGGGGCGGCGTTGGCTTGCAAGGTTTGGTCATGTTCGGGTTGTACGCGACCGGCATCGTCGGCGCGCTGGTGGCGGCGGCCGCATTGCGGCTGACGTTGCTGAAAGGCGGCCGGCAACCGTTGCTGATGGAGTTGCCAAGCTACAAATGGCCGAATCCCGCCAACGTGCTGCTCGGCTTGTGGGATCGGGTTAAAATCTTCATGCGGCGGATCGGCACCATCATCCTGAGCCTGATGGTGGTTCTCTGGTTTCTCTCGACCTTTCCCGCGCCGCCAGCGGGGGCGACAGAACCAGCAATTTATTACAGCTTCGCCGGCATGATCGGACGCGGGCTGGAACCGCTGCTGGCCCCCATCGGCTTCAACTGGCAAATCGCCATCGCCTTGGTGCCGGGTCTGGCGGCGCGCGAGGTGGCGGTGGCGGCGCTTGGCACCGTCTATGCCCTAAGCGGCGATGAAGGGATGGTGAGAGAGGCGCTGTCGGCGACGCTGGCTCAGAACTGGAGCTTGGCGACGGCGCTCTCGCTGCTGGCGTGGTACGTGTTCGCCCCGCAGTGCCTGGCGACGCTGGCCGCCGTCCGCCGCGAGACCAATTCCTGGCGCTGGGCCGTGTTCATGTTCGTCTATCTGATGGCGTTGGCCTATATCGCGGCCTTCATTACCTATCGGGTCGCATTGGCAATGGCAGGCGGCTGAGATGTGGCAAGACGCGCTCGCTTTTCTGATCGTGGCCATTGCCGCGCTGGCCTTGTTGCGGTCTTTTATTCCCGCTCGGCTATTCCGTGCGAACGGTTGTCGACAAGAAATGGATGGTTTGAACCGAAAGCCGCCAGCCCCTGGCGGATGTGGTGGTTGCTCCTTGGGGTCCGTTTGTTCGAAAGCGGCGGATCGGTGACTCGGAGTTACTTGATTCCGGCTCCGCAGATCGGCGGCGCAGGCCCGTCTGCTCCGCTGGAAATCCCGCTCTAGCATGATTTCCACTTGACCGGCGAAAGTGCGATCCGCTACCACCGCCATCACCTCGAAGCTGAGCCGCGGCGTGGAAGCGGTTACGGCCAAAATCCAATACATCGGCAACGCGATGTAGGGAAAAGTCAGCAGCGAAACCGCCCAGGCAATCGCACCTTGCGCGGTTCTCACGCCAGCGACGGCAGCACCCCCAGGGCATGAACGAGCAGCATCACCATGATCGTTAACAGCCTGACAAAATCTTGTTTCAGCATCGGTGCGCTAGCGTGGCGAACGAGTGCAAAGCAAATTGCTTTTGGCGGCTTGATACGTTGGATTAGGCGCAATTGCAACGATTGAGGCTTGTGGCCCGCATCCTGAAGTGATGGCGCTCGGTCCCGCCGTCCGTTCGGAAGGTCGTTGCATTTCCGATGGCCGCACCGTATATCCTTACTTCACTTAGGGTAAGGAGTTAGGGCGATGTCCGTCCGTTATTTGCGCTATCTGTACGATCCGGCTTCCGTCGCGTTGGTCGGGGCCAGCGAACGGCTCGGTTCGCTCGGTGAGGCGTTGGCTCGAAACCTGTTGGCCGGTGATTTCAAGGGCGAGGTGTTTTTCGTCAACCGCCGTCATCGCCAGGTGCGCGACCGGCCGGCTTACCGACGGCTCGCCGATCTGCCGGGCACGCCGGAGTTGGCGGTTATCGCCACGCCGGTGCGCACGATTCCCAGGCTGTTGCTTGAAGCGGGTCGCTGCGGGATCAAGGCCGTAATGATTGCGACACCTTACAATTTTCGTGGCAGCGATGAGACGGCGGTTTTGCGCGGGGCTTTACGGAAAGCCGCGCGCTCCTACAGCTTGAGTATTCTCGGCCCCGGCGGTGAACTCATCTCGCCGCGCCGCGGCTTTAATGCCTCGCTCGTTCCTCAAGCGCCTTTGCCCGGCCACCTAGCCTTGCTTTCCCAGTCCTCGGCGGCGCTGTCGCCGATCATCGAGTGGGCCAACACTCAGGGTATCGGCTTTTCCCACATCGTCACCTTGGGCGGACAGATCGATATCGATATCGCCGATCTGTTGGATCGTCTGATCGATGATGCGGATACCCACGTCATTCTGTTGGTGCTGGAAACCGTGGAGCACGTCCGACCGTTCCTGTCGGCGGCGCGGGCGGCGGCGCGCGTCAAACCGGTGCTGGTGGTGCGCGCCGGTCGGGGCCACGATGCGGTCTCTCGTCAGGCCGATGCGGTTTATGAGGCCGCTTTCCACCGGGCTGGAGTATTGCGGCTGCCGTCGCTGCCGGATTTGTGCTGGGTCGGCGCGACGCTGGTGTTTGATACGCCGATTGCGGGCGACCGGCTGGCGATTGTCGGTAACAGTCGGCTGTTGGGTCTGCTGGCTGCGGATACCTTGCTGGTCGAAGGCGGCCATCTGGCCCGATTCAGTCAAGAGACTGAGAATGCGTTGCGACGCCTCTCACCGGTCGCCATCAAGCCCCAGAATCCGCTCGATTTGGGCGATGATGCCGGCGTGGAGCGCTACGTTGCCGTTGTGGAGATTCTGCTGCGAGAGGGCGATGCCGATTGCGTGTTGGTATTGCATTCGCCCAACGTGCGAGTTTCAGCCGAAGACACCGCTGTAGCGCTAGCCGAGACCGTGAGCCGTTGGGACGAGCGCGGCGGATCGCGGCCTGGCGTGTTGGCCTGCTGGCTGGGCGCGGCTAGCGCCCGCGCTGCCCGACAACATCGGCACGCGCGCCACATCCCGACTTACGACACGCCGGATGAGGCGGTTCGCGCTTTCATGCAGTGCTGGCGTCGCCAGCAAAACCGTATCGGTTTGATGGCGACGCCAGCTTGGTTGCCGGAACCTGCAAGCGCCGGTCTGAACGCCGCCCGGCAACGGATTGACGCTCTGTCGGCGGCGGGTCGCGATGTGTTGGACGGTTCGGAGGCCGGCGCCTTGCTGGACGCTTACGGGATTTCGATGTCGCTGCCGGGGTTTAAGCCGGTGGGCCGCCCGTTAATGCTGAGCCTGCGCATGGTCGAGGATGCGCTGTTCGGCCCGGTATTGCTGCTGGCATCGGCCGAGCGTGACGCTCGTTGGGCCGATGGAGCCACTGTTGCGCTACCGCCGCTCGATCCGACGCTGGCGCGCGAGGCGATCCGGCATTCGCGGCTTTATCATCGGCTATGCGAGGCCGACGCCGCGCTGCCCGGCGTGTTGGATAGCGTCATTTTGCTGCTGGTCAAGGTTTCGCGGCTGATCGTGGATTTTGGTGAAGTCGTTGAATTGGAACTGAATCCGATCCTGTTAAGCACAGACGGAGCGAGCGTGGAAGCCGCTCGAATTCGGCTCGCGGCGACGGGATTTCCGCCCCACGAGCGGCTGGCGATCCGGCCCTATCCGCGCGAATTGGAAGAGACCGTTTCATTGCCGGACGGTTCGGTCCTGTTGATTCGCCCGGTGCGGCCGGAAGATGAACCGGCTTTTGTAGCCTCGTTCAAGCAGTTATCGACCGAGGAAGTGCGGATGCGCTTCATGCGCACGGTCACGGAACTGATCCATGAGGAAGCCGCTCGCTTGACGCAAATCGACTACGAACGCGATATGGCGCTGGTGGTGTTCCGCCAGCGGCCCGACCGGCCGCTGGAAAGCTGCGGGGTGGCGCGGTTGATGCGCGACGCCGACGGCGAGCGGGCCGAGTTCGCCATCGTCCTGTTGCGGGCCGCGACCGGGATCGGGCTTGGTAGCCTGCTGCTGCGCCGGCTGATCCGTTACGCGAAAGAGAGAGGCTTTCGCGAGTTGTTCGGAGAAATCCTGCGGGAAAACGAGCCGATGCTGGCGCTGTGCCGGGCCATGGGTTTCAGCATCGCGGTCTGTCCGGACGACGCCGGGGTGATGGTCGCGCGCTTGCCGCTGACGTGATTAGCGGCCGCCGGTTTTGGCGATGGCGGGTTGCGGCATTGCCCCGGACTGTTCCGCCTCCATCCAACTCCGAAACCGGGTCAGTAGCCATAAGCCCGGCACCGTGGCCGCCATGCAAAACAGAAAGAAGCCTTCCCAGCCCAGCCATTGGGCCAGATAGCCGGTCGGAGTGTTGACCACCACGCGGGGAATGCCCATTAGGCTGCTGAGCAAGGCGTACTGAGTGGCGGTGAATTTCTTGTTGGTGAGCGTGGCCATGAACGCCACATAAGCCGTGGTCGCCATGCCGCTGAACAGGTTCTCGCTGGTGATCGCCAGCGCCAGCCCCGGCAGACTGTGACCGAGCCGCGCCAGAATCACGAAGCCGATCAAGCCGATCGCCTGCAATACCCCAAACAGCCACAGCGCGCGATATTGACCCAGGCGCAATATCAAGACGCCGCCGAGCAGACCGCCGATCACCGTCGCCCAGAAACCAAACAATTTGACGATGGTGCCGATTTCGGTCTTGCTAAAGCCGAGATCCAGATAAAACGGCGTGGTCATTTGACTCGCCATCATCTCGCCGACCTTGTACAGCAGCACGAACAGCAAAACCAGCGCGGCGTCCTGGCGCGAGAAATACTCCACGAACGGCTGCACCACCGCCTCGCGCAAAGTGCGGGGCGTGCCGGCCGGCACCAGCGGTTCGACGCAAAACAGCGTCGTGATCAGACCGGGCAGCATCGCCGCCGCCATCACCCAATATACAGCGGAGAAGGGGATGAAGTCGGCCAAGATCAACCCGCCGCCGGAGGACAGCAACAAACCGATTCGGTAACCGTTGACATAAAGCGACGCGCCCAAGCCTTGTTCCTCGTCGCTCAACGATTCGCGCCGGTAGGCATCGATCACGATGTCTTGCGAGGCGGAAAAGAACGCCACCAGAAACGCCGCCAGCGTGACCAGCGGCAAACTCTCATAAGGGTCGGTAAAACCCAAACCGACGATGGCCGCCATCAGTGTCAGTTGGATCAGCAGCAGCCAGCCGCGCCGCCGGCCCATGCTGGCGATGGGAGCGAAACGATCCAGCAGCGGCGCCCACAGAAATTTCAGGGTGTAGGGCAAGCCGACCAGCGCGAACAAGCCGATGGTGCCGAGATCGACGCCGGCCTCCTTCAGCCACGCCTGCAATACCGATCCGGTGGCCAGTAGCAGCGGCAAGCCGGAGGAAAAGCCCATCAACAGCGCGGCCAGCATCCGCCCGCTGAGAAAAATTCGCAGAATATCGCCGCCGGAGCGCCGCTCGGTTTCAGAAGTCATAATCGTAATCCAGCGTCAGGGGCGCATGATCGGAAAAGCGCTGGTCGCGGTAGATGGCGGCGGCGCGCACCTTTTTCGCCAAGCCCGGCGTGATGACTTGATAGTCGATCCGCCAGCCGACATTGTTGTCGCGCGCCCGGCCGCGGTTCGACCACCAGGTGTATTGATCGGGGCGCGGATCGACGACCCGAAAGGCGTCGACCCAGCCCAGCGAACCGAACAATTTGCTCATCCAGGCGCGTTCCTCGGGCAGAAAGCCGGAATGGTTGCGGTTGGCCCGCCAGTTTTTCAGGTCGATTTCCCGGTGCGCGATGTTCCAGTCGCCGCAGAGGATGATGTGGCGGCCGCTGGCGCGCAGCGCTTGGAGCGGTTTGACCAAGCGTTTCAGAAAGTCGAATTTCACCGCCTGCCGTTCGGGGCTGGCGGAGCCGGAGGGTAGATATAAGGAAACCACGCTGAGCGCGCTGAAGCGCGCTTCCAGCCAGCGGCCTTCCGTATCGCATTCCGGCCAACCCAAACCGGTCAGAACCTCATCCGGCTCGCGCCGCGCGTACAGCGCGACGCCGCTGTAGCCCCGGCGCTTGGCGTCGTGATAGGAGCAGTGGTAGCCGACCGGATGGTAATGCGCGGGGGGCAACTGCTGGCTTTGCGCGCGGGTCTCCTGCAAGCAGACCACATCCGCTTTTTGCTCCTTCAACCAAGGATAAAGGCTCTTGCTAGCGGCGGATCGAATGCCGTTGACATTGAGCGTGATGACTCGCATGAGACGCTGATGCTCCACTGAATGGGTGATAAAGCGCGTTATGATAACGAGATTTATCTTTCCAAAGCCGGAATTAACCACCATGCGAGACTATCAGCGGGACTTTCTCGATTTCGCCATCGGCCGGGGCGTGCTGCGCTTTGGCGAATTTACCCTGAAATCCGGGCGGATCAGCCCCTATTTTTTCAACGCCGGCGCGTTCGCCAGCGGCGCGGCGCTGGCGCGGTTGGGTCGGTACTACGCCGCCGCCATCGCCGCTGCCGACTTGCAATTCGACACCTTGTTCGGTCCGGCCTACAAAGGCATTCCGCTGGTGTCGGCGGTCGCCATCGCGCTGGCCGAACAGCACGGCCGCGACCTGCCTTGGTGCTTCAACCGCAAGGAAGCTAAGGATCACGGTGAAGGCGGAACGCTCGTCGGCGCGCCGTTGCAGGGTCGAGTGCTGATCGTGGATGATGTCATCACCGCCGGCACCGCCATCCGCGAAACGATGGATATTTTAAACGCTCACCAGGCTATTCCGGCGGGTGTTTTGATCGCGTTGGACCGGCAAGAGCGCGGCCAGGGCGAGCTGTCGGCGGTGCAGGAAGTCGAGCGCGCCCACGGCATCGCGGTAACCAGTATCGTCAGCCTGAACGACGTGGTGGTTTATCTGGCCGAACGGCCGAATCATGCGACCTACCTGAAAACGATGCGCGATTATCAGGTACGTTACGGGTCTGCGCATCGCCCGGATTTTTAAATGCGAAAGGCCCTTGAGGAAACTTATAGGCCGCGTATTATCTAAATGTCAGTCCATGACAACCGTCGGCACAGGGGTTCTTGTGCCGCCGTCAGGCGCCCGAATATCATTCATTCGTCATCAGCAAAAGCAATACGAGCGGCATGAGTCAGGAACGGTCCTCATCTTCCCATCCAGATCGCGGCCTCGTGGTGGAACCGGCCAAGCCCAAGCTGAAGCAGCCGCGACTGTACAAGGTGGTTTTGCTGAATGACGACTATACTCCGATGGATTTCGTGGTGCAGATTCTGGAGAATTTTTTCGCAATGAACCGGGAGAAAGCGACCCAAATCATGTTGCACGTTCATACTCGTGGTCGAGGGGTGTGCGGGGTCTATACTCATGATATTGCGGAAACTAAGGTAGCGCAGGTGAACGAGTTCTCCCGCCGGCACCAGCATCCGTTGTTATGTACCCTAGAAGAGGCTTGAATCCCATCACCCCAGCGCGATTCGAGGTGTGAGTTATGTTAAGCAAGGATCTGGAATTTTCCATCAATCTTGCTTTCCGCGAGGCGCGAGATCGGCGCCATGAGTTCATGACCGTGGAGCATTTGTTGTTGGCGCTGCTGGACAATCCGGCGGCTTCCGAAGTATTGCGGGCGTGCGGCGCCCATCTGGACAAGCTGAAACGTGACTTGCAGACCTTCATCCGCGACAACACCCCGGTGCTGAGCTCCGATGACCCGCGCGAGACCCAACCGACGCTGGGGTTCCAACGCGTGCTGCAACGTGCGGTGCTGCACGTGCAATCCTCCGGCAACAAGGAAGTGACCGGCGCCAACGTGCTGGTGGCGATCTTCGGGGAGCAGGAATCGCAGGCGGTGTATCTGTTGAAGCAGCAGGAAATCAGCCGGTTGGACGTGGTGAATTTTATCTCCCACGGCATTTCGAAAAATTCCGACGAACAGGATTCCGCCGCGCCGCAAAGCGAGGAGAACACCGAAAACCAGAATGCCAAGCCGCTGGAAAACTTTGCCTCCAACCTCAATGAAATGGCCCGGCAAGGCCGCATCGATCCCTTGATCGGTCGCCGTGAGGAGGTCGAGCGCACCGTGCAGATCCTGTGCCGGCGGCGCAAGAACAATCCGCTGTTCGTCGGCGAGGCCGGAGTCGGCAAGACCGCCATCGCCGAGGGGCTGGCCAAGATGATCGTGGATGGCGAAGTGCCGGACGTGCTGCGCAACGCCACTATTTATGCGCTGGATTTAGGTTCCCTGGTGGCGGGCACCAAATATCGTGGCGATTTTGAAAAGCGGCTGAAATCGGTGTTGGCGCAACTGCGCAAGGAGCGGAATGCGGTCCTGTTCATCGACGAGATTCATACCATCATCGGCGCCGGCGCGGCTTCCGGCGGGGTAATGGATGCCTCCAACCTGATCAAGCCGATGCTGGCCTCGGGCGATCTGAAATGCATCGGCTCGACCACCTATCAAGAATATCGCGGCATCTTCGAGAAAGACCGGGCGCTGGCCCGGCGCTTCCAGAAAATCGACGTGTCCGAGCCGTCCATCGAGGAAACTTATCAGATTTTGCGCGGCCTCAAGACCCGGTTCGAGGAGCACCACGACGTCAAGTATGCCGATAAGGCGTTGCGGGCGGCGGTGGAGCTGTCGGCGCGCTATATCAACGACCGCCATCTGCCCGATAAGGCCATCGATGTGATCGACGAAGCCGGTGCCAGCCAGCGGTTGCTGCCGGTCGCCAAGCGTAAGAAAGTGATCAACGTGATCGATGTCGAAACCATCATCGCCAAGATCGCCCGCATTCCGCCCAAGACGGTCTCATCCTCGGACAAGGACGTGCTGCGTAATTTGGAGCGGGATCTCAAATTGGTGGTGTTCGGTCAGGACGAGGCCATCGACATGCTGGCCAACGCCATCAAGATGGCGCGCGCCGGCTTGGGCAACGAACAGAAGCCGATCGGCTCTTTCCTGTTCGCCGGCCCGACCGGGGTCGGCAAGACCGAGGTTACCCGCCAGCTCGCCCGGATCATGGGCATCGAGCTGATTCGTTTCGATATGTCCGAATACATGGAACGGCACACCGTCTCGCGGTTGATCGGCGCGCCGCCCGGCTACGTCGGTTTCGATCAGGGCGGCCTGATGACCGACGCCATTCTCAAGCACCCGCACGCGGTGTTGCTGTTGGACGAGGTCGAAAAGGCGCATCCCGATGTATTCAACCTACTGTTGCAGGTGATGGACCACGGCACCCTGACCGACAACAACGGCCGCAAGGCGGATTTTCGCAACGTCATCGTCGTCATGACCACCAACGCCGGCGCCGAGCAAATGGACCGGCCCTCGATCGGTTTTACGATGCAGGATCACAGCACGGACGGCATGGAAGCGATCAAACGGCTGTTCTCGCCGGAGTTCCGCAACCGGCTGGACGCCATCGTCCAATTCAAAGGCTTGACGCCGGTCACCATCGCGCAAGTGGTCGACAAATTCTTGATCGAACTGGAAGCTCAGTTGGAATCCAAGAAAGTCACCGTGGAAGTGGATCGGGCGGGGCGGGCTTGGCTGGCCGATCACGGTTACGATCCCAAGATGGGCGCGCGGCCGATGGCGCGGATCATTCAGGAAAACATCAAGCGGAAGCTGGCCGAGGAATTGCTGTTTGGCCGGCTGGTGAACGGCGGTCATGTCGCCGTCACCGTGCGCGATGGCGACCTGCAAGTGGAAATTGCCGAAGAAGAAGCGGTGCCGTAGGTCGAAACGCGGCTGCAGGCGGCAACCCGGCGCAAGGAAGGATTGATGGCTGGCGTTTCAGGGGGGAAGCAGGCGATGGCGGAGCGTTCAACGCCCGCGATAGGTGATGCGCCCCTTGCTCAAATCATAAGGGGTCAGTTCCACCTTGACCTTGTCGCCGGTCAGGATGCGGATGTAGTGCTTGCGCATCCGGCCGGAAATATGCGCCGTAACCACATGACCGTTTTCCAATTTTACCCTGAACATGGTGTTAGGCAGGGTATCGACTACGGTGCCTTCCATTTCGATATGGTCTTCTTTCGACATACTACCTCGCTGATCAACCGTTCTTAGCTATTGTAAAAGACCCGCAACCATAGCGGAAATTCCGTGGCGCGGCAAGTACATGACCGGAAGGATGCTGTCGTGACCGAACCGCGCAAACACCTGCTGATCGTTTACCATTCCCAGACCGGCCATACCCGAACCATGGCCAGGGCAGTGCTGCGCGGCGCGCGGCGGGTGGTTGAGGTCGAAACGCGACTGAAAATGGCGTTGCGGGCCGGTCTGGACGATCTGTTGTGGGCGCACGGCTTGTTGCTGGGTACGCCGGAGAATTTCGGCTATATGTCCGGGGCGCTGAAAAATTTTTTGGATCGCACCTATTATCCGGCGCAGGACCGGATCAGCGGCCTGCCGTATGCCGTGTTCATCAGCGCCGGCAATGATGGCGCTGGCGCCCTGAGCGGCATTGAGCGCATCGCGCGCGGCTACCCGCTAAAACCGGTCTGCGATCCGATCATCGCCCGCGGCGAGCTGAACGCCGCTATTTTGCAGTCTTGCGAGGACTTGGGCGAAACCATGGCTTCAGGGGTGGCGTGGGGGGTCTTTTGAGGAAACGGCGGTGGAGGTGGCCACTCCGTTTCAACGCCGCCCGACGGCTGCCCGCGGCCACACCGAGCCGAGGGGTCCGGCTCTGGCGCGGGTTCTGGCGCGGGTTGGCGGGCTTTGTGGCGGCTTCGATGCTGCTGGTTCTGACGTTGCGCTGGTTGCCGTTGCCGACATCGAGTGTGATCGTCCAAAACGGAATCAAGGCGTTGTGGGCGGGGCAGGGCGGTGCGGTCCGCTACGATTGGACACCGTGGACGGCGATCTCGCCCTATGCCGCGCTGGCGGTGATCGCCGGTGAAGACCAACGGTTTCCCGCGCATTACGGTTTCGACCTCGTGGAAATTCAGGAGGCGCTGGACGATCGGGAAGAAGGCCGACCGTTGCGCGGCGCCAGCACCATCAGCCAGCAGGTGGCCAAAAATCTGTTTCTCTGGTCGGGGCGCAGTTTCATCCGCAAGGGCTTGGAAGCCTGGTTCACCGTGCTGTTGGAGCTGCTTTGGCCCAAGCAACGGATTTTGGAAGTTTATTTGAATATCGCCGAGTTCGGGGATTACACCTTCGGGGTGGAAGCGGCCAGCCGGCGTTTTTTCAACAAGCCAGCGGCGCGCTTGACGGCGGGCGAGGCCGTGCGGCTGGCGGCGGTGTTGCCCAATCCAATGCGTTATCGGGTGGATAAGCCTTCCGCTTACGTGGTAAAACGCCAGCGGTGGATCGAGCGGCAAATGGAGCAATTGGGTGGGGTGGCCTATCTCGACAAGCTGAGGGCGCAAGCATGGAACCAAAACCGCGAGTGAGCATCACCTATTGCACGCAATGCCGGTGGCTGTTGCGCGCCGCATGGCTGGCGCAAGAACTGCTGACCACCTTCGAGGATGAGCTGGGGGAAGTGGCGCTGCGGCCCGGTACGGGCGGCGTTTTCGAGATCCGGCTGGCGGACGAGCGCGTGATCTGGTCGCGCAAGCAGGAAGGGCGCTTTCCCGAGGCCAAGGAAGTCAAGCAGCGGCTCCGCGATTTGATCGCGCCGGAGCGGTCATTGGGTCATTCGGATCGCTGAATCTTCAACATTCAAAGGCTGATGGGATGATCATGCAGGATTCTTCAGTAATGGACCCCGCTGCCGGAAGTGTTGGCGGGTTGTCCCGGCGCCGGCTGAATGCGTTGGGTTTTCTGATCTGCGCGCTCGCCTTGGGCTATGCCTATTACGCGCAATACGGTCAGGGTATCGCGCCTTGTCCGCTGTGTATTTTGCAGCGGCTGGCGTTGCTGGCGGTCGGATTGGCGTTGCTGGCGGCGGCGGTTCACAACCCGCGCGATACAGGCGCGAAGGTTTATGGCGTTTTGATCGACCTCGCGGCGACCGTCGGTATGGCGATTGCGGCCCGCCATGTGTGGCTGCAACAGTTGCCGCCAGACCAAGCGCCGCGCTGCGGACCGACCTTGGAGTATATGCTGCGAACCTTTCCGCTCGGTGAGACCCTGCGGGAAGTGCTGACCGGTTCCGGCGAATGTGCCAAGGTCGATTGGGCCTTGCTGGGAATAAGTATGCCGGTGTGGAATTTACTGCTGTTTATCAGCCTGGGCACGATCGGTTTGTTGGGTAACTGGCGGTTGCGGCGCTGAATCCCGCTAAACCGGTTGGGCTGGTCTTAGATGCGCGCGAAAACCCGGCGGGCGGCGCTGAGAGTGGCGTCAATATCAGCGCCGGTATGGGCCGAGGACAAAAATCCCGCCTCGAAAGCGGATGGCGCCAAGTAAACACCTTCCGCGAGCATCCCGTGAAAAAACGCCTTGAACCGTCCGACATCGCAGGCGACCGCTTGTGCGTAGCGGGTAACCGGCTCTTGCGTGAAAAACACCCCAAACATGCCGCCGACCGCATTCGCCGTCAGTGGCACCCCCGCTTCACGAGCGGCGGCGACCAGTCCATCGCACAGTTGTCGGGTTGTGGCCGACAGACGGTCGTGGAAGCCGGGCGCGGCGATCAAGTCCAGCGTCGCCAACCCCGCCGCCATCGCCACCGGATTGCCCGACAGCGTGCCGGCTTGATAGATCGGCCCAAGCGGCGCCAGTTTTTCCATGATCGCCCGCCGGCCGCCGAACGCGCCGACCGGCATCCCGCCGCCGATGATCTTGCCGAGCGTGGTCAGATCGGGCTTGACGCCATAGAGCGCCTGCGCGCCGCCCGGCGCAACCCTAAAGCCGGTCATCACCTCATCGAAAATCAGCACGCTGCCATAACGGTCACAAAGCTCGCGCAAGCCCGCCAGAAAGCCGGGCGCGGGCGGAATGCAGTTCATGTTGCCGGCGACCGGCTCGACGATGACGCCCGCGATTTCCGCCCCGATCTGCTCGAAGACTGCCGCAACCTGTGACAAGTCGTTGTAATCCAAGGTGACGGTGTAAGCAGCCAGCGCTTCCGGCACGCCGGGCGAAGTCGGCACGCCCAGAGTCAGCGCGCCGGACCCCGCCTTGATCAGCAGCGAATCGGAATGGCCGTGATAACAGCCCTCGAATTTGATCAGGGTGTTGCGGGAACTGAAGCCGCGCGCCAGCCGGATGGCGCTCATGGTGGCTTCGGTGCCGGAATTGCACATCCGCACCAGCTCCATGGATGGTACTAATGCTTGAATGGTGCGCGCCATTACGGTCTCGATAGCGGTAGGCGCGCCGAAACTCAGGCCGTCGGCGGCCGCTGCCTGAACGGCGCCAACCACGGCGGGATGCGCGTGGCCGGCAATCATCGGCCCCCAGGAGCCCACATAATCGATGTAACGGCGATCGTCCTCATCGTACAGATAGGCGCCCGCGCCGCGTTTGAAAAAAATAGGTGTCCCGCCGACGCCGCGAAAGGCCCGGACTGGCGAATTGACACCGCCGGGAATATAGCGCTGCGCGTCGTCGAACAAGGTTTTAGAACGGCTCATGGCGGTCATCCTCACGTGAAAAGCGCGGCGAAGCGGCGAGCCGCGTCCTGGATGTCAGGCTGGGCGAATACCGCGCTGATCACCGCTAAGGCGTCAGCGCCGGCTTCCAGCAGTGCGGGCGCGTTGTCGAGCGTGATGCCGCCGATGGCGACGACGGGTACCTTCAAGCTGACTTTGGCTTCTCGCAGCAGGCCGAGGGGGGCGCGAATTTCGTCGGGTTTGGTGGGCGATGGGAAAAACGCGCCGAACGCCACATAATCCGCGCCGGCCCGTTCGGCGTCCAGCGCCAGAGTCAGGCGGTCGTAACAGGATATCCCGATCAGCGCGGTTTCGCCCAAGCGCGCGCGGGCCGTTGCAAAA
Organism: Candidatus Competibacteraceae bacterium; assembly: GCA_016713505.1. Lineage (NCBI taxonomy): Bacteria > Pseudomonadati > Pseudomonadota > Gammaproteobacteria > Candidatus Competibacteraceae > Candidatus Competibacteraceae bacterium. The sequence continues at coordinate 2,211,455 of JADJPA010000001.1, read as the reverse complement.
GCAGGATCATCTCGGCCGATGTGAACGCCCGCCGCGCCGACTTGAGCGGCCAGTTCCACATCGTCATTGACGATCAATGGGATCTGATGGCGCCGGCATAGCTGGTTCAAGCCATGCGCTTGGGCCAGCCGCCGACCGCCGTCTTCGCTTTTGTCGCGATATTGAACCCAGCGCGCGCCGCCCACTATCGCTTGCTCGACCGCCGCGAGCAGCCGCTCGTCGGGCAGCAACACGGCATCGGTGATCGCGTAAAGCCCTCGGCAGACTGGTTTCTTCATGAACGATCTCCGCGAGAGGTGGCCCAAAACAGGCGGTTGGGCAACCATTGTCCGCCGCCCGTTTTATAACCGGCCTCCAGCGACCGCCACGTATAATTCTGCGCTTTAAGGAGGGCGGAAAGCGGGGTGCTTGAGTGCGGTTCGTGGCCTTGTGCGAGCAAAGCCGCGATGGCGGCGGCCAAGGTGCAGCCGGAACCGTGGTAGCTATCCGGCAGGCGCGGCCAGCGAAAGGTGTCCAGCAGCCGATTATTGCCATAGAGGTTGTTGATGACCTCATCGCTCGGTTCGTGTCCGCCAGTGATCAGGACATATTGACAGCCGCGCGCCAGCAAGGCCATGGCGCAGGCGTTCAGCGTATCGGCTTCGGGGGCCAGCCGACGCGCCTCGATGCTGTTGGGAGTGAGGACAGTGGTCAACGGCAGCAGCAGGGTTTGAATGGCGGCGACCAGATCCTTGTCGGCCAGTTCGGTGCCGCCGCCCGCCGCCAGCACCGGATCGAGCACCACAGGGATCTTGGGATAGGCGCTCAAGAGCGTATGAAGGGCGGCGGCATTCTCCGCGCTACCGATCACGCCGATCTTGAAGGCCGCAACCGGCATATCATTCAGGATCGCGTTCGCTTGGGCCAGTACCAGCTTGGCATCGACCGGCAGTAGCGCCTTGACATTATGGGTATCCTGTACGGTCAGGGCCGTGACCACGGGCGCGGGGTGGCAGCCTAAACTGACGAGCGTTTCGATATCGGCACAGAGGCCAGCACCGCCGCTGGGGTCGTTCCCCGCCAGCGTCATGACCACCGGAATAGAGGCCGGGTTTACAGGGATCAAGCCGGAACTCCTGAGTCGGGGGATTGATTGCGTAGCAGGCTGAATTCTAACAAACATCACGGGTTTTTCGGGATTCATCGGCGTGGGACAATACCGTTTGCGCAAGCTGCCAACAAACCACTGTAATCGGAAATTACGAATGATATGAAGAAATATATGTGTTTGATTTGTGGATTTATTTATGATGAGGAGAAAGGTTGGCCCGAGGATGGCATTCCGCCGGGGACCTCTTGGGACGAAGTGCCGCTGACGTGGACCTGCCCGGAATGCGGCGCGACCAAGGATGATTTCGAGATGGTCGAGATTTAACCGGAGCACCGACATGACGGCGGACGCTGAGCGAATCAAGCTGGTTTCGGACGACATTACCCAGTTGCGAGTGGATGCCATCGTCAACGCCGCCAACCGTTCGTTGCTGGGTGGCGGCGGTGTGGATGGAGCCATCCATCGCGCCGCCGGCCCGGAACTGCTGGCCGAGTGCCGGGCCCTGCAAGGTTGTGAGACCGGTCAGGCCAAGATCACGCGCGGTTACCGCTTGCCGGCGCGTTACGTCATTCACACGGTCGGTCCGATCTGGGGGGGCGGGGACCGAGGCGAACCGGAATTGCTGGCGTCTTGCTATCGCAACAGCCTTGAACTCGCCATGGAAAACGGCGTGCGCACCCTCGCGTTTCCCGCCATCAGTTGCGGCGTGTACGGCTATCCGCTCGCGGCGGCGGCGCGGATCGCGCTGCGGGAAGTCCGCAAGTTCCTGGCCGGCAACGAGCAACTTGAGACGGTCTATCTGGTGTGTTTTGGCGCGGAGGTGCGGGAGGCTTACCAGCAGGCGCTGCGGGAAGTGTGATCGAGCGATCTTGCAAGGCGCAAGCCGGGATGAACCGGCCCGCGCCCGAACGATCAGTTTTCCTGCTGTTTCTTGTGGGCGGCTTGCAGCTTTTGCTGGATGTCGCCCGGCACCGGATCGTAATGGCTGAGTTCGATGTTGTACGAACCGTGGCCGCCGGTCATGGATTTCAATTGCGACTCGTAACCTTCCAGCTCGGCCAACGGTACTTGGGCGTTGATGATGCTCATGCCGCGCGGGCCGGCGTCGGTGCCGGCGATGCGGCCGCGCCGGCTGGACAAATCGCCGGTGATCGCGCCGACGCTGTCGGCCGGAGTGCGCACTTGCAGGTTGACGATGGGTTCCAGCACCAGCGGTTTGGCTTTGCTGACCGCATCCAGGAACGCCTCGCGTCCGGCGGTGATGAAGGCGATTTCCTTGGAGTCGACCGGATGGTACTTGCCATCGTAGGCGATGGCGCGTACGTCCTGCATCGGATAGCCGGCAATGGCGCCTTCCTGCAAGGCTTCGCGCACGCCTTTCTCCACGGCGGGCAAGAACGAGGTGGGGATGGTGCCGCCCACGACGGCGCTGACGAACTCGAAGCCGGCATCGCGCGGCAGCGGCTCGATGCGCATGTACACCTCGCCAAACTGGCCAGCTCCGCCCGTTTGTTTCTTGTGGCGGTGATGGCCTTCGGCGTTCTGGCTCACGGTTTCCTTATAGGCGATCTTGGGCGGCTTGGTTTCGACTTGCAAGTTGTAGCGTTGCTGCATCTTTTCCAGGGTGATGCGCAGATGCAGGTCGCTCAAGCCCCGTAGGACGGTTTCCTTGGTATGGGCGTTGTGCTCCAGCGCCAGACAAGGATCTTCTTCCAGCAGCTTGTGCACGGTATCCGATAGTTTTTGCTCGTCGCCGCGGGTGGCGGCGCGGATGGCCAGACCGAACAGCGGCGTCGGAAAACGCAGTGGCTGTGGGTGGATTTGATCGTCGTCGTGGGAATCGTGCAACACCACGCTGCGATGGATGTCGTCTACCTTGGCCACGGCGCAAATATCGCCCGGTATGCCGGCCATGACTTCCGGGTGTTCCTTGCCGTGCAAGTGAAACAGGTGGCTGACCTTGAACGGCTTGCGGCCGTCGCCGATATACAACTGGTTGTCCTTGTTGAGCGTACCTTGATAGATTCGGAAGATGCCCAGTTTGCCGATGAACGGGTCGATGACCACTTTGAAGACATGCGCGATCACATGCTGTTGCGGGTCGGGCGCGGGATAGACCTGCTGCGTTTTTCCCTCGCCTTTCAAGAACGGTTCGGGAGTGCCCTCGGTCGGGTTGGGCAATAGCTTGACGAACACGTCCAATAGCTCTTTCACACCCGCCCCGGTGCGCGCCGAAACGAAACAAATCGGAATGAGGTGACCTTCGCGCAAGGCTTTTTCAAAGGGCGCGTGCAGCTGGTTGGGCTGGAGATCCTCGCCCTGATCCAGATAGAGCGCCATCAATTCCTCATCCATTTCCACCACTTGATCGATGAGAGCGGAATGAGCGTTGGCCACGCTGGAAAAATCGCTGTCGCCGACGGGGTTGAAGAAGCAATCGACCACTTCGGCGCCACCCTTGGCCGGCAGGTTGATCGGCAGGCATTCCTTGCCGAAGCTGTCTTGAATCTGGCTCACCAACCCGGCTAGATTGAGGTTTTCGGCATCGATTTTGTTGACGACGATCATCCGGCACTGCCCGCGCTCGCCGGCGCGTTCCATGATCCGTTGCGTGACGGATTCGATACCGGTTTGAGCGTTGATGACCACGGCCACCGTTTCGACCGCCGGCAATACGGCGATGGCTTGACCGAGAAAATCCGGAAAGCCGGGCGTATCGATCAGATTGATGTGGGCATCGTGATAGTCCAGATTGACCAGCGCCGAGTCCAGCGAGTGTTGGTGCGCTTTTTCTTGGGGGTCGAAATCGCAGACCGTATTCCCCTTCTCAACAGCGCCGGGAGCGGGGAGTTTGCCGGCGTGGTGCAAAATGGATTCCACCAGCGTGGTTTTTCCAGCCGCGCCATGCCCGGCTAGAGCAATGTTGCGGATGGACTCGGTGGTGTAGCTGACCATCATGGCCTCCTGTCGGATCGGGTTCAGGCAATAGCGAATAAGGTGCTTGGGTCTTAATAGTGAAGTAAAAAGTCTACAGGAACGGTCGAGGTTTCTCAGCGGACCTCATCATTTTTTTGCAATGATCGCGATTTATAGCTTAAAACGCGCGCCGGCGCGAAGGCGGGCTGGCAAGACTTTTGCTAAGAGTTATGGATGGAATTTCAGACAAAAAGCGCTTAGCATGGGTAAAACTATGAATCACGTCTGCCGGATGAGGGACTTGATGAAGTTACATTATTTTCTTGTGGTTGGCATGGCGGGCCTCTACGGCACTGCCGTACATAGCGCCGCTTCAGGCCCGGATTGGCTCAGACTGATCAAGGGAGCGCCGATGGCTCAGACCGAATGGGCGGCGCGCTACGAGCACGGCGAAGGCGTCGCCCAGGATTACGGCCGCGCGATGCAACTCTACTGCGCGGCGGCGCGGCGCGGCCACGCGCCCGCGCAATATCAACTGGGCTGGATGTTCGCCAACGGCCGCGGCGTGACCCGCGATGATGCGCAAGCAGCCGCTTGGTTTCGGCTGGCGGCGTCGAAGGGCGATGCTCCGGCGCAACGGATGCTGGCGCGGTTAGGAGGTCTGGCCAAAACCAAGCGAGCAATCTGCGCTGAACCGGTCGATCCGACCCGCCGGCCGCCACCGCCCTTGCAGCTCGCCGCCGTCCGACGCGGCCCCCCGTCGCCGAAACGGGCGCAGGTCGAGGCGATGGTGACGCGCCTGGCGCCGAATTATGGCTTGCAACCGTCCTTGGTACTGGCGGTGATCGAGGCGGAATCCGGCTTCAACGCGCAAGCGCGTTCGGACAAGGAGGCCCAGGGTTTGATGCAATTGATCCCCAAAACCGCCCAGCGCTTCGGCGTGCAGGACCCCTATGACCCGGTGCAAAACCTGCACGGCGGCATGGCCTATTTACGGTGGTTGTTGGCTTATTTTCGCGGCGATGTCCGTCTGACGCTGGCCGGCTATAACGCGGGAGAAGGGGCGGTGGTGCGTTACGGCGGAGTTCCCCCCTATGCCGAAACACGCGCCTATGTCGAGAAGATCACCCGCGCCTACGGCCAACTGTCGCATCCGCCGGTAGCGCCCGTGGCCCGACCCGCATCGTTGACACGGGTTCCGTTTGCGGCTTCCGCGCTGCCGGTAAGCCCGCCGCTGTGGGCATCCCGCTGGGTCGATTCGACGGGAAATAGCGGCCAAAACTCCGTGGTCAGACAGTTTGGTGGTGCTGCGGTAGTGCTTCCAAATCCGCTTTCTGGCCCAGTAGCAGCCCCCAGAGAGGCTTTACCTCAAGCAGTACGGTAAAAAGCTTTGTCAAACCCGCGCGTTTCCTGACGAGGGCTTGGTGAGGTAGATGTCGAAGCGGGTGTTTGGCGCGCTGGTTTGAAAATCCGGCGTCGGACCTGACAGGGTTGGAGCCCAACGGGGTCTTTTTACCACGACCCGCCGGCGGGCGCAGGCCAGCGCGGTAGCCAGCAGGCTGGAAGCGTCTTGGTCGTCACCGACCAGCGCCCGCAGCAAGCGCATCTCCTTTTTGACCAGCGCCGTTTTCTGGCGATGCGGATACATCGGGTCCAAATAAACCACGTCAGGGCGCTGTTCCGCCGAAAGCTTCGGTAAGTAATCCCGGCTATCCGCTCCGATCAGATGCAGCCGTTGCCGAACCCAAGGCCCGATCTCCTGATCGCGCGCGGCGCGCGCTAGCCCATCGCGCAACAACGCCGCAATGATCGGCGACCGCTCCAGCAAATAGACGGTGCAACCCAGACTGGCCAAGACAAAGGCATCGCGCCCCAGGCCGGCCGTGGCGTCGATGACAGTGGGGACGGTGTTAGCCTTGAGTCCGACCGCCCTGGCCAGCGGCTGGCCGCGCCCGCCGCCGAAGCGGCGCCGGTGGGCGGCTTGCCCCAGAACGAAATCGGCATAGATGGGCCCGGAACCGCCGCGTGTCAGCTCTCGTAGCTCCAGCCGATCAAGAGTCAAACAAAGACCGTGCGTACAGCCGGCGGTATCGTTGGCGGCGCTGGCCAGCGGTAGCCCCAGCTCGGTGGCTAAGATGGCGGAGGGGTGTTCGAGCAAGGGAGATTCGGCGAAAACCCCGACGGAGATGGGTTGGTGCAACTCGCGCTCAACGGTGTTGATTACCCAAGGACCCGCAACGGTGGAGGATCGGCATTGAGGTCTTGAGGTCAGGCGGCCTTGGGTAGTAGGTCATCTAGCACGGTTATTGCGAGATCATCCATTTCGGCCGCAAACCAGCTAGCGATGCCCGAGATGGCTCTGGTGTCGCTCAACAGCTTTTGCCGGACGGTTTCGGCGATCCCCGTTTGGCGCTGGCAAAAATCCTGCAAGCTGGCGATATCGGTGATTTCGGCGGCGGCTTTCAACTGGTTGAGGCTGATCTTCAGATAGGAGTTTAAGGCGCTCATCTGAAAAACCACCAGTTTTTCGGTATTTGTCGCTGCCGCTCGATTAAGTCTGACCAAGGGTTCCGCCAGGATTCGAGAAACTTCCAGTAGTTTAAGTAGCGTTGCGATCACGGTGCTCCCCTTGAAATTGCTGCAATGCAATATACAGCAATGATTGCTGCATCGCAACATTCATGGTCCGTCACTGCGGCTCATCCAGGAGGCGAGGTATCCGGCCGATCCTCCCCTTCAACAGCGCCGTGGCGGTGAGGCTACCCCCGGTGCCTTGAGGGCGGTTGCCTGCGACCCTGATGCGCTGGGTGACCGGCCGGCAAAATGTGGCCTGTTCCAAGAATATTTTGCAGTGCAATAGCTTCTGTTAAAATCCTAATTCCCCATATTGAAAAAATGGTTTAGAGCGCTTAACAGCTGTTGGAGCGGGCTCGTTCGACCAAAATCTCGCTAGCGCGCTGCTGGCTCGCCCTGATTCACCGGCCGACCTTTGAGGTACTAACTATGACAACGATCACCTTTAAAGATGAAGTCACTGGAAAAACGGTGCAAATGCCGGTTTTGGAACCGATTTATGGCTCTCCCGTGGTCGATATCGGCCGGCTGGCTAAAGAGTTCGGTTATTTCACCTACGATCCCGGCTTCATGTCGACGGCCAGCTGTCAGAGCACCATTACTTACCTGGATGGCGACAAGGGCGAGCTGCTATATCGCGGTTATCCCATCGAGCAACTGGCCGAGAAATGCAATTTTCTGGAAGTCTGTTATTTGCTGCTCTACGGGGATTTGCCCAGCGCTGAAAAAAAACAGGTTTTCGAGACCAGCATCACCCGCCATAACCGCATCCGTGAAAATCTTCGCCGCTTTTTTCACGGTTTCAACTATGACGCCCATCCCATGGCGATGATGACGGCCGTGGTTAGTTCGCTGTCTGCGTTCTTTCACGACCGGCTCGACATTCAGGATTATGAAGACCGGATGGTGACCGCCCGCCGGCTGATCGCCAAGATGCCGACCATCGCCGCCGCCTGCTACAAACACAGTATCGGCGATCCTTCGATTTATCCGCGCGACGATCTGAGCTACACCGGTAATTTGCTGTACATGATGTTTAGCTTGCCCGGCAAGCGTTACGAGATAAACCCGGTCGCGGAGCGGGCTCTGGATGTGCTGTTCACCCTACATGCCGATCACGAGCAGAATGCCTCCACCTCGACAGTCCGGTTGGCCGGTTCTTCCGGCACCAATCCTTATGCGGCGATCGCCGCGGGCATCGCCTGCCTGTGGGGTCCAGCGCACGGCGGCGCCAACGAGGCGGTGATTCGCATGTTGGATGAAATCGGTCAAGTATCGAATATCGACGGCTTCATCGCTAAGGTCAAGGACAAGAACAGCGGCGTGCGCCTGATGGGCTTCGGTCACCGTGTTTACAAGAATTTCGATCCGCGCGCGCGAATCATCAAGGACATCTGCCATGAAGTGCTGGCAAGCTTCGGGCACGATCCACGCCTCGATTTGGCCATGCGCTTGGAAGAAATCGCCCTGAGCGATCCGTATTTCATCGAGCGCAAGCTGTATCCCAACGTGGATTTTTACTCAGGCATCATCTACAGCGCGCTGAAGATTCCGGTCGAGATGTATACCGTGATGTTCGCCATCGCGCGGGCCGCTGGCTGGATCAGCCACTGGATCGAGATGATCACTGAAAAAGACCAGAAAATCGGTCGCCCGCGCCAGCTTTATGTCGGTGAAACCCGGCGTGATGTGCCGCTGTTGCGCGAGCGTGCCTAAGGAAGGGCGAGACTCTGGTTGGCCGGTGGGAGTGCGATGAAAAGGGCGATTCAACGGAATCGCCCTTTTTTTCAAAGTGTGAGCAGGATCGGCTGAATAAAGATTAGATCCGCCGCTTGACGCCTTTTTGCGGAAGCTTGGGGCTGGTCGGTTCGACTCGCGCAATGACCTTGGGGGCTGCCGCGCGTTTATCCGATTTTACGAGGATGGGAGCCACCGGTTTATTGGGCGCGGCCGTTTTGCTGTCCTTGAGGGCGGGGGTTCCCGCCCCGTTGGCTTTGGTTTTGCCAGCTGCCAGCGGAGCCTTTAAGGTGGAGGAGCGGCTGTCGGCAGGGCCTTTTTCTTTGCCGGTCGCGATGATCGGTTTGGTCGAGCCTATCGCCCTACCTGGAGCCGCCGCCAGTTTGATGGGGCTGGCTGGACTGCTGGAAACGGCCGGTTTGATGGGGCTGGCTGGCTTGCCGGCGGCAAGCTTGCTGGGATTGGAGGCTGGTTTACCGGGAGCCGCCGCTTTCGATGAGGCTAGCCGGGCTTTCAGTTTGGTGCGACTGGGAGCGTGGTCGTCTTCGGTCGATGCCTGACGCATGATGGCCGGGCGGTCGAGAATCGGTGTGGTGGCGACAGGCTCACGTTGGAGCTTGGTGGGTTCCGGTTTATCGTCCTCAGCCGACCATCGAATCATGGCGATGCGCTCTGAGTTCGGAGCGTTGGTCGTGGCCGGCGGGCGTCGCAATGAGCTCAGCTCCGCTTCATCCTCTTTAGCCGTCGATTGAGCCATAACCTCGCGTTTTGGAGGTGGAGGCGTGGCAGCGGCGAGCGCGGGCCGGACCTTGATCGGCTCCAGTTCATCGTCCTCAGCCGCCGCTTGCGCCTTGGGCGTAGGCTTAGGCGGTGGAGCGGAGGTGGCAGTCGCGGCGACGGTGGGCCGGGCCTTGATCGGCCCCAGCTCATCCTCCTCGGCCGCTGCTTGGGCCTTGGCCGTTGGTTTGGGAGGCGGCGTGGTGGCAGCGGCAACGAGAGCGGGTTTGGGCTTGATAGGCTCTAGCTCATCCTCTTCGGACGTCGCTTGGCTTCTGGTCAGCAAGGCTGAATTCGAAGATGGGACCGGCGCGCGTCGGCTTGTGGCGCGATTAGCCATTGCGGTGGGGGCCGCCCAGGTGCGATTAGATGTCGGGGCTGCTGCTGATAGGGTTCGTCCCATCAACGGTTCAGGCTCATCTTCCTCAAGCTCCGGTTGTAGCATGGCCAAGCGTTCCGCGTCAGGCGTGATGACGGGCGTGCGACGGACCATGATGGGCTGCGGCTCGGTCACGGGCTGCACCGGAGCGGGGGGCGCCAGGCCGTAGCGGGCAAATCCGTAGTCGAGCAAGGTATGGGCATCCTGCCACAAGGTTCCACTGCTGGGACTGCCCAACAGCGAAACGATCAGGCGGACACCGCCGCGATCGACTTCGCCGACGAAACAACGGCGCGCCTTGAGCGTAAAACCGGTCTTACCGCCGCGCGCGCCTTCGTAAGTGGCCAGCAACCGGTTGTGATTCATCACCGGCACCAGCCGCGAATCGTTGTAAGGGCCTTGCCCGGAATCGATGCGCAACACCGCGCTACGGGTGCGAACGATGTCGGTAAACATCGGATAATTCATGGCGTGGCGGAAAATCAGCGCCAAATCATAGGCTGTAGAATAATGATCCTCGTCGGGCAGGCCATGCGGGTTCATGAAGTGGCTATTGCGCGCGCCGAGGCTCCAAGCCTTGCTGTTCATCAAGCTGGCAAAGCCATAAACTGAACCACCGGCGGCTTCAGCCAGGGTTTCGGCGGCGTCATTACCCGACTTCAGCATCAAGCCGTACAGCAAATCATGGGTCGAGGCCATCTCGCCGGCGTGCAAGCCAATGCGGCTAGGCACGGTGCTGGCGGCTTGCGCGCTGGCCTGCACCCGAGCATTCGGGTCGAGATGCTCCATGGCGACCAGCGCGGTCAGTACCTTGGTGGTGCTGGCGGGCGGCAAGCGCAGATGAGGCTCTTTGGCGAACAGGATTTCGCCCGTGTTGGCATTCATCAGCACGACGGCTCGGGCGGCGACCTCAGGCCCTCCAAACGTGCCCCAGCCTTCCTGGGCCAGTACGGAGTCCATCGCCAGCAATCCCAAGGCTGCGCCCAGTATCCAGGAGCGCGGCTCCCACATGCGGGCTTTTCCAAAAAAAATTCCAAAAACATCTGCTTAACCTCGTCGCCGACTGAAATTCGGGCTTGCTTATCCCGCTTTACTAGAGATAAAAACCCGGCCATTCTACTTGCTTGATGCGATAGTCATTAATTTTGGACAAAAACTTGCTAATCGGCCAGCGTTCTTTATAGAAAAAAGTTTGCGTTGACCGTTTGTCGTGCTAATGGCCGCCCGCACGCCTGTCGAGCGCCGACAGGGAGCGGCAAATAGCCGGGTGCCGGCAGCCGTATTTAAAAGAGCTTGGCAAGCCCACGCTATTCTTTGCCGCCGAGCGATCATTTTTTGATCATTGGCTGGACTTTGCAAACAGTATTTCCCACACAGGATGTCCCAAGCTTTTAGCACGCTGTTCGAATTTCGTTGAAAGTCGATAAGGCGGATTCGGGATAAATTCACTATCGGCTGCCATGTTTTTCAATTCAGGGACGGCCGTCAGGATTTTCAAGGCGGCGCGCGCGTAGCTTTCGCAGTCAGTGGCGATATGCAGCATTCCAGCGGCTTTGAGCTTACCAGCCAATAAGGAAGCGAACGCCGGCTGGATAAGGCGGCGCTTGTGATGGCGGAGTTTGGGCCAGGGGTCAGGAAAGAAAATTTGGACGCGGTCCAAACAAGACTCCGGCAAATATCGCTCCAGTATTTCCACGGCGTCGAAACAAATAACTTTTAGATTGCGCAATTCCAGTTCGGCGGCGCGCAGCAACAAGTGTCCGGCCCCCGGACGATACACTTCTATCCCGAGGAAATCCATCTCGGGATTGGCGGCGCAGGTAGTGGCTAAGGATTCGCCATCACCAAAACCGATTTCCAATACCAGTGAGGCGTGGCGGCCAAACAGTTTCGCCGGCTCGATAGGGGATAAAGAAATCTCTATACCGAAACGCTCCCATAATTGGTGAAAGGCTCGTTGTTGGGCGCTGGTAATGCGCCCCTCGCGCCGCACAAAGCTTTTGATGCGGTGCAGCGGATGGTCGGCGGTCTTGAGATTATTATATAAAATCATGATTTATATTTAATTTAATTAAAAGTAGGCGTGTTTTTCAGTAGGGTTAAGGGTACTGTGCGGTGTGGCTATTGCTATTATCAGGGATCGTTTTACGATAGGTGGCGAATTTATCGAGTCGAAAGATGCGCGAAGCAATTGCGAACGCAAAAACAAATGCCCTACAATAGTCTGGTGAAAGCATTCACGCACATTGCAAACTACACACATTAACAACGGCAAAAGTAAAATCATGAGCAATTCTATCGAAGATATCATTAAATCCTCTTCCATCGAAGATCTTCAGTCTCTGATCAGGAGAGCTGAAGAGGAGATTAAGTACAAGAAGATTGATGAAATAGAGGCGATCCGTAACGAATGGCTGGCCAAAGCTAACCAGCTTGGGATGCAGCCGGAAGAAATCTTGCAATATGCCGGCCGCAAGCGGAAATCCACCGGCAAGCCCAAGTACCGTAACCCCGCCGATCCCCAACAAACCTGGACGGGCCATGGCAAAAAACCGGGCTGGCTCAAACAAGCGCTTGAGAATGGGGCAAATCAAGAAACGTTCCGCATCCCTGAATAGCGTTTTTCTGGATTTTCTGACCATGCTTTGCTGTGGCAACCTTGCCACAGGCCTATTTTATCGTTAGGATACCGCTCCCGCCACTCTGTAATGAGTGGGTTGGATTAATGTGGACGGAACCCTATTGCGGGTGTAGTTCAATGGTAGAACCTCAGCTTCCCAAGCTGATGGCGTGGGTTCGATTCCCATCACCCGCTCCAATCTCCAGGGTTACGTCGCGGCGTGGCCCTTTCTTTATTGGGCGTTCCGAATTTTGCGTCGGAATGGCTGGGGGGTTCGCTCGACCTGAACGGGCGAGGCCCTCTGGCGATTCCCTGGGAGAGTATCCGGTATGATTCGTGTCGCGATCGCCGGCGCCGCCGGGCGCATGGGCCGCATTCTAGTCGATGCCTGCGCGCAAGCGGAAGGTGTTTGCTGCGCGGCCGCCTCAGAGCAGACGAACAGCCCCTTCATCGGAGCGGATGCCGGAGAAGTCGCGGGAATCGGTCGTTTGAACGTGGCGATCACCCCGGAGCTGGCATCGCTGGTTGATCGCTTTGATGTCTTGATCGATTTTACCCGACCGCCGGCGACGCTGGCCCATCTTGCATTCTGCAAGACAGCCGGCAAGGCTATGGCGATCGGCACGACCGGTTTTTCCGCCGACCAGAAAGCCGAGATCGCCGCCGCCGCCGAGCGCATTCCCATCGTTTTCGCGCCGAATATGAGCGTCGGGGTCAATCTCTGTTTCAAATTACTGGAACTGGCGGCGCGGGTATTGGATGATGGCGTGGATATCGAGATCGTCGAAGCCCATCACCGCCACAAGGTCGATGCGCCCTCGGGCACCGCGCTGGCGATGGGTCAAGTTGTAGCCAAAGCGCTCGGTCGAGATCTGGAGCAGTGCGCGGTTTATGCGCGGGAAGGGGTCACTGGCGAGCGGGCGCGTTCCACCATCGGTTTTGCGACGGTGCGCGCTGGCGATATCGTCGGCGAACACACCGTGCTGTTCGCCGATGTGGGCGAGCGCATCGAAATCACCCATCGCGCCTCCAGTCGGATGACCTTCGCCAAGGGCGCGGTGCGGGCCGCCGCCTGGCTCGCCGGCCGCGAACCCGGCCTGTTCGACATGCAGGATGTGCTCGGCTTGCGTTGAGATGCTTGGCCGCGCGGTGAGCGTCTCTACATGGCTAGAGCGGCACGGCGCGATTTGGTAGACTCGGAACCTCGTTAGACCCATCCTTTTGCATTGCGTCGAAGGAGCGGATTGCCACCGCTCCTTTCTTGTGCGCGTCTGTTTTGGAGGCTCCCTTGAGGAAACCCGCGCTTCTGGCTCTGGAAGACGGTAGTCTGTTCCGGGGCGAGTCCATCGGTGCCGATGGTCACGCCCAGGGTGAAGTCGTTTTCAATACCTCGATCACCGGTTATCAGGAAATCCTGACCGATCCTTCTTATTGTCGGCAGATCGTGACGCTGACCTATCCGCACATTGGCAACGTCGGCAGCAATCCGGGCGATGAGGAGGCGGCCCGCATTCATGCCAGCGGCTTGGTGGTGCGGGATTGTCCGCCGCTGGCGAGCAACTGGCGCAGCCGGCAACCCTTGGATCAATATCTGCGCGAGCGGGGAGTGATTGCGCTGGCCGGTATCGATACTCGCCGGCTGACCCGGTTATTGCGGGAAAAAGGCGCGCAAAACGGCTGCATCATGGCCGGTGACGCGCTCGATGGCGAACACGCATTGCGACAGGCTCGCGCGTTTTCCGGCCTGAAAGGGATGGATTTGGCGCAAGTGGTCAGCGCGGGCGAGCCTTACCACTGGAATGAAGGCGTTTGGCGTTTGGCGACGGATGGCTTCCCGATAACGCGCGAAGAACGCTATCACGTCGTCGTCTACGACTATGGCATCAAACGCAACATCTTGCGCGAGCTGGCGCGGCGCGGCTGCCGGCTCACCGTGGTTCCGGCCCAAACGCCGGCGCGCGAGGTTTTGAAGCTGAATCCTGACGGCGTGTTCCTTTCCAACGGCCCCGGCGATCCCGAACCCTGCGATTACGCCATCGCCGCAATCCGCGAGCTGTTGGACCAGGCGATCCCGATTTTCGGCATCTGTCTCGGCCATCAGTTGCTGGGGCTGGCCAGCGGGGCGCGCACCGTAAAGATGAAATTCGGCCACCACGGCGGCAACCATCCGGTGCAGGATCTGGACAGCGGGCAGGTCATGATCAGCAGCCAGAACCACGGTTTCGCAGTGGACGAAGCGACCTTGCCGGCGAATCTGCGCCCCACCCACCGATCCTTGTTCGACGGCTCGCTGCAAGGCATCGCCCGCACCGACCGACCGGCGTTCGGCTTTCAGGGGCATCCCGAGGCCAGTCCCGGCCCGCACGACGTGAAACCCTTGTTCGATCATTTCATCGCGTTGCTGGACGCGCGGGCCGCCGCGCGGTCTTGAGGTCGTTCGCTTCGCCCGCCGCTCGTGGTTTTTGCCTTCAGGACACATCATGCCCAAGCGCACCGATTTACACAGTATTCTGATCATCGGCGCCGGTCCCATCGTGATCGGCCAAGCCTGCGAGTTCGACTATTCCGGCGCGCAAGCCTGCAAGGCCTTGCGGGAGGAAGGCTATCGGGTGGTTCTGGTCAATTCCAACCCCGCCACCATCATGACCGACCCCAACATGGCCGGTGCGGTCTACATCGAGCCGATCCACTGGCGCACGGTGGCCCGGATCATCGCGCGCGAGCGTCCCGAAGCGCTGTTGCCGACCATGGGCGGCCAGACCGCGCTGAACTGCGCGCTGGATTTGGCGCGCCACGGAGTGCTGGCGCAATACGGGGTCGAGATGATCGGCGCTTCGCCCGACGCCATCGACATGGCCGAGGATCGGGACCGGTTTCGCAAGGCAATGCACGAGATCGGCCTGCAAACGCCGCGCTCGGTCATCGCTCACACTCTGGAAGAAGCGCTGAGTCGGCAGGGCGAAATCGGCTTTCCGACCATCATCCGGCCCTCGTTTACCCTGGGTGGCAGCGGCGGCGGTATCGCTTACAACCGCGAAGAACTAGTGGAGATCGTGGAGCGCGGTCTCGACTTGTCGCCGGTGAGCGAAATCCTGCTGGAGGAATCGGTGCTGGGTTGGAAGGAATTTGAGATGGAGGTGGTGCGGGACCGGGCCGACAACTGCATCATCGTCTGCTCCATCGAGAATCTCGACCCGATGGGCGTGCACACCGGCGATTCCATCACCGTCGCCCCCGCCCAGACCCTCACCGACAAGGAATATCAGATCATGCGCGACGCCTCCTTGGCGGTGCTGCGCAAGATCGGGGTCGATACCGGCGGCTCCAACGTCCAGTTTGCCATCAATCCCGCCGACGGGCGCATGGTGATCATCGAGATGAATCCGCGCGTGTCCCGCTCCTCGGCGCTGGCCTCCAAGGCCACCGGCTTTCCCATCGCCAAGGTGGCGGCCAAGCTGGCGGTCGGTTATACCCTTGATGAGTTGAAAAACGAGATCACCGGCGGGCGCACCCCGGCCTCGTTCGAGCCGAGCATCGACTACGTGGTGACCAAGGTGCCGCGCTTCAACTTCGAGAAATTCCCGCAGGCCGATCCGCGCTTGACCACCCAGATGAAATCGGTGGGTGAGGTCATGGCGATCGGTCGCACCTTTCAGGAATCGATTCACAAGGCGTTGCGCGGCCTGGAAATCGGCGCTGACGGTTTCAACGAAGTGCTTGACGCCAGCCATCCTGACCCCCATACGCTGCTCAAACAGGAACTGGGGGTGCCAGGTCCGCGCCGCATCTGGTTCGTCGCTGAAGCCTTCCGACTGGGTTATTCGGTCGCTGCCTTATACGAGCTGACCTGGATCGATCCCTGGTTTCTGGCCCAGATCGAGGAACTGGTGCGGGTTGCCGGCGAGGTTCGCTCCCAGGGCTCGACCGCCTTGCGGGATCGAGAACGGCTCTATTTTCTCAAGCGCAAAGGCTTTTCCGACAGCCGGTTGGCGACGCTGACCGGCGGCAACGAGACTGCGGTACGGCGGCTGCGCGATGAGTTGGACGTGCATCCGGTCTACAAACGGGTCGATTCCTGCGCCGCCGAATTCGCCACCGGCACCGCCTACTTGTATTCGACCTACGAGGAAGAATGCGAGGCCGAGCCGACCGAGCGGGCCAAGATCATGGTGTTGGGCGGCGGACCCAACCGCATCGGTCAGGGCATCGAATTCGATTACTGTTGCGTGCACGCCGCCCTGGCGCTGCGCGAGGACGGTTTTGAAACCATCATGATCAACTGCAACCCGGAGACGGTGTCCACCGATTTCGATACCTCCGACCGGCTGTATTTCGAGCCGCTGACGCTAGAGGACGTCCTGGAGATCGTGCGCAAGGAGCGGCCCCAGGGGGTGATCGTGCAGTACGGTGGCCAGACGCCGCTGAAGCTGGCCCGGCCGCTGGAAGCCGAAGGCGTGCCGATCGTCGGCACCAGCCCGGACGCCATCGACCGCGCCGAGGACCGGGAGCGTTTCCAGCAGATGATCGACCGGCTCGGCTTGCGCCAGCCGCCCAACCGGACCGCCCGCCAACCGGAGGAAGCGGTGCGGCTGGCGCGGGAAATCGGTTATCCGCTCGTGGTGCGGCCGTCCTACGTGCTGGGCGGTCGCGCCATGGAAATCGTTCACGCCGAAGAAGATTTGCTGCGCTATATGCGGGAAGCAGTGCAGGTTTCCAACGACTCGCCGGTATTGTTGGATCGCTTTCTCAACGATGCGGTCGAGGTGGATGTCGACGCCCTCAGCGACGGCCGCGAGGTGGTCATCGGCGGCATCATGGAGCACATCGAGGAGGCCGGCGTGCATTCCGGCGATTCCGCCTGTTCGTTGCCGCCCTTTTCATTAAGCCCCGCCGTGCAGGACCGGTTACGCGAACAAGTGCGAGCGATGGCGCTGGAATTGGGCGTGATCGGCTTGATGAACACCCAGTTCGCCATTCAGGGCGAGGATATTTACGTCCTGGAAGTCAATCCGCGCGCCTCCCGCACCGTGCCTTACGTGTCCAAAGCCACCGGCCGACCGCTGGCCAAGATCGCCGCTCGCTGCATGGTCGGTAAAAGCCTGGCCGAGCAACAGGTATCAGGCGAGGTGATTCCCGCCTATTATTCCGTGAAGGAAGCGGTGTTCCCCTTCGTCAAATTTCCCGGCGTCGATCCCTTGCTGGGACCGGAAATGAAATCCACCGGCGAGGTCATGGGCGTGGGGCGCAGCTTCGGCGAGGCCTTCGCCAAAGCGCAACTCGGCGCGGGCGACCAGTTGCCGCGCGGCGGGCGCGCCTTCATCAGCGTGCGCGATGCCGACAAGGCGAAGGTGGTGGAGGTGGCCCGTGAGTTGGAACGCCTCGGTTTTGCCTTGGTCGCCACCAAGGGTACGGCCGCTGCCTTGCGGGCGGGCGGCCTGCGCTGTGAGACCGTCCAGAAAGTAGCCGAGGGGCGGCCACACATCGTGGATATGATCAAGAACGAGCAGGTTCAGCTGATCGTCAATACCACCGAGGGCAAACAGGCCATCGCTGATTCTTTTTCCATTCGCCGCGAAGCGTTGATGCGCAAGATCAGTTATACCACCACCATCGCCGCCGCGCGCGCGACCTGTCAGGCCCTACGCGAGATCGATAACGAAAGCGTAAGCTGCCTTCAGGATTTGCACCGGGAATTGCACGCATGACGACTAGAGTACCGATGACCGCCTCCGGAGCCGCCCGATTGCGCGCGGAACTGCATGAGCTGAAAGCCGTGGCGCGACCGCGGATCACCGCCGCTATCGCTGAAGCGCGCAGCCACGGCGATTTGAAGGAAAACGCCGAATATCACGCCGCCCGCGAGCAGCAGAGTTTCACGGAAGGCCGCATTGCCGACATCGAAGCCAAGCTGGCCAACGCCCAGATCATCGACGTCACCACCTTGGCGCCATCGGATAAAGTGGTGTTCGGCTCGACTGTGGTGCTGAACGATGAGGACAGCGGGGAAGAAAGCCGCTATCAGATCGTCGGGGAGGATGAAGCCGACATCAAGGACGGCAAGATTTCTTTCGGCTCGCCCATCGCCCGCGCGCTGATCGGCAAACAGGTCGGCGATGTGGTTGACGTTAAAACCCCCGGCGGCCTCAAAAGTTACGAGATTGTCGGCGTACAATATCTATAATAAATATTTTCAATGATTTATGTCGAGCATAAAGCGGTTTGTTGGCGGTTGGCGCTTGCGGCGAGCATTCTTGGCAGGGTCGTTGCTGTGGATGCTCCTGCTCCTGCCGGCAATAGCGGTGCGAACGGCCAGTCTGGCCGACACCCTGACGAAGATCAAATCCAGCGTTGTGGCGGTTGGCACGGTGCAGCCCGCCCGCCAACCTTCGGCGCAGTTTCTGGCGACCGGCTTCGTGGTCGGCCAAGGGGGTCACGTCATCACCAACGCGCACGGCTTGCCGGATTTGCTCGACCCGCAAGGTAAGGAAACGCTGGCCGTTTTCATCGGTCGCGACAAGCAGATCGAGTCGCGATCGGCGATCAAGGTCGCCATTGACCCCGTTCACGACCTCGCGCTGCTGAAATTCGAGGGCGCTCCGCTGCCGCCGTTACGCCTGGGCGAGTCAAAGCCATTACGCGAGGGTGATGAGGTCGCTTTGACCGGTTTTCCGCTCGGCGTCGTGCTCGGCCTGTTTCCGGTGACGCATACCGGAATCGTGGCCGCTATCAGTCCGATTGCGATACCGGCGGCGGAAGCGGCGCAATTGGACGGTCCTACCCTCAAGCGCTTGCGGCAGGAGCCTTATAAGGTTTTACAGCTCGACGCCACGGCTTATCCCGGCAACAGTGGCAGCCCGCTTTATGAACCGGGCACCGGTCGGGTCGTTGGCGTTGTCAATAAGGTCTTTGTCCAGCAAAGCAAGGAAGCCGCCTTGGATAAGCCGAGCGGCATCACGTATGCCATTCCGATTCGTCACGCCCAAGAACTCCTCAAGCGAGCCGGAGTGCAAGCCAAATAGCAGGCGCTCGTCGCGGTCATGCCAAGCCGACGATCCGCGCGGTGCTTTGAAAGCTGGAAAGTCGAGTGAGAGTAGGAAGCGGCAATCAGCGCAGGCCGTATTTGCGACGGAAGCGATCCACGCGGCCTGCGGTATCGACGATTTTCTGCTTGCCGGTATAGAAGGGGTGGGAGTGGCTGGAGACTTCCACCTTGACCAGGGGATACTCCTTACCGTCCGTCCACTTGATTTTGTCTCGGGTGCTGATGGTGGACCGCGTCAGAAAAGCGAAATCGGTCGAAATGTCTTGAAACACGACTTCGCGATACTCGGGATGAATGCCTTTCTTCATGGCTGCCGAACCTTCCCAATGCTACTGTTTGCCTGCCCGTGACGCGCCGCTTGCCGCGCGCGGGATGATATCTGGTAAGCTGCTAAACCACGTAATATACCGATTTTCCGGGCTGGCTCGCAAGCAACGTTTCAATGGGTTCGGGCCTGTCGTTTCGGGGTCCGGCAGTGGATTTTTTGCAATGGGCAAGGTGGGTAAGGGTTGATGAATCAGGAACCCAAGATCGGTTTTGTCAGCCTCGGTTGTCCGAAGGCGTTGGTGGACTCCGAGCAAATCATCACCCAATTGCGGGCCGAGGGTTACGGAGTGGCGCCGACTTACGCGGCGGCGGATTTGGTGGTGGTCAACACCTGCGGTTTTATCGACGCGGCGGTGGCTGAATCGCTGGATGCCATCGGCGAGGCGCTGGCCGAGAACGGCAAGGTGATCGTGACCGGCTGTTTGGGCGCCAAAGGCAGCGTGGTGCGCGATCTGCACCCCAGCGTGCTGGCGGTCACCGGGCCGCACGCCTGCCAGGAAGTGTTGGCGGCGATTCACAGCCACCTGCCCCGACCGCATGATCCCTTCCTGGATTTGCTGCCGCCGCAGGGGATCAAGCTGACGCCGCGCCACTATGCCTATCTCAAGATTTCCGAAGGTTGCAACCATCGCTGTAGCTTCTGCATCATTCCACAGCTGCGCGGCGATTTGGTCAGCCGACCGGTCGGCGACGTGTTGCGGGAGGCGGAAACCCTGGCGCGGGCCGGCGTCAAGGAATTGCTGATCGTTTCTCAGGATACCAGCGCCTATGGGGTAGATATGCGCTATCGAACCGGTTTCTGGAACGGCCGGCCGCTCAAGACCCACTTGACGCCGCTGGCGGCGGCGCTCGGCGAGCTCGGCGTGTGGGTGCGGTTGCATTACGTCTACCCGTATCCCCATGTCGATGAATTGATCCCGTTGATGGCGGAGGGCAAGCTGTTGCCTTATCTGGACGTGCCGCTCCAGCACGCCAGCCCGCCTATCTTGAAAGCCATGAAGCGGCCGGCCAATACCGGCAACACGCTGGAACGGATTCGCCGCTGGCGGGAGCGCTGTCCCGATCTGACCTTGCGCAGCACCTTCATCGTCGGCTTTCCGGGCGAGACGGCGGCGGATTTCGAACGCTTGTTAGCTTTTCTGGCCGAGGCCGAACTGGATCGGGTGGGCTGTTTCACCTACTCGCCGGTGGCGGGCGCCGCCGCCAACCAATTGGCCGCTCCCGTTCCTGATGAGATCAAGCAGGAACGGCAGGCGCGCCTGATGGAACTACAAGCGAGCATCAGCACCGAGCGCCTGCGCCGCAGGATCGGCCGGACGGTCACGGTGCTGGTGGATGGCATCGATGCCGAGGGGTCGGCTATCGCCCGCTCCGCCGCCGATGCGCCAGAGATCGACGGCGTGGTCGCTATCGAGGGCGGCGGGGCTCTTGCGGTCGGCGAATTTGTCGACGTGCGGATCGTGGCTACCGACCAACACGATTTGTACGCGGAACTGCTCTGACGACAGGAGGCCGTTACCGGACTGCGGGACACTGACCGACGAGCGCGCTGAGGCCCATTGAACTTTTTGAAGTCGTCCCCATCTTAGAGGATAAGCGTAAGCCCTTACGCCTGTCCGCTTCCCTCCCTGAGCGGGCTAGTCCGGTCAGCAAGACCGGACCACTTATTCGCCCCGGTTCCATTCCCCCTTGTAACCGGGGCTTCTTTTTGAAAGAGGGCTCCCCAAGGAGCCGGCCGGGAATCCCGGACGCGGTATCGTGTACAATCCCGCGCAATAGTTACGAGGCACCTCTTATGGAATCCATGCATGGCACCACGGTATTGGCCGTGCGCCGTAACGGTCGGGTCGTGATCGGCGGCGACGGTCAGGTGACGCTGGGCAATACCGTGATGAAAGGCAACGCCCGCAAAGTCCGGCGTTTGTACCAGAACAAGGTGATCGCCGGTTTCGCGGGCGGCACCGCCGATGCATTCACTCTGTTCGAGCGTTTTGAAGGCAAGCTGGAAAAGCACGGTGGCAACCTGACCCGCGCCGCCGTGGAAATGGCGAAAGACTGGCGCACCGACCGCATCTTGCGCCGCTTGGAAGCGTTGTTGATCGTCGCCGATCTCGGTACGACTCTCATTCTGTCCGGTAACGGCGATGTCATCGAACCGGAGCGCGAGCTGGCGGCGATCGGTTCCGGCGGCAGCTACGCGCAGGCCGCCGCTCAGGCGTTGCTGGAACATACCGAACTCGACGCGCGCACCATCGTCGAGCAGGCCTTGAAAATCGCCGCCGGCATCTGCATATACACCAACGAGAATCTAACCTTTGAAGAATTGGCGGGCGCGTGATCCGATCTTCGCGACGGATGCGTCCGCCGTCCTGTTTTCGCTTTTTCCCAAGACGGTAGCTGCATCATGTCGGAGATGACCCCTCGAGAAATCGCCCAGGAATTGGACAAGCACATCATCGGCCAGGATGCCGCCAAGCGCGCGGTGGCCATCGCCCTACGCAACCGCTGGCGGCGGATGCGGGTGAATCCCGATCTGCGCAACGAAATCACCCCCAAGAACATCCTGATGATCGGCCCGACCGGCGTCGGCAAGACCGAGATCGCCCGGCGGCTGGCCAAGCTGGCCAATGCCCCGTTCATCAAGGTCGAGGCGACCAAATTCACCGAAGTCGGTTATGTCGGCCGGGATGTCGAGTCCATCATCCGCGACCTGATGGACGGCGCGGTAAAGATGGTGCGCGAAGAGGAAATGCAAAAGCTGCGGCACCGGGCCGAGGAAGCCGCCTTCGAGCGGGTGCTGGATGCGCTGTTGCCGCGCCCACGCGGCGTCGGTTTCGCCAACGAACCACCCGCGCCCGATCACTCGGTCACCCGCCAGAAGATGCGCGAGCGTTTGCTCAAGGGCGATTTGGACGACCGGGAGATCGAAATTGAAGTGTCGGTGCGGCCGATGGGCGTGGAGATCATGGCGCCGCCCGGCATGGAGGAGATGACCAACCAGTTGCAGAGCCTGTTTCAGAATCTGAGCAGCAACCGGACCCGCAGCCGCAAGCTCAAGGTCAAGGACGCCTTGAAGCTGCTTCAGGAAGAGGAAGCGGCCAAGATGGTCAACGAGGAAGAACTCAAACTTAAGGCCCTGGCGGCGGTCGAGCAGAACGGCATCGTATTCATCGATGAAATCGACAAGGTGGCCAAGCGCGGCGAATACGGCGGTCCCGACGTGTCGCGCGAGGGCGTGCAGCGCGATCTGTTACCGTTGGTCGAAGGCTGCACCATTTCGACCAAGTACGGCATGGTGCGCAGCGATCATATTCTGTTCATCGCCTCCGGCGCGTTCCATCTGGCCAAGCCGTCCGATCTGATTCCTGAATTACAGGGCCGCCTGCCGATCCGGGTCGAGCTAAGCGCCTTGAGCACCGAGGATTTCGTGCGCATCTTGACCGAACCCGACGCATCGCTGACCGAACAGTACGCCGCGCTGCTGGAAACCGAGGAGGTCAAACTGGAGTTTGCGGCCGACGGGGTGCGGCGCCTCGCCGAAATTGCTTGCCAGGTCAACGAGCGCACTGAGAATATCGGCGCGCGGCGCTTGCATACCGTCATGGAGCGTCTGCTGGAAGTGATTTCCTTCGAAGCGCCCGACCGCGCCGGTCAGACCGTGACCGTGGATCGCGCCTATGTGGACGCGCATCTGGGCGAGCTGGTCAAAGATGAAGACCTGACCCGTTATATCTTGTAAGGATCGACCATGAGCGTTCGTCCGACCGAAATCAAATTGCACCAAGCCTCCCGCGTGCTGGAAGTCGCTTTTGAGGATGGCACTCGCTTTGAGTTGCCCTGCGAGTATCTGCGGGTATTTTCCCCCTCCGCCGAAGTGCGGGGCCACGGGCCAGGTACGGCGACGCTGGTCACCGGCAAGGAAAAGGTCAACATCAACGCCATCGAACCGGTGGGCCATTACGCCGTGAAGTTGGTGTTCGATGACGGCCATGCCTCCGGCTTGTATTCCTGGAACGTGCTGCACGAATTAGGCGCCGAGCAGGAAAGCAACTGGCAAGATTATCTGCGTCGGCTGGCCGAAGCCGGCTACCAACGTCAAGTCTGAGTTCCCACAACCGAGATGTCCGACAGCATGGAACCGCCTGAGACCACGCATTTCGGCTACCAGACGGTGGCCCCTGACGAAAAGGCCCGCAAGGTGGCCGGCGTCTTCGATTCGGTCGCCGGCAAGTACGACCTGATGAACGATTTGATGTCGTTGGGCGTGCATCGCTTGTGGAAACGTTTTGCCGTGCGGTTGTGCGGGGTGCGGGCCGGGGAACGGGTGCTGGATCTGGCCGGCGGCACCGGCGATCTGAGCAGCCGGCTGTTGCCGCTGGTCGGAGCGAAAGGGTGGGTCGTGCTATCGGATATCAACGCCAACATGCTGGCCGAAGGCCGACGGCGGCTGGTCGATGAGGGTGTGGTCGGCAATGTCGCCTACGTGCGGGCCGACGCCGAGACGCTGCCGTTTCCCGCCAACAGCTTCGATTGCATCACCATCGCGTTCGGCTTGCGCAACGTCACCTACAAGGAGCGCGCCTTAGCCGCCATGCACGCCGCGCTCAAACCGGGCGGGCGGGTGGTGATTCTGGAATTTTCCCATCCGGTCGCGCCCGGCTTGAAGCCCGCTTATGACCTATACTCCTTCTCGGTCTTGCCGGTGCTAGGCAAGTGGGTGGCCAACGACGCCGCCAGCTACCGCTATCTGGCCGAATCCATCCGGATGCACCCGGACCAGCAGACGTTGTTGGGCATGATGGAGGCAGCGGGGTTCGAGCGCTGCCAGTATTTCAATCTGAGCGGCGGCATCGTGGCGGCGCATCGCGGCTACAAATTCTGATTTCGAGCGTCTTATAGCCTCCTTTGCGGGGCGATTTTGAATATCTTATTGTTATTTTGAGGATTTTTTGTGACGCCCGCTATTGTCACCACCCGTTTGGAAGCCGCGCTGAACCACTATTTACGCCTCGATCCCGACAGCTTGCCACGGCTGGCACGCTTGGAGGGCAAAGTCATCGCTGTCGAATGGGTGGGTTTGGGTCAGTGCTGCTACCTGCGGGCTGACGCGGGCCGGATTCAGGTGATGAACCATCATGAAGAGGAGCCTTCGGTGTGGATTCGCGGCACGCCGCTGGCGCTGTTCCGGCAATGGCGCGGCGTTTCGGGCGAGGCCCGAGATCTCGTCATTGAAGGCGATACGGCCGTGGCGGCACAGTTGCGAGCGTTGCTGGCGCGTTTGGATGTCGATTGGGAGGAGCAGCTCGCGCGCCGAGTCGGTGATATCACCGCCCATCAATTAGGCAATTTCTGGCGCGGCTTGCAAGGTTGGAAGCGGCGAACGTCCGATGTGTTGGCGCGAGATGGCGCTGAATATCTCCAGCAGGAATTGCGTGCGTTACCCCCGCCTCATGCTGTCGAGCGTTTTCTGAGTGCCGTGGATACGCTGCGTGAGGATGCCGACCGCCTGGCGGCGCGAGTCGAGCGCTTGCGCCGGCATCTGGCTGGCGTCGGTCCGACCTGAAGCCCCCGTTCCAGGCGTAAAGACGGCATGTTCGGCCCCGCTCAACTGTTGCGGTTGCTGCACATCAACCGGGTGCTGGTACGTCACGGTCTGGACGAGATTATCTTTGCCACGCATCTGTTCCGGCCGGTCGGCTTTTTGCGCCATCTGCTGCCTTGGAACTGGCTGCCCCGCCAGCAGTCCGAGCTGTCGCGCGGCGCCCGAATCCGGCTGGCGTTGGAGGATCTGGGACCGATCTTTGTCAAGTTCGGTCAGATGCTATCCACCCGCCGCGATTTGTTGCCCGATGACATCGCCCTGGAGCTGGCCAAGCTGCAAGATCAGGTGCCGCCGTTTCCCGGCGAACAAGCCCGCGCCATCATCGAAAAGGCCTACGGACAGCCGCTGGAAACGGTGTTCGACGACTTTGGGTTTCAGCCGCTGGCCTCGGCGTCCATCGCTCAGGTCCATGCCGCCCGCCTGCGCGGCGGACGCGATGCGGTCGTCAAGGTCTTGCGGCCAGCGATCGAGAAAATTATCCGCCGCGATGTGGAACTCCTCTACCTCATCGCTGGTTTGGCGCAGCGCTACTGGAAGGAGGGTCGGCGGTTGCGACCGGTCGAAGTGGTGGCGGAATACGAGAAGACCATTTTCGACGAGCTGGATTTGGTCCGCGAAGCCGCCAACGCCAGCCAGTTGCGGCACAATTTTCAAAATTCGCCGATCCTGTATGTGCCGGAAGTGTTTTGGCCGGAAACCCGCCGCAACGTGCTGGTCATGGAGCGGATTTATGGGATTCCGGTGGGCGATATCGCCGAATTGCACCGGCGCGGCGTGGATATGAAAAAACTGTCGGAACGGGGTGTGGTGATTTTCTTCACCCAAGTGTTCCGCGACAGCTTTTTCCACGCCGACATGCATCCGGGCAATATTTTCATCAACGCCGAAGATCCGACCGACCCGCGTTATATCGCCGTGGATTTCGGCATCATCGGCACGCTCAGCCCCACCGACCAGCATTATCTGGCCGATAATTTTCTGGCGTTTTTTCAGCGTGACTACCGCCGGGTGGCGGAACTGCACATCGAGTCGGGCTGGGTGCCGGCGGAGACTCGGGTGGATGAATTCGAGTCGGCCATTCGCACCGTGTCGGAGCCGATCTTCGACCGACCGCTCAAGGACATTTCCTTCGGCGGTTTCTTGTTGACCTTGTTTCAGACCGCTCGCCGTTTCAACATGGAGGTGCAGCCGCAATTGGTGCTGCTGCAAAAGACGTTGCTCAATATCGAAGGCTTGGGCCGCCAGCTCGATCCCGAACTGGATTTGTGGAAAACCGCCAAACCGTTTCTGGAAAGCTGGATGCGGGAACGGGTCGGCCCGTGGTCGGTCATCAAGCGCATCAAGCACTACATCCCGCGCTGGGCCGACCAGACGCCGGATTTGCCAAACTTAGTCTATGGCTTGCTGCAAAAGGCCAATTCCGGCGAGATCGCCGTGCGGTTGCAGAAACAGGAAATGGAGCAGCTGCGCCGGGAAATACGGCTAGCCAACCGACGCAGTTTCCATGCGGTGGTGGGAGCGGCGTTGATCGTCAGCGCGGCGGTGCTGCTGGATTTGGACAGCGCCCGCTCGATCGGCCTTTGGCAGATGCCGCTGCTGGCTTGGTTGGCGGCCGGCGCCGGGGTCGGTCTGCTGGTCGGGGCATGGCTAAAGCAGGCTTGACCGCCCTGACGGCGCGGGGCGCTGGCCGTGTCGCAAGGGCGATCGCTCGGAGGAAATGATCAAGAGCGTTGCAAGGCGGCTTCGACCTCGTCGCGCGTGCCGCGCCCGCACAGAAGCTCGATCAGCACCAGCGCGAAATCCATGGCCGTGCCGGGTCCGCGCGAGGTGAGGAAGGTGCCGTCGCGCACCACGGCGGCGCTGCTCAAGCGAATTTCCGACTGGCCGTCGAGGATGCCAGGATAGGCCGTGGCTTCCCGGTAGTTCAATAGCCCGGCGCTGGCCAGGACCTTGGGCGCGGCGCAAATAGCGCCGATGTAGCGGCCTTGTTCGGCTTGCCGCCGCAGTAGGGTTGCGATGCGCTGGTCGGCTTCCAGGCGCTGGGCGCCACCCAGACCGCCGGGCAGCACCACCAAATCGAAATCGCGGTCCAGCACCGCGTCCAGAGTCACCTCGGGAAGCAACACCACGCCGCGCGATGCGGTCACCGCACCTTGCTCCAGACCGGCCACCACCACCGTGACGCCGGCGCGCCGCAGCAGGTCAATGAGGGTAACGGCCTCCAGTTCTTCGCAACCTTGGGCGAGCGGGATGAGAACGGTAGCCATGCGTTTTCTCCTGTAAACGGGCGAGCGGGCGAATCAACCACTTTTGCGATTATGCAGCAGGGTCATGCCTTTGAGCAGGTTCAAGGCTTCATAGAGTTGGTAATCGTTTTGCGCCAGGTCGCCCTCGGCGTTGGGCGTCTTGGCGGGATCGGAAAGGGTTTTGGGGTCGGGCGGAACGTCCGGCGGCTCGCTTTCGGGCTTGTCGGAGCGGTCGTTGCGCAGATGGCCGGTCAGATCGGCCTCCTTGATGAAATCCGGATCGGCACTGTCCGCGCTCCCGATCTTGAGCGGCTTGAGCTTGATGTCGGGCTCGATGCCAGCCGCTTGGATGGAACGGCCTTTCGGAGTGTAATAACGGGCGGTGGTCAGCTTGACCGCGGTACCGTTACCCAGCGGCAGGATGGTTTGTACGGAGCCCTTGCCAAAGGTCCGCTCGCCTAGGATCAGCGCGCGATGATGGTCCTGGAGCGCGCCGGCGACGATTTCCGAGGCCGAGGCCGAGCCGCCGTTGACCAGCACCACCATGGGCGCGCTTTTCAGCAGGTCGCCGGGAGTGGCTTTGTAGCTTTGATCGGAACCGTTGCCGCGCCCCTTGGTTTCGACGATCACGCCGTCGTCCAGAAAATCGTCGGCCACATCCACCGCGCCGTTCAACACGCCGCCCGGATTGTTGCGCAAATCCAGCACCAACCCTTTCAACGGCGCTTTATTCTGCTGTTCGAGCGTTTGCAGGTCATGTTGCAGGTTCTGGGCGGTTTTGGCCTGAAACTGGGTGACCCGCAAATAGGCGAAGCCCGGTTCCAACAAGCGGCTCTTGACGCTCTTGACCTGAATGACTTCCCTGACCAGCTTCATTTTCAACGGTTTTCTCAGGCCTTCCCGAATGATGGTCAGGGTGATGGCGGTGTTGGGCTTGCCGCGCATCCGCTGGATGGCGTCAGAGAGCGCCATCCCTTTGACCGACGTGTCATCGAGCCGGATGATGAGGTCACCGGAGCGGACGCCCGCCCGCGCGGCCGGGGTGTCGTCGATGGGGGTGATGACTTTGATGAAACCGTCTTCCTGGCCCACTTCAATTCCCAAGCCGCCAAACTCGCCGGAGGTGCCGACCTGCAAATCTTGGAAAGCTTCGGCATCCAAGAACGCCGAGTGGGGGTCGAGGTTGCTGAGCATCCCGCGAATGGCGTTTTCTAGCAGGTCCTTGTCCTTGATCGACTCCACATAATCCTGCTTGACGGCGTCGAGCACGCCGGTGAACGTGCGAAGCTCATCCAGCGGCAGCTTGTTTTCCAACGGAGTGTCTTTCTCGGCTCGGACCGTAGGCAGGGCCGTCAGCGAGACACCCGCCAGAAAACTCAAGGCCAGCGCCAGACCGTGTCGGGTTGCAGCACTCATTTTTCGCTCCAAACTTCTATTGATTGCAGCAAGGAAGCCCAGAAGGCTTTGGCGAATCGCTTGGCTAAGACAATGGATCGAGCTTCAAAATTGCGCGGTCGGAAAAATTCTAGCGGTGCTCGATGTGGGGCTGGTGCGCTAAGGCCCGGCGTCGCGTTGGTTGTTTGCTGGCGCCGGGCGCTAGAGACAGGTAGGAACGCCGATGGCTATTTGGCTTTACCTTGGTTGGCGACCGCGTCCATCAGTTTCTTGAGTTCCTCGGGGTCGGCAAGGTAATAGTTCTTGATGGGCCGCAAGTTTTCATCGAGCTCGTAGACCAGCGGCACGGCGGTCGGAATGTTCATGGCGACGATGGCGTCGTCAGGTATGTTGTCAAGGTATTTGACCAGCGCGCGCAGGCTGTTGCCGTGGGCGGCGATGATGACCCGCTTGCCGGAACGGATGGCCGGCACGATGGTGTCGTGCCAGAACGGAAGCACCCGGTCGATGGTGGTTTTGAGGCTTTCGGTGGCGGGCAGCACGCGCGGATCGAGACCGGCGTAACGCGGGTCCTTGGTCGGATGGCCTGGATCGTTCGGGTCCAAGGGCGGCGGCGGGATGTCGAAGCTGCGCCGCCAAATCTTGACCTGTTCCTCGCCGTGCTTGGCGGCGGTTTCGGATTTGTTCAGGCCGGCCAAGGCCCCGTAATGGCGCTCGTTGAGCCGCCAGCTCCGCTGCACCGGAATCCAGGCCAGATCCAATTCATCGAGCACGGTCCACAGGGTGTGGATGGCGCGCTTCAGCACCGAGGTGAACGCCACATCGAAAACGTAGCCTTCCTTCTTGAGGGCTTGACCGCCTTTTTTCGCCTCCTCGCGACCCTTTTCGGACAAGTCGACATCGACCCATCCCGTGAAGCGGTTTTCCAGGTTCCATTGGCTTTCGCCGTGGCGGATGAGTACGATTTTATACATGAATGCCTCCTCGATGCAGAGCGGTTATTGTCGTTATCGGATTGGAAGTGACAGGCGACGCCAGGCGCTACAGCCGAACTCGCCGGGGTTGGCGGTGAGCCGATCCAGTGAAATTCCCTGGAAATTCCGTCGGCCGATGATACGCTGGGGCGACCGATTTCGCCAGTCGAGAGCCGGAGTAACTTCTCAGGATCGCTATATTAAGCTATGCTAATATGCAAATCATCAAAACAAAGCTGGGTCATTCATGGTACGCAGCGAGTGTGCGGGAATGTCGGATGACGGCGCTCCGGTCGGTGTCTCGCCAGCGGATTTTTTGATGACGCGCGATGAGGACATCGAACGGGCCTCGCGCTCCCTCAAAGCGATGTCGCATCCCTTGCGTCTGAAGATTCTCTGTATTTTGGGGGGCCAGGAAGTCGGCGTTCAAGAAATCGTCGAGCATGTCGGAACCTCGCAAAGCAACATTTCCCAACATCTGGCCATCTTGCGCGATAAGGGTATTCTCACCTGTCGCAAGGACGCCAACCGCGTCTATTATCGGGTCGGTGACGCCCGCACGCTGCGGTTGATCGGGATGATGCGGGACGTGTTCTGCGCGCGGCTTTGATCGGTACCGCTCGGGCGCTGGCGGATCGATACCGGTCGGTCCCCCGGCGCTCGCTCATCGAGGTCAAGCATGAACAGTGAAAGAATCATCCGGATCATGGCGGGTTCCTTTGTCTTGTTGTCTCTGCTGTTGGGCGCGCCGGCCAGCCCGCTTTATCACAGCGGCTATTGGTTATGGTTCACGGCCTTCGTCGGCTTGAATCTGTTTCAAAGCGGTTTTACCCGATTTTGTCCGGCGGAACTGATTTTATGGAGGCTGGGGGTTCCTAAGACCGGCGATCGGACTTGAGCGGCATCGAGCGATTCCCAGGAGTTTTCATGAGTGATCTTTCCGAATTTGCTTTACAGAATTGGCTGTTGTTCATGGCGTTTTTCGTTATTTTGGGTCTGCTGGCGGGCAATGAAATCCTGCGCAAGCTCCGCGGCGTCACCGCGCTCAACGCTGCCGAGGCGCTCCGTTTGATCAACGATCAGGAGGCGTGGATCGTCGATATTCGAGACGGCGCCGAATACCGAGAGAGCCATATTCCGCAAGCCCGCCATATCCCGTCTGCTTCGCTGCTGGAGCGGTTGAGCGAGCTGGGCAAGGCCGGCGACAAACCGATTATCGTGTATTGCCGCACTGGAACGACTTCACAATCCGCCTGCGCCCAGCTTAAGAAAAATGGCATTGGCAACGTGTATAGTTTGAATGGCGGGCTGCCTGCCTGGGTGGATGCGCACCTGCCGGTCGACCGTAAGAAATAGCGTTTCCAAGGCGCCGCTGCCTCGTCATGCCCGACATCATCGTCTATTCCAGTCCGTTTTGCCCTTATTGCCGGCGGGCGCGAGCGCTGCTGGACAGCAAGGGAGTGCGTTACACCGTGTTGGATGTCGGTCAGAACCCGCAATTATGGGACGAGATCGCGCAGCGCACCGGCCGTGACACGGTGCCGCAGATTTTCATCGGCGGCCGGCATGTCGGGGGTTGCGATGAGTTGTTCGCCTTGGATCGGCGCGGCGAACTGGAGCCGCTTTTAAACGACTGAGCCAGCGTCAGCCCTCGCGCTCTCGATCGGGCGGCAGTGAGGATGGCGCCGGTCGGTTTTCTGTGCTGTCACACTTCAAATCAGGCTTATCCACTCACAAGGCATTGCGCATGAGCGAACAACCGCAGGTGTCCCAGCAGTTCGATATTCAGAAGGTATATATCAAGGATGTCTCGCTGGAGACGCCCAATTCCCCGGCGATTTTCAACGAACAATGGCAGCCGCAGAGTGAAGTGCGGTTGGAAACCGGTGCCACGCCGCTAACCCAGGAGCTGTTCGAAGTCGTGCTGACCGTCACGGTGACCTCGAAACTCGGCGAGCGTACGGCGTATTTGGCCGAGGTCCAACAGGCTGGCCTGTTTACCCTCAAAGGCTTCGATGACGCACAAATGGGTCACATGCTGCACGCCTTCTGTCCGAACATCCTGTTCCCTTTTGCGCGGGAGGAACTGGCTTCCCTGATCGGCAAAGGGGGGTTTCCACCCCTGCTGCTCAATCCGATCAATTTCGATGGTCTTTACATGCAGCGCCTGCAACAGCAACAGGCGGCGGCGGGCGCTGCTCCGGCGCCGCACTAAGAGTATGAACGCCGCCGCGCCGGTCACCGTGCTGGGTGCGGGCTCCTGGGGTACGGCCTTAGGGTTATTGCTGGCGCGCAACGGGCATGCGGTTCGTTTGTGGGGGCATGATCCCGCTGAAGTCGCCGCGCTGTGCGGCGACCGGGAAAACCGCCGTTACCTGCCGGGTGTTCCGTTTCCTGCCGCGCTGCATGCGGGGTCGGATCTGGCTGAGGCAGTGGCTGGGTCAGCACTGGCGTTAGTGGCGGTGCCTAGCCACGCTTACGGCGAAACGCTGGCTCGGCTGCGCGTGCATTTGTCGCCTCGTATCAGTCTGGCTTGGGCGACTAAAGGCTTGGAGCCGGGTAGCGGTCGGTTCCTGCACCAGGTGGCGGCGGAGCTCCTGGGGCAAGCTTGGCCGACGGCGGTCATCTCCGGTCCCAGTTTCGCCCGCGAAGTCGCGCTGGGTCTGCCGACCGCGGTGACGGTCGCCGCGCGAGATACCGCGCACGCGCGCCGGGTGGCGGCTTGGTTGCACGGCTCCAATTTGCGCGCCTATACCAGCACCGATGTCATCGGCGTGGAGTTGGGCGGGGCGATCAAGAATGTTTTGGCGATCGCCGCCGGCATCGCCGACGGTTTGGGGTTTGGGGCCAACGCCCGAGCGGCGCTTATCACCCGTGGGCTGGCGGAGATGGCGCGACTTGGCTTGGCGGCGGGAGGGCAACGCGAAACCTTCATGGGGCTGGCCGGCATCGGCGATCTGGTGCTGACCTGTACCGACGACCAATCGCGCAACCGTCGCTTCGGGCTGGCGCTCGGGCGAGGCGAGAAGGCTGAGACGGCGTTCGCCGCCATCGGTCAAGTGGTGGAAGGCGCGGCCACGGTGCGGGAGGCGTTGCGGCTGGCCCGGCACTACCGAGTCGATATGCCGATTGCCGAACAAGTCGATCGGGTGCTGCACCACGGTCAAAACCCCCGGCGAGCGGTGGAAAGCCTGCTGGCTCGCGATCCGAAGCCGGAGATTCTTTAGCGGGCGATGGGCCTTCAAGCCCTTCCCTCAGGTGATGCAATCATCCAACAGCGGCCGGTTTCTGACATCGCTGTGATCGTTTGAGCCGGTATAGTCGCGCGGCCAACGCTTTTTGACGACCGGGCTGGTGCTGGCCAGGGCGTGACAGGTGTTCAGAACGGGCGGAGCCGAGCGTTGTTCCGGCGCTTTGACGTCTTCCTCATCGTAGCGTTTGCCGTAGAGGGTTTGGAACATGGTGGTGGCGACAGGACCCAATAATTCGGTCATGTGCGTGCAACCATTGATCCCGGCGAACAATTCTCGCAGTTTGAGCGACCAGCCCGGTCCGATGCGGACCCCGATCAGCTGGCGGTAACGGTCGGTGATCGCGGGACAAAGCGAGAAGGGTGAACCGTCGGTGCGCGCTTCGATGTCGTGAATGCGGAACTGGCTGTCCACGGTCAGGCGTATCCACATGTCATGCAGCGCATCGCCGGGTTCCAGCGTCCCTCCCCGGTCTTCGTTGGGAAACGCATAGGTTTTCGTATCGACCATCCGCCCCTCGATATCCCACAGACCATCTGCGCGGCGATAGCCCCAACACTGAACGGTGCGGTTGTGAAGCAAATGGCGAGACGCGGGCTCTGAAAGCGGCATGAGGTTCTCCTGGGAAATTCATCGGCGGGGCCGCACGGTTTCAGTCGAAGAAAGTACCATCCATGAGGCGCTGCAAGCGGTTTTCCACATCGGTCAGGACGGCTTGTTTTTGCGTGGGGTTGTAATCCCACCAAGCACTAATTTCGTCCAAGGTACGAAGACAGCCGTCGCATAATTGAGTTTGGGGATTGATCGCACAGACGCCGACGCAGGGAGAGGGTGGATCGCTGAGGGAAGCAGGGCTGTCGGTCATAACCCAATTGAGAAGGAGTGGCTGGCGGTGAATCCAAGGTCGGATGATACCGCGAAGGCGCTGAGGAATCCACGAAGGACCAACGGCCCGGCGGATGCCTTTTAGTAAAGGGGGTGGATTGTTTGTTGCGGCTGGATTGGGAAAGGACGTCGGCTCCCGGCCGACCCTTCAGAGGAGGGTCGGCCGCGAAGAGTTCGAGGAGTTTTGATTGTGGGTTATCGAGTGTGCTGGTCAAGGCACGCGCTAGGGCGCTTTGGTCGGACGGTGGCAGGCCGACCCTCGATCCTGTGTGGTGGTTTTAAGGCTCCTCTCCGTCTTCGCGGCTAACCATGTTAAAGGTTGAGGCCCGGCGCTCGGCGCCAATGCCGTCATGATCGTATGTACTTAACTCCATCAAGATAGCCAAAGGTTCGGGTGATCGTAAATAGGGATAAACCACTACCCACCTACGTTTTGAAGGATCGCTCGGGTGTCATGCCAAGAGCGACAATAATCCTATTTTTATAAAGGTTGTACTTGTTTGGAGGAGGGACTAGGTTTAACCTGTAGTCGGCTCTCTTCACCAAAGAGCGACCGTACTTGCTGTCTGTTCTCTCCTTGGTAGGGCGCTGGTAAGCCACGAAATTTAGAGGAGGAACGCCATGTTGACGTATCAAGATTGTGTAGAGGCGAGCGATCTGACCGAAGAGGAAATCGAAGCGGTTGCCCAGCACGAACGTCTGCCGGAGATGGCGGCTTTGGAGATGGGCAGCTACTTGGTGCATAGCCCCGAGGGTGTCCCGATGCTGAAAAGGATTATTCTGGATGATATCGAGGCAGCGCGCCGGCGCGGCCACCCTGAGCAAGCCCTTGAGTTAAAGCTGGTGCTGAAACATTTTGTGGATACCCACCCGAGTTCCGCAACCGCCGCTTGAACAGATCTCAGTCAAAAAAGCCGCTGTTCGCCACGAAGCTTTGCAGGATCTGTTCAGGACCGCGCCTAGGGCGAGTCGGAAAATAATAGTAACTCCACTTCGGTCGGGCCGGCGCGCCGTAAAGGTCGGCCATCGACCGAACTGCGCGGCGGTTCCCGTTCGTCCAAAGGCGCGAAAACCGTCAGATCGATGAGCGTGTCGCCGGCCCTGAAGCCAAAGACCGGCAGGATGACACGATCGCCGTTATTCAGCTTGAGGCGGCGTTCCGAAGTTTCCAAGGGAATGTGATGCTCCATCAAAAATAGCAGGACATCCTTGGGGGTATCAGCAAACAGGTGGAGCTGAATGTCGGAGTGGGAGCCGGCAGTGCCGCTCAACACCGATCCGACGAGCTTGGGGCGAAAGCGCGCCAGAAAACTCATGGCTTCCAAAGCAGTCTGGCGCAACTCGCGCAAGCGATCTACCTGCCGTTCGGCATGGAACAAGCGTTGATGTTCGAGCACGGCCTGTTCGATTTGGGCATTATCAGGTAGGGCCGCTTTATCATCGATCATCAAGCGCACGGCCGCCTTGCGCTTGGCGGTGCGAAAATCCTTGATCCCTTCCTCTGCCATCAAGCGGGCGCATTCCTGGGCCAGCAAGGTTTTGAGGCGGTGGTGGTCGCGATGACGGCGGGCCATGGATAAACTCCGAGAGTGCGGTGAGGGCTAGCAAGCGGCCATAGTCAAGACGAATCGTCAGCCAGACCCACCATTACTGTGGTCTTTTTCTACCACATCGGTAGCGTTCCAGCGTACAATCTTGACATTATTTCCTGCTAGCGTCACATTTTTCATGTTTTGATTTGGGTTGTTTGCTATATTCACCAAGTGGGTTTGATTCGTCCAATCCGATTGAGTAGAGGATGCATAAATTGGCTCTGTTCACGCGTAAAGAACCCATTTTGGGCATCGATATCAGTCCCTCAGCGGTCAAGCTGATCGAACTGAGCCGTTCCGGGCAGCGGTTTCGGGTCGAGGCCTTCGCGATCGAACCGCTTGGTGAAGGGATGATGGAAGACCGTAATTTGACCGATCCCACTGAGGTCGGCGAAGCGATCAAGCGCGCGTGGCGCAGATCCGGCACTCGGCTGCGACGGGCCGCGGTCGCCGTGCCAACCTCCAGCGTCATCACCCGCGCCGTACCGATGCCGGCGGAGTTTAAAGAGAGCGACATCGAAGCCAATATGCCAATCGAGGCCTCTCAGTATA
The DNA here is from genome assembly GCA_016713505.1 of Candidatus Competibacteraceae bacterium. Lineage (NCBI taxonomy): Bacteria > Pseudomonadati > Pseudomonadota > Gammaproteobacteria > Candidatus Competibacteraceae > Candidatus Competibacteraceae bacterium. The sequence continues at coordinate 2,175,496 of JADJPA010000001.1, read as the reverse complement.
TTCCGTATCCGATCGAAGAGGTTTACCTGGATTTTGAAGTAAAAGGACCTTCTCAGGCCAACAGCGAGATGCAGGATGTCATGCTGGTGGCTTCCCGCCGAGAAAACGTCGACACTCGGGAGGCCGCTCTTAAAGAAGCGGGCTTGGTTCCAGAGGTCGTGGATGTGGAAGTGTACGCTCTGGAAAATATGTTTCGCTTGCTCGCGGATACGCTCCCCAAGGCCGAAAGCGGAAGCGGATCGATCAGTTTGGCCAAGGGGCGGGACGGGTTGACCGCTCTGGTCGATATCGGCGCGGCAATGACCAATCTGTACATCCTGCAACAGGACCGGGTCATTTTTACCCGCGAGCAGGGGTTCGGTTGCGATCAGCTCACGCTGCGGATCGCCGAATTCTACGGACTGCCCCGCGAGCAGGCCGAGCACATGAAACGCTCCGGACAAGGCGCCGATGATTTGGCCATGGCGGTGTTGGATCCGTTCAAGCAAATGCTGGCCGAGCAGATCGGGCACGGCTTGCAATTCTTTTTTTCCTCCGACCAGTATGTCTCCGGCCGCTATAATGTGGATACTATTGTTCTGGTAGGCGGAGGTGCCATGATCATGGGATTGGATCGGGTGGTTGCGGACGTTTTAGGCATCGCCACGGTGGTCGCCAATCCGTTCAAGAACATGGGCAGCGCCGTCAGGGTCAACAGCGGCGCCTTGCTGCGCGATGCGCCGCTGCTGGCGATTGCGGGAGGGTTGGCCCTGAGGAGCTTCGACTGACATGACGCGCATCAATTTATTGCCTTGGCGCGAAGCGCGCCGCGCCAAGCGGCAGCGCGATTTGCTCGCGATGCTGGCCGCCGCGGCGCTGGGTGCGATAGGTCTCGTATTCGCGGCCTACGTTGAAGTCAACCATCGCATCGAGTATCAGCAAGAACGCAATAATTACCTGCGCGGCGAGATCGCCCGGCTCAAAAAAGCAGCTGAAGAGTTGCAGGAGTTACAAAAAACCAAGAACCGGCTGGTGGAGCGTCTTAACGTCATCCAGAAATTACAGACCAGCCGTCCCGGCATGGTACGGATGTTGGATGAGCTGGTGCGATTGATCCCGCAAGACATTTTTTTGACGGGATTCAAGACGGCCGCCAATCAAGTCACGCTCAATGGTATCGCCCGGTCCGACAACATCATATCCGATTTTATGAAAAGCCTGCGGGGCGCCAATCTTTTTGGTGAACCGGTGCTGCAAGTGATCGAAACCCGCAACGTGAACAGCGTGCAGACACGGGTATTCGAGCTGATCGTCCCGCTCAAGCTGGAGGCGAATCAAGCAGAAGGGAGAGGTAAAACATGAGGCTATCCGAGATCAACCTCAATGATTTCGATCTTCGAGAGGCGGGCGATTGGCCACTGGCGGGCAAGGTGGTGCTCGCGATTCTGGTTATTGCTGCCGTGCTGGGCGCCGGTTATTACTTTTTTACCAGCGACCAACTGGCCGAATTGGAGCGAGTGACCAACGAAGAGCAGCAACTGCGGCAAGATTTTATCGAAAAACAGCGGGTGGCCGCCAATCTTGAATCGTTTCGGGCGCAGCTGAAACAGATGGAGGCGGATTTGCAGGTCATGTTGGGGCAATTGCCGACCGGGACCGAAATGCCTGAGTTGCTGGAGAACATCTCCAATACCGGCAAGAAAAATGGCTTGGAATTTGAGTTGTTCAAACCGGAGGCCGAACAGCCCAAGGATTTTTACGCCGCCAAACCGATCACCATCAAAGCGCGGGGCAGCTACCATCAGTTCGGCGCTTTCGTCAGCGGGGTGGCGGCTTTGCCCCGAATCGTGACTTTGGAGAACTCGACGTTGGTTCGTGCTGCCCCCGTCAGCGCCAAGGGAACAAAAACGGGCAAAGGAGACAATGCCGGACAGGTCGACATCCAGGCCACCTTGCAAACTTATCGATATATGGAAGAGGGCGGTACTCCGTCTGCGGCCGGGCAGCAGAAAGGACAGGGGGCTGTTAAGAAATGAATATCGATTCTCAACCGGGCTGCATCGCCGCATCCGTTCGGGAGAGGGTGTTGCTGGTGGCGGCGCTCGTCACGCTGGTTGGTTGCGCGCAGCAGGATTTGACCGAGGTGCAGCAGTTTGTGGAGAACACCAAGCGCAGCACGCCGATCAAGAAGCCTGATCCACCGCCGGAGATCAAGCCCTACACGCCTTTTGCCTATACGGCTCAGGGGGTCAAGGACCCATTCCTGGTGGCGCCGTTCGCGCAGGAAGAAGAGCTGGAGATGACCCGGGAAGCAGCGGCGGTGCAGAGCGCCAATTACACCGGCGTCCGGCCCGATCCAAACCGGGTGCGGGAGGAACTCGAAAAATATTCCCTGGGTTCTCTCAAGATGATGGGGACTTTTCGGATAGGGGGTAACATGGGATTGTGGGCGTTGGTGTTGGCTCCGGACGGCGTCGTGCATCGAGTTCAGAAAAATAATTACTTGGGCACCAACCACGGCAAGATTCTCAATATTACGGAGCAGCGGGTTGATCTGAAGGAGATCGTTCCGGATGGGCCCGGACGCTGGCAGGAACGGGATGCGTTCCTGTCGCTTACCCAATGATGAAGGGGGAAGTGTCATGACAAGCAGGTCCATGAGCGAAGGCCAACATGACCGGCGGTCGGATGGCGGGTGGCCGCTAGGGTGGCTGCCGCTAATAGTCCTGATTTTGGGGTTAATCCTGATGGGAGGATGGACTCCGCTGGCGATTGCCGCCGATCCGCCCGTGGGGCAATCAATATTACAAGCGGTGGATATCAGCCCGCTAGCCGGAAACCGCCTGCAACTCCGGTTCCGGTTGTCGGGGCCGCCAGCCAAGCCGCCAAGCAGTTTCACCATCAACGAACCTGCCCGGATCGTCTTGGATTTTCTGGATACGCGCAACGGGCTCAGTACGCGCCAGCAGACTATCAATGTAGGAGTCGCTGACAGGATCAGCGTGCTGGAAGGCTCCGACCGAACCCGAGCTTCGTTGAATCTGGCGCGCTTGGTGCCGTACAACGTTCAGGTGCAGGGCAACGCCGTGGTATTGACCTTGGATAATGCCGGAACGGCCGCCGCCAAGACGCCGGCGGCGACTCCAGGGGCCTCGGTCGCGGCGGCGGCGGCCTCGCGCAAGGCGGTCCAGCCGGTTGCAGCCCCGGTCAGCGCGGCGCCGCGTAATATTAGCGATGTCAGTTTCCGACGCGGGCCGGGCGGTCAGGGCGTGGTGACGGTCAAACTGTCCAATTCCGCCATTCCGGTCGATGTCAGGCAGGAAGGCACGCAGATTGTCGCTGATTTTCAAGGCGCTTCGTTACCTGGCGGCCAGCAGCGGCGCTTGGACGTGACCGATTTTGCAACGCCGGTCACGACTGTTGAGGCAGTCAATCGCGGCAGTAACGCTCGGCTGAGCATTCAACCCAGTCCACCCTTTGAATATTTGGCCTATCAGGCCAACGATCTTTACGTGATCGAGGTGCGTCCGCCGCAGAAAACGCCCGAACAGGAAGAAAAGGAGGCCCAACTCGATCCTTCCAAGAAAAAATATAAGGGTGATTTGCTGTCGTTGAACTTCCAAGATATCGAAGTGCGGGCGATCCTACAGATTCTGGCGGACTTTACCGGCTTGAACATCGTGGTCAGTGACAGCGTCAAAGGCAACCTGACGTTGCGCCTGCAAAATGTACCCTGGGATCAGGCGTTGGACATCATCCTGCGCACCAAGGGGTTGGCCATGCGCCAAAACGGCAATGTCGTCTTCATCGCGCCCACCGAGGAAGTCGCGGCGCGTGAAAAACTGGATCTAGAGTCACGCAAGACGGTGGAGGAATTGATCCCGCTGCGCACCGAAATTATCCAGATCAATTATGCCAAGGCGGCGGATCTAAAGAATCTTTTGAAAACCGCTGGAGAGAAAGGCCAAGCTCAAAGCATATTATCGCCGCGTGGTGATGTTGCGGTGGACGAACGAACTAATACCTTGATCATCAAGGATGTCCCCGACAAGATTGCCGAAGTCCGCGTCTTGGTGTCCAAGCTCGACATCCCGGCCCGCCAAGTGTTGATTGACTCACGGGTGGTGATCGCTAGCAACGACTTTAGCCGAGATTTGGGTGCGCGGTTTGGAGTGACGGGTGTCAGGAAGACCGGGAGCGGTGTCAACGCAGTGAGCGGCACTTCGACGGGTACCGATACTATTGTGAATAGTGCGGTCAATAATTTGATTGCAACCGGTCAACCGTTCCCAGCGCAGATTCCGGGCCTTGGCCAACGTTTGGGGGTAAATTTGCCGGCGGCAGGCCCTAGTTTGGCCTTTGCGATTTTGGGAGCCGATTACCTGGTTGATCTGGAGTTGTCCGCCTTGCAGGCGGAAGGTCAAGGTGAGGTGGTTTCCAATCCAAAAGTGGTGACGGCGGATTTGAAAAAAGCCACTGTTCTGCAAGGGCGGCAGATTCCTTATGCGACAGTGAGCCAGGATGGGACCAAGGTCGAATTCAAGGATGCGTTTCTGAAATTGGAAGTAACACCCCAAATCACCCCGGATGATCGCATCAAGATGGACCTCAAGGTTTCGAAGGACGAACAGGGCGTCAATGTCGCGACCTCGACGGGAACGCAGCCGACCATTGACAAACGCGAGCTCGAAACCCAAGTGATGGTGAATAACGGTGAAACCGTGGTGTTGGGAGGCGTTTTCGAGCAGACCAAGAATGATAATGTCAGCAAGGTCCCGCTGTTAGGCGACGTACCGCTTTTAGGGTATTTGTTCCGCAATACCAATAAAACGAATACCAAGCGCGAGTTGCTTATTTTTGTAACGCCGCAGATCCTGAAAAACGGTACCGTTGCCGAGCGTTGATGGATGACTGTAATGTCACGAGTGAGTGGAGCCATGCGAATTTTTATAGATAGCCTAAAAGGGGTTGTTGTCCGGCTATTCCTGTTAGCGCTGATGCTGATGGGTTGGCAGATGAATAACGCGCTCGCCGCCGGATTCTTCGGACCTGATCCAGCTTCTGTGCAAATAGCGGCTGATAAGACCACATTGCCGGTTAACATCAATAACCTAGGGCCACAAATTGGCGGACCTTACACCAATACGATCACGGTCACCGTCAAGAAGAATGGCAACTTAATCGCCACTCCCATCAATGTTGCTATCTCAGGCGGTCTTTCTAGTGGCGCGCTGTTCTATCTTGACGGTGATCCTGAGCATGAAAGATGCCCGGCAGGAGCTACTTGCCCTCCTTCTCCCAAGATCCCCATCGCTTTTCGCCAAATAGCGTTTGAGAAGGCAACAGGGATCGCGACCTTTCACTTTCACGCGAGCAATGTGCCAGGCCCAGTCGTTATAACGGCATCAGCGGCCGATCCCGCAACGGGCCAAGTCTTGAGCGCCAGCTTGACGATCACTGTGACAGGCGGTGGTGGCAGCGGTGGTGGCAAACCGTCCGCAGTCACTTTCCTCATGGATCCAGGCCCTATTTATATTCGCACCAATCCAGTGGGAACCACGAATGCGGGTCAGAGCAGCGTCAAACTGTTCCAGGTTTTTCTAAGCGATGACTTTGGTCAAGCGATCAACCAAGGTGGGGGCAATCCTTTACGGATTGAGATGCTGGCAAACCGCCCCAATGGCGGTGAATGGTTGAGCGCGACTGACGTCAAGGGTAACGCCCAAGAAGGGGCTACCGTATTCAGTGGCTTATTCGGCGGTCCGGCGACAGTCGCTTTGCACAGCGGAACACTACCCGGTACGGTGGTGATCGCCGCCACGGCAGACCGCGCCGATAACAACGTCGACAATGGCATTCAAATACCCATCACGAATTATGCCACCGTCTCGATTGGGACCGGTCAGATCGCAGCGCTGACCTTTACCGGACCCTTCGCCGATGCGGTATTTGCGGGCAGGAACAATTTGCTCGCTATCGACGGGCAGTGTGGCGCAGCGCCTTGCGACAGCGTCTGGAATGGCGTCTATAGCCGCGTCGTTTCGGTCATTGCCAGCGATGGTTTTGGCAATCCGCCCCCGGAGGGAACACCGATCACCTTCCGCTTGATCGACTCGCCGTTGGATATGCTCAAGAACCGTTATCCCGATCAAGGGCATGGCGAGTTTGCCATTACCGGATACACCGGCGATCCGCGTGAAGGGGGTTTGGAATTCTTTGCGCCCAACCGCACGGTCAAGCGCACCACTTCAGATACCTTGAATCCGTTTATGGTGCCAAACGGTGTTTCGTTTGCGATTGCCGATCCAATGTGTTTGCTGATGTTGCAGGATCCGGAAATCATTAATTCAAATCCCAGTACGATCAACGGCCTGCCCTCGGAAGGCCGGCTCGAATATCATGGTGGAAGCCGGATTATTACTGGGCGGGCTGGAAACATGTTGCTCGTCAATACACCTTTCAAGCAGGTCAGCCAAAATGTAGGCGCTAATATTTGGTACACGGTTGGTTGTCCGCCGCATAAGGGTAACGTGGCGAATTTCGATACCAGTGAAATTGTGGTATCGACCAACGCCAGTGGCGTGGCTAGCACAGTGATGAACTACCCCGCCAGTCAAGTGGGCCGACGCTTTATGCTGGCGGCTGAATCGGACGGTGGCCAAGTGGGTGCGGTGCTGACTCATTGGTATCTAGGCATTCCGGACAATAGTATTGTGACCATTGCCCAACCTCCACAATTGGCCTCCCAAATCGCGCCTTTGGTAAGTGATCAGGTATGGCCGCCACTCATCTCGGTCGTTCAAACGATGGAGCCGGGTTCAGCGCTTAATTTGCCGGTTACCTTGCAGGTTTTGGATGGCGGGTTGGTATCGAGCGGCGCGCTACGGCGGACTCCGCTGCCGGGTATACCGATTGCGGTGGATGTCGTGATCAAAGATCCTGCGGAAACGGCGGCAATTGTCGCGGAAGAAGCGTTAGCGAAAGCACAGGCGTCGTTTGATAGTTTCGTTGCCGCTAATCCAGGGGTTTGCGATCAAGTGGCGACCCCGACCAATCCGACCCCAGCGCCCAGAGATGCTGAAAAATGCACCAAGCAGACAGGATTGGCAGCTGCGGTGGAAACCGCGAAAACTGCTGCTGTGGAGGCGCGTCTCGCCGCGAATTTGCACACGCCTACCGCTTCGGTAACGCCCAAAACTGTGGTAAGTGGCGCGGGAGGTTATGCAAGAATGGTTCTGAATGTGAGCGACTTGCCTACGGATGGCAGCGTGGACTTCTTCTTCTCCACGGTTGGCCCCGAAATCCGCAGTCAAACGCTTCAGATCACGGTACAGCCACCGCAGGCAGCGGCGCCAGCACCGTGAAATAGCTAAAACTGAGACTGACAGGCGAGCTACTTATTCGGTTGTCAGTCGGTTTTGCAACTATGACCGGCGGTAATCCCGCCGGTTTTTTATTGGCCGATCAGCGAATCCGCTCAGTCTAAAAGCAGTTGGCCTGTGCTTTGGGGATGGCAGCGGCTCGAACAGACCGTCGTTCAACGATTACTTTAGCCCAGTCAAATACTGATCTGTTTTGTGGCCTCACTGTAAGCCCTGACCCGGCACACCCTCGGTATTCTGAGCGTTCCTTGCAATCTGTGCCAACATGCTGGGCTTGCTCCAGCGTCCTTCGAATGTTCAGCTTCTTATTGATGGGTGGTAGGGTTGTGAGTGGCTGATATAAAGATAGAACTGGGAGCGAGACTGCGTCGTCGAAATGGAAAGACCGTATTCAACGGCGCTAAGTAGATCATTGTGGGATGAGCAAAACCAGCAGCGGCCTATAGCGGAAGGTAGCATGTGAGCGTTGGCATCAGCTATTACCGTAAAAAGCAGCGTTGCGCTTGATGCGTGACGTGATAAAAAAGGCCGCGAAGTCATCGCGGCCTTAGGATAAATCAGGCTAAATCAGGTTAAATCAGGGAGGATTCCCGGAGAACTTATTGATCGAGTACGTGGCTTCCGCCACGTCCGAATCAGCCCACGTATCCTTAAAAGCGACCGCCTTTATAACAAAGGTTCCGCCACTTTGCGGGGTCGGTGGGGTCAGTTCGATGGTTTGTCCATTGTTGATCAGCGTTCCATTGCTAGAGGTCGGAATGCTGCCATCGGTGGTGTAACGGATGGAGGCATCCGGCGTGGCCGTCTTAATCGTGACCTTCACCGATCTTTGAAATGAGCCACCCGGTGGATCGAAGGTGGGTTTCTCGACCCCCACCAGCGGGCCAACGAACTGACCGAAAGCCCACGGCCCCAATCCTACCGATACCGTAGTCATCACCGCATTGCTGCGACCGTCGATCACGGAAACCGTATTGTCATCGGTATTGGCGACATAGACCCGTTTGCTGTCTTGGCTAACCGCGACGCCGTAGGGCTTCTTGCCGACCGGCACGACGCCGACCACCGCGTGATTGGCCGTAGTGTCGATCACGAACAAGCGGTTGCCCGCGCCGTCGGTGACATAGAGCCGGTTACCGTCCGGGCTGACGGCTATACCGCGCGGCACCAAAGGCTGCGGCGCGCCGCCGAACTCATCGAGCGTGATCACGCCGATCACCCGGTTGAACACCGTATCCACGACCGAAATCGTTCGATCACCGGAATTGGCGACGTAGACCAACATGCCATCGGGATGGACGGCGACACCCTCCGGCGCCGAGCCGACCGCCACCGAACCGACCTGCATCTTCAGATCCGCATCGAAGATCGACAGCGAGCCAACGCATTGGTCGGGATTGACGTTCACCGGCGGGCGCGCCACCAACGCGTCGCATTGGTCGACATAAGGATTGGTGGCGTCGTCCGAAAACGAGTTGACCGTGCGGTTGGTGACATACACCAGCGGCCGTAGCGGATTCGGATGCGTCGCCACGCCGCGCGGGAAGGAGTTTGCCGCCAACCTGGGCACGTTAAGATCGGTAAACGGCTGATTGGTGGCGGTGTCGATGATCGAAAGGCTGAAGCTGCCTTCGTTGGCGACGAATACCCGCTCGCCGGTGGGGCCGACCGCGATGCCCAACGGCGCCGCGCCGACTGGAATGGCGCCGATCACCCGCCGTTCGGTCAGATCCATGACCGTGACCGAACCCGCGTTCCGCCCGAATTGAGGGCGGTTGACCACGAAGAGCTTGGTTCCATCCGGGTGAACGGCGATTCCGCTAGGTCCGCTAGCGCCGATACCCGCCGGGATATTATCGACAAGCTTGTCGGTTGCCGGGTTCAGGATGGAAACCGTGCCGCCCGCGTAATTGGTGATGTACGCCGGTCCGCTCAGCAGGGTGTACGCATAAGGACCGAAGGAGATCATCAGATTGACCCGGCCGTTGACCGGTAACACGGTATCGGGTGCCGGATTTTGACGGGTCACCTGCCCGGCGGGGACGTCTTGATGGCGCTCGTTGGCGACCAAGCCTACCCGCAAACCCGCTTTGACGATCTTCGCGGTGGCTGCGGCGAGCGTCAGACCATGAATATCCGGAACCTGCGCTTGCGGGCGGGCGCTCGGATCGTCCGGCACCGGACCCAGCGAGACCACCAAATTGACCGGCCAGCCCACCGGGGCGAGTGCGGTCATGAAGGGGTTCTGGCTGATGATGCGGTCTTTCTCAACGGTATTGCTGGTCTGGCGGGAGACCGCACCCACGGTCAGACCGGTGCTATTGAGTACGACAGTCGCGTCAGCCAGCGTCATCCCGACCACCTTCGGAGTGGCCACGGGCGGCTGCGCGCCGGAAGACACGACCAAGTTGACCGTGGTGTTATAGCCGATCAGGGTGCCGGCGGCCGGGAATTGGGCCGCCACTTTTCCGGCCGGAACAGCGGAGCTTTGTAAGGTTACGGAACCAATTCCGGACAGGCACGTTGCAAACAGGATTTCACGGGCGTCTTCGACCGTTTGATTGACGACATCCGGTACGGCGCACTGCTGGGGCTGAGACAAGCCATCGGATACGATCAGGTTGACCGCCGAACCCAGTTGGGCTTGCTGGCCGGCTGCTGGATCAGTGCCGATGGCGAGGCCGGGCGCCGTGGTTGGATCAGGTTGTCTCTGGACGTTGCCGATAGTGAAACCGGCATTGAGCAGAATGGCTTTTGCGGCGTCTTCCAGCAATCCTTTGACATCGGGAATGGTGACCACGCCAGCCGGACCCAGGGACACCGTCAGGCTGACGACCACGCCGGCAGCCACCAAGGTGCCGGCGGCCGGACTTTGGTCGATGACCGTACCGGCAGGTACCGTGGCGTCATATTTCTGAATGATCGCCCCGACGATCAGGCCACTGTTGTGAATGGCGGCGGTGGCGGCGGTTTTTTGAAGGCCCTTGACGTCTGGCACGGGAATATCGCCAGGTGTTACCGGCGGAGGCGAGGGCGGTGCGGTAGGCCCGGAGGAGACAGTCAGATTGACAGGGGAAGCAGGCGCAGCTTGCGAGCCGCCGCTGGGATTTTGAGATAGAACGGTTCCGGCGGGAACGCTATCGCTGGCGGACAAGGTCACGGTCCCAAGCGTCAGGCCGGCGCCGGTTATCGCGGTTTGAGCGCTGGCGAGCGGCTGACCGACGACATCGGGCACCGCGGTTGGAGTGAAGCCCGCGGATACTACGATGGCGACCGGGCTGCCCGGCTTGACTTTGATGCCTCCCACCGGATCTTGTTTGATGACGGTGCCCGCCGGAACGGTGGTGCTGGTTTCGGTGGTTACGGTGACGGTGAGGCCGGCGGTCTGGATGGCGGAAACGGCGGCGCTTTGCGAGAGGCCAACGACCTCCGGAACCGTGGCGTCCAAACCTGAGCCGGAAGACACCACGATGGCGATGGCGCTGCCGGGAAAGACATTAAGCCCGGCCGTAGGGTTTTGGCTGATGACGGTGCCGGCCGGTACGGCGAAGCTGGCCGCGGTGGTCACGGTGGCGGTCAGGCCCGCCGCCTGAATCGCTTGTAGCGCGGCGGCTTGGCTGAGCCCGACCACGTTGGGCGCGGTGGTGGGAGGAGCCAGCGTCAGGTTGACGGCATCACCCGGCAAGGCGCACGCGCCGGCTGCGGGGGTTTGAGTGACCACGAGATCCGTGGCGGTGCTGCCGGCCGGAGTTACCGTGCCGACAGTCAGACCAGCACCTGTTAGAGCGGTGGCAGCGGCGGTCTGCGTCTGTCCGACGACATTCGGTACGGCGACGTTCGGAGCGGTGATGGTAGGAGTGCAAGCGCCGAACGCCAGATGGGTCGATAGGATCAATCCCATAAAAACCAGCAGGCACGACGTGCACAGGAATCCGATTTTTGATCTCATTAGAAAAAGCTCCCCGCTTTAAGGCATTGCAGCGCTGGTACACCTGCCCTGTTCGGAAGGCGCGGTCTGAGAAAGCCGCGTCATCCTCCCTGTTAATAAAGCAAGTATAGCACCATTATTTTGAAACTTTTTTATAGCAAACGTGGTGCCAATGACAATTTATATCGGTTATCTAGCGCCAAGCTGTCGAAACTGCTTACGTCAATCCCCGGTTGCCGCGTCGGTTGGAGCAACGGGGCTGATATTTTGATTACAATGCATGAATATCGAACATCCGGCCAAGCGCGCACCGTACGTACCTCATATCCATGTCTCCCGTTCTCTCTCGCATTTTCCTGGTCGGTCTGATGGGTGCCGGCAAGACCACCGTCGGCCGTCGGTTGGCGCAGACGCTGCGGCGGGATTTCGCCGACAGCGATCACGAAATCGAACGCCGGGCCGGAGCGAGCATCCCGCTCATTTTCGAGCTGGAAGGCGAGGCGGGGTTCCGGTCCCGCGAAAAAACCATCATCGCCGAGCTCACCCAGCGTCCGGCCATCGTGCTCGCCACCGGCGGCGGCGCCGTTCTTAACGCCGACAACCGCCGCTGTCTGATCGGGCGCGGCTTCGTGGTCTACCTGTGCGCCTCGGTGGACGAACTGCTGCGCCGCACCCATTTCGATAACAACCGCCCGCTGCTGAACACCGCCGATCCTCGGACGCGCTTGGTACAACTGCTGGAGCAGCGGGACGCGCTCTACCGAGAAGTGGCGGATTGCGTTATTTCAACCGAAGGCCGGCCATTAAAACAAGTCGTGCGGGACATCCTGCGCCGGCTGGAGGATGATGATCGACCTTGAAACCTTACTAGAATCCCGCTTGACCTTATGAAAACGCTTCACGTCGAACTCGGCGACCGCCGTTATCCCATTTACATCGGCCCCGATTTGCTGGATCGAGCCGATCTATGGCGAGCCCATATTCCGGGCCAGCAGGTGTTGGTGGTCAGCAACACCACGGTTGCTCCGCGCTACCTCGATCGCGCCCGCGCGGCGCTGGCCGGGCTGCGCCATGAAGCGATCATCCTCCCCGACGGCGAGCAATTCAAGACGTTGGATGTTCTGAATGAGGTATTTACCGCTCTGTTGGGTCAGCGCTTCGACCGCAACTGCACGCTGTTGGCTCTCGGGGGCGGCGTGATCGGCGATATGGCCGGTTTTGCGGCGGCCTGCTACCAGCGCGGTGTTCCCTTCATTCAGATTCCCACTACGTTGTTAGCGCAAGTCGATTCCTCGGTCGGCGGCAAAACGGCCGTCAACCATCCTCTGGGCAAAAATATGATCGGCGCGTTCTATCAGCCGCTTTGCGTGGTGGCCGATACGGAGACGCTGACCAGTTTGCCCGACCGCGAGCTCAGCGCCGGCTTGGCCGAAGTCATCAAGTACGGCCTGATTCGCGATTTACCATTTCTGGAGTGGCTGGAGCAGCACATCGAGCGGCTACTCGCCCGTGAAGCCGCCGCGCTGACCGAAGCCATCGAACGTTCCTGTCGCAACAAGGCCGAGATCGTCGCCGCCGACGAGCGGGAAACCGGCGACCGCGCGCTGCTCAATCTCGGTCATACCTTCGGTCATGCCATTGAGACCGGATTGGGCTACGGGCGCTGGTTGCACGGTGAGGCGGTGGCGGCGGGGTTGCTGCTGGCGGCCGACCTGTCGGCGCGCTTGGGCTGGTTGGGCGGGGAGCAAGTGGCGCGGGTTCGGGCGTTGCTCGCCCGCGCCCGATTGCCGCTGGAGCCGCCCGCGGAATTGGCCGCCGATGATTTTCTGCGGCTGATGGCGGTGGATAAAAAGGTCAAGGATGGCCAGCTGCGCTTGATCTTGCTGCGCGGTTTGGGACGCGGGGTCATCGCCGATGGCGTCGATCCGCGCCTGTTGCGAGCAACGCTGACACAGCGGCCTCTTGGAAAGGCGGATCAGTGAGCGCAATCCGCCTGGCGGTGCTATCTCCCTATAGGAAAGCGCGGCTACTTGGGGGTTTTCGCGTTCTCAAGATCGGAGTAAGTAGTGGCACGGTGCGAGCGGTCGATGTCCAAACCGAGTTGCAGGCCGATCTGGGACAGGGAGAAAATTCCGCGCACCGCCGGTTTTCCGGTCCGGGGATCGGTGTCCAGCGCCATCGCGTGCTGGCGGTTGACGTGGCGCAGCGTGGCGATGATATCGCCCACGCACGCCTTCGCCACGTCCTCCATCAATAGCACCTCCAGCTTGGGCTTGAGGGTCATGATATCGGCGACCAGCAAATCTTCCCAAGCGCCGCCGGCCTTGGCCAGGATACGCTTGGGCTTGTCGCCCTCGATATCGCGGCTGGTGAGCAATCCCACGACCTGCCCGTCGGCGTCGCGCACCAACAGCATCCGAACGCCGCGCTTGACCATCATTTCCAGGGCCTTGTTGGCGGGTGTGGACAGTTCTGTCGTGTAAGCGGTGACCTGGCTCAGATCGGTCATGACGCTGATAGCCGGATCGTCCTCGGTGACGTGCTCCGGCAGCTGTTGCCTCGGCCGAAAGTAACCGGCGCCGCTTTCAAAATGATGAAACGGAAGCAGTTGATACGGTTGAGGCATGGGAGATCTCCATAAGTGGGGGATGGGTTCGGGGAAAACCGAGCGCTGAATCATGGTCGGGCGGCGGGGCTCGTCGGTTAGCGCCGCCGGGCGAGCCGGGCCATGATCTCGTCCGTCCAGTCCAGAATCGCGCGCACGCGCGGGGTCAGCAAGCTCCAGGCTTCCGTGTGGTCGACCCAGCGGAAGTCGCTATGTTCCGGCCGGCCGAGTTGCGGGTTGTCGGGCAACCGAACTTCGGTCGTGGTGGATTCGGCGAGGTAATAGCGCGCGACCTTGCGACCCTGATTATAGGGGTAGGTTTCCCGGTAGACATCGCCCCAGCGAAAACGAAGCTCGGTCAGGGTGGTTTCCTCCTCCACTTCGCGGATGGCCGCTTGCAGGGGCGATTCGTCCACTTCCACCACGCCCTTGGGGAAATCCCAATAGTTGTAGGCTTTCAGGAGCAAATAATCGTAATGATCGCGGTTCCAGTGGACCACCACGACACCGGAAGACAAGATCCGGGTGTAGGCGGGTTTGAGGTTGGTCATGCGCATCACTTCGCGCCGCTCATGCTATCGCTTGGGAATGATAGGGCACGCTCGCCTCACGCGCGGCCTCGACCAGCACCCGAACATGTTCGGGATCAGTCCAAGGCTGAATGCCGTGGCCGAGATTGAAAACGTGGCCGTCGCCAGCGCCGAAATCAGCGAACACGCGCGCGGTCTGCGCACGAATGCCCTCAGGCGCGGCGGCCAGCACGGCGGGATCGAGATTGCCCTGCAACGCGACGCGCGCGCCCACCCGGCGACGGGCTTCACCCAAATCCACCGTCCAATCCACGCCCAGCGCATCGCAGCCGGTCGCGGCGAGATCTTCCAGCCAAGCGCCGCCACCCTTGGTAAACAGAATGACCGGTATTCGTTGTTGCTCGGCCTCCCGGTTCAGACCGGCGACGATGCGCGCCATGTATTCCAACGAAAATTCTCGATAGGCGCGCGGTGAGAGAATGCCGCCCCAAGTATCGAATACCATCAACGCCTGCGCGCCGGCCGCCGTTTGGGCGTTTAGATAGGCCGTGACTGCTCGGGCGGTGACCTCCAACAGTTGATGCAAAAGTTTCGGTTGATCGTAGAGCAGCCCTTTAACGCAGATGAAATCCTTGCTGGAACCCCCTTCGACCATGTAAGTCGCCAGCGTCCACGGACTGCCCGCGAAGCCGATCAAAGGGGCTCGACCGGCCAATTCACGGCGGATCAGCCGTACCGCGTCCATCACGTAGCGCAGTTCAATTTCGGGATCGGGCGCGTCCAGGCGGGCGATGTCGGCCGACGAGCGCACCGGCCGGGCGAAGCGCGGCCCTTCGCCTTCGCTGAACGACAGGCCAAGCCCCATGGCATCGGGGATGGTCAAGATGTCGGAAAACAAAATAGCGGCATCGAGCGGAAAGCGTTCCAGAGGTTGCAAGGTCACTTCACAGGCCAGTTCCGGCGTCTGGCACAATGTCAAAAAACTGCCGGCTCGGGTGCGGGTGGCGCGATATTCCGGCAAATAGCGGCCGGCTTGGCGCATCAACCAAACCGGTGTCCGATCGACCGGCTGTCGCAACAGTGCCCTCAGCAGGCGGTCGTTTTGCAACGGCTGCTTCATGAGAACGGTGTTCGCTGCTGGGGTATCACGGCGATAAAATCAAGTCGCGGCGCCCTTGGAGAACGCGCTGCGGTACCGAGCAACAAAGGCTTCGACGGGTTCATGCGTGCCAATAATCCAGAGTCCGGTCGGTAAAATGATGTGGAGCGCGCTCCAAAGCCGATGGCCGGTTGGCGCTGGCGATCGGATAGGGCAGAGTGTCGCAAACGCAGGCAGCCTCCCCGCCGTGCAGGACCACGCTCAAATAAGTGTAGGCGGCTGAGCCAGTGAATACCGCGATATTGGCATGATTCCTTGGAGCGTCAAAAAATCGGCGCAACCCGAACCGGCGATTTAGGTCTTGTTTTGAGACGGCGCTGGCCAAAGTGCGGTTCTTTGCAAGCGCGGGGCGGACAGCGCTTGCAGAGCTGGAGCCGTCGCTAGCGGCGCACCTGATCATTGAATAAAACATGCTGGTATCGGTTCCCGGATATCGACAGTCGGAACATTCCTTGCAAAAGGTGAAGCGCTGCTGCTGAGTATACTGCCAAGGTGGGGGTTCGGAAAACCCGCTGACGGCTTACATTTTGAATTAAAAGGGTTTTAATCAAAGCAAAATTTATTCGGCACAGTGGCCGACGGGTTGACGAAAAATTGACGATGCGAGCCATGCTTACCAACAGCGCTTTGGAACTGGGCGGCTTCGAAAGGGCCGGTCAGTTTGCCATCGTGAGACCGAGATCGCGGTTCGGTCCAAGGCCGGGTCGTAGCGGAGCCTGCTGTCATGACGGCTGAAAATGCTGATCAGGCCGAAAATCCTATTTTCCTCGGACGGCAGCCCATTCTGGATCGGAGCCAGCGGATCGTCGCTTACGAGCTGTTGTTCAGGAGCGCGGGCGGAGGGAATGCCGCCGTCATCGAAGACAATTTCACGGCGACCGCCGAGGTCGTGGTTCGAGCGTTCGTCGAGTTTGGATTGAGCAACGTATTAGGCGATTGTCAAGGATTTATCAATGCGGACGAACGCTTCCTCGCCAGCGATGTGGTCGATCTGCTGCCGGCGGAACGGGTCGTGCTGGAGATCCTGGAAACCGTCGAATTCACCCCTGCAATAGTGGCGCGGCTTCGCGAGCTCAAGCAAAAAGGATGGCGGTTGGCTTTAGACGACTTCACCCGCATTCAAGCCGAACAAATTCCGATCATGGATCTGGTGGATGTGGTGAAGGTGGATTTGCTGGCGCTGGAAGCCGGCCAGCTTCCCGCCATCGTCCAGCACCTCAAACGCTGGCCCATCCAATTGTTGGCTGAGAAAATCGATGACGGCGAGCAATTTCAAACCTGCTTCAAACAGGGCTTCGAGTTTTTTCAAGGCTACTATTTCGCCAAGCCGACGGTTCTGGTCGGCCGCCGCATCGATCCGGCCCGCGTCGGCGTGCTGCGCTTGATCAATCTGGTGGTCGGAGATGTCGAGGCCAGCCAGCTCGAACACGAATTCAAGCGCTATCCGAATCTGACCTACAACCTGCTGCGGCTGGTGAATTCGGTCGCGTTTGGATTGCCGGGCAAGATCGATTCCTTGCGTCATGCGATTGCGATGCTGGGGCGCAGACAACTGCAACGCTGGTTGCAGTTGTTGTTGTTTACCC
Organism: Candidatus Competibacteraceae bacterium; assembly: GCA_016713505.1. Classification (NCBI taxonomy): domain Bacteria; kingdom Pseudomonadati; phylum Pseudomonadota; class Gammaproteobacteria; family Candidatus Competibacteraceae; species Candidatus Competibacteraceae bacterium. The sequence continues at coordinate 2,158,327 of JADJPA010000001.1, read as the reverse complement.
AGCGGGCCGAGGGCGCCTCACCGGGACAGCCGTTATTGACGCTGGCCGCCACCCGTGGCAAGTGCATGGAGCTGATGATGGGCAGCATCGTTCCCGGAAACCGCGGGCAGGCCGATCAAGCCTTCATGGTCGGGGTGCTGTCGTTGTTGGATGCGCTGTTTGGCGCGCCGCTGCCGGAACTACTCAGAGAGCTGAATCTGGCCGATCCGGTGCGCGCGGCGTTGTTGGACGGCGAGGGGGTGTTGGGGCGGTTGCTCGGAATCGTCCGATCGTTCGAGCGCAATCAATTTGGTGAGTTGGCCGGCCGGTTGCGGGAATTTCCGCAACTGCCGCTTTCTCACTTCAATCAGATGCAATTGCAGGCCCTTGGATGGGCGAGTGAAGTATCAGCTTCTAACGGGGAATAATTGATTTATGTCAGAAAATAGTTTGGCGGGTTCGACCGCTCGTAACCCCGATCTCGACTGGAGTCAGATTCGGGAAACCATTTTGATGTTGGCGCTTTCCGTGGCGCAGATCGAAATGTCGATGCGCGACAGCGACGGTTCGGTGGAAGTCTTGAGTAATTCCTTTACCTCGATGATGGGCCAGGTCAAGCTGATCGAGAGGACCGCTGCTTCCCTGCCGGAAACGGCGGAGACCGCCGCCGTCCGCACCGCCATCATCGAAAATTGTAATATGGTCGGTGAGATGATGCGGTCCGCCATCGTGGCCTTTCAATTTTATGACAAGCTCAGCCAACGCCTGGGTCATGTCAACGGCAGCATGAGCGTTCTGGCGGACCTGATCGCCGACCAGCGCCGGCTGTATAATCCTTACGAATGGATGGGGATGCAGGAGAAGATCAAATCCCGCTACACCATGGAAGAAGAACGGCTGATGTTCGACGCCATCATGCAGGGCAAGACCGTCAAACAGGCCCTGAAGCTCTACGTTCAAGCCATGGAAGAACGTAAGAACAAAAAGGGCGGCGCGAGCGCCAGCGGTGATGAGGAAGAGATCGAGCTGTTTTAGCCACGGTCCACAATCGTCCAAATAGGGACAAAGTCCCGCCATCCCGCTTCAAGCATTCCCTGTAAAGCCTCTCGTCCGTATGGGAGAGAGGCTTTTTGGTGCGATCAAATCGAGCGTTGGTGGAGCGCGTATTCCTGCGCGTCGACCGTGGCGATCGCGGTCATGTTGATGACCCGTCGCGCCGTGGCCGAGCGGGTCAGGATATGGGCTGGCTTGGCCAGGCCGAGGGTGATGGGTCCTACCGAGATGCCGTTGGTCACTTCCTTGAGCAGGTTGTGAGAGATGTTGGCCGCATCCGCGTTGGGCATAATCAGCAGGTTGGCCGCGCCTTTCAGCCGAGAATGCAGGAACGTCCGGCCGCGAAGCTCCTCGGATAGCGCCACATCCCCGCGCATTTCTCCATCCACCTCCAGGTCGGGCGCCCGCTGGCGGATCAGTTGTAACGCTTCCGCCATCTTGCGCGCCTGCGGCGATTTGTGCGACCCAAAGCTGGAGTAAGAGAGCAGCGCGACTTTCGGTTGGACGAAGCGGCCCACCTCCTCCGCCGCCAGCAGGGTAATGTCCGCTATTTCCTCGGCGGTCGGCTCGGCATTGATGTCGGTGTCGCAGAAAAACAGCGGGCCGTGCGAGGTGATCAGCATGTTCATGGCCGCCGGCGTTTTGACGCCCTCGCGCAAGCCGACGATATCCAACACATAATTGATATGATCGGGATAGCCGCCGATCAAACCGCAGATCAAGGCGTCGCCGTGGCCCAGCCGCAACAGCAGCGCGCCGATCACCGTGGCGCGGGTGTTGACCCGCACGCGAGCCTTGTTGGGATCGACGCCGAAACGGCCGCGCAATTGATGGTATTCCTGCCAGCACTCCTCGTAATACGGATTATTTTGAGGGTCGATCACCTGGAAATCCTGGTCGGGGCGGATGCGTAACCCCAATTCGGCGATCCGCTGTTCGAGCCGCCAGCGCCGCCCGATCAGAATGGGCTTGGCCAGCCCGTCGTCGATGACGCCTTGAATCGCCCACAGCATCCGCTCCTCCTCGGCCTGAGCGTAAATCACTCGCTTGCGGTCGGCCTTGGCGCGCTCGAAAATCGGCCGCATGATCTGGCCGGAGCGGTAGACGCGCTGGCTCAGAGTGGTGTGATAGGCGGTGAAATCTTGAATCGGACGGGTCGCCACGCCGCTTTCCATCGCCGCTTTGGCAACCGCCAGGGGCAGGGTGAGCAACAGGCGCGGCTCGAACGGTTTCGGGATCAGATATTCCGGCCCGAAGCTGATTTGCTGGTCGCCGTAGGCGGCGGTTTCTTCCTGGGAATGCGGCTCGCGGGCGAGGTCCGCCAAGGCGCGCACGCAGGCCAGTTGCATCGCCTTGTTGATGGTGGTCGCGCCCACATCCAACGCGCCCCGGAAAATGTAGGGGAAGCACAACACGTTGTTGACTTGATTCGGATAGTCGGAGCGGCCGGTGCCGATGATGGCGTCGGGCCGCGCGGCCTTGGCCTCTTCCGGCATGATCTCAGGCACCGGGTTGGCGAGGGCCATGATGATGGGCTTGTCGGCCATGGTTTTGACCATCTCGCCGGTCAGGACCCCGGCTTTGGACAAGCCCAGGAAGACATCCGCGCCGACGATGGCTTCGCGCAAGGTGCGCGCCGCGGTGTCGGCGGCGTAAGCCGCTTTCTCCGCATCCAGCTTGCCGCGTCCTTGATAGATGACGCCCTGGCTGTCGCACACGATGACATTTTTCCGCTGCAAGCCCAGGCCGAGCAGCAGATCGAGGCAGGCGATGCCCGCCGCGCCGGCGCCGGAGGTGACGACCCGCACCTCGGCGATGTTCTTATCGATCAGCGACAAGGCGTTGAGCACGGCGGCGGCGGTGATGATGGCGGTGCCGTGCTGGTCGTCGTGAAACACCGGAATCTTCATCCGCTCGCGCAGTTGGCGCTCGATATAAAAGCATTCCGGGGCTTTGATGTCCTCCAGATTGATGCCGCCGAAGCTGGGCTCCAAGCTGGCGATAATCTCGACGAGTTTGTCCGGATCGCGCTCGCTGATTTCGATGTCGAACACGTCGACGCCGGCGAATTTCTTGAATAAGACCCCCTTGCCTTCCATCACCGGCTTGGCCGCCAGCGGGCCGATGTCGCCCAGGCCGAGCACGGCGGTGCCGTTGGTGATCACCGCGACCAGATTGCCGCGGGCGGTGACGGTGGATACCTCGCGCGGGTCTTCGACGATGACCTCGCAGGCGGCGGCGACGCCGGGCGAGTAGGCCAGCGCCAGATCGCGCTGGTTGGCGAGCGGTTTGGTCGGCGCGACCTCAATCTTGCCGTAAGGCAACATGCGGTGGTAGCGCAGGGCGCTTTCGTTGAAATCGTCAGCCATGGGCGGTGGGTTCCTTGAAAGTTGGGCGGCGGAGTCAGCCCCGAAATCGGCGATCAGGTTTGGCGCGGGACCGGGTAAAATTAGATTGTAGCAACTTGTCGGCTCGCCGCCGCCGGAACAGCGCCGCTCGAAAGACGCGAATGCGTTAAAATGAATGCTGCCATAATAATTCCGGGCGCGGCTTTGCGCCTCATTCCTCGCTTGTGGGAGTCCATCATGACCACCATCCGTCAAGACGATTTCATCCAAAGCATTGCCGATGCCTTCCAGTACATCAGTTATTACCACCCGGTCGATTACATCAAGGCGCTGGCGCAAGCCTACGAACGCGAGCAAAGCCCGGCCGCCAAGGACGCTATCGCGCAAATTCTGATCAACTCGCGGATGTGCGCCGAGGGCCACCGCCCGATCTGTCAAGACACCGGCATCGCCCTGGTGTTTCTCAAGGTCGGCATGGACGTACATTGGGACGCCGCGCTGTCGGTGCAGGAGATGGTCGATGAAGGCGTGCGCCGCGCCTATCTCAATCCCGACAACAAACTGCGCGCCTCGGTGCTGCGCGATCCGGCCGGCAAGCGCCAGAACAGCAAGGACAACACCCCGGCGGTGGTGCATTACGAAATCGTCCCCGGCCACCATGTCGAGGTGATCTGCGCGGCCAAGGGCGGCGGTTCCGAGGCCAAATCCAAGTTCGCCATGCTCAACCCCTCCGACGATCTGGTGGACTGGGTGCTGAAGACCGTGCCCTTGATGGGCGCGGGCTGGTGTCCGCCGGGCATCCTCGGCGTCGGGATCGGCGGCACGCCGGAAAAGGCGTTCATGCTGGCCAAGGAATCGTTGATGGCCCCGGTCGATATTCAGGAGTTGATCGCCCGTGGTCCCAAGAACCGGGCCGAGGAACTGCGGATCGAGCTGTATGAGAAGGTCAACGCGCTCGGCATCGGCGCGCAGGGCCTGGGCGGTCTGACCACCGTGCTGGACGTGAAAGTGCTGGATTATCCGACCCATGCCGCCAACCTGCCGATCGCCATGGTGCCGAATTGCGCCGCCACCCGCCACGTCCATTTCCACCTTGACGGCAGCGGTCCGGCCAAACTGGAGCCGCCGAGTCTGGAGGACTGGCCGAAATTGACTTACGCGCCGGCCAACGCCCGCCGGGTCGATCTGGCGACCGTCAGCCGCGAGGAGGTGGCCGGCTGGAAGCCCGGCGAGGTGCTGCTGCTCAACGGCAAGCTGCTGACCGGCCGTGACGCCGCCCACAAGCGGATGACCGACATGCTGAATCGGGGTGAGAAACTGCCGGTCGATTTTACTGACCGCTTCATTTACTACGTCGGCCCGGTCGATCCGGTGCGCGATGAAGTGGTCGGCCCGGCTGGCCCGACGACCGCGACCCGCATGGACAAGTTCACCCGGCAAATGCTGGAACAGACCGGCTTGCTGGGGATGGTCGGTAAGTCCGAACGCGGTCAGGTCGCCATCGACGCGATTAAAGACAACCGGGCGGTCTATCTGATGGCGGTCGGTGGCGCGGCGTATCTGGTCTCCAAGGCGATCAAGGCCGCCAAGGTGCTCGCGTTTGGAGATCTCGGCATGGAGGCGATTTACGAGTTCGAGGTCAAGGATATGCCGGTGACGGTGGCGGTGGATTCGCAAGGCTCCAGCGTCCACAAGACCGGGCCGAAGGAATGGCAGGCGAAGATCGGCAAGATTCCGGTGGTGGAAGCGTAACGGTTCGACATCGTGGGTAGGGTTGTTGTAATGACTCTACCCAGCTTGATGGCCGAGGTCATTTAGAGAGCTTGGTGAGAAACAGCACGGCTCGATAAACAGGTCAGTAGCGAACTCGTGAGCGAAATCACTCCAATCAATTCCGTCCTGGTCCGCCATTTCCGGCAGATCCTGCTATGGCCCTTGCAGATCATGCGCGCTCGGGCCGGGGAGCCGCACCTCCCGAAATACTGGGAGCTCCTGGAGGAGATGGGCGACGCTTGTCCCTGGCGCGAGGTGGACGACGAATTCGGCGACCCCGATGATTTTCAGGAGCGTCATTACAAGGAATTCATCACCTTTCTACCCTACGTGCAGCGCTTTCTCTACGGCGAGGGCGGCAGTCGCGAGGGCCGCTCCGGCTACGGCAAATCGCCGATCCGGGTCTTCCGACGCCGCGATATCGCCCGCATGAGGGTTATGCTCGACCAAAAAACGCCGCCGCTGCTGTTCCAAGTGGCGCACGTCGACCTGCATTTCTTTTACGATCTCGACATCATCATTCTGGCGGTGGAGTTCTTCGCCAACGATCTGCCGCTACTGTTGGTCCAAGAGGTGCTATTCAAGGTCGGGCGGGCGTATCCGGCGTTTTGGGAAGCGGATGGCACGGGCGGGCAATGCCCGTATCGGGTGGAATGGCTGTCCGCCATCGGCGAAGTGCTGGCGGTGTCGGATTACGAAAACCGTCGAAAATATTTGCAGTTCGTCTGCTGGAACCGTTCGCCCAACGTCGCCGCGCACTGGGAATTTTTACTGCGGCCCTTGAGCCTTTATAACGCGGGCGAGCAGGGGGTCTTGAGATACCGGCAAATCGAATATCATCGGATGCCGCTGTTGGCTTATATCGGCGTCAACGATCCACAGGCCCTGACCCGCGGCGATTTTGCCCGACTGGCTTTGATCGCCAAGTCGGGCCCTTCCGAGACCTTGCCGTATTCCGAAACCGAGATGGTCAATTTCGAACGGCACTACTGCTACGACAAATTTTGGGATCCGACGAATCCGGCGCTCAGCAGTCGCTATCTGTGCTGCGGTCATGCCTTCGTGGTGGTGGGCAAGGCCAGCGAGCGCTTTTTCGCCGATCCCGAGACCGGCCTGCTCGGGCAGTTTCGCCACCAATATTTCCTGGTCAATCTGATCGCCCATTTTCACAAGGCGACCTTGATGCTGTTTTCGGAATGGCTGGTGATGGCGATCAGCCAGCTCGATATCCGCGACATGGATTCGGTCAAGACCTTCAAGCGAGAAATTCGCCGGATCATGGAAACCTTCCTGCGCTTCACCCACCGTTACTGGTTTCACGAAGTGTCTAATCAGGCGCAAGCGCGCGATCTGTTCCGCATGTTGACCGGCCATCTGGATACCGACCGGATTTATGAGGATGTCAGCGCGGCGGTGAAGGAGATGAATCAATACCTGGATAGCGACGGCTTGCGGCGCCAGGCGAACACCGTGGTCCGCTTGACCGTGGTGACCACCTTGGGGTTGATCGCCACCGTCGCGACCGGCTTTCTCGGGATGAATATCTTTGATGAAGCGGATAATCCTATCTGGGGCAAGATGCTGATTTTCTTTGGCGTTCTCGTGCCCAGCATACTGTTGGTGATCTACGCCGTGACCAAGTCCAAAGCCTTGTCGGATTTTCTGGAAGCCTTGTCGGACGATCGCTTGCGCTGGCGCGATAAATGGGCCGTGTTGTTTCGCGTGTTTTACCAGCCTCGGGACAAACGAGGTTGATGGCTGTCGTTTGAGGCGCGGCCGCAATGGAACGCCTCGATCCGCTTTACATCCCGCTGAACGATTTCAATCTGGTCGAGGCCAGCGCCGGGACCGGAAAAACCTATACGCTCACCGCGTTGTACCTGCGGCTGGTGGTCGAGGCGGCGATTCCGGTCAACCGGATTCTGGTGGTCACCTACACCAACGCCGCCACCAAGGAATTGCGCGACCGCATCCGCGAGCGGCTGGGGCAACTCCGGCTGGCTTTCCTGGGCGGGCACGCGCCTGAGGACGACGAACTCGCCACCCGCCTGCTGGATTTACTGCCGGACCGGGACTTGGCCGTCCGGCGTTTGGCCAATGCCGCCCGCGGCTTCGACGAAGCCGCCATCTTCACCATTCACGGGTTTTGCAAGCGGGTGCTCGGCGACAACGCCTTTGAAAGCGGCTTGTCGTTCGACACCGAACTGATGGCCGACACCGGCGAGTTATTGCAGGAAATCGTCGATGATTTTTGGCGGCGGGAGCTGTATGCCGCCTCGCCGGCGGTCGTGCGGTATTTCCTGGATGAGCGCTCCAGTCCCGAACGCTTGCTCGGCGAGATCGAGCGGCATTTGGGCAAACCGTATTTGCAGGTGGTGACGCCGGGTGGCGAACAGGATGGCGCGGCGCTGGAACAGCGCTTTGTCGGGGCGTTTCAACACGCCAAGGCGTTATGGCTGCAAGAGCGCGCCGGCATCGAGGCGTTGTTGCTGAAATCACCCGCGCTCAACCGGCAAAAGTACGGCTTGAAGTCGTTGCCCGGCTGGTTCGAGACCCTACACCGATACCTGAGCTCGGAAACGCCCGGACCGGCCTTGTTCGCAAAGTTCGGCCAGTTCACGACGACCAAACTGCAAGACTCCGCCAACAAAGGCAAAACCGCGCCCCAGCACCCTTTCTTCGACGCTTGCGAAGCGCTGAAAACCGCTTGCGAGGCCCTGGCGGAGTACTGCCGGTATCAGATTCCGGTCAAGTTGTTGGCTTACTGCAACGCCGAGCTGGCGGCGCGCAAGCGGCAACAGCAACTGCAATCCTACGACGATCTGCTGATCGACCTGCATGACGCCTTGCACGAACGCCGCCGAGGGACGGCGCTGCTCGACACCTTGCGCCGCCGCTACCACGCTGCCCTGATCGACGAATTTCAGGACACCGATCCGGTGCAATACGCGATTTTTCAGCGCATTTACGCCGGAACCAGCAAGCCCGTGTTCCTGGTCGGCGATCCAAAACAGGCGATTTACAGTTTCCGGGGGGCGGACATTTTCGCCTACCTGACCGCCCGCCGCGATGCGCCGCGCCGCTACACCCTCGATGTGAACTGGCGCTCCGATCCGCGCTTGCTGGCAGCCCTGAATGCGATCTTCGGCGCGGCCGGCCGACCGCCGTTTTTGTTCGAAGGTATTCCGTTTCACCCAGCGCGGCCGGCCGAGCGAAAACGCCGCGAACCGCTGTGGTTACAGGGTCGCCAGGAAGCGCCGCTCCAGCTTTGGCTGCTGGAAGCGGAGGGCGACAAGCCGGTGACCAAGGGGCTAGCCAACGAACGCATCACCCAAGCGACCGCTTCCGAAATTGCCCGGCTGTTGAATTGGGGGGCTCGCAACCAAGCTCGCATCGGCGAACGCCCGGACGCAGAGGATGGCCGGGCGCTGGCCGGGGGCGATATCGCCGTGCTGGTGCGCAGCCACCGACAGGGGCGCCTGATCCGCGATGCCTTATTGCGCCTGGGCGTGCCCAGCGTCCAGCACGCCGATGACAGCGTGTTCCTGTCCGAGGAAGCGCGCCAGTTGGACTGGTTGTTGGCGGCGGTGGCGGAGCCGGGCAGCGAGGGTGGGGTACGCGCTTTGCTCGCCTCTGACCTGTTCGGCCTGAGCGGCGAGGTGCTCTATCAGTTGCGCGAGGACGAACGAGCCTGGGCGCGCTGGCTGGAAAAGTTACAGGATTACCGACAGTTGTGGTTCGAGCGCGGTTTCATGCGCTTTTTCCGCGCCTGGCTGATCGGCGAAGGCATCTCGCAACGGCTGTTGGCTTTTCAGGACGGCGAGCGGCGGTTGACCAACTTGCTGCATCTGGCCGAACTGCTGCATGTGGCCAGTCGGGTCCGGCCCGGCTTGACCGGCTTGGGCAAGTGGCTCGGCGAGCGCCGACGCTTGCCCGGCGGTCAGGACGAAGCGCAGCAGTTACGGCTGGAAAGTGATGAAAACTTGGTGCGGATCGTCACCGTCCACAAAAGCAAGGGTCTGGAATATCCGGTGGTGTTCTGTCCGTTTCTGTGGAGCGGCCGGTTGCAGGCCGCGGATAGTAAAAACAGCACCTTGCTGTATCACGATCCCCACGACCCGAGTCGGACCTTTCTCGCGTTCGGCGTGGGCGAGGCGAGCGAGGCCCGCCAGCACGCGCGGGGCGAGGAAATGGCGGAAAACCTGCGGCTTTGCTACGTCGCGCTGACCCGCGCCAAGCAGCGCTGCTATCTGGTGTGGGGCCAGATCAAGGATGCGGCGACTTCACCGCCCGCGTGGCTGCTCCATCATCCGCCGGTGGTGGGACCGTCGCAGGATGCGTTGGAAGTGACCCGGCAACGCTTCGAGGAGCTCACCCCGCAGGCCTTTTACGGTGATTTGCAGACCGCTTTCACGGCGGCGCTGGATGAAGCGGTAGCTATCAAAGCCTTGTCGCGGGATGTGGGCCAGCGCTATCAGCCGCCGACGGCGGTCGAACCCGAGTTGCAGGCGCGGCTCTGGACGGGTTCCTTGGCGGAGTCCTGGCGGGTGAGCAGCTTTACCGGGCTGGCCGTCGGCCATTCTGGCGAACTGCCGGATTACGATATGGCGACCGCTGTTGTGGAACCGGTCGATTCGGGTGAAGCTGCCGCCGCGGTTCCCGGTCACGGCATTTTTGATTTCCCGCGCGGCGCGCGGGCGGGAACTTGCCTGCACGCGATTTTCGAGCGCCTGGATTTCACCCAGAGCGACCCGGCACGGTTGGAGGAGTTGGTAGAGCGAATGCTAAAGACTCACGGTTTGGACGCGACGGCGTGGACGGCGGCGGTGTCGGGCATGGTGCGACGGGTGCTGGAGACGCCGCTCGACGCGCGCGGCTTGCGGTTGGCGACGGTTTCAGCGGATCGGCGGCTAAACGAACTGGAGTTTTATTACCCGCTCGCCAACCTCCGCGCCGATGGCTTGCGACGAGTTTTGAGCCGGCACGGTCGCGCCGGTCCGTGGCGTGAGCTGATCGAAACCTTGGAGTTCAATCCCTTACGCGGTTATATGAAGGGCTTTATCGACTTGGTGTTCGAGGCGGACGGCCGGTTTTATCTGGTCGATTACAAGTCCAACTGGCTCGGTCCCGAACCGGCCGCCTACCGACGCGCGCGGTTGGAGGAGGCGATGGCCCGTGAAGCCTACGTGCTGCAATACCTGATTTATACGGTGGCCCTGCATCGTTATTTGCGCCTGCGCGTGCCGAATTATGATTACGAGCGGCATTTCGGCGGTGTGTTCTATCTGTTTCTGCGCGGCATGGGGCCGGAACTGGGAGCGGATTGCGGGGTGTTCCGCGACCGGCCCGCACCGGCGTTGGTGGAAGCGTTGGATCGGTTGATAGCGATGGGTCGCTAAGCGTTTGCGTCCAGCGGAGTGATGGCGGTAGTGAGCGAATCTCAGGGCCCGGACGATCCCGTGGCGGTTTTGCACGGTCTCGGCCTATTGGCCGATCTCGATGTGCACTTCGCCCGCTTCGTCAGTCGGTTGGCCGGCTGCGGAGGCACCGCATCCGAGAAAGCGGGTCCGACGGTGCGGGCGCCGCTGGAACTGGCGGCGGCGCTGGCCAGCCGCGCCACCGCTCAGGGCGATGTATGCGTCAATCTGCGGCAGTGGGCGTGGCGCTGGAACGCGGGAGCCGTCGGATCAGCCGCGGTCGCGTCGCCCCCGATCGACGAATGGCTGAAAAATTTGCGCGCCAGCCCTGTGGTCGGTTGGCCGGGCGAGCGCCATCCCCTGATTCTCGACCGACGCGGACGGCTTTACCTTTATCGTTATTGGGGCTACGAGCGACAACTCGCCGGTGATTTACTCGAACGCACCAATACGGATTTGGCGGGAACGGATGAGGCGCGCTTGCGCGCTGATCTCGACCGCTTGTTTCCCCGGCCGGCGGAATTAAAGGGACCGGATTGGCAGAAAGTCGCGGCGGCGGTCGCGGCGCTCAAGCAGGCGTGCGTGATTTCAGGCGGACCCGGCACCGGCAAGACCAGCACGGTGTTGCGCATTCTAGCTCTGCTGGCCGCACAGGCCGGAGCGCGACCGTTGCGCATCGCGCTGGCCGCGCCCACGGGCAAGGCGGCGGCGCGCTTGCAGGAGTCGGTCCGCGCCGCCAAACCGGCGTTGCGGCTGGCTTCGGAGCAAGCGGCGCAAATTCCCGAGGAGGCGTTCACCTTACACCGGCTGCTCGGCGGCCGGCCGGATTCGGCGTCGTTTCGCCATCACGCCGAAAATCCGCTGCCGCTGGATGTATTGGTGGTGGATGAGGTGTCGATGGTCGGCTTGGCGTTGATGGCCAAGACCGTCGATGCGCTGCCGCCGGAAGCGCGGTTGATTTTGCTGGGCGATAAGGATCAATTGGCCTCGGTGGAAGCCGGTTCGGTGTTGGGCGAGATTTGCGCCGGGGCCGGCCGGTTTTCGCCGGCGTTTCGAGAGCGCTTGGCGGCGGTGACCGCCGAGGCCCTGCCGGAGGGTCGAGAGACCACCTCGCCCTTGGCGGATGCGATCGTCTTGCTGCGCCACAGTTTTCGCTTCGGCGCGGCCAGCGGCATCGGCGCGCTGGCGCGGGCGGTGAATCGCGGCAACGCGGCCGAAGCGCTGGCGTTGTTGCAAGATGTTCGATATGAGGACATCGATTGGCGTTTGCTGGAGGATGGCGAAGCTCTGCCCGAACGTTTGGCGCACCCCATAGCGGCCGGATTCACGCCCTATTTACAAGCGGTGGCGAGCGGCGCGGAGCCGTCGGTCGTGTTCGAGCGGTTCAACCGCTTTCGGGTGTTGGGGGTGTTGCGCAACGGGCCGTTCGGCGTGGTGGCGCTGAACCGGCTGTGCGAGACGGTCTTGCACGAGCGGAGCTTGCTCGATAGCCGCCAGCCCTGGTATGCGGGCCGGCCGGTGATGATCGTGCGCAACGATTATAACTTGCGACTGTTCAACGGCGATATCGGCATCACCCTGCCAGACCCGCACGATTCCGGGCGGGTAAAGGTCTATTTTCTGGGCAGCGACGGCGCCTTGCGGGGGTTCGTCCCGGCGCGGCTGCCGGAACATGAGACCGTTTACGCGATGACGGTGCATAAAAGTCAGGGTTCCGAGTTCGATCATGTGGTGCTGGTGACGCCGGACGAGCCGTCGCCGGTGCTCAGTCGGGAACTCATCTACACGGCGCTGACCCGCGCCAGGCAGAGGGTGAGTTTTTACGGGGTTCTAGCCGTGTTCGCGGCGGCGGTGGAGCGGCGGTTGCGGCGCTCGTCCGGGTTGCGAGATCGACTGTGGCTGGAGCCGAGGCTGGGCGGGCGCGGGACGCTTTTCCAATAGCGGTCGGCGTTGAGATACCCTAGGGTTTGGTTGCCCAGCCCCGGTTGTTCCGCTGCTGTGAAAGATTGGGTTTCGGCGTGGTCCTTGCCGGACCAGGTGGCCTCGCGGCTGGTTTTGACAGCGGGGGAAGAAAGCGGGTTAGCGGGAATCAAAGCGGCCTGTCGGGATATTAAGCTTCAGCCCTTTCGTTAGGCCGCCTCGTAAACAGTACCTAATGCGAGATGGTTTTCTCAGTCACGTTGGTGATGGTTACTTTGCCGTTTGAGGCGACCTTGACTTCGTAGCTGCGTACATCCTCGCGCCCCTCCTGTAGGAGGTGGACCGAATACGAAGTCGTCGAGTTCTGAACGACGCGGCTGATTCCACCGCCGCCGCGCATGGAATAATTCTTGTCCACGTCTTCGAGTATCGCTTGGTAAATACAAACTGATTGTTTGATCGCGTCCATCTTACAGTTCCTCGTTGCTATGGCATCGGCGCTCGCTTTCTTCGACGGCAAAAACCCGGTCAGCCAGAAAATCGCCACTAGCGCGGCGGCAAAGGCCATGGTCCTACTTGTTACCGGCATCTTCGTTCCCTCGTCAGGCGGCCCGGCGGACAGGCCGTATCGTAATCATCTTGCCCGCTTGTACTTCGGCGGCGGTGCGCGGGTAGTGCCTCTTCATCTTAGCAGGCCAGACCGAGGTTATTGAGGCAATTGGCATCTGTAGGGTCTGGCGCGGCACAAAGCCAGGAATCGATTTAAGGGCTGTGTTAAGCACGGTCATAAGCAAATCCACATGCGCGAAATTCCGCAAGGCCTCTCGCCAGGGATACGCATTTTCTTCCCTAAGCTCCATCCCCGATCCCATTACCGCCTTCATGTCAACATCGGCAATCCCGTAACAGGCCGAGGCATTGGTGTCGGTTGAGGGAAGGCAATGCGGCTTGCCTACATCAACGTGGTCGAGGCCTAAAAGGTGGCCTACCTCATGCACATGAGCGCGCTGCATCACTGGCTTGCTTTTGCTGTCGGTTTTCTTCTGGACGAGGTTTGTATCCTTACTGTCGTAGAGCGTTGAATGCGAGCCGAACCAGTTCTCGCTCGCATGAAGGCGCACCACGTCGATCGTGTGGTGGTTGCCGGTCACACCCGCATCGTTGCCGATCAATTTGAACCGGCACCAAACGTTCGGGTAATAGGTCTCCCCGCCTTTGGTAAAGGCAAAGGCCCCGACATCGTTGATTAACCAGAACTTGCCGTGCCAGAAAGATTCGGCGGATTGCGTAAAATTCGTCTTCCATGTCTTCCAGGAGGCGTCGGTCCATTTGATGATCTTGCGCGCGGGTTTGGTGGCATCGCCATAGTCGTGATAGCTTCCCTCGGCCGCGCCGCCCGCGGGGTTAATCTGGCGAAAACCCATCTTGAGCGTGAGCGTGAGCTCCGCGTTGTTGTAGGGGTCGCAGACATCGGTGTTGAGTTCGGCATCGAACCGTTTGAAAGACAGCTTGCTTTTCATCGATTTCTCCGAAAATCGCGGCAGTGATGAAGTAAAGAGGGTAAAGCTGAAAAGTAAGGTAATCGAATCGTTCGTTTATCGCCGTCCTAACGGGATAAAAGAAAGCAGCGAGCGCTTGGGTCGGATGCCTGCCAATATTTCGAGATCGTTGCCCACATATCCTTTTTGTAGCCTTCGCGTCGCGGCGACCATTCGTCGGTTTGTTAGTTTGGTTTGCTCATAAATGGGCGGTTTAATCAAGAACCATGCCAGGCCATGTAAGCTGCGCTGGCGCTATCGAGGATTGCACGGTCCGACTTTCACGGCGCGTTTCAAAAGGCAATGAGGTACTGAGCGCTGGTGGCGGAGAGTATGGGTCTGCTGGAGGCCAGAATGACCCGGTAATTTTGAGCGGTTCGGGCAGGGTTGGTCTTGTAATGGAGCTTGGCAGCCAAATTCCAAGGTCGACCTATCGGGAGGCATCAATCGGCGCACCGGCGAACGGCGAACAGTCCAAAATTCGGGCTGCCGCCCCGACATTTTTCAACGGCGACACCGCCAGCACGCGCGGTTTGAGCGTTTCGCCAGCCGCGTTCAACAGCTTGATAAGCGCCGGATAAAACCAGGTCTCCTTGACGCCGCCGCCGGTGGTCCGGATTTCGGCCAGGGCGACGAAATAAGTTTCAGCGGGTGAGTTCATGGCGGCGGTCGCGATGGTGGGATGGTGAGGACATTGCCAAAGCCGGATTGAACGGGGCGAGAGAACGTTGAATTACGGCATTTTCCGCCAGATGATCGAACTTGACATGCTTGGGTCGCCTGCTTATAGTTCCGCCTCTTTGCAAGCCCGGATATTTTGACTAGCGCAGGCCCGCTGCCGGGCACACCGAATTTCTAGTTCGATTGGAGTAGGGGGCGATGGCCACAATCAATCAGTTGGTACGCAAGCCGCGCGCCAGCAAGCAAGCCAAAAGCAACGTGCCGGCGCTCGAAAGCTGCCCGCAGAAGCGCGGCGTATGCACCCGCGTTTACACCACGACGCCCAAAAAACCGAATTCCGCCTTGCGCAAGGTGGCGCGCGTGCGCCTGACCAACGGCCAGGAAGTGACCAGCTACATCGGCGGCGAAGGCCACAATTTGCAAGAGCACTCGGTGGTGCTGATCCGCGGCGGCCGCGTCAAGGACTTACCCGGCGTGCGCTACCACATCGTGCGCGGCAGCCTGGACACCTCCGGCGTCACCAAGCGGCGGCAGGGGCGTTCCAAGTACGGCGCCAAGCGGCCCAAGACCTGAAATTCGCTTTAGCAGATCGAGACGGTTATGCCGAGAAGAAGAGAAGTTCCCAAGCGCGTCATTCTCCCCGATCCCAAGCACGGGAGCGAGATGTTGGCCAAGTTCGTCAACATGGTCATGGAGCGCGGCAAGAAATCCGTTGCCGAAAGCATCGTCTACGGCGCGCTGGATGCCATGGCCGAGAAGGGCAAGGAAAACCCTATGCAGACGCTGGAGCAGGCGTTGGATAACGTGCGGCCGGTGGTCGAGGTGAAGTCCCGCCGGGTCGGCGGCGCCACCTATCAGGTGCCCATCGAAGTGCGCTCGATCCGCCGCAACACCCTGGCCATGCGTTGGCTCATTGACGCCTCCCGCAAGCGCGGTGAAAAATCCATGGCCCGCCGGCTGGCCGGCGAGCTGCTGGATGCCGCCGACAGCCGCGGCGCCGCCGTCAAGAAGCGTGAAGACGTGCATCGCATGGCGGAAGCCAACAAAGCCTTCGCCCATTACCGATGGTAAGTCCGAAGGATTTCCGAAGGCTAGAAGGATTATAGAGTCGTGGCACGTAAAACCCCCATCGAGCGCTACCGCAACCTCGGCATCATGGCCCACATTGATGCCGGCAAGACCACGGTGACCGAGCGCATCCTGTTTTACACGGGCGTCTCCCACAAGTTGGGTGAGGTGCACGATGGCGCGGCGACCATGGATTGGATGGTGCAGGAGCAAGAGCGCGGCATCACCATCACCTCCGCCGCGACCACCTGTTTTTGGAACGGCATGGCCGGCCAGTTCGACGAGCATCGGGTCAACATCATCGACACCCCCGGCCACGTCGATTTCACCATCGAAGTCGAGCGTTCGCTGCGGGTGCTGGACGGCGCCTGTGCGGTGTTCTGCGCGGTCGGTGGCGTCGAGCCGCAATCCGAGACCGTCTGGCGCCAGGCCAACAAGTACGGTGTGCCCCGGCTGGCGTTCGTCAACAAGATGGACCGGGCCGGCGCCGATTTCCTGCGGGTGGTGGGCCAGATCCAAAGCCGCCTGGGCGCCAAGCCGGTGCCGGTGCAACTGCCCATCGGCGCGGAGGACCAATTCAAGGGCGTGGTCGATCTGGTCAAGATGCAGGCCATGAACTGGGATGAAGACAGCCTCGGCATGAAGTTCGAGTACGTTGACATCCCCGCCGGGCTGAAAGCCGATTGCGAGACGTGGCGGGAAAAGATGGTCGAGGCCGCCGCCGAAGCCTCCGATGAATTGATGGAGAAGTACCTGGAAGGCCACGCGCTCAGCGAAGAAGAAATCTACGCCGGAATTCGCGCGCGCACCCTCAAGGGCGAGATCGTCCCCGCCTTGTGCGGGTCGGCGTTCAAGAACAAGGGCGTGCAGGCGATGCTGGACGCGGTGATCCGCTACCTGCCGTCGCCGGTTGATAAACCGCCGGTCAAGGGCGTGCTCGATGACGCCGCCGAAAGCGCGGGCGAGCGCCCGGCCGACGACAGCGCGCCGTTTGCTTCATTGGCGTTCAAGATCGCCACCGATCCTTTCGTTGGCACCTTGACGTTCATCCGCTGCTATTCTGGCGTGGTCAATTCCGGCGATACGGTTTACAACCCGATCAAGAGCCGGCGCGAGCGCATCGGCCGCTTGGTGCAGATGCACGCCAACAGCCGCGAGGAAATCAAGGAAATCCGGGCCGGCGATATCGCGGCTTGCGTCGGCCTGAAGGACGTGACCACCGGCGATACGCTGTGCGATTCCGATAAGGTCATCACCTTGGAGCGGATGGAATTTCCCGAGCCGGTGATCTCGGTGGCGGTCGAACCGAAAACCAAGGCCGATCAGGAAAGGATGGGTGTGGCGCTCAGCAAGCTGGCGCAAGAAGACCCGTCGTTTCGGGTCCACACCGATCAGGAATCGGGGCAGACCATCATTTCCGGCATGGGCGAGCTGCATCTGGAAATCATCGTCGACCGGCTCAAGCGCGAGTTCAAGGTCGACGCCAACGTCGGCAAACCGCGCGTCGCCTACCGCGAAACCATCCGCAAGGCGGTGGAGCAGGAAGGCAAGTTCGTGCGTCAGTCCGGCGGTCGCGGCCAGTACGGCCACGTCTGGCTGAAGCTGGAGCCGCGCGAGCCGGGCGCCGGCTACGAATTCGTCAACGCCATCGTCGGCGGCGTGGTTCCCAGGGAATATATCCCCGCCGTGGACAAGGGCGTGCAGGAACAGATGGAGAAAGGTGTGCTGGCCGGCTATCCGGTGGTGGATGTCAAGGTCACGATTTTCGACGGCTCCTACCACGAAGTGGATTCCAGCGAAATGGCCTTCAAGGTCGCCGGTTCGCTGGGCTTCAGGGAAGGCGCGCACAAGGCGGGCGCGATCTTGCTGGAGCCGATCATGAAAGTGGAAGTGGTCACCCCCGAGGATTACATGGGCGACGTGATGGGCGATCTCAACCGCCGGCGCGGCATCCTCCAGGGCATGGACGATTCGCCGTCGGGCAAGGTGGTCCGCGCCGAGGTGCCGTTGGCCGAGATGTTCGGTTACGCGACCGACTTGCGCTCGGCCACCCAAGGTCGCGCCACCTATTCGATGGAATTCGCCAAATACCACGAAGCTCCCGCCGCGATTGCGGAAGCGGTCGTCAAGAAATCATCCTGAACTATTGTGTTGAACATTTGTATCGGTCGGAGTGAGTACGGTGTCCAAAGAAAAGTTTGAGCGGAGCAAGCCGCACGTGAACGTGGGGACGATTGGCCATGTGGACCACGGGAAGACGACGCTGACGGCGGCGATCACGCGGGTGATGGCCTCGAAGTTCGGGGGCGAGTTCAAGGCCTACGACCAGATTGACTCGGCGCCGGAAGAGAAGGCGCGGGGGATCACGATCGCCACGGCGCACGTCGAATACGAATCGCCCAAGCGGCACTACGCGCACGTCGACTGTCCGGGGCACGCCGACTACATCAAGAACATGATCACCGGGGCGGCGCAGATGGACGGAGCGGTGCTGGTGGTGTCGGCGGCGGACGGGCCGATGCCGCAGACGCGGGAGCACATTTTGCTGGCGCGGCAGGTGGGCGTGCCCTACATCGTGGTGTATTTAAACAAAGCCGACATGGTGGACGACGCCGAGCTGTTGGAGCTGGTCGAGATGGAAGTGCGGGAGCTCTTGTCCAGCTACGACTTCCCCGGCGACGACCTGCCGATCGTCACCGGCTCGGCGCTGAAAGCGCTGGAAGGGGACGGCGGCGAGCTGGGGGAGCCCTCGATTTTCAAGCTGGTCGACGCCATGGACGCCTACATCCCGCAGCCGCAGCGCGAGATCGACAAGCCCTTTCTGATGCCGATCGAAGACGTGTTTTCGATCTCCGGGCGGGGCACGGTGGTGACCGGGCGGATCGAGCGGGGCAAGGTCAAGGTGGGCGAAGAGGTGGCCATCGTCGGCATCCGGCCCACGGTCAAGACCGTCTGCACCGGGGTGGAGATGTTCCGCAAGCTGCTCGACCAGGGCGAGGCCGGGGACAACGTTGGGGTGCTGCTGCGCGGCACCAAGCGGGACGAGGTGGAGCGGGGCCAGGTGCTGGCCAAGCCCAACACCATCACCCCGCACACCCACTTCGAAGCCGAGGTCTACGTGCTGTCCAAGGAAGAAGGCGGGCGGCACACCCCGTTTTTCAAGGGCTACCGGCCGCAGTTTTACTTCCGCACCACCGACGTGACCGGCTCGGTCGACCTGCCCGAAGGGGTCGAGATGGTGATGCCCGGCGACAACGTGCGCATGACCATCAACCTGATCGCGCCGATCGCCATGGACGAGGGCTTGCGCTTCGCCATCCGCGAGGGCGGCCGCACCGTCGGCGCCGGCGTCGTCGCTAAAATCATCGAGTGAGCGCCATGACCACCAGCCAGCGTATCCGCATCCGCCTGAAGGCTTTCGACCACCGGTTGATCGATCAGTCGGCGCGGGAGATCGTCGAAACGGCCAAGCGTACCGGCGCTCAGGTGCGCGGTCCCATCCCGCTGCCGACCAAGATGGAACGCTTCACGCTATTGATTTCGCCGCACGTCAATAAGGACGCGCGCGACCAGTACGAGCTGCGCACCCACAAGCGTCTGATGGATATCGTGGATCCCACTGACAAGACAGTCGATGCGCTGATGAAGCTCGATCTCGCCGCCGGCGTGGACGTGCAGATCAAGCTGAACTAGACGCGACTCATGCGGCTCATGAGGGGCGGCCTTCCCCTCCTCTGACCGGCGGTTATCGATTGAGAGGTTTACTAAAATGGCACTAGGACTCGTCGGCCGCAAGGCTGGTATGACGCGCGTGTTCACGGAGGACGGCGCCTCGATTCCGGTTACCCTGATCGAGGTCGAACCCAACCGGGTGACGCAGGTCAAGACCGAACAAACCGATGGTTATCGGGCGCTGCAAGTGACGGTCGGCAGCCGCCGCGCCAGCCGGGTGACCAAAGCCATGACCGGCCATTTCGCCAAGGCGGGCGTCGCTGCGGGTCGCGGTTTGTGGGAGTTTCGCCTGAGCGGCGATGAGGGCGCGGGCCTTGAAGTCGGCGCCGAGTTGAAAGTGGATTTGTTCCAGGCCGGACAGAAAGTCGATGTGACCGGCACCAGCATCGGCAAGGGTTTTGCCGGCGCCATCAAGCGCCATCATTTCCGCAGCCAACGCGCCACCCACGGCAACTCGCTGTCGCATCGCGCGCCGGGTTCCATCGGCCAGAACCAGAGTCCCGGCCGGGTGTTCAAGGGCAAGAAGATGGCCGGTCACCTGGGCGCGGCCCAGCGCTGCACGCAGAATCTGGAAGTGGTCCGGGTGGATGTCGAGCGCAACTTGTTGGCGATCAAGGGCGCGGTGCCCGGCGCCAAGGGTGGCGATGTCCTGGTCAGGCCCGCCGTCAAAGTGCGTCGCTAAGGAGCCGTCATGGAACTTCAGATCAAGAACCCGAGCGGCGCGGCCGGGCAGTTGAGCGTCTCCGACGAGACCTTTACCCGGCCGTTCAACGAAGCGCTGGTCCATCAAGTGGTGGTCGCCTATCTGGCCGGCGCCCGCGCCGGTACCCGCGCTCAGAAGAACCGCGCCCAAGTCAGGGGCGGCGGCATCAAACCGTTCCGCCAAAAGGGCACCGGCCGCGCCCGCGCCGGCACCACCCGCGGTCCGCTGTGGCGGGGCGGCGGCGTGA
The DNA here is from genome assembly GCA_016713505.1 of Candidatus Competibacteraceae bacterium. Classification (NCBI taxonomy): domain Bacteria; kingdom Pseudomonadati; phylum Pseudomonadota; class Gammaproteobacteria; family Candidatus Competibacteraceae; species Candidatus Competibacteraceae bacterium. Next base: position 2,137,868 of record JADJPA010000001.1, on the reverse strand, counting down.
CCTTCGCGGCCCGGCCGCAAGATCATTCGCAAAAGGTCAACAAGAAGATGTACCGCGCCGCCATGCGCGCCATCTTCTCGGAACTGCTGCGCCAGGAGCGCTTGCTGGTGGTCGACACGCTCGAATTTCCCGAGATCAAGACCAAGCGGATGATCGCTCACTTGGCCTCCCTGGGCCTGGCCGATCAAGGCCGCATACTGCTGGTGAGCGAAGAGGTGGATCTCAACCTGTATCTATCGGCCCGTAACCTGCACAACGTGGCGGTGAGCGATGTGGTCGGCTTGGACCCGGTGGCTTTGGTGGGGTCCGATAAGGTCGTGATGACGACGGGCGCCTTGCGGCGCGTCGGGGAGTGGCTGGCATGAACAATCAGGAGCGGTTGCTGCAAATTCTGTTGGCCCCGCACGTGTCCGAGAAAACCAACCGGCTGGCCGAGCGGCACAATCAGGTGGTGTTCAAGGTGTTGCCGGACGCCAGCAAACCGGAAATCAAGGGCGCCGTCGAGATGCTGTTCAACGTCAAGGTCAAAAACGTCACGGTGCTCAACGTCAAAGGCAAGCGCAAGCGCTTCGGGGCCTCCTACGGACGGCGTTCGGACTGGAAGAAAGCCTACGTATCCTTGGAAGCCGGCCACGAGATCGACTTCCTGGTGGCGGAGTGAGGGCGGCCTTCGCCCCGGTATGTGAGAAAAAGGTAAACCCCAATGCCCATCGTCAAGACCAAACCGACTTCGCCCGGCCGGCGCTTCGTGGTCAAAGTGGTCACGCCCGGCCTGCACAAGGGCCGGCCCCACGCACCGTTGCTGGAAAAACAAACCCGCAACGGCGGCCGCAACAACATGGGCCGCATCACCACCCGGCATCAGGGCGGCGGTCACAAGCAGCACTATCGGTTGATCGATTTCAAGCGGGATAAGGACAACATTCCGGCGCGGGTCGAGCGGCTGGAATACGATCCGAACCGCAGCGCCCACATCGCGCTGTTGCTCTACGCCGACGGCGAACGCCGGTACATCATCGCGCCGCGCGGCGTCGGAGTCGGCGCGGCGCTGCTGTCCGGTCCGGCCGCGCCGATCAAGCCGGGCAACACCTTGCCGTTGCGCAGCGTGCCGGTCGGCAGTCAGGTGCACTGCGTGGAATTCCGGCCCGGCAAGGGCGCGCAGATCGCCCGCAGCGCCGGCGCCTCCGTGCAACTGGTGGCCCGCGAGGGCAGCTATGCGACCTTGCGCTTGCGTTCCGGGGAAATCCGCAAAGTCCATGTCGACTGCAAGGCGACCATCGGCGAGGTCGGCAACGAAGAACACAACCTGCGCTCCTTCGGCAAGGCCGGGGCCAAGCGCTGGCAAGGCATCCGGCCGACCGTGCGCGGCGTGGCGATGAATCCGGTGGATCACCCGCACGGCGGCGGCGAGGGCCGCACCTCCGGCGGCCGCCACCCGGTTTCGCCCTGGGGCTTGCCGACCAAGGGCCACAAGACCCGTTCGAACAAGCGCACCGATAAGTTCATCGTGCGCCGGCGTAAAGCGAAATGATGCAGAGTGCCGTCCGGCTTGAGAGCGACGGCCGCCCCCGCCGAATTGCGGGCGGGCAACCGAGAGGATAAGTAACGTGCCACGTTCGATTAAAAAAGGACCGTTTGTCGATCTCCACCTGATCAAGAAAGTGGAGCAGGCGGTTGCGACCAACACCAAACGACCGATCAAAACGTGGTCGCGGCGTTCGATGATCCTGCCCGACATGGTGGGCTTGACCATCGCCGTCCACAACGGCCGCCAGCACGTCCCGATCCTGATCACTGAAAACATGGTCGGTCACAAACTGGGCGAGTTTGCCGCCACCCGCACTTATCGCGGTCATGCCGCCGATAAAAAAGCGAAATAGGGAGCGTTCCATGCAAGCCGTCGCCATTATGAAACAAGCCCGCATTTCGCCGCAGAAAGCCCGGCTGGTGGCCGATCAGGTCCGCGACCTGCCGGTGAGCCGCGCCCTGGAAATCCTGCGCTTCAGCAATAAGAAAGCGGCCCAGCTGATCAAGAATGTACTGGAATCAGCCATCGCCAACGCCGAACACAACGAAGGCGCCGATATCGATGAGTTGAAGGTCGCCACGATTTGCGTGGATGGCGGCCCGGTGCTGAAGCGTATGCACGCCCGCGCCAAGGGCCGCGGTAACCGGGTCCTCAAACGGACCAGCCATATCACCGTGACCGTCGCCGAATAATCAGGAGCGAGCAGACATGGGCCAGAAAGTCCACCCCACAGGCATACGGTTGGGCATCGCCTCCGACTGGACGTCCAAGTGGTATGCCGGTAGCAAGAGCTATCCCGATCTGTTGGAAACGGATCTCCAGGTGCGCCAGTATTTGAAAAAGAAGCTGGCCAACGCCTCGGTCAGCCGGATTCAGATCGAGCGGCCGGCCCGCTTGGCGCGCATCACCATCCACACCGCCCGCCCCGGCGTGGTCATCGGCAAGAAAGGCGAGGATATCGAGGCGCTGCGCCGCGATGTGTCGCGGATGATGGGGCTGGATATCAAGGACTTGCAAATTAACATCGAGGAAATCCGCAAGCCGGAGCTCGACGCGCAACTGGTGGCCGAGAGCATCGCCCAACAGCTGGAGCGGCGGATCATGTTCCGCCGGGCGATGAAGCGGGCGGTGGCCAACGCGATGCGGCTGGGGGCGCTGGGGATTAAAATTCAAGTGTCCGGCCGGCTGAACGGCGCCGAAATCGCCCGCAGCGAGTGGACCCGCGAGGGCCGGGTGCCGTTGCACACCTTGCGCGCCAATATCGATTATGGCTTGGCTGAAGCCCAAACCACCTACGGCGTGATCGGCATCAAGGTCTGGATTTTCCGGGGTGAAGTCTTTGGTTTCGAGCGCCCGGGCGAGCTGAAGTCCGACAAGGCGGCCGCCGGTTGAATTAGAGGGTTACGGAACTCCGCGCGAAACCGCGGAGTTCCTTCGTTATAGACGAGACAGACTATGTTACAGCCGAAAAGAACGAAATTCCGAAAACAGCGCAAGGGGCGCAATACCGGTGTCGCGACCAGCGGTACTGGGGTCAGTTTCGGCGAGTACGGGCTGAAGTGCACCACGCGCGGGATGTTGACCGCCCGCCAGATCGAGGCGGCGCGGCGCGCCATCAACCGCTACATCAAACGCGGCGGCAAGGTGTGGATCCGCATTTTCCCGGACAAACCCGTCACCAAGAAACCGCTGGAAGTGCGCATGGGCAGCGGCAAGGGCAACGTCGAATTTTGGGTGGCCAGGGTCAAGCCCGGCCGGGTGTTGTATGAGGTGGAGGGAGTGGACGAAACCATCGCCCGCGAAGCATTTCGCTTGGCGGCGGCCAAGCTCCCGGTGCAGACGATTTTCGTGACCCGGACGGTGATGTGATGAACGCGAGCGAATTGCGGCAAAAAACTCGGGATGAATTGCAGCAGGAACTGCTGGCGCTATTGCGCGAACAGTTCAACCTGCGGATGCAGCGGGCCACGGGTCAGACCAGCAAGCCCCATCTGTTCCGACAGGCGCGGCGCAACATCGCGCGGGTCAAAATGGTGTTGAGCGAGAAGGCGGACAAGGCATGACGGCGGAAACTCAGGCGGAGCGCACCCTGACCGGGCGCGTCACCAGCAACAAGATGGACAAGACCATCACCGTGGCCGTCGAACGGCTGGTCAAACATCCCGTTTACGGTAAATACATCCGGCGCACCACCAAGCTGCACGCCCACGACGAGCAAAACCAGTGTCGGGAAGGCGATTTGGTGACGATCAAACAGTGTCGCCCGCTAGCCAAGACCAAGGCTTGGACTCTGGTCGGGGTCATCGAGCGCGCCCAATGATCGCCACGGTTCGGTATGGCGCCGGCGGCCGGCTGGTATTTTCCAAACTCCGCGAACGGAATGGTCAACCATGATTCAGATGCAAACGATGTTGGAAGTCGCCGATAACAGCGGCGCCCGCCGGCTGATGTGCATCAAGGTGCTGGGCGGTTCGCACCGCCGGTACGCGCATATCGGCGACGTCATCAAAGTCAGCGTCAAGGACGCGATCCCGCGCGGCAAGGTCAGCAAGGGCGAGGTTTACAACGCCGTGGTGGTGCGGACCCGCAAGGGCGTGCGCCGGCCGGACGGCTCGCTGATCCGCTTCGACGGCAATGCGGCGGTGCTGCTCAACAACAAACTGGAGCCGATCGGCACCCGCATCTTCGGGCCGGTCACCCGCGAGCTGCGCGGCGAGCGATTCATGAAAATCATTTCCCTGGCCCCGGAAGTGCTGTGAGGCGGGAGGAAGGCGGCAATGCGTAGAATTCGAAAGGACGATGAAATCATCGTCATCGCCGGCAAGGACAAAGGCCGGCGCGGCAAGGTGGTGCGGATGGTGGATGGCGAGCGCGTCATCGTCACCGGCATCAATATGATCAAGCGCCACACCAAGCCCAATCCGGCGCGCAATATCGCCGGCGGCATCGTCGAGCGCGAGGCGGCGGTTCACGTCTCTAACGTGATGCTGTTCAACCCCGTCACCAAGAAGGGCGATCGCATCGGTTTCAAAGTGCTGGAGGACGGCCGTAAGGTGCGCTACTTCAAGTCCAACAACGAAGTCGTGGATGTCTGAGGAAACGGCCATGGTCCGACTGCAACAATTTTATCGCGAGACGGTGGCGCCGAAGCTGCGCGAGCAATTCAACTATCAAAACGTCATGGAAGTGCCGTGCATCACCAAGGTCACGTTGAACATGGGCGTCGGCGAGGCGGTGGCCGACAAGAAGATCATGGAGCACGCGGTCGGCAACCTGACGCAAATCGCCGGTCAGAAACCGATCGTGACGCTGTCGCGCAAGTCCATCGCCGGATTCAAGATCCGCGCCGGCTGGCCGATCGGCTGCAAGGTGACGTTGCGACGCGACCGCATGTATGAATTTCTGGACCGGCTGATCAACGTCGCCATCCCGCGCATCCGCGACTTTCGCGGTTTCAGCGCCAAGGCTTTCGACGGCCGCGGCAACTACAGCCTCGGCGTGCGGGAACAAATCATCTTCCCGGAAATCGATTACGACAAAATCGACGCCATCCGCGGCCTCGATATCACCATCACCACCACCGCGCGCACCGACGAAGAAGGCCGCGCGCTGCTGGCGGCGTTCAATTTTCCGTTCAGAAATTAAGGCTTGGAGTCAGAGCGCCATGGCGAAACAGAGTATGATCAACCGCGAAGCCAAGCGGGTGCGCGTCGTCGGACGCTATGCCGCCAAGCGCGCGGAATTGAAGGAAGCGATTCGCGATCCGGCCACGGACGACGCGCGGCGGCGGGACGCGCAGCGGCAACTGCAGGCCTTACCGCGCGACGCCAGCCCGGTACGCTTGCACAACCGCTGTCGGCTGACCGGCCGGCCCCACGGCTTTTATCGCAAATTCGGTTTGGCCCGCAACAAGCTGCGGGAAGCGGCCATGCGCGGCGACGTGCCGGGCCTGCACAAGGCAAGCTGGTGAACTCCCAACCCGGCGAATTCGATCCAACACTTAAGTTCAGGGCTTGCCCCGCCGCCGGCGGTGGTCCCGCGACTGACCCTTGGAGTAGAGAACCATCATGAGTATGACGGACCCCATCGCGGACATGCTGACGCGTATCCGCAATGCCCAGGCCGCCGCCAAGACCCAGGCGAGTATGCCGTCTTCAAAATTGAAACTGGCCGTCGCTAAGGTGCTACGCGATGAAGGTTATATCACCGATTTCACGGTGGCGCGCAACCCGGCCAACCAGCCGGAATTGACCGTCGTGCTGAAATATTTCGAAGGCCGGCCGGTCATCGACCGAATCGAGCGGGTCAGCCGCCCCGGCCGGCGGGTGTTTCGCGGCAAGGATGAGTTGCCCAAGGTGATGAACGGCTTGGGTGTGGCCATCGTGTCCACCCCGCAGGGGTTGATGAGCGACCGCGCGGCGCGGGCGGCCGGTCACGGCGGCGAAGTGCTGTGCGTGGTGGCCTAAGGGAGCAACGTCATGGCAAGCGTACTCAAGGAAAACAAAATTCGCACCTCGCGAGTCGGTAAGAAACCGATTCCGGTGCCGGCCGGCGTCACCGCCACCATCGAGGGTCAGCAGGTGACTCTCAAGGGTAAGAACGGTTCGGCGCAGCTGGCGGTCCATGCCTGGGTGGAAGTCCGGCAGGACGGCGGCGAGCTGAAGGTCAATCCGCGCGTGCTGACCAACGAGGCCAAATACCGGGCGATGACCGGCACCATGCGCGCCTTGCTCAACAACATGGTGACCGGCGTCAGTCAAGGGTTTCAGCGCAAGCTGCAACTGGTCGGGGTGGGTTACAAGGCGCAAGCCCAGGGCAAGGTGTTGAACCTGACCTTGGGATTTTCCCATCCGGTCGAATTCGCGGTGCCGGACGGCATCACCATTCAGACCCCCACTCAGACCGAAATCATCATTCAGGGCGTGGATAAACAGCAGGTCGGCGAGGTCGCCGCCAAGATCCGCGCCTACCGGCCGCCCGAGCCTTACAAGGGTAAGGGCGTGCGTTATTCGGATGAGACCATCATCCTGAAAGAAGCCAAGAAGAAGTAAGGACTCGCCATGGACAAGAAAGCAGCCGACAAGAAAGCCGCGCGCCAGCGACGCGGGTTGCGAGCCCGATACAAGATTCGCGAGCTGGGCGTGCATCGCCTGTGCGTGCATCGCACGCCGACGCATATTTACGCCCAGATCATCCTGCCGGAGCGGGGCGGCGACCGCACTTTGGCGGCGGCTTCCACTCTGGAACCGGCGCTGCGGCAGGGCCTCAAAAGCACCGGCGACATCGCGGCGGCCAAGGTGGTCGGCAAAGCCATCGCCGAAAAGGCCAAGGCCATCGGCATCGCTCAAGTCGCCTTCGATCGCTCCGGCTTCATGTATCACGGTCGGGTCAAGGCGCTGGCCGATGCCGCCCGCGAGAACGGTTTGGAGTTTTAAGGAACACACAGCATGGCGATGAACGTAGAAGGTTCCCAGAATACCGACGGCCTGCAAGAGAAACTGATCGCCGTCAACCGCGTGGCTAAGGTCGTCAAAGGCGGCCGGCAATTCGGCTTCACCGCGCTGACCGTGGTGGGCGATGGCAACGGCCGGGTCGGGCTGGGCTACGGTAAGGCCCGCGAAGTGCCGATGGCCATTCAAAAAGCCATGGACAAGGCCCGCAAGAACATGTGTAAGGTCCCGTTGAACGGCACCACCTTACAGTATCCGATCACCGCCGAGCACGGTGCGGCGCACGTCTTCATGCAACCGGCGTCGGAAGGGACCGGGATCATCGCCGGCGGCGCCATGCGCGCCGTGTTCGAAGTGGTGGGCGTCAAGGACGTATTGGCCAAGTGCATCGGGTCGCGCAACCCCATCAATGTGGTGCGGGCGACCATCCACGGACTGAGCGTCATGAAATCCCCCGATTACCAAGCCGCCAAACGCGGTAAAACCGTCGACGACATTCGGAGTTGAGGACCATGGCCGGCAAAGTGAAAGTGACCTTGGTCAAGAGCGCGCACGGGCGTCTGGCCGCGCATCAGGCCTGCGTGCGGGGCTTGGGCTTGCGCAAGACCCAGAGCAGCGCGGTGGTGATCGATACCCCAGAAAACCGGGGCATGATCCGCAAGGTGTCGTATCTTTTGAAAGTCGAGGAGGCTTGACCCCATGCGTCTCAATACCCTGAAGCCCGCTCCCGGCAGCCGGCCGGACCCGCAGCGGGTCGGGCGCGGCATCGGTTCCGGGCTCGGCAAGACCGCCGGACGCGGCCACAAGGGCCAGCACGCGCGGGCCGGCGGCTATCACAAGGTCGGTTTTGAAGGCGGTCAGATGCCGTTGCAACGGCGCTTGCCCAAGCGCGGCTTTCACTCCATGAAAGCCAAGGACACCGCCGAGATCCGCTTGGGCGCCTTGAACAAAGTCCAGGCCGAGATCATCGATCTGGCGGCGCTCAAAGCGGCCAATCTGGCGCCGATTTTTGCCAAACAAGCCAAGGTGATCCTTTCCGGCAAGCTGACCCAGGCCGTGAAGCTGCGTGGTTTGGCGGCCACCAAGGGCGCTCGCGAGGCGATACTGGCGGCTGGCGGGACGATCCTTGAGTAACTAATTATGGCGACCGCCCTGCCGGATCTCGGCAAAATGACCGAATTGCGCCAGCGCCTGCTGTTTTTGCTGGGGGCGCTGGTGGTGTTTCGCATCGGCACGCATATTCCGGTGCCGGGTATCGACCCGCACGCCATGGCGCAATTGTTCGACCAGCAGCGCGGCACCATCCTGGATATGTTCAACATGTTCTCCGGCGGCGCGCTCAGCCGGTTGAGTATTTTCGCGCTGGGGGTGATGCCGTACATCTCGGCCTCCATCATCCTGCAACTGATGTCGATGGTGGTGCCGTCCCTGGAGCAGTTGCGCAAGGAGGGCGGGGCGGCCGGCCGCCATAAGCTGACCCGCTACACCCGTTACCTAACGGTGGTTTTGGCGACGTTTCAGGCCGTCGGCGTGAGCGTGGCCTTGCAAAATCAGATGGTCGGCGGCGGTTCGGTGGTGATCGCGCCGGGCGTCGGTTTCATCGTGACCTCGACCATCAGCTTGGTGACCGGAACGCTGTTTTTGATGTGGTTGGGCGAACAGGTGACCGAACGCGGGATCGGCAACGGCATCTCGATGCTGATTTTCGCCGGTATCGTCGCCGGGTTGCCGCACGCGGTGGGGGGGACCTTGGAATTGGCCCGCACCGGCGAATTGCATGTCATGCTGGTGCTGTTCCTGTTGGCGGTGACGGTGCTGGTGACCGGTTTCGTGGTGTTCGTCGAGCGCGGCCAGCGGCGGATTACGGTCAATTACGCCAAACGCCAGCAGGGCCGGCGGATGTATGCGGCGCAGACCACCCATTTGCCGCTGAAATTGAATATGTCAGGCGTGATTCCGCCCATTTTCGCCTCCAGCCTGATTTTGTTTCCGGCGACCTTGGGCAGTTGGTTCGGCAATGCGCCGCACATGGAATGGTTGCGGGATCTCAGTTCGACCCTTTCGCCAGGACAGCCGCTTTACGTGTTGTTCTATGCGGGTCTGATCATCTTCTTTTGCTTTTTTTACACCGCCTTGGTTTTCAATTCCAAGGAGACCGCCGACAATTTGAAAAAGTCGGGCGCTTTCATTCCGGGGATCCGGCCAGGCGCTCAGACCGCCAGCTATATCGACAAGGTGCTGACTCGTTTGACCCTGATCGGCGCCGTCTACATTACCGCGGTTTGTTTGTTGCCTGAGTTCTTGATCCTGTATTGGCGGGTGCCGTTCTATTTTGGCGGTACTTCGTTATTGATTATCGTGGTGGTGGTCATGGACTTCATGGCACAGGTTCAGGCGCATTTGATGTCGCATCAATACGAAAGCCTGTTGAAAAAGAGCAGCTTCAAGGGTCAAGGTTTGATGCGGTGACGGCTGCCGTCACCGTTTGGTCCGCGCCGCCGGTTTTCGGAGGGCGCCCGTCAAGTTTGGAGAACAACGTTGAAAGTGCGTGCCTCAGTTAAAAAAATCTGTCGTAACTGCAAGATCATCCGGCGCGACCGCGTGGTGCGGGTGATTTGCAAAGACGCCCGTCACAAGCAGCGGCAGGGCTGAATCACGATTTATGATTGCTTTACCGCGCTGGGTAAGCTAAATTCCCGTTCTTTGCGCGGCAGGCACCCAGTCGGTGGGAGGAGCTTTACAGCATGGCCCGTATTGCAGGTATCAACATTCCGGTCAACAAACATACCGCCATCGCGTTGCAAGCGATTTACGGGATCGGCAACACCCGCGCCCATCAGATTTGCAGGGCTGCCCAGGTTGCTCCGGAGGCTAAGGTTCGCGATTTGAATGAAGCGCAAGTGGACGCGCTGCGCGCCGAAGTGGGCAAATATATCGTCGAAGGCGATCTGCGCCGTGAAGTGTCCATGAGCATCAAGCGGTTGATGGACCTGGGTTGCTACCGCGGGCTGCGCCACCGGCGCGGGTTGCCGGTACGCGGCCAGCGCACCCGCACCAACGCCCGGACGCGCAAGGGCCCCCGCCGCGCGGTTCGCAAGTAAACCGTCTGAATTGTTTGGAATGCCGCTGGCATAGGTTGGAGCATGGCAAAACCGGTTACCAAGACGCGCAAGCGCGTCAAGAAAAATGTGGTGGATGGCATCGCCCATATCCACGCCTCATTCAATAACACCATCATCACGATCACGGATCGTCAGGGCAACGCGCTCGGTTGGGCGACCTCGGGGGGTTCGGGCTTTCGCGGCTCCCGCAAGAGCACGCCGTTCGCGGCGCAAGTGGCCGCCGAACGGGTCGGTAACGTGGTTAAGGAATTCGGGGTCAAGAACCTGGAGGTCAATGTCAAGGGGCCGGGCCCCGGTCGGGAATCCGCCGTGCGCGCCCTGAATGCCGCCGGCTTCAAGATCATGAGCATCATGGACGTGACGCCGATCCCTCATAATGGGTGCCGTCCCCCGAAACGCCGTCGCGTCTAGTCCAGGAGTCATACCGTGGCGAGATATCTCGGTCCCAAGTGCAAGTTAAGCCGCCGGGAAGGGGTGGATTTATTCTTAAAGTCCGCCGCCCGACCCATCGAGTCCAAATGCAATCTGGAGCGGCCGCCCGGCCAGCACGGCGCGCGGCGTCCCCGCTTGTCCGACTATGGTTTGCAGCTGCGCGAAAAACAGAAGCTGCGTCGGATTTACGGCGTGTTGGAGCGGCAGTTCCTCAATTATTACAAGGAAGCCGCGCGCCGCAAGGGCTCCACCGGTGAGAATTTGTTGCGGCTGCTGGAGTGCCGTCTGGACAACGTCGTCTATCGGATGGGGTTTGGCAGCACCCGTGCCGAAGCGCGGCAATTGGTATCCCACCGGGCGATTACCGTCAATGGCCAGCGAGTCAACATCCCGTCCTATCAGGTCAAGCCGGAAGACGTGGTGGCGGTTCATGAAAACAGTCGCCCCCAGACCCGTATCCAGTACTCGCTGCAACTCGCCCAAGGCCACGGATTCGCCGAGTGGGTGGACGTAGACGTGAGCAAGATGAGCGGGGTGTTCAAACGGATTCCCGATCGTGGGGATTTGCCCCCCGATATCAACGAATCATTGGTCGTGGAGCTTTACTCCAAGTGATCGACTCCGAGGGAAAGCGGATGGTGGGTGCATTTGATTTGCTAAAACCGACCCGTGTCGAGGTGGAAAAGCTGGCCCCTCGGTTGGCGCAAGTCACCGTGGAACCGCTGGAGCGCGGCTTTGGCTACACGCTCGGTAATGCCTTGCGCCGGATTTTGCTCTCTTCCATTCCCGGCGCCGCTATCGTCGAGTGTGAAATCGAACAAGTGCTGCATGAGTACTCCACCATCGAGGGTGTGCAGGAGGATGTCATCGACATCCTGCTCAATCTTAAGGGCGTGGCGGTGATCTTGCAGGAAGGGGCCGAGGAAGCGCATCTGACTTTGACCAAAAAGGGTCCGGGGCCGGTGGTGGCCGGGGATATCGAGGTCAGCCATGCCGTTGAGATCATCAATCCCGAGCATGTCATCGCCCATCTGACCAAGAGCGGCGAACTGAGCATGCGGCTCAAGGTGGAGCGCGGCTGCGGTTATTCGCCCGCGACCCAGCGCGAAGGCGTCGAGAGTGAGACGCGCTCCATCGGTCGGTTGCGGCTGGATGCATCCTTCAGCCCGATCGAGCGGATCAGCTATCGGGTTGAAAGCGCCCGCGTCGAGCAGCGCACCAATCTGGATAAGTTGGTCCTGACGCTGGAAACCAACGGCACTATCGATCCTGAGGAGGCGATCCGCACCGCCGCCCGCATTCTGTTGGATCAGTTATCGGTGTTCGTCGATCTGAAGGGCAAGCGCGACGAACCGCTGCCCCCGCCGCCGGTGGATATCGACCCCGTACTGATGCAGCCGGTCGATGACCTGGAGCTGACCGTGCGTTCGGCGAACTGCCTGAAGGCAGAGAGCATCTATTATATCGGCGATCTGGTGCAGCGGACGGAATCGGAATTGCTCAAAACGCCGAATCTCGGCAAGAAATCCTTGACGGAGATCAAGGATGTGCTGGCGAAATATAAGTTGTCGCTCGGTATGAAGATCGATAACTGGCCGCCGCCCAATCTGAATCTGGAACAGGCCGCCGAGCAACGCAATGCGGCGGCGCGGCGGTCGAGCAACGCCTTGGCCGGCGATGTCCTGGAGATCGATAAGGCCTCCAAGCTGGATGCGCGGCTGGGCGCTGAGCCGGACGACGCCGAGGATTGAGAACTCGCGTCGGTTGGTCTTCCTCCTTGAGATTTTGTGAACATCCGTTTTTAGGTTTTTAAGGAATTGGTATCATGCGCCATCGCAAAGCCGGTCGTAAACTCAATCGCACCAGCAGCCATCGTAAGGCCATGCTGCGCAACATGGCCGCTTCGCTGTTCACGCACGAGGTCATTCGGACCACCTTGCCTAAGGCCAAGGAATTGCGTCGGGTCGCCGAACCGTTGATTACCCTATCCAAGCAAGATAGCGTTGCCCACCGGCGGCTGGCGTTCGACCGCTTGCGCGACCGCGGGGTGGTGACCAAGCTGTTCAACGAACTCGGGCCGCGCTTTCAAGCGCGTCCGGGCGGTTATTTGCGCATTTTGAAGTGTGGGTTTCGGGTCGGTGACAACGCGCCCTTGGCCTATGTCGAGCTGTTGGACCGGCCAAGGGCCACTGCGGCGGCCGAGTGAGCGCTCGCTACCGTAAGCTACCTAACAAGCCGGCATTCGCCGGCTTTTTTACAGCGGCGCGCCAAGCGGACTTGATATTCCAAAGCGTCGCTGGGGTGCGGGACGGTCACCGTGGCAGCCTTCATCCGCCGTCGAGCGAGCGACGAAGCTCGACCGGCGTGCAATAGCCTCCTGTCATCTCTAGCTGGAGACAGCTTCGCGCAGTTGAAGGCTGAGTCCCTGGATGACCAAAAGGTTATAGCGCGCTTCGATCCTGTCTTGATAGGGTCCGAAGCATTCGCCGAGGATCTTGAACCACCATCCACCTCGTTCGAACCAAACGAAGGGATGTTTGAATTTGTAGTTTCCACGCATGTCGTCAACCTCTCACCTGTAAATGCCATCCGCAGGCGAACCCATCTGGCGAAATTCATCATATCCTTGGACATCGCTTGCTGTTGACTGTCCGCTTGTGGGATCGAACACCGTCAAGCAACTCAAGCATAATGGTAGTTGATGAGCGCGCGCTGAACAGGCAGTTCCATCACGCTAGAAACGGCGACTCAACTTAATCTAATAACAGCACAAATACCGCTTTGTTGCAATGCAGAATAAGCGAAATTGCTAGGAAATTGACCGGTGGCGGGCCGCTTTCGACGGCCAGCGCCAGTAAAGAGGTGAGAAAGCGTGGCGTCGTGCGGGATTCAATCGATTTGGAGCAGCAGTTTTCCGATGTGACGGTTGGATTCCATCAAGACGTGGGCGGCGGCGGCTTCAGTCAGCGGAAAAACCTGGTGGATGACGGGCTTGATCGCACCTTGAGCGACGAGCGGCCAGACGGTTGTTTGCAGCTTTTGAGCGATGAGCGCCTTGTCCGCGACCGGCCGGGCGCGCAGGGTGGAACCGGTGATGGTGAGCCGCTTCATCATCACCGGCGCCAGATTCAATTCCATTTTGGCCCCGCGCAGGAAGGCGATATACACCAGCCGGCCATCCACCGCCAGCGCGCTGAGATTGCGTTGTACGTAATCGCCGCCGACCATATCGAGAATGACATCAACTCCGCGGTTGTCGGTCAGCGCTTTGCTCGCTCGGACAAAATCGTCCTGACGGTAGTCGATGGCCCGCTCGGCACCCAACTCCAGACAAGCCTGGATTTTTTCAGGACCGCCAACCGTGGCGAACACGCGCGACCCCAAAGCCTTGGCGAGCTGGATCGCCGTGGTGCCGATGCCGCTGGTGCCGCCGTGAACCAACAGCGTTTCGCCGGGTTGCAACCGCGCTCGGTCGTAGAGGTTGCTCCAGACCGTGAAGAAGGTTTCCGGTAGGGCGGCAGCTTGTTGGAGGGTCAAGCCGGCCGGTACTGGCAGGCATTGCAGCACGGGCGCGGTGCAGTATTCGGCGTAGCCGCCTCCGGTCAGCAAGGCGCAGACTCGATCGCCGATTTTCCAGGTCTCGACCTCTTCACCCAACGCGACGACCGTGCCGGCCACTTCCAGACCGGGGATGTCGGACGCGCCTGGCGGCGGCGGATAGCCGCCCTGTCGCTGCAAGCAATCGGGGCGGTTGACGCCAGCGGTAGCCACCTTAATCAGAACCTCACCGGTTGCCGGTTGGGGTAGCGGACGCTGGCGGGGAACCAGGTTTTCCGGGCCGCCGGGTTCGGTGATTTCGATGACCGTCATCTGGTCGGGCAATTTTGAATTCATCAGACAGTCTCGGACAGGTTTGGGGTGAGCGCTGGAAGTGGGCGAGCTCACTTCAAGAGCATTTAGAGTCGCCGCAGTTGAGGCAGGTCAGACAGCCGTCCATCACGATGACCGCCTTGGTCTGGCATTTTCCGCACAAGGTCGATTCCGGGGGAAAGCTGTCTTCGCCCGCATCCTCGATGGCTTTCATCCCGACTTCATACTTGTTGCGTTGCTCGACGATGAGCTTGCGCTGGTGCGCGTCTGGGGTATCTGCTTCCAGCAAGCCGATCGAGCGCATGTGCGATTCGATGACATCGCCGATTTCCGCGACCAGCGAAGGCATATACTTGCCGCCTTTCTTGAAGTAGCCGCCTTTGGGATCGAACACCGAGCGCATTTCTTCCACCAGAAAGGTGCAATCGCCACCTTTGCGAAACACGGCGGAGATGATGCGAGTCAGGGCGACGATCCATTGAAAATGCTCCATCGCCTTAGAATTGATGAAGATTTCGAAAGGGCGACGCACCTCGTGCTCGGTGCCGCGATTGAGGATGATGTCATTGATGGTGATGTAAAGAGCGTGATCCGATAGCGGGGTTTTGACCTTGTAGGTCGCCCCGGACAGCGTTTCGGGTCGGGCCACGCTTTCGTGCATGTGCTGCACGGGATCGGCCGGGGGGCTTGTCAGCGCCGGCGAGGCTTGGTCGGGTTTGACAACGTGGTAAGCGACGATTTTTTTGTCGATTTTGATGGCCATATCATGCCTCCAATGCCGGTCGGCGCCGTGGGATTTCACCATTTACCATAATAGCCTTCCTTGAGGGCGTCGAATAAGTTAGCGGCGGTGTGAGTTTCACCGTCATATTCGATCTCGTCGCTTCCCTTGACCTCGATTTCCGAGCCATCCTCCAGCACAAAGCGATAGAGGGTGTTCGCCAAATCCTGTTCCTTGACCAGCACGCCCTGAAAGGCGGAAGGATTGAAACGGAAGGTCGTGCAGCCCTTCAAGCCTTGTTCGTAAGCGTACAGATAGATGTCCTTGAAATCCTCATAGGGGAAATCGGGCGGTACGTTGGCCGTTTTAGAAATACTGGAGTCGATCCACTTCTGAGCGGCGGCTTGAATGTCCACATGCTGTTTCGGGCTGACCGCATCGGCGGCGATGAAATAATCGGGCAAGCGTTGTGCGGGCGTTTCAGAGTCGGGTATGGCCTTGGGATTGACCAGATGCCGGTAAGCCAGCAGCTCGAAGGAAAAGACATCGACTTTTTCCTTGGTTTTCTTGCCCGGTCGGATGACGTTGCGGAAATAGTGATGGGCGAAGCTGGGCTCGATGCCGTTGCTGGCGTTGTTGGCCAGCGACAGCGCGATGGTGCCGGTGGGTGCGATCGAACTGTGATGGGTGAAGCGCGCGCCGACGCGGGCCAGCTCCTCGACCAAGTCCGGCTCGATCTCCGCCACCTGCTGGAAATAGCAGCTATAGCGGGCGTGCAGCACCTTGCCCTTGACCGTATCGCCCTCCTTGAAACCGTCGCGGGCCAGTTCCGGGCGCTTGCGCAACATTGCGGGGGTGATGGTGAACTCCTGTTCGAGGATCGGGGCTGGGCCTTTTTCACGCGCCAGTGCCAACGCGACCCGCCAGCCGGTCAGCGCCATTTCCCGAGTGACCTGTTCGGTGAAAGCCAGCGATTCCGGCGAGCCGTACTTCATGCGCAGCATGGTCAAGGTGGAGCCCAGCCCCAAGTAACCCATGCCGTGCCGGCGCTTGCCGAGGATTTCCTGGCGCTGCCGCTCTAGCGGCAGGCCGTTGATCTCTACCACGTTATCGAGCATCCGAGTAAAAATGGCGACAACGTTTTGATAGGTTTCCCAATCGAAACGGGCTTCCTCTGTAAAGGGATTTTGGACGAATTGGGTGAGATTGATCGATCCTAAAAGGCAAGAGCCATAGGGTGGGAGAGTTTGTTCGCCACAAGGATTCGTCGCCCGAATGTTCTCGCAAAACCAGTTATTATTCATCTCGTTGGCACGGTCGATCAAGATGAATCCCGGCTCGGCGTAATCGTAGGTGGAGGCCATGATCACGTCCCATAGCCGGCGGGCGCGGATTTTTCGATAAATCTTGCAGGCCACTTGACCTGCTTCGTTGACCGTCAAGCCCTCCGTGGTCGGCCAGTCGCGCCAGACGATTTGCTCGGGGTCGCGCAGGTCGATACGGTCCTGTTCGACTTCCTTAGCCAGCAGCGGAAACGCCAGCAGCCAGTCGGTATCGTGCTTGACCGCTTCCATGAACTCGCGAGTGATCAACAGCGACAGGTTGAATTGCCGCAAGCGGCCCGCTTCACGCTTGGCGCGAACGAACTCCATGACATCGGGATGGCCGACGTCAAAGGTGCCCATCTGCGCGCCTCGCCGCCCCCCGGCCGAAGACACCGTGAAACACATCTTGTCGTAGATATCCATGAACGACAGCGGTCCTGATGTGTAAGCGCCCGCGCCCGAGACATAAGCGCCGCGCGGCCGCAAGGTCGAAAACTCGTAACCGATCCCAGCCCCCGATTTGAGGGTCAAGCCTGCCTCATGAACTTTACGCAAAATCGCATCCATCGAATCGCAAATGGTTCCCGAGACTGTACAATTGATGGTGGAAGTGGCGGGCTTGTGCTCCCAGGCGCCGGCGTTGGAGATGATGCGGCCGGCCGGAATGGCCCCGTGCCGCAAGGCCCATAAAAATTTTTCATGCCATAGCGCGCGTAGTTCCGGGGTGACTTCCACCTCCGCTAGTGCCTTGGCCACGCGCTGGTAAGTGCCGTCGATGGTTTCATCGACCGAACGCCCATCCTTGGCCTTGAGACGGTATTTTTTGTCCCAAATATCCCAGGACGCTGGTTGCAACGGCACATCGGCGGCGGCGGTCGGACGGTCTACGGGGTGCAGATGGGCAGTTTTCATGGCCGGTGTTCTCCCTGGACTTGCGATTCGTGAATGGCGATTTATGAATTGCCCGGCTCGCTGCTGTCAGCCTCGGCCGAATCCTGTCTTGATGCAGGTTCGCCAGATTCTAGAGGATGCTGAAAAAAATTCCAGAAAATTTCTATATGCTGTGGTGTTGTTTGTTAGATACTACAATATAATGTGTTTTTAGGTTTAATTAAGCCGTTGTTTCAACTGACAATCGACCCCGATGAAGAAAGTGTTCGGAGACGGAAGCAGGGCTGAGTGGAAACCTTGTTGTCTAAGGGGTGGCACCAGTGGTATAACCGGCTAAAATTCTGCTGATCATCGCCGATATACGGATACAAAAAGCCGAGGGAGTAACCATGAAAATCTCTTATGCGACTCTACTAATCTTGTGCCTGGGTCTGGGGGCCTGTGCATCCCAAGTGCCAGTTGCAACAACTTACCCCATATCGTTCCAAAGGAAGATGCAGGCCGCCGAACATTGGGACATCTTGGCTGCCGATGTGGCCAATCGGCTGCGCGATACGTTGCTGATCGGCCCGGCCCCCGCTGCTGGCCAGCCATCAAAATACTCCGTCGCCTTGCACATCCAGCCGCCCCAATATAACAGCGAATTTGGCGTGGCGTTTCATAACCTGTTGATCACCCACCTTTTAGAGCAAGGGTTCCTGGTCAGTGAGAATCCGACGGACGGTTGCTACGAGGTGACCTATGGGATTCAGGTCGTGACGCATAAGGATCGCGGCTTCATCCGGCCGATGCCCGGCTTGTTCACCGCGCTGACCGGCAGCGTGCTGGTGTTGCGCGCCACCGGTGATAACAATCCGGCGACCGCCGCGATGCTGGGGGCGGTCGGTCTGGATGTGGCGACCGGGTATATTACCGACAATCCGAACAGCGAGATCATCATGACCACGTCGGTGATGAACGGTGCGCGTTACATCACCCGGCTGCGGGACATTTACTACATCAGCGACAACAACGTCGATCAGTACATCGCTCACGCGCCGGCGCCGGTGACCACCCGCATCGTGGAGATGGTTGGATGCCCTTCGGGTATCCAATGCCAGTGACCCGCCGTGGCTCGATTTGGATCACAGAGGTAGTGAGACTATGAATTGGAATGTAATGGGCTTGCGCGGGGCGGCGACGTTGTTGGTCGCGTTCAGCTTGGGAATTCTGGGGTGCGCTTCGTCGTCCGACGACTTGCCTGCCCGTCCGATCGTGCAGGATGCCAACTTGGTCGATGCCAACTATAAGGCGGCCGATGCGTTGTTGGCGCGGGCGCCTTGGCTTAAGGAGCGTCACGAGCCATTGTTGGCGGCCACGTTCGTGGACATCAACAATCTTGACACGTCATCGGGTTTGGGCCGGGTGATCGGCGAACAGCTCGGCTCCAAGTTCGCGCAACAGGGGTTCACGGTGGTCGAGATCAAGATGCGCAACAACATCTTTATCAAGGAAGGGGCCGGTGAATTCGCGCTGTCGCGGTCGATCCGGGAGATCAGCCAATCGCACAACGCCGCCGCCGTCATCGTGGGAACGTATGCCGTCGCCCGGCAATCGGTGTTCGTCCAAGCGCGGCTGATCCGCGCCATCGACAACCTGATTTTGTCGTCTTACGATTACGTATTGCCACTCGGTCCCGACGCCAAGGCATTGTTGGCCGCGCAGTAGTTTGCCGCGGGCCGGGTTCTCGGTCCGGTTCGGTCTTCTTTTCGCCAAACGCCCTTTCCGCTTCAGGGGAAGGGCGTTTTTGTCTTAGGGCGGTCCGGCCGATGGCTCGGTCAGCCCCAGATTCTGGCAAACCGCCAGTGTCGGCTCCGACCGATTCAGCGTATAGAAGTGCAAGCCGGGCGCGCCACCCTCCAGCAGGCGCCGGCATAACTCGGTGACGATCTCCAAGCCATAGGCGCGAATGGCCTCAAGATCGTCGCCGTGGCTTTCCAGCCGCCGGCGGATCCAGCGCGGGATTTCCGCCCCGCAATTGTCTGAAAAGCGAGCCAGTTGGATGAGGTTGGTAATCGGCATGATACCGGGCACGATGGGTAAGTCCACGCCGAGTTTTTCACAGTCGTCCACAAAGTGGAAATAGGATTCCGGATTATAGAAATATTGGGTGATGGCGCTGTTGGCGCCGGCTTCGACCTTGCGCTTGAAATTGAGTAGATCGCGCGTGGCGCTCGTGGCTTGCGGATGAAATTCCGGATAAGCCGCAACCTCGATGTGAAAGTGATCGCCGGTTTCGGCGCGGATGAACGCCACCAATTCGTTGGCATAGCGGAACTCGCCGAACTCGCGCATACCGGACGGTAGGTCGCCCCGTAGCGCCACGAGGTGGCGGATCCCTTGGCCGCGATAGGTTTCGAGAATGTCCCGGATGCCCGCGCGGGTGGAGGCCACACAGGTCAGGTGCGGAGCGGCATCCACGCCGCTGTTCGCCCGGATGCCTTGGACCGCCTGGAAGGTGCGCTCGCGGGTCGAACCTCCCGCGCCGTAAGTCACCGAAAAAAAAGTCGGCTGTATCCGCATCAGCGCGCGGCGCGCGGCGGCCAATTTGCCCATGCCTTCATCGGTGTTGGGCGGGAAAAATTCACAACTGAAAATCTTGGGATGGCGTTTCTGGGATTCCATGAGCGGGCTGCCAAGCGCTAAAAACAGGTGAACGGCCGGGACGGCCGCTCGAAACAGGCGACGGGCGCGAAAAGTCGCGCCCTTTTATCCCGGAAGAATCCCGCTCAATAGCGGTAATTTTCAGCTTTATACGGTCCGTCCGCCGCCACGCCGATATAAGCGGCCTGCTCCGGCGTCAGCGCGGTCAGGTCGGCGCCGATCCGCTCCAGATGCAAGCGGGCCACTTTCTCATCCAGCTGTTTGGGCAGTACGTAAACCTTGTTTTCGTAGCGGTTGCCCTGAGTGAACAACTCGATCTGCGCCAGCGTCTGGTTGGTGAAGGAGTTGGACATCACGAAGCTGGGATGTCCCGTGGCGCAACCCAGATTGACCAGCCGCCCTTCGGCCAGCAAGATGATGCGCTTGCCGTCGGGGAAGATGATGTGATCGACCTGCGGCTTGATGTTTTCCCAGCGGTATTGCTTGAGGCTGGCGACTTCGATTTCGGAGTCAAAATGGCCGATGTTGCAGACGATGGCCTGATTCTTCATCCGCGCCATGTGCTGGTGGGTGATGACGCTGACGTTGCCGGTGGCGGTGACGAAAATGTCGGCTTTAGCGGCTGCGTCGTCCATCGTGACCACCCGATAGCCTTCCATCGCCGCTTGCAGGGCGCAGATCGGGTCGATTTCGCTGATCCACACCGTCGCGCCCAGACCCTTGAGCGATTGCGCGCAACCCTTGCCGACATCGCCGTAGCCCAGCACCATCGCAATCTTGCCGGCGATCATCACGTCGGTGGCGCGCTTGATGCCGTCCACCAGCGATTCGCGGCAGCCGTAGAGGTTGTCGAATTTGGATTTGGTCACCGAGTCGTTGACGTTGATGGCGGGGAAGGGCAGCCGGCCTTCCTTTTCCATCGTGTACAGCCGGTGGACGCCGGTCGTGGTTTCTTCGGTCACGCCCTTGATGTTGGCCTGGATTTTGGAATACCAGCCGGGCTGCTGGTCCAACTGCTTGCGGATCGCGGCGAACAGGACCTGCTCTTCCTCACAGGTCGGGTTGGCGATCAGCGCGCGATCTTGTTCCGCTCGCGCGCCGAGCGTGACCAGCAAGGTGGCGTCGCCGCCGTCGTCCAGAATCATGTTGGGCGTGCCGCCGTCGCTCCATTCCAGAATGCGATGGGTAAAGTCCCAGTATTCTTCCAGCGATTCGCCCTTGTAGGCGAAGACCGGAATGCCGTCGGCGGCGATGGCGGCGGCGGCGTGATCTTGGGTGGAAAAGATATTGCAGGACGCCCAGCGGATATCCGCGCCCAGCGCCGCCAGCGTTTCGATCAGCACGGCGGTCTGGATGGTCATGTGCAGCGACCCGGCGATGCGGGCGCCTTTCAGAGGCTGCTGGTCCTGGTATTCAGCCCGGATCGCCATGAGACCGGGCATTTCGGTTTCGGCGATGGCGATTTCCTTGCGGCCCCAGTCGGACAGGGACAGATCGGCAACGTAATAATCAGCAAAAGTTTTTTCGCGCACGACGGCGTTCATAACGTACTCTCCATACGGTCGAACGGGCGCCGTTGGCTGTGAAAGCCGCGCCACGCCGAGCCTGACGGAGTCAACCGTTGCAGCGCCCCTCGGCGTGGGGACAGGAAAAGAAGGGCTTACAATCCGGCCGCGTCGCGCAAGGCGTCGGCCTTGTCGGTGGCTTCCCAGGTAAATTCCGGTTCTTCGCGGCCGAAATGGCCGTAAGCGGCAGTCTTTTGATAAATGGGACGAATCAGGTTCAGCATTTTGACCAGGCCGTAGGGCCGCAGATCGAAATGGCCGCGCACGATGTCCACCAGCCGGTCTTCATCGATTTTGCCGGTGCCGAAAGTGTTGACGCTGATCGAGGTCGGCTCGGCCACGCCGATGGCGTAGGACACCTGGATTTCGCAGCGCTCGGCCAGTCCGGCGGCGACGATGTTCTTGGCGACGTAACGGCCGGCGTAGGCGGCGGAACGGTCGACCTTGGAGGGGTCCTTGCCGGAGAACGCGCCGCCGCCGTGATGGGCCGCGCCGCCGTAGGTGTCGACGATGATCTTGCGGCCGGTCAGCCCGCAGTCGCCGACCGGACCGCCGATCACGAAACTGCCGGTCGGGTTGATATGATATTGGGTGTGCTTGTCCAGCCATTCCGCCGGCAGCACCGGCTGGATGATGTTCTCCATCACTGCTTCGCACAACAGTTTGTAGCTGATGTCGGGATCGTGCTGGGTTGACAGGACGACGGCTTCGATACCGACGACCTTGTGATCCTGATAGCGGAAGGTGATCTGACTTTTGGCGTCGGGCCGCAACCAAGGCAGTACGCCGCTCTTGCGCATTTCGGACTGGCGCTGCACCAACAGATGGGCGTAAGTGATCGGGGCGGGCATCAGCACATCGGTTTCGTTGCAGGCGTAGCCGAACATCAAGCCCTGATCGCCGGCGCCTTGTTCTTCCGGGCTTTTGCGGTTGACGCCCTGGGCGATGTCGGGCGATTGTTTGCCGATGCAGGACAGCACCGCGCAGGTCGCGCCGTCGAAGCCGACCTTGGAGTTGTCATAGCCGATGCCGACTACGGTATCGCGCACGATTTTGTCGAAGTCTACCCACGCCGTCGTGGTAATTTCGCCAGCCAGGACGACGACGCCCGTTTTGATCAAGGTTTCACAGGCGACGCGACCGCTGGCGTCCTCGGCGAGGATGGCATCCAATACGGCATCGGAAATCTGGTCGGCGATTTTGTCCGGATGCCCTTCTGAAACGGACTCGGAGGTAAACAGGTAGTTTCGACTCATAAGGGGGTAGATCCTCGAACCACTAATAACAAGAGGCTGGCGTATGATCGTTGAAAAAAGAGCAAGCAATTTGAACAAAACAGTTTACCGAAAAAATAGTGCATTTGCATCTCGGTTTTTTATTCTATTTTGTTATGTTTATGTTTCTGAATAGACCTTTACCTTTTGCCGTTCATGCCCGATTCACTGATTGAAGAGCCGGTATTGACCTGCGTTGAATTGGGCCGCGCGGCGTTGGTCGAGCTGCTCGGCCGTTACGGGCTTGGCGTGGTCTGGCTGGCGTGCGATGCGGTGATTCCGGGCAGCTATTGGGGCGAGCGCGAGGCGGGGTTGATCGCTGATCGCCTATTCGTGCGCGACGATACCCCGGTGCATTCCGCCTTGCATGAAGCCTGTCATTACATCTGCATGGACCCCGGACGCCGGGCAAGGTTGCATACCGATGCGGGTGGCGAGTGCGACGAAGAGAACGGCGTCTGCTATCTACAACTCTTATTGGCGGATGAGTTGCCCGGCGTCGGTCAGGCGCGGCTGTGCGCCGACATGGATGCGTGGGGCTATACTTTTCGGCTCGGTTCGGCCCGTGCTTGGTTCGAGCAGGATGCTGAAGAGGCGAGGCTCTGGCTGTGGCAAAATGGGCTGATCGATCAGACGGATCGGCCGATCTGGCGGGTGCGGCAGGCCTCGCCGCGGCGAAATGCGAGTGAGGGTCGGAGATCGAGCGGTGCGAGTGGGTGATCGCCGAGATCGGTGTGGCGGGCTTCACAAATTCAAATAAGCCTGATGCCTCATTTTTACAATTGATAACTTGAGAGAGGAAATCGTGTATGAACGTTCGATCCGTCCGCGGCCGGTCGCGGCGAGTTTTGGGCTATTGGGGGGCCATCAGCACAGTTGCCGTACTTTTTGGAGCGCCTTTAAGCTATGCGGCCACCTTTACGGTCGCGAATCTCAGCGACAGCGGCCTCGGTTCGCTGCGGCAGGCGGTGTCCGATGCCAATAACACCGTCGGCGCGGACACGATCGTTTTTCAGGCGGGTCTTAGCGGCACTCTGTCGACGTCAGGGGGGTTTGTCATTAATGATCCGTTGACCATTATTGGCGCGGCACCCAATGTAACGATCAGTGGTAACAACGCCCAGCGCATCTTCACCATCAATAGCGGCAAGACAGTTTTTCTCTCGACAATAAAGCTTCAGAATGGGGGAATTAATAATGCTGGAACACTGTTTTTGCAAAACAGCACCATTCAATCTAGCAAATGGTCTGGCACGGATGGAGGCGGCGCTATCAGTAATAGCCTATCGAGTAGCGTATTGACAGTCAGCTATTGTGTTTTAGAGGGTAATTCGACTCCTGATGGTCTTGGCGGCGGCATCTTCAATCGCGGGAAATTGACGGTCAATAATACGGTTCTGTCCGCCAATGCGGCGACTACGCGGAGCGGCGGAGCTATTTATAACTTAGGTGCGTTGACGGTCAATAACAGTACCTTTACCGGCAATTTAGCCGGGCGTTACGGCGGTGGATTAAAAAATGATGATACTGCCGCCACAATGACGATCACCAATACCACTATTAACGCAAATACCGCCCAGGGTGGTGGCGGGGGTATCAACAACGAAAACGGCGTCTTGACCCTCTATAATAGTACTATTTCAGGGAATGGGGCTTTGAGTGCCGTTATTACCGACGGCGGCGGCGGTCTTAGAATTAGAGCGGGTACCACAATCGTATTGAATAGTACTATAGTTAATAACACGGCTCCCTCATCCAGAGGCGGCGGTGTTTTTAACGCATCGCTCGATTTTTCAGCGGGCAATAGTGTAATAGCAGGCAACAGCGCGGCGACAGGGGCTTCGGTTTATAATAGTAGTGGGGTTTTTAAGTCTCGTGGCCGTAATGTCTTTGGCGAGAACGGCGTCTCTGGGTTGAGCAACGCCAATACGGCTGTGGGTGATATTGTCCTTCCTGGTGCGATCGGTACGGCCATTGGCTCTTTAGCAAACAACGGGGGGCCCACGCTGACTCAGCTACCCGTTGCGGGCGGTTCGTTGATCGATGCCGGTGATAACGCTTTGGCGCAATCGGCAGCGCTTGGGGCGGATCAACGGGGCTACCGACCGCGGATCGTCAACGCCGCGGTGGACATCGGCGCGGTCGAGATCGGCGCGTTGCCCGCCGAACAAACCTTGATCGGACACTACTACCAATCGATTCTCAATCGCGCGCCCGATCCCAGTGGCTGGGCCTATTGGCAAGGGGAAGTGAGCCGGCTGCAAGGGTTGGGAGTGGACGTACAAGAAGCCTTTCGGGTAATGGCAGGCTGGTTCTTCTACAGCGCTGAATACCTGGCTCGAAACACCAACGACAGCCAATACGTCACCGACCTGTACCGGACCTTCTTCCAGCGCGATCCCGACAGCGGTGGCTTGAATTACTGGATCGGTCAACTGACTCAAGGGATGCCGCGCCCGGTCGTGCTGTTCTCCTTCCTGTTCTCCACCGAATTCGGCAGCTACATGCAGGGGTTGCTGGGCAGCACCGCCAGCCGCGCCGAGGTCTACGCCGTGGTGGACTTCTATCGTGGCTTCCTCAACCGGCTGTCCGACACCAGCGGCTTCACTTACTGGGCGGCCCGGTTCCGTGCCGCGCAGTGCCAGGGAGCGGCGGCGGTCAACAATGAAGTGAACAGCATTTCCACCCAGTTCCTGGGCAGCGGGGAGTACTTGAACCGCAGCCGCGGCAACCGCGACTATGTGGCTGACCTGTATTATGCCTTCCTGCGGCGAGGCGGGGACTTGGAGGGCTTCAACTATTGGGTCGGCCAGTTGGACGGTGGCCTCAAGAGCCGAGAACAACTGCGCGGGGAATTCCTGGGTTCCGCCGAGTTCCAAAACCGGGTCGCCCAGATCATCAGCCAGGGCTGCCTGTAGGCCATCCCTCAAGGGCCAGGGACCTGTGGGGTTGCGTGTTTTTCAAGCGCAAAAGCGACAATAAACTGGAGTGAGTGCGACCGTAAAGCAACAGGGGTTGTAACAAACCTCATTCCGTAGGGATCGTGTTGGCCGTTTCGCTGGGCGTGGCCGCATCTCCATCTCCAAACGCCTGGAAGCGGGGGTTGATCAAAAATTCCGTCATGACCGTACAGATCAAATATTTCGCCAGCCTGCGCGACCGTTTAGGTCGCGCTGAAGATCGGCTTTCCGTAGCCGAAACAACCACGGTTGCCGAAATTTGGGCAAGGCTGTGGCCGGAAACGCCGTTGCCGCCGAATACGCTGGCGGCGGTCAATATGGAATACGCCAGCCTGGAACAAACCGTCCGCGATGGCGATGAGGTGGCGTTCTTCCCGCCGGTGACAGGAGGGTAGAGGAGTGAAGGTCGAATTGCGGGATGCGCCCTTCGAACCGCTGGTGGAATTGGGGTGTTATCAAGCCGGTCAGCTCGAACTGAAAGGTCAGTACGGCGCGACGGCGATCTTCATCGGCACCGTGCGCGCCTCTAACGAACAAGCCGCCATCAGCCGGATGAGCCTGGAGCATTATCCCGGTATGACCGAGCGCTATTTGCAGCGCATCGTCGAGACCGCCGCTCGGGAATGGCCGCTCCTGGATGCCCTGGTGCTGCATCGGGTCGGCGAGCTGAACCCCAGCGATCCCATCGTGCTGGTGGCGGTCTGGTCGGCGCACCGGGCGACGGCCTTCGCGGCCTGCCGGTGGATCATGGAAGAACTGAAATCGAAAGCGCCCTTCTGGAAGCGCGAAGACACCACCGCCGGCTCGCACTGGGTGGAATACAACACGCCGGGCTGAGCCCAGCCCGCCCGCCGCGCGGGTGTCAGTGCGTTTCGACAGGCGATCCGTTATCCTGCACGGATGAACGGACCCCCCCCGAACGCTCTCATCGCTCGCCGGTTCCGGGGATTCCTCCCGGTCATCGTGGATGTCGAAACCGGCGGCATCAACGCCCAAACCGACGCCTTGTTGGAAATCGCCGCCGTCATCGTGCGCATGGACTGGCAAGGCGATTTACGTCCCGCCGGCACCTTGGCCCATCACGTCCAGCCCTTTCCCGGCGCGCGGCTGGACCCGGCATCGATGGCGGTCAACGGCATCGATCCCGACCATCCTTTCCGTTTCGCGGTCGCGGAACGCGAAGCCTTGGAGGGCATCTTTCAGGAGGTCCGACGGGAGATGCGGGAAACCGGCTGCACCCGCGCCGTTCTGGTCGGCCACAATGCGTTTTTCGATCTGGCGTTTCTGAACGCGGCGGTGGCCCGCGCCAAGATCAAGCGTAACCCTTTTCATCCGTTCAGCAGCTTCGATACGGTGTCGCTGGCCGGATTGGCCTACGGACAAACGGTGCTGGCGCGGGCGCTCCAGGCGGCGGACATCCGCTGGGACGAGCGCGAGGCGCATTCGGCGATTTACGATGCCGAACGCACGGCGGACCTGTTTTGCTTGATTGTCAACCGCTGGAAAGCATTGGGAGGTTGGATGCCCGCCGACGGTTAAGCGGTGGCCTCGAAGCAGTAAGGCAGCGGCTCCAGACGGAGCGTCGGCCCGCCGCTGGCGCCCAGTTGTAACGCCCCCCGTTCGGCAAGCTCGATCATTGCCACCGCCAGCACGGCATAGCCGCCGGCGGGATGCAATGCCGCATCGGCCAGTTGTCCCGCGCTCTGGCCGGGGTCGGCGTGAAGTGAAAACAGCGCATCGCCGGGATGGGGTGGCGTCGGACTGTCCGCCCGCGCCAAATACATCCGCCGTTTCAGTTTGCCCAAATACTGGGTGCGCGCCACGATCTCCTGCCCGGTATAGCAACCTTTCTGAAAGCCGATCCCATCCAGAAACTGCAGGTTGAGCATTTGCGGCACGAACGCGTCCACGGTTTCGGGGTAGACGGCCGGCGTTCCCGCCAAAATGTCCAGCAAGCGCCAGGACTCAGCGCCAATCGGGGTGACGCTCGGAACGAGCGCGTTCCAAAGCGCGCTGAGTGCCGGGGCCGGGCCATGCAGTTGGAAGCGAGGAGTGGGGCCGGGCAGGCGAAGGATGGTGACGCCGTGGGCATAGCGCGCCTCACCTTCCAGCATGGCAGCGACATCCGCTGAACCGTATTCCGCCAGCAAGGGCGCGGCGGCAGGCCCAGCCACTCCCATTCGCGCCAGGGTGTCGCTGGCGTCCTCCAGCGCGGTTTTGGCCCTGAGCACATATTTTCGCAAGCGCGCCAGCGTCGGCTCCACCAGCGCGCGCGGCAGCTCCAGATAATAAGCGTCTTCGCGTTGGAACACCCGCGGGCAGGCCAGCGCCCGACCCTTGGGGCTGCAATAAGCGCCGAGCAGGCTGCGCTCCGGCGTCGCCTGCCGCAGGTCGCAAGTCAGTTGGCCTTGCAAGAAGGTCTCGCTATCGGGGCCGCGCGCGACGATCAGACCCCGTTGCGACAGATCGCAACACACCTCGCCGGAAAGCGCCGCGCGGGATTCGAGGTCAGCCCGGCCGAAGTTTGCCACGCCATCGTTCGCCAGCACGGCGCCCGCCCGCTCAAGAAATACCCGCCATTCTGCGTTCATAGGATGAAATCTCGTTGTCTTTCCAATTTATAGCAGCAGGATGCGCGCGTGGTCCACCCGTTTGAGAATCCGCTGATTCGTTGCGTTCGAAGGCCGTGAAAGGCATAATGTCCACAAGAAATAAACCAAAATACCCGACCGTCGTACTAGGTTTTCAGAACTGTAATCTTTCCAGTGGCAGGGTCGACGGCTGGAAGTTGGATGGCCGGCTAGCGCCATCCCTTAACTTGCTTTTTCGTGAGCTGTCATGAACGAGAACGACACGCAGATAACGCCGCCGCAGCCGTCCACGAGCCCCGATCCGTCCCCGCCAGTCGAACCCGCCGCAAAACCCAAACAGCCCCTGGAATTTGGCGGTCCCAAAGGACCTGAGCCTACCCGCTACGGCGATTGGGAGAAAGCGGGCCGCTGTATCGATTTCTAGGCCCCCACCGTGGTGGCAGGCCCGCTAGCGTGCAACGTCGTCCGAATCCATCGTTTTCATTGTGATGTCCCCGAACATGGGGGTAGCATTCGACCTTGATTTTTGCGTCGCACAAAAAAACGAGCTTCATCTTCGCCACTGTATTAACGAGGAGAAACCTATGTCAGCCAACCAGCGGCCACTGTCGCCGTTCATGATCGGCCCGTATTACAAACCACAAATGACTTCGGTGTTATCCATCACCCACCGCGCCACCGGAGCGGCCCTGGTGGCCGGCACGCTGCTGCTGGTGTACTGGTTGGCCGCGGCCGCGCTCGGCCCGCAAGCCTATCACCACGCTCAAGCGGTGATCGGTTCGATGCTCGGCCAATTGCTGCTGTTTCTGTGGACTTGGGCGCTGTTTTACCACATGGCGAACGGTATCCGTCATCTGTTTTGGGACGCCGGTTACGGTTTTGAGTTGCAGGACGCCGCTAAATCCGGCTGGGCCGTGATCTGGGCGTCCATCATTCTGACCACGCTGTGCTGGCTGATCGCCGCGCCCTGAGGAGAGTCGCCATGAGTTTACGTACCCCGCTCGCTCGCGTTCGCGGCCTAGGCACCGCCAAAGAGGGCACCCATCACTGGTGGATGCAGCGCGTGACCTCCATCGCCTTGGTCCCCTTGGTGCTGTGGTTCGCGTTTTCGATGCTGCGCTACTCCCGCACCGAGTATGAAATGTTCCAGCACTGGTTGAGCAACCCGATCAACGCCGGATTGATGGTGACGTTCCTGTTTGTGGTGTTTTATCACGCCAAGCTGGGGATGCAGGTCATTTACGAAGACTACGTTCGGCCGGAATGGGCCATGTACCTCGCCCTGCTGGTGACCCAGTTCGTGTTGTTCCTGCTGGGCGCGATCTCCATTATCAGCGTGCTCAAAATCGCGCTTGCCTGACGCCCACCACCGGAGGCTGAGGTTTCATGTCCAACGAATACAAATTGATCCATCATAATTACGACGTGGTCGTGGTCGGCGCGGGCGGCGCGGGCTTGCGCGCCACCTTCGGCATGGCCCAGAAGGGCCTGAAGACGGCCTGTTTGACCAAGGTGTTTCCCACTCGCAGCCATACGGTCGCGGCGCAGGGCGGCATGTCGGCGGCGCTGGCCAACATGGGCCAGGATCTGTGGCAGTGGCACATGTATGACACCGTGAAGGGCTCCGACTGGCTCGGCGATCAGGACGCCATCGAATACATGTGCCGCGAGGCGGTGCCGGCGGTGATCGAGCTGGAGCACTACGGGGTGCCATTCTCCCGCACCGAGGAAGGCAAGATTTACCAGCGCCCCTTCGGCGGCATGACCACCAACTACGGCGAGGGCATCGCCCAGCGCACCTGCGCCGCCGCCGACCGCACCGGCCACGCCATCCTGCACACCCTCTACCAGCAGGCGCTCAAACACAACGCTGAATTCTTCATCGAATATTTCGCGCTGGATTTGATCATGGACGATTCGGGCGCCTGCCGCGGCGTGGTGGCCTGGGATTTGGCCGACGGTTCGCTGCATGTCTTCAACGCCCATCAAACCGTGTTGGCGACCGGCGGCTACGGCCGCGCCTACTTTTCGGCGACCTCGGCACACACCTGCACCGGTGATGGCAACGGCATGGTGCTACGGGCCGGTCTGCCGTTGCAAGACATGGAATTCACCCAGTTCCATCCGACCGGCATCTACGGCTCCGGCTGTCTGATGACCGAAGGCTGCCGGGGCGAGGGCGGCTATCTGACCAACTCCAACGGCGAGCGCTTCATGGAGCGCTACGCGCCGAACGCCAAGGACCTGGCCTCGCGCGATGTGGTCAGCCGTTCCATGACCATCGAAATCCGCGAGGGGCGCGGGGTCGGCGAACACAAGGATCACATTTATCTGCATCTGGAACATTTGGGCGCCAACGTCATCAACGAGCGGCTGCCGGGCATCGCCGAAACCGCCCGCATCTTCGCCGGCGTGGACGTGACCAAGGAGCCCGCGCCGGTGCTGCCGACCGTGCATTACAACATGGGCGGCATCCCGACCAACTACCACGGCGAAGTCGTCATCCTCAAAGACGGCAACCCCGATACCGTCATTCCCGGTTTGATGGCCATCGGCGAATCCGCTTGCGTGTCGGTGCACGGCGCCAACCGCCTGGGCTCCAACTCGCTGCTGGACATCGTGGTGTTCGGGCGCGCCGCCGCCATCCGCTGCGCCGAGCTGGTCAAACCCAACAGCTCGCACGGACCCTTGCCGCAAGCTTCGGTGGATAAGATCGTCGCCCGCTTCGACGGCCTGCGCAACGCCAAGGGCGAGAACCCGACCGCCAGTTTGCGGATGCGGATGCAGCGCACCATGCAGAATCACGCGGCGGTGTTCCGCACCGGCGATTCCATGGCCGAGGGCATCAAACTGCTGGAGGAGGTTTACGCCGGCTTCGAGCAGGTCGGCGTCAGCGACCGAGGCATGGTCTGGAATTCCGATCTGGTCGAGACCCTGGAACTGGACAACCTGCTCGGTTGCGCGATGGTCTCGATCAAATCGGCGATCAACCGGCCCGAAAGTCGCGGCGCGCACGCCCGCGAGGACTATCCCGACCGCGACGATGAGAACTGGATGAAGCACACCCTGGCGTGGCTGGACCCCAAGGGCGGTGTCAAGATCGACTACCGTCCGGTTCACACCTATACCCTGACCCAAGAGGTGGAATACATCCCACCCAAGAAGCGCACGTACTGAGGGGACACCGTCATGGCTCAATTCAAACTTCCAGCCAATTCCGTCATCGGCAAGGGCAAAACCTACTATGCCGGCGCGGGCGCCAAAAACGTCAGGCGCTTCCAGATTTATCGCTGGGACCCGGACAGCGGCGAAAACCCGCGCATGGATACTTACGAAGTCGATCTGGCCGCCTGCGGGCCGATGGTGTTGGACGCGCTGCTCAAGATCAAGAACGAGGTCGATCCGACCCTGACGCTCCGGCGCTCCTGCCGGGAAGGGGTGTGCGGTTCTTGCGCCATGAACATCGACGGCACCAACACCTTGGCGTGCACCAAGGCCATCGAGGACATCTCCGGCGAGGTCAAGATCTATCCGTTGCCGCACATGCCCGTCGTCAAGGATCTGGTGCCCGATCTGACCCATTTCTACGCGCAGTACACCTCGATCAAGCCCTGGTTGCAGGCCGCCACGCCGCCGCCGGCGCGGGAGCGCCTGCAATCCAAGGAGGATCGCGCCAAGCTGGATGGGTTGTATGAATGTATCCTGTGCGCCTGCTGCTCCACCAGTTGCCCGAGTTACTGGTGGAACGGCGAGCGGTATCTCGGTCCTTCCATCTTGCTGCAAGCCTATCGCTGGATCGTGGACAGCCGCGATGAATTTACCGGCGAGCGCTTGGACGATCTGGAAGACCCGTTCCGGCTCTATCGCTGCCATACCATCATGAATTGCACCAAGACCTGCCCGAAGAGCTTGAATCCCGCCAAAGCCATCGCGGAGATCAAAAAACTGATGGTGGAACGGCGCTAATTCGCTTCGGTTTTACGTTAGATTTTCTTATCCTTGACCCCTCTCCCGCGGTGCGGGTGAGGGGTTTTGTTTATGGGAGCAGCGGATCGTGACCGAACAATTAGGCAAATTGCGCTGGCGCTGCCGGCGCGGCATGAAAGAGTTGGACCTGCTGACGTTGGGCTATCTGGAACGGCATTACCCGGCTGCTTCAGCAGAAGAGCAGCAAGCGTTCGCGGAATTGCTGGAGCTGCAAGACCCGTTATTGATGCGCTATATGGTCGGACGAGAAACGCCGGCGGAGCCGATAACGGCGCAAGTAGTCAGCGTCATGCGCGCGCTGCTGAACGATGTGGATGCGTCTTGATCCTGAATGGGCGATGCCGTTACCGAGCACCGCCCATGAAGGACCCGCCGTATCGCAGCGGCGGCTCCAGCACCGGTTGCCAGCCCGTTTCGCCGGGCCTGGCGGCCCGGTCGGCGGCGACGCTCAATCCTACAACCGCTAGCAAGCTCCGATCCCTATACAGTAGCGGCAACCGGTCCCGCTCCCACGGTGGGATGCTCGCTTCCTGTAGCAGCTTCTTCAGTTCTTGACTGTGGCCGCGCCCGACCGGTTGAAAGCGTTCGCCGCCGATCCGAAAGCGAACGAGCAACGGACCATCGCGCCAGATTTCTGCCCGTAACCCTTGACTGAGCGCTGCCCGCATCCGCAGCCGGCCCACGCCCGGAAGCTCCAGCGGCGGCCAGCCATCGCCACACGCTCGCCAGCTGAAGGTTTGGCGTGCGTCATGCGGCGGCAAGGGCGGCATGGCGTAGAGTCTGTCCCGGTAGCGGCGCGCTTCGCCACCCGGCCAGCGGACGTAAGGCTGCCGGTCGCGCCCGGCGGCCAGCATATCGTGCAGCAGGTGCCGCAATTGCCGGTGGTCGGGAACCGGCAAGCCGAGCCGGCGCAACCAAAAGCGCACGACGTTGCGTTGGCGGATATCGCTAAGCTCGCACAGCGGCGGAAGGCGCAGCGCATCGATGCGTTCGGCGCCGATCCCACTAAGATCGGTTGCGGCTTCCGCGTTCAGCCAGTCGGCGGTTTCGGCGCACCAGCGCGCCGAACGCGCCAAATTGCGGTGAGCGGCCGGCCAGCGCTCGGCCAGTAAGGGCAGGATGTGGTGGCGAAGATAGTTGCGGTCGAACGCGGAATCCGTGTTGCTGGCATCCTCGATCCAGGGCAACTGATGGGTGCGGGCATAAGCCAGCAAATCGGCGCGGCCGACCTCCAACAAGGGCCGCAGCAGCCAGCCCTGTCCGAGTCGGGCCGCCGCTGGCATCGCCGCCAATCCGTGCGGACCCGCGCCGCGCAACAGTTGCAGCAACAGGGTTTCGGCTTGATCGTCCCGGTGATGGGCGGTCAACAAGCCAGTATCCGATTTGAGTTCGGCGGCGAGGGCGGCATAGCGGACACGGCGGGCGGCGGCTTCCGGACTCTCGCCGGATAGGGGTCGCGCATCGACTTTCAAGACTCGCAACGGAACGGCCAAGGTGCGACAGATGCGGGCGCAATGCTCGCCCCAGATGGCCGACGCGGGGTGCAACCCATGATCCACGTAGCAAGCCGCCAACGTCCGTTCGGGCCGAGCAGCGCGGTCGGTCGCCAGCAGATGCAGCAGTCCGTGGGAATCCAGACCACCGCTGTAAGCGACGATCAGATGGCGGAGCTGAGGATGGTCGTTTAGCAGAGGGGCGAACAGGGCGGGCGAAAGCACCATCGCGTTGCAATCCGAGTCCCGCCGGCTCAGGAATCCTTGTCCTTGCCCAGCAAGGCGGCCACGCTGCTCTGCCAGGACGATTGGGTCGAGGCGGCCGGCTCCGATTCCTTGAACACGCCGTAAGCCATCAGCCGCTGGTAGCGTTGTTCCAACAGCGCATCCACCGTCAGGGCGTCCAGTTGTTGCAAGTTTTTATGCAAGGCGGCTCGAATGTTCTCGACGATGCGCGTCGGGTCACGATGGGCGCCGCCCGGTGGTTCGGGGATAACGCTGTCGATCAGCTTCAGCTTCAGCAAGCGGTCGGCGGTCAACCCCAGCGCTTCGGCGGCTTCGGCGGCTTTTTCGGCGCTCTTCCATAAAATCGCCGCGCAGCCTTCCGGCGAAATCACCGAATAGGTGCTGTATTGCAGCATCAGCACGCGGTCGCCGACGCCGACCGCCAGCGCGCCGCCGGAACCGCCCTCACCGATCACCACGCAAATCACCGGAATGCGCAGCCGGCACATTTCGAACAAATTGCGGGCGATAGCCTCGCTCTGGCCGCGTTCCTCGGCGCCGATGCCGGGGTACGCGCCCGGCGTGTCGATGAACGTCAGCAGCGGCAGATGAAAGCGTTCGGCCAACTTCATCAGGCGCAGCGCCTTGCGATAACCTTCCGGTCGCGGCATTCCGAAATTGCGGTAAATCTTTTCCTTGGTGTCGCGACCTTTCTGGTGGCCGATCACCAGCACCGCCCGTCCGTCCAAGCGCGCCAGCCCGCCAACGATGGCGTGATCGTCGGCGAAGCTGCGGTCGCCGTGCAGTTCCTGGAAATCGGTGAACAGCCGCTCCACGTAGTCCAACGTGTAAGGGCGCAACGGGTGGCGGGCGATTTGGGAAATCTGCCACGGGGTCAGACTGGCGAAGATGGAGTCGGTCAGCGCTTTGCTCTTGGCTTCCAGCCGGGCGATTTCATCGCTGATGTTCAGCTCCTGTTCGGCGCTGAGAGTGCGCAATTCCTGGAGCATCGCCTCCAGTTCGGCGATGGGCTTTTCGAAATCCAGACAGTTGTTCGGAGTCATCGCGAAGATACTTGCTTCAATCCTTGTCGGGCAGGCGCACGGCCAAGTAGAGTGACTCGGTTTCCCGTTTCACCAATAACGGCACCGCCTTGCCCTTGGGCAGGCCCTTGGCCAGCTCGACGAACTGGCTGGCGCTTTTGACCGGATTGTGATTGATTTGCAGGATGATGTCGTCCGGATACAGGCCGGCGTTCGCGGCCGGGCCCTCGTCCACGGCGGTGACCAGCACGCCCTGTTCTTCGGCCGCCATGTTGCGACGCTGGTCGTTGCTGAGATCGGCGACGGTGATGTTGAGGCGTGAATCCGTGTGTTCGTCCATGGTGGCGACCGGTTCCTCCATCGCTTCCAGCCGGGCGATGGTCGCCTTGATTTCCAACGGCTCGCCGTTGCGCAAGACCGACATCGCCACTGTCTTACCGACCGGCGTGACGCCGATCATCCTCGGCAGCTGCGAAGAATCTTCCACCAATTCGCCGCCGTAACGCAGGATTACGTCCCCCACCTTGAAGCCGGCGCTGGCCGCCGGACTGTCCGGCAAGACCTGGGCGACCAGCGCCCCGCGCGGCCGGTCGAGCTGAAAGGCTTCAGCCAGATCGTTGTTGACCGCTTGCAGCAGGATGCCCAGCCAGCCGCGGGTGACTTCGCCGGTCGCTTTCAGTTGGTCGGTCACCTGCATGGCCAGCTTGATGGGAATGGCGAACGACAGCCCCATATAGCCGCCGGTGCTGCTGTAAATCTGCGAATTGATCCCGACCACTTCCCCGCGCAGGTTGAACAAGGGGCCGCCGGAGCTGCCGGGATTGACCGCCACATCACTCTGGATGAACGGCACGTAGGTGCCGCTGGGCAAATTGCGGCCGACCGCGCTGACGATGCCCTGGGTGGCGGTGTGTTCCAATCCGAACGGCGAGCCGATGGCCAACACCCATTCGCCGACTTCCAAGGCGTCGGAGTCGCCGATCTTGACCGCCGGCAGGTTGTCGCCTTCGATCTTGAGCACCGCCACATCGGTCAGTTCGTCCACCCCGATCACCTTGGCGGGACGTTCCCGCTGGTCGCTGAGCCGCGCGATGATCTTGTCGGCGTCGCGGGCGACATGGGCGTTGGTCAGGATGAAACCGTCCGGCGAAATGATGAAGCCCGAGCCCAGGGAGTTGGTTTGACGGTCGCCCGGCAATTCGGGTCGTTCCTGGAAGAAACGCCTAAAGAATTCCAGATACGGGTTTTCCTTGCCCGGCAGCTCCGGCAAACCGGGCTT
The DNA here is from genome assembly GCA_016713505.1 of Candidatus Competibacteraceae bacterium. Lineage (NCBI taxonomy): Bacteria > Pseudomonadati > Pseudomonadota > Gammaproteobacteria > Candidatus Competibacteraceae > Candidatus Competibacteraceae bacterium. The sequence goes on along the minus strand of JADJPA010000001.1, from coordinate 2,101,469 downwards.
GCGGGTGGCGTTTTGTTTGCTGGGCGCTTGGGTTGAGCTGATATTGACGACCGCCGATTCGTTTTGTTTGACCAACTTGCGAAAATCCGGCAGCGGTTGCGCTTCGGCGGGGCGGGGCGGGGCGGCGGCCGAGCAGCACAGCGGGAACAGCAGCGCGAGCGCGTAAGCCGTGCGATGGCCAGCGCGGTTTAGGACAAAGAGGGTCTCCTGAACACGAATCAAAGAGGGTCTCCTGAAACGAATGCGAAAGGGCGTGGCGAGCGCTGGCGATTTTTTCAAAAATTGGAGGGCGAACCAAACACTTGGTCGAAGCCTGAGGGGCGGGTTGAGCGGGTGTCCGAAACGGCCAAGCAGCGGCGCGATTTGCACAGTATAGAATAGTTGGCGATACTCGGGTAAGGCAGGTGAGAGCAGAAACGTAACCCGGAGCGGCGGGAGCGGTCGGAAGCGACGGCGTCAACCCGGCGCGTGGTGTGGTGCGAGCGATGAGAAGGGGAACCGATAATGGAGCAAAAATCCGAGCAGGTTGTGACCGATAATGATAAAGCGACCCAGTATCTTTATGAATTGGCACTCAAATTACTGGAGTTGAAAGGATCGGATATCTTTATCACCGCCGGCAGCCCGGCCGCCTTCAAGATCAATCAGGAAATCCGCCGGGTCGGCGGCCCAAGTTTGAGCCCGCAGCAAGTAGCGCTCCTGGTGCGTTCGATCATGAACGACCGGCAGGCGCGGGAGTTCGATCAGAATCGTGAGGCCAATTTTTCCCTCAATTTCCCGGATGTGGCGCGCTTTCGGGTCAGCGCTTTCACCCAGCGGGGTAGCTCCGGCATGGTGCTGCGGCTGATTCAGCAGCAGATTCCGACGCTTGACGAGCTCAATCTGCCGCCGATCCTGCATGACATCGCGCTGGCCAAGCGCGGGTTGGTGATTTTCCTGGGCGGCACCGGCTGCGGCAAGACCACGTCGATGGCGGCCATGTTGGATCATCGCAACAGTCAATGCCGCGAGCATATCATCACCATCGAAGACCCCATCGAGTTTTTCCACCGCCACAAACTTTCCCTGGTGGACCAGCGCGAAGTCGGCGTGGATACCGATTCCTACGACACCGCTTTAAAGAATACCTTGCGCCAAGCCCCTAACGTCATCCTGATCGGCGAGGTGCGGGATCGGGAAACCATGCAATCGGTCATCAACTTCGCCGAAACCGGCCACCTGTGCCTGACCACCTTGCACGCCAACACCACCGATCAGGCGTTCGATCGTATCATCAACTTTTTCCCGGAAGAAAGGCGCACTCAAATCTTGATGGATTTGTCCTTCAACATGAAGGCGTTCATCTCGCAGCGCTTGCTGCCGCGCGTGGACCAGCCCGGTTTGATCCCGGCGGTGGAAATCCTGCTCAACACGCCGCTGATGGCGGAATTGATCTTTCAGGGGCGGATCAAGGAAATCAAGACCATGATGATGCGCTCCAGCGATCAGGGCATCATCACCTTCGACATGGCGCTGTTCGATCTCTACGAAGCCGGCCAGATCGGCTACGAAACCGCGATCCGCCATGCGGACTCCGCCAACAACCTGCGCCTGAAGATCAAGCTGGAAAGCAAGCGACCGCCGCCACGCGCGGCGGGCGACAGCAACAGCCAGCTCAACGTCGATCCGGATCAAAGAAGGCGCTGAGCCACCCGGCGGCTAGCGGCGCACCGAGAGCCGAAACCGCTGGCCGCCCTGGCGCAACACCGCGCCGTTGGGCGTCACGCTTTCCAGCACGGCGCCCTTTTCGATCGGATCGCCTTCCCGATAGCGCCGGCCGTTGACGACCACAAAACGTTTGTCGCGATCCGGGCTGTAGACGTGAATGTCGAGATTCAGGTCGGGAAGGCCACGCCGTCCCTCGGCGGGCAACGTCTCCAGCAGCGGTGGGGGTTCCGGTCCGATGGTGACCGTGGGTCCGGGCGCCGGCTTCGGAGTCGATGCCTGCCGACGTTCCCGCACGGGAGCGGCCGACGACGGTCGCGCCGCTTCGGGCGGACTCGCTGCGGCGGGGCTTTTACGAGACGCGGGCGGTTGCGCGGGCGGAGCGGGCGGAGACTCGACGGTTGCTGGAGTTTTGGGTGGTGGGCTGACGGACGGGCCGGCATCCGGGTGCGTCGGCGCGATTGCGAGAGGCGCTGAACCGCTCGGTTCGGTTGTCGGTTTCGATACGCCAGCCGGCGGGCCGGACTCCAAAGGCGTTTGTTGGGCCGGCTTGGGGGTGGTCGCTACCAGCGTGGCCGGCCCGGTTGCCGGTTGGGGTCTGGTCAAGAAATAAGCCAGCAGAGCGGCGTTGAATCCCAAACCCAATCCTACGGCCAGCCAAAGCCACAGCCGCTGTCCTGTTGTCTGTGCCGGTGCCGGAGAAGCTGTAAGGCTCGGTGGTCGACCCAGGTGGCGCTCGTGCTCGGCCTTGCGCAGCGCGTCGAGGATATAAGACATCTTACGGTTCCCGCAGCGATTGACTGAGGAGCGGGGTGCCAGGCAGCGGTGCGAGGTTGTTCAGCAAGACCAGCGTTTGTTCGCCCGCCATGCCGTCCGCTAAAAGACCACGTGCCTGTTGAAACGCGCGCACTTGCTTGCCCAGTTCAGCGTCGAAACGTTCCGATGGCGCTTCGGGGATGGGCTGGCCGGCCGCCATCGCCAAGCGCCGACGCAGCCAGCGCACCGCCTCGCCGTTGTTGCCGGGACCGATGATGGGTTGATCGGTTTGCAATTTCCACAGCAGAACATATTGGCCGGTCCACAGCGGCTTGATCTGCTCTAAGGGTACGGTAACCAGTTGCCCGCCGACCTCCAAGGTCGCTCGATTGTCCGCGAGCGAGCGCAGCAGCACCGGGGCGGCGCCACCACCGGCTCGGTTCAGCGGCAGCACGGCGGGGCGGTTGAAATGGCGTAGCGCTTCCCAGTCGCCTTGACCGGACAGGCAACGCAGGCCGCGCGTTTTGACCTGTTCGCAAAAGGCTGCCGCGCGTCCCTGAAACGGGGCGATGCCCCACAGTGCCAGCAAGCCTTCGTTCGCTTTCTCAATGTGGGCATCGCGCAACAACGCGCTTAGATTGAGTTGACCGCCACCGACCGACGATGAGGGTGGTTTGCCTTCGTTGGAGGTTGGCGATAGGAGGGATATGAGGTCGGCCGTTGTGGCCGATGAAGTGGCCGGCATGGGCGTCGCCGGGCGTTCGCTAACGCCACTGGGAGCGGATGAAGGCGGTGCGCTGGCGGCGGATGACGCCGCTGGAGAGCTAGCGGCGACAGACGCTGGTGCTGGGGCGGTCTCAGTGACGGTTACGGCTGGAGCGCTAAAGGTCGTCGGTGACGCCGGCGCGGTGGTGCCGGCGGTGGAAGTCGGAGCTATTGCCGGCGCGTTAGCTAACGCCGTTGCTGGATCGACCCTGGCGGCCACTGGCGGCGGCGAGCGGATTTCTGAAGCGGACGCGGCGGCTTGATCGGCTTTTCTGGAAGCAGGGACCGAGGCCGGCGCGGCGGCTTGATCGGCTTTTCTGGAAGCGGGAGCCAGGGCGGGCGCGGCTACGAAAGCCGGCGCCGCAGCTGGCGCAGCCGTCTTACCGGCGGTCGGATCGTCGGCCGGTAAGGCGAGGGGCAGCGTGACGGTATCGGGTAGCCGAAGCGCGATGCCGATCATGAGCAGACCGGCCAGGGCGATGGCCAGCGCCGGCCGGATGTGAACGAAGCGCTTTTCCAACCCGAAACTTCGATCTTGCAACGCCTCGCGCGCCGCTTGCTGGACCACTCCGGCGCTGACCCGCCGCGCGTTTTGACCGTAAGCCCCCAGCAGCGCGCGGTCGCAGATAATGTTGATCAGGCGCGGCACTCCGCCGGAGCGTCGGTAAACGGCCCGCAGCGCCCGCCGGCTGAACAGATCGTCCCGCCCGCCGGCCACGCGCAGCCGATGGCGGATGTAGGCGGCGGTGTCCTCGGCATCGAGCGACGGCAGGTGGTAGCGGGCGGTGATGCGCTGGGCCAGTTGCCGCAAATCCGGTCGCGCCAGCAATGCCCGCAATTCCGGTTGCCCGACTAAGATGATGCGCAGCAGCTTGTGTTTGGTGGTTTCCAGATTGGTCAGCAGGCGCACTTGCTCCAGCACTTCCCGGCTCAGGTTCTGCGCCTCGTCGATGATCAGCACCGTGCGCCGGCCGGTCGCATGGACGCGCAGCAGATGCTCGTTGAGCGCGTCCACCAAGCCTTTGAGGGTGGGATGCTCGCGCGGGTAGCTGACATTTAGCTCATCGCAGACCGTGGCCAGCAGTTCCTCGACGGTCAGGCGCGGGTTCAGGCACAGCGCGATATCCACCTGCTCCAAGCCTTGTTCCAGCAAGGAGCGGACCAGAGTGGTCTTGCCGGTGCCGACCTCGCCGGTCAGTTGCACGAAGCCGCCGTTCTCGTCGGTGCCGTACAGCAGGTGCGCCAGCGCTTCCCGGTGGTGGGGGCTCAGATAAACGTAGCCTGGATCGGGCGTGATCGCGAACGGCGGCTCGCGCAAGCCGAAATATTCCGCATACATCGCTAGACCTCGCCGTAACGCGCGCCCGCCCCAATCCAGCGGCGGATCAGCGGTTCGACGCACTCGGGATGGTCGCGCAACAGGCGGTCGGCGGCGTAACGGGCCGCGTTCAACAAATCCTGATCGCGCAGCAAATCGGCCACCCGCAAGCTTTGCTCGCCGGTCTGCCGGGTGCCGAGCACCTCGCCGGGACCGCGCAACTCCAAATCCCGACGGGCGATTTCGAAACCGTCGTTGCATTCCCGCAGCGTCGCCAGCCGGGCGTGAGCGATGGGCGACAGCGGCGGCCGGTACAACAGCACGCAACTGCTGTCGCTGTTGCCGCGTCCGACCCGGCCCCGCAACTGGTGCAATTGCGCCAATCCCAGCCGTTCGGCGTTTTCCACGATCATCAGGCTGGCGTTGGGTACGTCCACCCCGACCTCGATCACCGTGGTGGCTACCAGCAAGTCGGTCGTGCCGGCCTTGAAGGCGGCCATCGCTGTTTCCTTATCGGCGGCCGACAAGCGGCCATGCACCAGGCCGATCCGCAGCTCCGGCAACAATGCCGTCAGCCGTTCGGCGGTGGCTGCGGCCGCCTGGCATTCCAACAGTTCGGATTCCTCGATCAACGGGCAAACCCAGTACGCTTGCCGGCCGCCGCGACACGCTTGGCGGATGCGCTCGATCACTTCCGCACGGCGGCCGTCGGGGGCGGCGACCGTTTTCACCGGCCGGCGGCCGGGCGGCAATGCATCGATCACCGAGGTATCGAGATCGGCGTAAGCGCTCATCGCCAGCGTGCGTGGGATCGGCGTGGCGGTCATGATCAACTGATGCAGGCAACAGCCGCTGTGGCGGCCTTTTTCACGCAACGCCAGCCGCTGGTGGACGCCGAAGCGATGCTGCTCGTCCACGATGGCCAGCGCCAGTTCGGAAAACACCACGGCTTCCTGGAACAGGGCGTGCGTGCCGACCGCCACCTGAACGTCGCCGGCCGCGAGCCGTTCCAGCAGAGTTTTACGGGCCCGGCCGACCAGTCGCCCGGTCAGCCAAGCGACCTCGACGCCCAACTCACCCAACCACTCTTGAAAATTCCGGTGGTGTTGTTCGGCCAGCAGTTCGGTAGGGGCCATCAATACCGCCTGGGCCCCGGATTCCACGGCCCGCAGCGCGGCGGCGGCGGCCACCACGGTTTTGCCGGAACCGACATCGCCTTGCAGCAGTCGCAACATCGGCCGGGGCTGAGCGAGATCGGCGGTGATTTCCGCCAACACGCGCCGCTGGGCGCTGGTGAGGGTAAAGGGCAAGCGTTCCAGAAAACGCTGGCTCAGGCCGCCGCCGCCGGCCAGGGCCGGCGCGGTTTGCTGGCGCATCTGTTCGCGCAGCCGCCGCAGGCTGAGCTGGTGCGCCAGCAGCTCCTCGAAGGCCAGCCGCCGTCGGGCGGGGTGGCGGCCGTTGTCCAACTCTTCCAACGACGCGGCGCTCGGCGGTTGGTGCAGCAGCCGCAGCGCTTCCGCAACCGACATCAATTGCAATTGCAGCCGCAAGGCGGAAGGCAGCAGCTCCGGCAGCAATACCGCCGCGTCGAGTTGCGCCAAGGCCCGCTCGGCCAGCGCGCGCAAGGTGAATTGTTGCAGGCCGGCGGTGCTGGGATAGACCGGAGTCAGCCGGTCGGGCACCGGCGGCGCGTCCCCATCAAGCCGCCGGCATTCGGGGTGGATCATCTCAAGGCCGCTGTAGCCTTGACGGACCTCGCCAAAACAGCGCAAACGGACGCCCGCCTGACCGAATAATTGTTCTTGAGCCGGACTGAAATGAAAAAACCGCAGGGTCAGCGCGCCGGTGGCGTCGCGCAGATGGCAGAGCAGAAAGCGCCGCCCGCGCTCCGTGATTTCGCGGCCGACGATTTCAGCGTCGATCTGGGCTTCCTCACCAGGGACCAAAGCGCCGATGGGGGTGATGCGGCTGCGATTCTGATAGCGCGATGGGAGGTGCAACAGCACATCCTCCGCGCTGCGGATGCCCAACCGGCGCAACCGTTCGGCCAGCCTCGGGCCAACACCGGGCAGGGCGGTCACCGGCAGCGGTTCGCAAGCCAGCGGGCGGGCCGCGCCGCGCGTGTCGGACGCCTTGCCGGCCGGGCTAGCGCCGCGTTCCATGCCGGCGACCGGTCAGCGCTCCAACACCAAAATCGCTTCCATCTCGACCTGAGCGCCGCGCGGCAGGGCGGCGACGCCGACGGCGGCCCGCGCCGGATAAGGCTGGGGAAAATACTCGGCCATGATCTGATTGAACCGTGCGAAGTGGCCGAGATCGAGCAAAAATACGCTGAGCTTGACCGTATCGGCCAGACTGCCCCCCGCCGCTTTCGCCACCGCCGCCAGATTGTCGAACACCCGGCGGATTTGTGTTTCAATGTCGCCCTCCACCAGTTGCCCGGTGCCCGGATCGAGTGGAATCTGACCGGACAGGTAGACGGTATTCCCGACCTTGACGGCTTGGGAATAGGTGCCGATAGCGGCGGGAGCCCGATCGGTTTGGATGATTTCACGAGACATGGGGAAGCTCCTGACGAAAGAGTTTCCGGTTGTCACCGGAAGGTTTAAAAACAGAGGTTGCGCCGGATTCGGTAGGTCGGAGCGGATCGATGGGCGGTGAGCTTAGGCGCGCCGGGCCACCTTCGACACTTCCGGTAGGGTCCGCAACCGCCGCAGCACTCGAGCGAGCTGTTTGCGATCACCCACGTTCACCAACAGGGATACCGTGATCAGATTTCCGTCCCGTTCTGCGGTGTTGATGGTCTCGATATTGGTATCGGTGGCGGAAATGGCGGCGGCGATGGTGGCCAGCACGCCGCGCTTGTTGCTGACTTCCAAGCGCAATTCCACCGGAAAGTCCGTCGTGATGTTTTGCGCCCATTCCACCTCGATCCATTTCTCGGCGTTTTTCTTGTAGTTGGTGACGTTTTTACAGTTGTCGCGATGGATGACGATGCCGCGTCCGGCATGAAGAAAGCCGATGATGGCGTCGTCCGGCAACGGCCGACAACATTTGCCGAAGCTGACCACGGCGCCTTCGGTGCCCTTGATCAGCAGCGGTTGGGCGCTGGCGTCCGGGGAAGGCGGCTCGTCGCGGTCGCCGCTGGGCAACAGGCGCTTGGCGACCAAGGCGGCGACGCGGCTGCCCAGGCCGATATCGGCCAACAGTTCCTCGAAACTGCTCAGATTGAATTCTCGCAACAGCGCCTTGACCCGGTCGAGCGGCAGTTCGTTCAAGCCGTTGATCCGGCCGACCAGCGCTTTTTCCAGCAAGCGCTTGCCGAGCAAGGCGGCCTCCTCGCGCTTGAGGTGCTTGAGGTAATGGCGGATGCTGGCGCGGGCCTTGGCGGTCACCACGAAGTTGAGCCAGGACGGGTTGGGTCGGGCGGTCGGCGTGATGATGGCTTCGACCGTCTGGCCGGTGGCCAGCGGCGTGCGCAGCGGCACCAGCCGGCGGTCGACCCGCGCGCCGACACAGGTGTTGCCGACGTCGGAATGAATGGCGTAGGCGAAATCCACCGCCGTGGCGCCGCGTGGCAGTTCGATGATCTCGCCGCGCGGGGTGAACACGTAGATTTCGTCGGGGAACAGATCGATCTTGACGCTTTCCAGGAATTCGACCGGGTTACCGGCGCGGCGCTGCATGTCCAGCAGCTTGCGCAACCATTCGCGGGCGCGCTGCTGGGCGTGGCCGCCTTCGCCCTCGCCGCCGGCCTTGTAACGCCAGTGGGCGGCGACGCCGACCTCGGCCATGATGTGCATGTCCTCGGTGCGGATTTGCAGTTCGATGGGGACGCCGCCGGGGCCGAACAGCACGGTGTGCAGCGACTGATAGCCGTTGGCCTTAGGGATGGCGATGTAATCCTTGAAGCGGCCCATGATCGGCTTGTACAGATTGTGCGTGACGCCCAATACCCGGTAACAGGTATCTACGGTATCGACGATGATCCGCACCGCATAAACGTCATAGACATCCCGGAAGGGCTTGCTTTTGCGGGGAGAGAGGCGGTCGGGTTCGTTTGGGGAGCCGGACGCCGGTTCCCGGAACGGCAGCGGCAGCTTGCCGCGCATCTTCTGATAGATGCCCCATAAATGCTTGCTGCGGCCCACGACCCGAGCATTGATGGCTTCTTCCTGGAGCCGGGCGTCGATGCGCGCTTCCATCTGGCTGACGATCTCGTGGCGGTTGCCGCTCATCCGGCGCACCGCTTCTTGCAAGACCCGGAAGCGGAACGGATAGAGGTGGCTCAGCCCGAGATCTTCCAGCTCCTGGCGCAAGTGGTTCATGCCCAGCCGGCCGGCGATGGGGGCGTAGATTTCCAGGGTTTCGCGGGCGATGCGCCGGCGCGAGTCCGACCGCATGGCTCCCAGGGTGCGCATGTTGTGCAGGCGGTCGGCCAACTTGATCATGATGATCCGCAAATCCTTGGCCATCGCCAGGAACATCTTGCGGAAATTCTCGGCCTGCGCTTCCAGCTTGGAATTGAAGTGAATCTGGGTCAACTTGCTGACGCCGTCCACCAGCTCGGCCACTTCCGGCCCGAAGCACGCGCTGATGTGCTCCTTGTCGTAGGGAGTGTCTTCGATGACGTCGTGCAGCAGCGCCGCCAGCAAGGTCTCGTGGTCGAAGCGGACGTTGGCCAGGATGCGGGCCACGGCCAGCGGGTGGAAAATGTAAGGTTCACCGCTCTTGCGGTAAACGCCGGCGTGAGCTTCGGCCGCGAAGTAGCAAGCCTCGCGCAGTTGTTCGATGTGCTCCTGTTCCAGGTATTCGCTTGCGATGGTGCAAAGATCGTCGATGCGCAGCCGCAGGTCGTCCAGCCAATCGTCATCGACGGCCAGCGGGCGAAGCTGCTGAAGCTCGTTTCGAACTTCCCGCAACGGCGCGCTCATCGCTCGTGTTCTCCGGGTGGGTTAAAGGGTGAAAGCCATCATTCCGGTTCGGCCGCGGCGTCGCTATCGCTGTCGGCTTCGGCGGGGGGCGGCTGATCGGGCGCGGTCGGGGCAGCGACGGGGCGACGGTACTTTTCCTGGAGCATGTGATCGAGCCTGCCCTCGGCCAGCTCGCGCAGCGCGACGACGGTGGGCTTGTCGTTTTCCCAAGGAACCAACGCCTCCTTGCCGAGCGCCAGATCGCGGGCGCGGCGCGCGGCGATCAACACCAGTTCGAAACGATTGTCCACTTGGTCGAGGCAGTCTTCAACGGTGATGCGGGCCATTCAGGGCGATCTCCAAAAGCGAGCGGGCTATTTTAAACGATTGAAGCTTTGAAGTTTAATGAAAAACAAGTAATTAAGACAAGAGCGTTCTGAGCAATCCCTCCTGCCTTTTCAATTGTCTTTCCCGGCGCTGGCGGTTGGCGATGACGATGGCGCGCAAGGCGTCCAGCGCGGCCGCAAACCGATCGTTGACGACCAGATAGTCGAATTCCGCATAGTGCGACAGTTCTTCCAGCGCCACCGCCATGCGCCGCTCGATGGTGCCGCTGCTGTCTTGGCCGCGCCCGATCAGCCGTTCTCGCAAGGTGGCCACCGAGGGCGGCAGGATGAAAATGCTCATGCTGTCGGGCAGCTGCGCTCGCGCCTGCCGGGCGCCTTGCCAGTCGATTTCCAGAATCACGTCCGAGCCGGTGTCGATCTGCGCCGAAACGGCGGTCCGGCTGGTGCCATAAAAATTGTCGAACACGCGCGCGTGCTCCAGGAACAGGCCAGCGGCGCGCATCGCATCGAAATCGGCGGTGGACACAAAGTGATAGTGTCGGCCGTTTTCTTCGCCCGGTCGGGGCGGGCGGGTGGTGTGGGAGACCGAGAGCGCCATTTCGGGCGTGGTTTCCACCAGACCTTTGACCAAACTGGTTTTACCTGCTCCCGACGGAGCGGAAACAATATACAGGTTGCCGGTAGTCATCGGATTATTGATTGGACAGCGGAGAATGAGGAAGTTTGGTTGAAGCAACGCACGCGGCTCGATCGCGCCACCTTCCTCGCTGGCGGGGCGGTGAACCCTTTTGGATAATGTCATGAATCGCCGTCGGTGGGTAGATTCTCTATCGTCGCGTGGTTGCTGGCTCGAAGTCGGGATTTGGCGTTTTTCGCGGTTTGGACGTGGCGGCCAGCACCTTGAATCAAGCCGCTGAAACCAGGCAGCGGACCGGCGATTGCGGGATGTGGCGAGCATTCCAGCATAAAAAAACCCGCCGGCGGCGGGTTTCGAGGGAGCGTTCCGTCAAGGAGGGTCTTTCTTGTCGCCGCCGGGGCCGCAGGCGCTCACGGTCCGAACATCGGCTGCCCAGCTTTGCGCGGTCATCGCTTGATCGTATCGCTGGGCTTGCGCGGCGCCAGCACAGCCCAGCAACAAAGCCAACACTAGTGATAGGCGAGTCATCATGCCGGTCTCCTCAAGTGGCGAATAATGCTTACTAGAGTAGTCTGAATATCGTCAGTACGCCAGAAGGCGGTTCCTTGGGCGGTGTCAAATGGGCTTGCCGTGTTTTGCCTCGGCGAGCGATAGGTTTCCCAGGCTTATCGCGAGCACAGCATGAATCTGTTGCGGTGGTGGCCATCTCTCGTGAAACGGGCGGATCGCTGGCGGGGCGGTGCCGCATTTCGAATTCCCTGGAAGCGGGTTGCCGGCGGATCAACGTGCGAGCAAATTTCGCTTTAAGCCGTCAAACAGCCCGTCAACGACAAGCCGCCATCAACCTACTCGATATTCTGAACCTGCTCGCGCATCTGCTCGATCAACACTTTCAGTTCGACGGCGGCGCGGGTGGTGTCGGTGTCGGCGGATTTCGAAGACAAGGTATTGGCTTCGCGATTGAGCTCCTGCATCAAGAAATCCAGCCGCCGGCCGACCGGTTCGGGGCGGGCGAACACGTCTTGAATTTCGTCGAGATGGGCGTCCAGCCGGTCGAGTTCCTCGTCCACGTCCAAGCGTTGGGCGATCAGCGCCAGTTCCTGCTCCAATCGGCCGGGATCAGCCTCAGTGGGGATATCCGCCAGCCGGCTCGACAGCTTGTCGCGCCAGCGGGCTTGCACTTCGGGCCGGCGGGCGCGCACCCGCTGGACCTGGGTTCGAATCGCCTCGCAACGCTGCTGGAGCAGGTCGGCGGTGCGTTGGCCTTCCCGTTCGCGGGTGGCGATCAGTTCCGCCAAGGCCGCGTCCAGGCAGCCCAGTAAAGCCTGCTTGATATCGTCCAAATCCGGCTCGACCTCGTTGACCACACCCGGCCAGCGCAGCACATCGCCCAATTTCAAGCCGGTGCCCGGCCCGATCATGTGCTCCACTTCGCCCGCGATTTCGAGCAAGCGCGCGACCAGCGAATGATTCAGGGTGATGGCGGTCAGGCCCGCGCCGGTGGTTTGCAGCTTGAGGTTGCATTCCACCTTGCCCCGGCCGAGCGCGGCCGCGATGCGCTCGCGCACCAGCGATTCCAGCCCGCGCAGCGCTTCGGGCAGGCGCACGGTGGTTTCCAGATAGCGGTGATTCACCGAGCGCAGTTCCCAGATCATCGTACCCCAGGTGCTGGCTTGTTCCTGGCGCGCGAAAGCGGTCATGCTGCGTAACATGGCGTAACCTCAACATTGGTGATTTGGTAAGCTTAGGCGCTATTGGCTATCGTGGCGCGTCCGCGCCGGTTTTTTCCGTCGCCGCCGGCTACATCCCACGCATTGTATCCTGCCGGGCAGATGGGTTCTGCTATAGTTCGCCCCCCATCCCTCTTATCGACCTCGGAAATCCCACCATGCGTCCCAGCTCCCGCGCCGCCGCCGAACTGCGCCCGATCCGTATTACCCGCCAATTCACCAAGCACGCCGAGGGCGCGGTGCTGGTGGAGTTTGGCGATACGCGGGTAATTTGCACCGCCAGCGTCGAGGAACGGGTGCCGCCGTTCCTGAAGGGTAAGGGCCGGGGTTGGGTGACGGCTGAATACGGCATGTTGCCGCGCTCCACTCACAGCCGGACTCAGCGCGAGGCCAGCCGGGGCCGCCAGGACGGACGGACCATGGAAATCCAACGCCTGATCGGTCGGGCGCTGCGGGCGGTGCTGGATTTGGAAGCGCTGGGCGAGCGCACCATCACGCTCGATTGCGACGTGATTCAAGCCGATGGCGGCACCCGCACCGCCGCCATCACCGGCGGCTTCGTGGCGCTGGCCGACGCGGTGCGCTATCTGCTCGGCAAGAAGTTGGTCAAGAAGAATCCGTTGCACGGTCAGGTGGCGTCGGTGTCGGTCGGCATCTATCAGGGCGTGCCGGTGCTGGATTTGGATTATGCCGAGGACTCCGAAGCGGAGACCGATATGAACGTGGTGATGAACGATGCCGGCGCGTTCATCGAAGTGCAGGGCACCGCCGAAGGCCACGCCTTTCGGATGGAGGAGTTGCAGGCGATGCTGGAACTGGCGCGAACCGGCATCAGCCAGCTTTTGGGCAAGCAGCGGGACGTGTTGGGCCTGTCGGGCTGAGCGCGCGGGAGAGGTTTTTCAATGCGCAAAATCGTTCTGGCGACCGGCAATCCCGGTAAGGTTCGGGAGTTCAACGCCGTCCTGGCGGGTTTCGATCTGGAGATTGTCCCGCAGTCGGACTATGGCGTGCCCGAGGTGGAAGAAACCGGCCTCACCTTTGTCGAGAATGCGCTGCTCAAGGCCCGCAACGCCGCGCGACACACCGGATTGCCAGCGCTGGCCGACGATTCCGGCTTGGTGGTGGACGCGCTCGGCGGCGCGCCGGGCATCTATTCGGCCCGTTACGCCGGTTCCGGCACCGATGATCGCGCCAACATCGAAAAACTGTTGACCGAGCTGGCCGGCGTGCCGGCGGGACAGCGCGGTGCCCGCTTCGTTTGCGCGCTGGTGCTGCTGCGCCATCCCGCTGATCCGATGCCGCTGATCTGCCAGGCCAGTTGGGAAGGGGCGGTGCTGACCGAACCGCGCGGCGCGGGTGGTTTCGGTTACGATCCGATCTTTTTCGTCCCCGGCGAACGGTTGAGCGCCGCCGAGCTGAAACCCGCCGTCAAGAATCGGCTCAGCCATCGCGGGCGAGCCTTGGCGCTTTTGCGCCAGCATTTAGACGATAGGGATGCGGGTTAGAGCGGTGGCGTGCTGATCGAGACCATGAGCGGTTCCAGCTGTCGCCATGCGCGTTGAGCCTCCTGTTTGGACAACACCTTGGGTAGCATATCGTGGATGGCGTCGAGTTCGACGCGCAATGCCTCGGGGGTGGTGGTGGCCTCGATGCGATTGATGCGGCGCTCGGCGGTTGGTCCCATGGTTCCCAACAGGATGAAGCGGATAAATTCCTTGGCTTTTTTCAAGTTGAATTCCGCATCGCGCGGCGGTTGAAAGTCCAGCGGTTGCGCGCTGGCGCTGGGTGATTGAGGGGTTTTGAGAGTAGGCTGACGGGATGTTTCGGGTAGGGTGAAGGCGGGGTTGGGTGCAATAAAGCCATCCATCTCCAATTGTGCCAATACAGATTCTATTTCCCCGAGTTTTGAAAGTTTTTTAACAAGCTCCGTTATCGTGGCTTGGCCGTTAACCATAATTAGAATTTGACGAAATTCAGCAGGTAATTTGTGCGTACGCTTTGCAATTTCTTCTAAGCCTTTAGAGGTTTTGATAGGTGCTTGATTTAGATTCATGGCTGTTATTCCCTACAACTTTTCTAGAATTATCTGATTTAACTGGTTAATGTTAATTGAATTTTGAATTAAATACTGCTTTTTTTGTTTTATTTTTGCATAAAAAATAGCCAAAATTGGATAAGTAACGTGTCCTTTGTCATTTATGATTTCCTTTCTTGTCGGGAATTTCAGGTTTTGCTTTACAAATGCGGTTAATTTCGTTTAGACCGCAACTTGCTTGATTCGATCTTTCAATTTTCAACTCTGTTGGAGAATAACGCCATAAACACAGGCGCGATTCCATTGACGCTCTATCTTCATATTCCCTGGTGCGTCCGCAAATGCCCTTACTGCGATTTCAATTCCCATGAAACGCGCGGGCCGGCGCCGGAACGCGCCTATGTCGATGCGCTACTCGTGGATTTGGAGCAGGATTTGCCGCAGGTGTGGGGGCGGCGCATCGCCAGCGTCTTTATCGGCGGCGGCACGCCCAGTTTGTTCTCGGCCGAAGCGCTAGACCGCTTGCTGTCGGGCGTGCGCGCCCGGCTGCCGCTGCGCCCGGAGTTGGAAATCACCCTGGAAGCGAATCCGGGAACGGTGGAGCGGGGCCGCTTCGCCGAATTCCGGGCCATCGGCATCAACCGGCTGTCGATTGGGGTACAAAGTTTCAACGACGATCAGTTGCGCCGGCTAGGACGCATTCACGACCGCCGCGACGCCGTTGCCGCCGCTGAAGCCGCTCACGCGGCCGGGTTGGACAATTTCAATCTGGATTTGATGTTCGGCCTGCCGGCACAGACGGTCGAATCCGCCTTGGCGGACATCGCCAACGCCATGGCCCTGGAGCCGGCGCATCTGTCGTATTACCAGCTGACCATCGAACCGAGCACCGCGTTTCATCATGCACCACCGCCGTTGCCGGACGATGAGACTAGCGACGCTATCCAGCAGCGCGCGCAAGCGGAGCTGGCTCGATACGGCTATCAGCGTTATGAGGTCTCGGCGTACGCCCGTGCTGGTCGGTGCTGCCGGCACAATCTGAATTACTGGAAATTCGGTGATTATCTCGGCATCGGAGCCGGTGCGCACGGCAAGCTGAGCGATCCCGCCACCGGCCAGATTCGCCGGCTTTGGAAGCTCAAGCACCCGCGCGCTTATCTGGAGCAAGCCGGTACAGCCGCCGCTATCGGCGGCGATGAGCTGATTCGAGCGGTTGATCTGCCCGTGGAATTTCTGATGAACGCTTTAAGGCTGGTCGAGGGTGTGCGGGCTGAATTATTCGGTGAACGTACTGGCTTGTCGTTGAATGTCCTGGAGCCGGCATTGAGTCAGGCGCGGGCGTGTGGGTTGTTGGAAGCCGCTGCGCAACGCTTGCAGCCGACCGCGTTGGGTCTGCGGTTCTTGAACGAGGTATTGCAACGATTTATGCCGGATTAGCGGCGGCCGGCATCACCCCGGCTGGCAACTGCATGGTCGCGCAGTGCAGGCTGCCGCCCTGGCGGACCAGCGTGGCGCATGGCACGCCCTTGATTTCATGGTTCGGGAAACAACCGCTCAAGCGCTCCAGCGCCACCGCATCCAACGGATCGCCGTAGGCCGGCACCAGCACCGCGCCGTTCACGATCAAGAAATTGGCGTAACCGGCGGGCAGGCGGTTGCCGCGCTCGTCGTGCCGGGCGGCGGGCAGCGGCAGTTCGATCAAGCGGTAGGGTTCGCCGCTGGCGGTGCGAAAGCTCCGTAACTCTTCCGCCATCGCCTGTAGCGCTGCGTAATGGGGGTCGGTCGGATCGGTGCAGCCCTGATAAGCAAGAGTGCGGGCATCGCAAAAGCGGGCCAGCGTATCGATGTGGCTGTCGGTGTCATCGCCGAGCAAATAACCGTTTTCCAGCCACAAATAACGGTTGATACCCAGCATTTCACCGAGCCGTTGCTCCAGCGTCGCGCGATCCAGCCCGTTGCGGTTGGGGTTCAGCAAGCATTGAGTGGTGGTCAGCAGCGTGCCTGCGCCATCGGTTTCGATGCTGCCGCCTTCCAGAATCAAGTCGACAGGTTCCAGCGGGGTCGCGCCAAACGCTCCCAGCGCGTGCAGCCGAACGGTGATTCGGTCGTCGAGCTCATGCGGGAATTTGCCGCCCCAGCCGTTGAAGCGGAAATCCAGCAACACCGGCTGACCGTTCCGATAAATCGCGATCGGACCGTGGTCGCGCGCCCAGATGTCGTTGGACGCTACGGTGAATAAGCGGCAGCGGGCGAAATCGGCGCCGGCGGCGTGCAACAGATCGTGGACGTGCTGGCGATGGCCGTCATCGCGACAGCCAATGGCGGCGGTTTGGTGGCGGCTGATGGCGGCGGCCAAGACCGCGAAGGTTCGATCCGCCTGACTCAAACAATGCCGCCAGTCGCTATCGGCGTGCGGCCAAGTCAGCAGGATGGCGTCTTGAGGCGCCCATTCGGCAGGTAGGAAAGTGACCGCTTGCGACATACCACCGTTCCCGATGTACCAGAGGACAACCGACGCCACGCCATCGAACGCAAGCCCGGACCGCCTGTGGCGGCGCCGGCGCAAGCGCGCCGGTCGGTCAGTCGAACAGACCCCCTACCGACAGATAGCGTTCGCCGGTGTCGTAACAGAAGGTCAAAATCCGGCTGCCGTCGGGGATGTCCGGCAATTTCTGGGCGATGGCCGCGAGCGACGCGCCAGAAGAAATCCCGATAAAAATGCCCTCCTCCTTGACGCAGCGCACGGCGTATTTGAAGGCGTCTTCCTGAGCGACTTGAATCACCCCATCCAGGATATCGGTGTTCAGCACCACCGGTACGAAGCCGGCGCCGATGCCCTGAATGGGGTGCGGGCCGCGCTGGCCGCCGCTTAGCACCGGCGAGGCGGTGGGTTCGACCGCGAACGCCTTGAGCGCGGGAAATTTTTCCTTCAGCACTTCGGCGCAGCCGGTGATGTGACCCCCCGTGCCGACGCCGGTGATCAGATAATCCAAGCCTTCGGGAAAGTCATTCAGAATTTCTTGGGCGGTGGCGCGGCGGTGGATCGCCACGTTGGCGGGATTTTCGAACTGCTGGGGCATCCAGGCATTTGGGGTTTCTTTGACCAGTTCCTGGGCTTTTTCGATCGCGCCCGGCATTCCCTTTTCCTTGGGGGTCAGCACCAGTTCCGCGCCGAGCGCCGCCAGATAGCGCCGCCGTTCCACCGACATCGATTCGGGCATGGTCAGGATCAGGCGATAACCCTTGGCGGCCGCCACCAGCGCCAGCGCGATCCCGGTGTTGCCGGAGGTCGGTTCGATGATGACGGTATTGGGTTTCAGGATGCCGCGCCGTTCGGCGTCCTCGACCATGGCCAGTCCGATGCGGTCTTTGATACTGCCGCCGGGATTGACGCGTTCCTGCTTCATCCAGACTTCGACCTTGCGCTCCGCGAACAGCCGGTTGATGCGGACGTGGGGGGTGTTGCCGATGGTTTCAAGAATGTTGTTCGCTTTCATGGATTTTCCTCGCGCTCGCGATGATGGGAAGTCGCGGATGTAAAACGGGTCAGGCGGTAACAGTAACAAATAATTTTATATAAGCAGCAGAATAAATTAGCAGTTAGAAATAGCTTTTTTTCATATCAAGCCTCGCTCGGACGCATGATCGCGGCGCGCCGTCGCGCTTGCGTAGTGCAGGCGGCCTGCCCAACAATGCGCCTTGCGACAGCCGTCGCCACCCGTGCCTTGGAGGAGTGTTCCTCATGTCCGAATCGCGTTTTCGTGGGACCGACCGTTACGTTGCGACCGACGATCTGATGATGGCGGTGAACGCCGCCGTCACCTTGGGCCGGCCGCTGCTGGTGAAGGGCGAGCCGGGAACCGGCAAAACCCAACTGGCCGAGGAAGTCGCGCTCGCCCTGAAGCGGCCCTTCTTGCAGTGGCACATCAAATCCACTACCAAGGCCCAGCAAGGCTTGTACGAATACGACGCCGTGTCGCGGCTGCGCGATTCGCAACTGGGCGATGCGCGGGTGCACGACATCGGCAATTACATCGTCAAGGGCAAGCTGTGGGAGGCGTTCACCACCGACGTTCAGCCCGTGCTCTTGATCGATGAGATCGACAAAGCCGATATCGAGTTCCCCAACGATTTGTTGCACGAACTCGACCGGATGGAATTCTTCGTTTACGAGACGCGACAGATAGTCAAGGCCCGGCATCGCCCGATCATCATCATCACCAGCAACAACGAGAAGGAGTTGCCGGATGCGTTCCTGCGCCGCTGCTTTTTCCACTACATCCGCTTTCCCGACAAGGAGACCATGGAACGGATCGTCAACGTCCATTATCCGACTCTGAAAAAACGCTTGTTGAGCGAAGCGCTGGAGGCGTTTTTCGAGATTCGCGAAGTGCCGGGTTTGAAAAAACGGCCTTCGACCTCGGAACTACTGGACTGGATCAAGTTGCTGGTGGCGGAGGAAATTCCGCCCGAAGCGTTGCGCGGCGACCAGCATAAGTTGATCCCCCCGCTCTACGGCGCGTTGCTGAAGAACGAGCAGGACGTGCATCTGTTCGAGCGGCTGCTGTTTATGAGTCGGCGCAAGCGCGATTGAAGCGGACGCTGCGCGATAGCCGATCAATGCGAGTCCGACGCTGAGAGGGTCCGCCGATGATGACCGAATTTTTCTCCAAGCTCCGTAAGGCGGACATTCCGGTCACGCTGACCGAGTTCTTGACCTTGCTGGAGGCGCTGAGCCAGCGCGTCACCGCGCACAGCATCGATGAATTTTATTATCTGGCGCGGGCGACGCTGGTGAAGGACGAGCGCTACTACGACCGTTTCGATCAGGTGTTCGGCAGCCATTTCAAGGGACTGGAAACGCTGTTCGATCAGATCATCGGCGCCACGGTGCCGGTGGAATGGCTGCACAAGCTGGCGGAGCTGACGCTGAACGATGAGGACAAACAACTGATCGAGTCGCTGGGCGGCTGGGAAAAGCTCATGGAGACTTTCGCCAAGCGCCTGGCCGAACAGGAAGGCCGCCATCAGGGCGGCGGCAAATGGATCGGCACTGCCGGGAAGTCGCCTTTTGGCGCTTACGGCTACAACCCGGAAGGCATCCGCATCGGGCAAGAGGAATCGCGCCACCGCCGCGCGGTCAAGGTGTGGGACCGCCGCGAATTTCGCAATCTGGACGACACCATCGAACTCGGCACCCGCAACATCAAAGTCGCGTTGCGCCGCTTGCGCCGCTTCGCGCGGGAGGGCGCGGCGGAGGAACTGGACCTCGACGACACCATCCGCTCCACCGCCCGCAACGCGGGTTATCTGGAGTTGAAGATGGTGCCGGAGCGCCACAACGCGGTGAAAGTGTTATTGTTTTTGGATGTCGGCGGCTCAATGGACGATCACGTCCGGGTGTGCGAGGAGCTGTTTTCGGCGGCGCGCGCCGAATTCAAACATCTGGAATATTTCTACTTTCACAACATGGTGTACGAGGGACTGTGGAAGGACAACCGCCGCCGCTATACCGAAAAGACCGAGACGCTGACGGTATTGAACACGTTCGGTCACGATTACAAGCTGATTCTGGTCGGCGACGCCACCATGAGCCCCTATGAAATCACCTTTCCAGGCGGCAGTGTCGGACACTTCAACCCCGAAGCCGGCGAAGTCTGGCTGAGCCGGTTGCTGGCGGCTTATCCGCGCGCCATCTGGCTCAACCCGCAGTCGCAAAACCGTTGGAGCTACGTACCCTCGATTGAGATGGTGCGGGAGTTGATGGGCGAGCGGATGTTTCCGCTGACCCTGGAAGGCTTGGAGCAGGGGATTCGGGCCTTGCAGCGGGCGCGTTGAGAACCGACGGGATTTAGTGATAGGTCATGCTGATCTGCGGGACGATTTTCACGCCGGGCTGCCTGGCGAGAAAATCGTGCAGGAAGGCGATCAACCGCTTCTCGCACAGGGCGACGACCGTCGCGTCGGAGGCCAGCGCCTCGCCTTGTTCCTTGGCGTTCTTGGCGGCTTCCTCGTACAAGCGCAGCACCGCGTCTCGCTCGTCGGTAAACAAGCCGCCGGACAGAATCCGATATCTCAAATTCGCGATCGCGGGCGTCGTCACCAGGACCGGCTTCTTGACGAGAACCTCGATCCCCGAAGCGGTGGGCCGCACGTCGTAGCTGTCAGCTTGAAGGTCGAAACCGAACGAATATTCGACCGAGTACCAAATCGCGACGGTGCCGGTCGAGGACAAACCGAGCAGGGAGCGCTCGATGACCTGGGTGACGCTTTCCTCGCGGACCACGGTGGCGGCGAGCAGCTTCATCTGCTCCGCCAGCGATTGTTTGCCGACGGTGAGGTAGCTGGTGTATTGGGTATAACCCAGCAGCTCCGATTCCTGGCGTGAAACTTCCTGTTTCAACGTTGAAACCATGGCGTAGGCGTCGCCCAAGCGGCCGTTCATCACCGAGTAGGTCAACCCGGTCGCGATGCCGCAGCCTAAAACAAAAATTGCGGGGTATGAGGGCATCAATTGCTTGAGCGGAAAGAGCGGAGCGTCTCCGGAGGAACTGACTACCGCCACGCCACCACTTCATCCAAGCGCCGGCGCGAGCTGGGTTCGGGCAATTCGGCCGGATAGCCGAGGCTCAACAGCGCGACCGGCACTAAACCCGACTCCAATTTCAAGATCTCGCGAATCTTGTCTTCCTCGAAATAGCCGATCCAGGTAGAACCCATGCCGGCGGCGACGATGGCCAGTTGGGCGTAGGTGGCGGCGATGGTGGCATCTTGCAGGGCGTATAACCTGGCGCCGCGCTCGCTAAAGACGCTTTCCGAACGGGCTGGATCGGCGCAGAACACCAGGCAGATCGGAGCCTCGGCAATGAAATTTTGCTGGTGACAGCTATTCACCAGCATTTGCCGGTCGGCCAGATCGCGCACCACGATGATGCGGTACGCCTGCAAATCGCCCGCCGAAGGAGCCGCGCAGGCCATTTCCAGGATGGCGGACAGCTTCTCGGGTTCGACCGCCATATCCGGTTGGTATTTGCGGATCGAATGGCGATGGCGTACGGTTTCGAAAAAATCCCACATGGCGAATCCTCACGGTGATCGGCAATCAGCGGATAAAGCTTGGAAAACGCCTGCTGCGTTCGAACGAAGCAATGGATATAAACCAATCAGCCCGCGCTCTTGACCAGCGCGTTCAGCTTCGGTAAGTCTGGGTCTTGCGGATAATTACGCTCCAGCACCCTCAGGCTGTCGGCGGCGAGCTGCGGCATCCCCATCTTGACGTAAGCCTGCGTCATGATGCTCAGCGCACCGGCGGAAGCCGGCGTGCGCGCGTAGGTTTCCACGACGTATTTGGCCCGGTTGACCGCCGCGACGTAAGCGCCCCGCCGCAGGTAATAATCGGCCACGTTGACCTCGTAAGCCGCCAGATTGTTGTGCAAGAACAGCATCCGCTGCCGCGAGTCCTCGGCGTATTTGCTGTTGGGGAACTTGCGGACCAATTCGGCGAAGTCGCTGTAGGACTGACGGGCGGTGGCGGTGTCGGTTTTGGCGCGATCGCTGGGGGCCAACCGTTCGATCAAGGTGTTGCTGCGGTTGAAATTGACCAGCGCTTTCATGTAATAGGCATAATCCACATAGGGATGACGCGGATTGGCCTGGATAAAACGGTCGGCGGCGGCGATGGCCGCATCGGGTTCGTTGTCGTGGTATTGGATGAAGAGGGTGTCGATCTGCGCTTGCTGGGCGAAGCGCCCGAACGGATAACGGGCCTGGATTTTGTCCAGATATTCCAGCGCGGTCTTGTAGTTACCATCATTCATGGCACTCTTGGCCTCGCTGTAAAGCTGCTGGGCCGACCAGTTTTTGGTTTCGTCGATTTTTTCGGGAAGCAGCGAGCAACCCGCGAGCAGCGCGGCCGTGAGAGGGCCGATGAGAAACAGTTTTGATGTGCGGCGCATGGATGACGGCATGAAACGGCAATTGTCGAAGGTAGAATAAATTTGGACCAGTATAACGCTCGAACCGTTAAAAACCATCATGGCGACCGGCGGACGCATCGCTTGTCAAATACCCGCTGATTGCGCGGGGATGCGGCTCGATCAGGCGTTGGCGGCGCTGCTGCCGGCCTATTCGCGCAGCCGTTTGCAGCAGTGGCTCAAAGCCGGTCAGTTACAAGTGAACGGTCGGATTTGCCGGCCCCGCGATCCGGTGGCCGGCGGAGAAACCGTCAGCGGCGAACCGGTGTTGGAGCCGGAAACCCGCGCGCTCGCGCAAGACATTCCGTTGGCGATTTGCTATCAGGACGAGGACGTGCTGGTGATCGACAAACCGGCCGGACTGGTGGCGCATCCCGCGGCGGGTAACCGCGACGGCACCTTAGTCAATGCGCTGCTCCATCACGCCCCCGAACTGGCCGCGCTGCCGCGCGCCGGGCTGGTGCATCGCTTGGACAAGGATACCACCGGCCTGCTGGTGGTCGCTCGCAGCCTGCGCGCCCATACCGCATTGGTCGAACAGTTGCAGGCGCGGCGCATCGAGCGGGAGTATCTGGCGGTGGTCAATGGAACGCCGGTTGCAGGCGGTACGGTGGAGGCGCCCATCGGCCGCCATCCCGTCGACCGGCAGCGGATGGCGGTAGTGGCCGGCGGCAAGCCGGCGGTGACTCATTACCGGGTGCTGCGCCGGTTTCGCGCCCACACCTTGTTGCGGGTCAAGCTGGAAACCGGCCGCACCCATCAGATTCGGGTTCACCTGGCGCATCTTCGGTTGCCGCTCCTGGGTGATCCAATCTACGGGGGCCGGCCGCGCTTGCCCCCCGAAGCGTCGCCCCAGTGTCTTGAGGCGATTCGAAACTTCCAGCGCCAAGCGCTACACGCCGCGCGGCTGGCCTTGACGCATCCCGTCAGCGGCGAGCGATTGGAATGGCGGGCGGACACTCCCGCGGATTTGGCGGACTTGTTGGCGGCTTTGAGCGAGAGTAGGGATCCAACATGAATGAGCTCAAACTCGAACATTTGATCGTACCGGCCTGGCCGACCCCCCCCGGCGTATTGGCGGTGAGCACGACCCGCCGGGGCGGGACCAGCGCGCCACCCTACGATAGTTTGAACTTGGCCAGCCACGTCGGCGATGCGTCGCTCCACGTCGCCGAAAACCGGCGGCGGCTGGCGGTGGTGGCCGGCTATCCCTCCGAACCGGCGTGGTTGCAGCAAGTGCACGGCAATCAGGTGGTGGCCGCCGAAACGGTCGCCGATCCGGTCGCCGCCGATGCCGCCTGGACCCGCGAATCCGGCAAGCCGTGCGTGGTGCTGACCGCCGATTGCTTGCCGATCTTGTTATGTGATCGCGCCGGTACGGTGGTGGCCGCCGTTCATGCCGGTTGGCGCGGGCTGGTCGCCGGGGTGATTGCTAAGACCGTGGCGCGGATGAAGGTGCCGCCGATGGATCTGATGGCGTGGTTGGGGCCGGCCATCGGCCCCACCGCCTTCGAGGTCGGCGATGAAGTGCGCGGTGCTTTTTTAGCTCAGGATAGGGCGAATGGCCATTTTTTCCATCCCTCTCTCAGCGACGGTCGTTGGCTGGCGGATATTTACGGTTTGGCGCGGCTCCAACTGCGCCGCCTGTTTGTAACGGCGATTTACGGCGGGCATTCCTGTACCTTTCTTGATGCCGAGCGCTTTTTTTCTTACCGTCGAACCGGTGACACCGGACGGATGGCCAGCCTGATTTGGCTGGTGTAGGGCAACCGCCGACCGCTCTCGTTGCCGACAACCCCGAACCGTGGCTCAGGCAGCCCGCCAAGCAGCCTGAAAAAAATCGGTTTCGCACTGCATGGCGTAACGGTAAGTCTCGGAGGCGATTGGAGTATCCGGTGTATAACGGTCGAGCAATCGTTCCAGCCGGGTCGCCAGCTGGTCGAAGTCGGCGCTGCTGTAGGTCGTTATCCAGTCGCTGTAGGGATGAGCCTGTTGTTGGCGGCGAGCCAATTGCTGGCCCAGCCAAGCGTAGAGCCTCATGCAAGGCATCATGGCCGCAAGGGTGATACCGGTCTCCTGTCCCCAAGCCGTGGCCAGCAGGAAGTCGATATAACGCCGGGTGGTCGTACCCGGTGTGATACGGTCCAACTCAAGTTCCCACGCCTTGGCGATCATGTGATGAAGTTCCAGCTCTTGAAACACGCCGCCCGCCAGCTCGTGCAATTTCCGAAACCCGATCCAGTCTGGCGCCTTGGCGGCGGCGATGGTGTAGGCGCGGGCGAAGGCTTGCAGGTAGAACGCATCCTGCCCGATATACCAGGCGAAGCGCGACCGAGGCAGCGAACCGTTGCCGATGCCTTGCACGAAGGGTTGGTTGAGGCAAGCTTGTGCCAGATCGGCGTTGGCTTGCCAGAGCGTGTCCGAAAGCGCCATGCGGGATTCCTTTATCAAGCGGGTGTGATGCCGATATTATGGCGTTTCACAAGTTTATTATCGGAGAAAAACGGCGGTGTGGTTCTGGGATAGGCCGGCCGATCCACCTTCGCGATTCTCCGGCAGCAACCCATTTTTCAAGGCTTCGACCATGACCGACTCCTCCCGTCCACTCGGTTTCGCCACCCGCGCCGTGCACGCCGGCCAATCGCCCGATCCGGCCACCGGCGCGGTGGTCACCCCGATTTATGCGACGTCCACCTACGTGCAATCGAGTCCGGGCGTGCATCAGGGTTTTGAATATTCGCGCAGCCAAAACCCGACCCGTTTCGCTTACGAGCGCTGCGTGGCCGATCTGGAAGGCGGCGAGGCCGGATTTGCGTTCGCGTCCGGGCTGGCGGCGACCTCGACGGTGTTGGAGTTGTTGGATACGGGCGATCATCTGGTGGCCTTGGACGATATTTACGGCGGCACCCGTCGCTTGTTCGAGCAAGTGCGCCGCCGCAGCGCCGGCCTGACCTTTTCCTATTCCGACCTGCGCGACCGCGCGGCCCTGGAGGCGGCGCTGACGCCGAAAACCCGGATGATCTGGGTGGAGACCCCTAGCAATCCGCTGATGAAGTTGGTGGATTTGGAGATGGTCGCCGCCGTGGGGCGCGCGCGCGGCGTTCTGACCGTGGCCGACAACACCTTCGCCACGCCGTGGTCGCAGCGGCCGTTGGAATACGGCTTCGATATCGTTTTGCATTCGGCCACCAAATACCTCAACGGCCATTCCGACATCATCGGCGGGGTGGCGGTCTGTCGCGGCCGGGATCTGGTCGAGCGATTGACCTACCTGCAAAACGCCATCGGCGGAATCGCGGGGCCGTTCGACAGCTTTCTCGCCTTGCGCGGCCTGAAAACGTTAAGTTTGCGCATGGAGCGGCACAGCGCCAACGCGCTGCGCGTCGCGACCTGGTTGGAGCGGCATCCGAAAATCGAGCGAGTGATTTACCCTGGCTTGCCCAGCCATCCCCAACACCTGCTGGCGCGGCGACAGATGCAAGGAGGGTTCGGTGGGATGATCGGGGCGGTGGTGCGCGGCGGTCTGACGGAGGTGAAGGAATTTCTCGCCCGCTGTCGGTTGTTTGCGCTGGCGGAGAGCTTGGGCGGCGTGGAAAGTTTGATCGAACATCCGGCGATCATGACCCATGCGTCCGTGCCGCCGGAGGTGCGCCGGCAACTGGGTTTCGACGACGGCTTGGTGCGCTTGTCGGTCGGGATTGAGGACGTTGATGATCTCATCGCCGATCTGGCGCAGGCGTTGGGATCAGCGTTGTGATCCGCGCGCTCGATCGACGGCGGGGCCGGCGTTCGGCCGGGCGGCTAGGGCCTTGCGGCGTGAGTAAGGCCGGCTGGTAGATGATTCTGAATGACCTCCGCCAGCCGTTCGACGGCCGCTTGGCGGGGAAAATTCCGACGCCACACCAAACCGATGGCGCGGGTGGGGGCCGGCGGCGCGAACGGGCGGATTTCGATCAAATGCTGGTAATCGGCGGTTTGGGCTAGGCGGATGGCCAACTCCGGCAACAGGGTGAGACCGATCCCGACCGCCACCATCTGCCGCAAGGTTTCCAGACTGGTCGCCGAAAATTCCTCAATCACTTGGGGCGACTCACAAAGCGCCAGCGCTTGATCGCGCAAGCAATGGCCTTCCTCCAGCAGCAAGATGCGGTAGTCCCTCAAATCCCTTTCCCTGATCTGGACGCGCGCGGTCAAGGGATGGCCGGCCGGCAGCGCGACTTGGAACGGTTCCTCGAACAGCGCCAGGGTTTCGACCCCCTCGCTTTTTACCGGAAGCGCCATGAGCAGCACATCGAGCTGACCGCCGCGCAGTTGGCGCAGCAAATGGTCGGTCAAATCCTCGCGCAGGAACAGCCGCAGTTTCGGATAAACCGTTTTCAGCCGCGCCAGAATGGCCGGCATCAAATACGGACCCAGCGTGGGGATGATGCCGACGCGCAGGGAACCTTGCATCGGATCGAGCCGTTGCAAGGCGATTTCTTGGATTTTATCCGCTTCCTCCAAGGTCAGGCGGGCCTGAGCGATGATTTCTCGGCCCACTGGCGTCGGAGTGACTTGGCGCTGGCTGCGATCGAATAGCGTGACGTTGAGTTGATCCTCCAGTTTTTTAAGCTGGGCGCTCAACGTCGATTGACTGACGTGGCAAAGTTCAGCCGCGCGTTCGAAATGTTTTTCCTCGGCGACAGCGACTAAATAACGCAATTCTTGTAGCGTGATGTGCAATTCCGGTGGCGGCATTGATCAACCTCCTGACGCTATCGAATTTATCGATAAGGCCTATCGAAAAAATGAGCTTGATCGAATTTATCGATAAGGCCTATCGAAAAAATGAGCTTGATGGCAGGTATCGCACTTCTAGACTCTAAATTGAGCCGAGGTTCCATGGGCTCGCTGATCATAGGAGAGCGCATGATGCACAAGCAGGTCATTTCATTATTGGGTGCGTTGATCATAACCCAACTGGCGCACTCAGAACCTTTGGGGTTGCCGCCGTTACCCATCCCCGTCGATAACCCGCAAACCCCGGAAAAGATCGCGCTGGGCGCAAAATTATTTAACGACCGGCGCTTCAGCACCACGGGCGACATCGCCTGCGCCCATTGCCACGCGTCGGATAAGGCGTTTACCGATTTAAAGACGGTTTCCGAAGGCATTCAGGGATTGAGGGGCACGCGCAACGCGCCCACCGTCATCAATGCCGCCTATTTTAAATCCCAGTTTTGGGATGGGCGCGAACCCAGCTTGGAGCGCCAATCCATGCAACCGCTGTTGAATCCGGTGGAAATGGCGCTACCCAATCACGATCCGGTGCTGGAAATCGCCAGAACCGATCCCGATTATCAAAAAGCGTTTCAAGCCGTCTTCGCTAAATCCGGCGACGGCATCACCATGGATGAAGTGTCCAAAGCCATCGCCGCGTTTGAAAGAACGTTGATCGCCGGGGATTCGCCTTTCGACCATTATTATTTCGGCGGAGAGAAAAAAGCCATGACCCCAGCGCAAGTGCGCGGGTTTTCATTGTTTCTCAACGAAGGTCGCTGCGTGTCCTGCCATACCATCGAGCACAATCACGCGCTGTTTACCGACAGCCGGTTTCATAACATCGGTATCGGCATCAACCAAATTCAAGATCAGGTTCCCGGTTTGGCGACATCGTTTTTACAGGCCAAGGCTCAAGGTGTAAACGTCGATAAAGCCGTGCTGGGCGACAAGAAAACCTCCGAACTCGGTCGTTTCGCGGTCACCAGCTTGATCGATGAATTGGGGTCCTTCAAAACGCCCACGCTGCGCAATGTCGCCGTAACAGCACCCTATATGCACGATGGCAGCCTCAAGACGCTTCGTGAAGTCATGGTGCATTACAACAACGGCGGCGTGAATCAAAAAGGCGAACGGGTGAACCCCTACCTGAGCGGGGGCATCCGTCCGTTGAATTTGACCGACGCGCAAATCGATGATTTGGTCGCCTTTATGGAAGCGCTGACCAGCCCGCAATTCGCCAAGGTGGCGACGGCCGCCCAGCCCGCCGCCCAGCCCGCCGCCAAACCAGCCGGGAGGAAGCCATGAGCACGCAAATCAGCCGTCGAGAATTTTTGAAAGGAGCCGGCGCGCTGGCCGCCGTCGGCGCGTTGCCGGTCAGCCTGGTGGAATTGGCCTTCGCCAACAGCGCGGAGAATTTTACCTTCGCCCATATTTCGGATTCACACATCCAACATATCAGGGGAACGGAATTCGTCCGCAATTGGGACCGTGGCTTGATCCGGGCAGTCGCGGAAGCCAACCTAATGACGCCCAAGCCTGATTTCATCATCTACGGAGGCGATCTCGCGCAGCTCGGCGCCAAGGCCGAACTGGATCATGGCGCTGAAATCATGTCAGCGTTGAGCGGCAAAGTGCACTACGTGATGGGCGAGCACGATTATTATCTGGATTTGGGACAACACTGGGAAAAACTGTTCGGCCCTCAATACCATAGTTTCGATCATAAAGGCGTGCATTTCATCGTGTTGAACAGCGTGCTGACTTACGATGAGTGGACGCACAACCGTTGGCCGACCCCGGAGCAGCGGATGTTGGAAATGGCGGGGCTGGATAACCCCAACGGTTCGCCGTTCATGGTGGGGGAGCAACAACGACAATGGTTGCAAAACGATTTGCAAAAGGTGAGCAAGGACACCCCCATCGTCGTGTTTTCGCATTCACCCCTTCAGAAGATTTACAAGGGTTGGAATTTCTGGACGGAAGACGCCGAACAAATCCAAGCGCTATTGCAGCCTTTCAATAAAGTCACGGTCATTTACGGCCACGTCCATCAGATTCAATACAACCAGATCGGCAATATCAGCTTTCACGCGGTGATGGCGACGGCGTGGCCTTGGCCTTATCCCTCGACTTACGCGCAAGTCGAACAGCATTTGCCCAAGCTGACCGTGCCGATGAATCGAGCCGATCCTTTTTTCGAGCGCGATGCGACCGGCTGGCAATTTATCAACGTCGCGACGGGTAACGTGGACCTACGCTACAACCTGTATAACAACACCAGCCGCGCCGTGGCCTTCAATCCCAAGACCGGCCAACCGGAGGATACCACCTATCAACTTGCGGAAAATCGCATCCCGCCTCAAGTTCATTTTTAGGAGAAAACGCCGATGCGTTCATCAAGGCTGGTCAATTCGGTTCTGTTGTTGCTCGCGGTCGGAGCGGCGAGCGTGTCGCCCGCGCGGGCCGATGAATTTACCCAAGACGATTTAAAGCGTTGGGAAGGTCAATTCATGGAGGTGGTGAAACAGGGACGCGATCTATGGACGCGCGCGTTGGGCAGCAACGGCGTCTCTTGCGCCCAATGCCACCCCAACGCCGCCAACACCCATCCGGAGACCTATCCCAAATTTCAAAAACAAATCGGAAAGGTGGCGCTGGTGGCGGATATGATCAACTGGTGTATCCGCAATCCGGCGGAAGGACAGCCGATGGCGCTCGACGATCCGCGCATGGTCGCCATCCAAGCCTATATCAATTACGAACGCCGGGGCGTGCCGATGGCCCCTGGCAAACACTGAAGAACCGCTTGACGGGTCGCTCGCGCCGGTGGGCTTAGCCCGCCGGCAGCACCGTGCAAACCACGGTCCGGTTTGAACGCGGCCCGTCGAATTCGCAGAAAAAAATCCCCTGCCAAGTGGATAAGCCTAATTTCCCGTCGATGATCGGAATGGTTTCGGACGGGCCGACCAAACCTGCCTTCAGGTGAGCATCGCCGTTGCCGTCTTGTTGGTCGTGCAGCCAAACGCCGGACGGGATCAATTTGCGCAGCAGGCTGATTACATCCAGCGGCACGCTTTCATCCCAATTTTCCTGAATCATGATGGCGGCGGTCGCGCCTTGCGCGTAGACGTTGATCAAGCCATTCGTGACCTTGCTTTCACGCGCGACGGCGCGCACGCGCTCGGTAATGTCGATCAGCTGTTGGGATCGGCCGGTACTGAAGCGGATAAAGTGATTCATGAATGGGATACGCTCCACGTCTTGCAACAAGCAACCATCAAGTTAATAATCAGCATTATTTCAAAAATTAGTAACTCTTGGCATACTATTCGCAATTTTCCTCTGTGCAAGAGTCAATCTGCAAAAGGCATAACTACCGAAAGGTAGTGACGCAAAGTCACCGGTCTAAGGGGCCTTGCCCTATGACAGCGGAACCGCCAGATTCAACGCCGCTCGCGGCGCGTTGGCTTTTCTCTGCGTAGATGGCTTGGCCAGAGACCGCACA
This sequence comes from Candidatus Competibacteraceae bacterium, assembly GCA_016713505.1. NCBI lineage: Bacteria > Pseudomonadati > Pseudomonadota > Gammaproteobacteria > Candidatus Competibacteraceae > Candidatus Competibacteraceae bacterium. The sequence goes on along the minus strand of JADJPA010000001.1, from coordinate 2,071,025 downwards.
GGCATCGTTCAAGGCGTGCAGTCATCATGGCTAATTTTTTTAATCGTTCGGTTTTTCAAAGTGATAGCGGCTCTTTGCGAGCTGTTCAAAGGCGCTTGCCGCTCCGGCGGCGCTGGGCGGTCGCCCTCGGTTTGACGCTGCTGGCGTCGGGGCTGTCGGCGGTGGCCGCCGAGTCTGAGCCGCAAGCCGCCGCACCGGATCAGCTCGTGGAGCTGTTTGCTCCGGTCTCAGTCACCGGCGCTCAACCCATGCGCGCCAGCCGTGCGGGGATCGGGCGCGAAGCGGTCCGGCTCAACCGGGCCATTGCTGACCTGCCGTTGCAGGCTAAGGCGCGGTTTTCGCTGCCGCGCGGCGTCAGTTATGAGCTGGTTTACGACAACCGCCAGGACCACCCCAGCGGCAACGTCACCTGGTCGGGTTATCTCAAGGATTACGGCGACGATTACCGCGCCGTCATCACCTTCGGCGAGCACGGCGCATCGGGCCGTATCCTGACCCCGGACGGCGAGTTTTTGATTGAGTCCGATGCCGGTGGGGAGTGGTTGGTCGATCCGCAAGCGGCGGGTTTGAAGCCGATGGAAGCAGGGGATGACGCCATCATTCCGTTGCCGGAAGGCATTCAAATGCCCCTGCTCAACAGCAAGCGCGGAGCCGGCGCTCAGGCCGTACCGATGGCGGCCGACACCACATCGGCCACCATCGACGTGATGATTTTGTACACGCCGGGCCTGGCCAGCCGGCTGGGCAGCGGCCTGTCGGCCCGGCTGGATCAGTTGGTGGCCTTATCCAATCAGGCCTATCGCGACAGCGGTATTTATATCAACCTGCGACTCGTCCATAAGCAGCAGGTCAACTATAGCGATACCACGACCAATGATGGCGCGCTCGATGCGCTGACCGACGGCAGCGATCCGGCGCTGGCTGATGTCGCCAAGTTGCGCGATACCCACGGCGCGGATTTGGTTTCGCTGATCCGGCCGTTCAATAACACCACCTCGGGCGGTAGTTGCGGGGTGGCTTGGGTCGGCGGTTACGGCGGACAACCGATTTCAGGCTATGCCAACTACGGCTATTCGGTCATCGGCGACGGGCGAGATGTCAACGGCTCCGGTTATTACTGTCTGGATTTGAGTTTCGTCCACGAACTGGGCCACAACATGGGCAGCCTGCACGACCGGGCCAACTCCGGCAGCGGGATTGGCGCCTATCCCTATTCGTACGGTTACGGCGTCAGCGGCACCTTCGGCACGGTGATGAGCTACATCAACCCCCGGATCGGCAAGTTCTCGAATCCGGCGATCACCTGCGCGGGCGGGATCGCCTGCGGGATCAGCGAAACGGCGGCCAATTCAGCGAACAACACCCTGTCGCTCAACAACACCCGCGCCGCCGTGGCGGCCTTTCGCAGCGCCCAGGTCGTCACGCCGCCGGCTCCCACCACCTACGCCTTGACGGTGAGCAAATCGGGCAGCGGGACGGTCAGCAGCAGTCCGGCCGGCATCAACTGCGGCAGCGATTGCAGCGAGAACTACGCCAGCGGGACCAGTGTGAGCCTTAGCGCCACACCGGCCAGCGGCTTTACCTTCAACGGTTGGAGCGGAGCCTGTTCCGGTACGGGCAGTTGCCAAATTGTGATGAGCGCCGCTCGCAGCGTCACGGCGACCTTCACCGCAGCCAGCGCCCCCGCCCAAACCCTGATCGCCCAGTACTATCAATCGATTCTCAATCGTGCGCCAGACGCGGGGGGCTTGGCGTTCTGGCAAGCGGAAATCATCCGGTTGGAAGGATTGGAGGTCGATGTCAGTGAAGCCTTTCGGGTGATGGCCGGTCAGTTCTTCACCAGCACTGAGTATTTGGCCAAGAACACCAGCAATAGCCAGTACATCACCGATATCTACCGCACTTTCTTCAACCGCGCGCCCGACAGCAGCGGATTGAGCTACTGGACCAACCAATTGGCGGCCGGTCTGCCGCGCAGCGTGGTCTTATTCTCGTTCGTGTTTTCGACCGAGTTCGCCACTTACATGCAAGGGTTGTACGGCGACGCAAGCGCCCGCGCCGAAATCAATGCGGTGGTGGATTTTTATCGAGGCTTTCTCAATCGCCTGCCCGACAGCGCTGGTTTTAGCTACTGGTTGAACCGGTTTCGTACAGCGCAATGCCAAAGTGCGGCGGCGGTGAACGCGGAGGCGGAGTCGATTTCCCGACAGTTTGCCGCGAGCGCTGAATATAGCGGCCGAAACCGGAGCAGTAGCGACTACGTGGCGGACTTATATTACGGTTTCCTGCGCCGAGGCGGCGATCTGGGCGGCTTCAATTATTGGGTCAACCAATTGAATACCAAGGCGCAAACCTCGGATCAGGTGCGACGCAGCTTCCTGCAATCCCCAGAGTTTCAGAGCCGGGTTCGGCAAATTATCAATCAAGGTTGTTTAAATTGATGTTGGTGGCAGCCCGTGGCTCTGGAGAATGCTGCCACGAGCGATAGGACCAAGAGAGCGCATGGCCTTTTTGTCGATGGTTGCAGCGAAGTAAAGCGATGGCCCGCCCTGAAGGCGGGCTTCTCGCTGTTGGCATACCCTTCGCACGTTATTCCCCGCAAGATCTGCAAAAGGCATAACTACCGAAAGGTAGTGACGCAAAGTCACCGGTCTAAGGGGCCTTGCCCTATGACAGCGGAACCGCCAGATTCAACGCCGTTCGCGGCGCGTTGGCTTTTCTCTGCGTATAAGGCTTGACCTGAGACCGCACATTCAAAATCAAAGGTGTGCTGTCATCATGGCAAATTTTCTTCATCAGTCCTTGTTTCAAAAGGATAATTCTTCTTTTAGTGCCGTTCGAGGCCGTTCTCCCGTGCGTCGTTGCTCGGTGGTCGCCCTCGGTTTGACGCTGCTGGCGTCGGGGCTGTCGGCGGTGGCCGCCGAGTCTGAGCCGCAAGCAGTCGCGCCGGAGGCCGCCGTCGAGTTGTTCGCTCCAGCGCCAGCGACCGGTCCCCAAGCAGCGCGCGCCGGCCGCGCGAGGGTCGGGCGCGAAGCGGTCCGGCTCAACCGGGCCATTGCTGACCTGCCGTTGCAGGCTAAGGCGCGGTTTTCGCTGCCGCGCGGCGTCAGTTATGAGCTGGTTTACGACAACCGCCAGGACCACCCCAGCGGCAACGTCACCTGGTCGGGTTATCTCAAGGATTACGGCGACGATTACCGCGCCGTCATCACCTTCGGCGAGCACGGCGCATCGGGCCGTGTCCTGACCCCGGACGGCGAGTTTTTGATCGAATCCGATGCGGCGGGCGAGTGGCTGATCGATACGCAGGCAAGCGGATTGACGCCCGTCGAACCCGGCGAGAACGATGCCCTGATTCCGTTGCCGGAACATCTTAAAAAGCGCATTCCCAGGAACAAGCCCGGCGCTGGGGTCGAGGGCGGGCGCGACGCTCAGGCCGTACCGATGGCGGCCGACACCACATCGGCCACCATCGACGTGATGATTTTGTACACGCCGGGCCTGGCCAGCCGGCTGGGCAGCGGCCTGTCGGCCCGGCTGGATCAGTTGGTGGCCTTATCCAATCAGGCCTATCGGGACAGCGGCGTCTACATTAACTTGCGGCTGGTTCACAAAGAACAAGTCAACTACAGCGATACCACCACCAACGACGCGGCGTTGAACGCGCTGACCAACGGGAGCGATCCCGCCTTGGCGGGAGTGGCCAACCTGCGCACCAGCAAGGGCGCAGACTTGGTGTCGTTGATCCGGCCGTTCAATAACACCACCTCGGGCGGTAGTTGCGGGGTGGCTTGGGTCGGCGGTTACGGCGGACAACCGATTTCAGGCTATGCCAACTACGGCTATTCGGTCATCGGCGACGGGCGAGATGTCAACGGCTCCGGTTATTACTGTCTGGATTTGAGTTTCGTCCACGAACTGGGCCACAACATGGGCAGCCTGCACGACCGGGCCAACTCCGGCAGCGGGATTGGCGCCTATCCCTATTCGTACGGTTACGGCGTCAGCGGCACCTTCGGCACGGTGATGAGCTACATCAACCCCCGGATCGGCAAGTTCTCGAATCCGGCGATCACCTGCGCGGGCGGGATCGCCTGCGGGATCAGCGAAACGGCGGCCAATTCAGCGAACAACACCCTGTCGCTCAACAACACCCGCGCCGCCGTGGCGGCCTTTCGCAGCGCCCAGGTCGTCACGCCGCCGGCTCCCACCACCTACGCCTTGACGGTGAGCAAATCGGGCAGCGGGACGGTCAGCAGCAGTCCGGCCGGCATCAACTGCGGCAGCGATTGCAGCGAGAACTACGCCGGCGGAACCAACGTGACGCTCAACGCCGTTCCGGCCGCCGGCTCGACCTTCGCCGGCTGGAGCGGCGCGTGCACCGGAACGGCCGCCTGCGCCGTCACCATGAACGCCGCTAAAAACGTCACCGCGACCTTCAAGGCGCAAACCACCAGCGCCAAATACACCTTAACCGTCACCAAGGCGGGATCGGGAGCGGGCACGGTCGTCAGCAATCCCGCCGGCGTCAACTGCGGATCGGCGTGTTCCTATGGATTCGCCAGCGGGACCAACGTGACCTTAACCGCAACGCCCGCCAGCGGCTCCACGTTCGCGGGTTGGAGCGGCGCGTGCACGGGAACCGGAACCTGCACGGTGCCGATGAGTGCGGCCAAGAGCGTCAAGGCGACCTTCAACAAGACGCAGACCAAGAGCAACACTTATACCTTCAAAGTGGTGCTCAGCGGCGGCGGCACGGTGACCAGCAGCCCGGCCGGCATCAACTGCGGCGCGGTGTGCAGCGCGGTTTTCCCGATGGGGACTACGGTGACGCTGAAAGCGGTTCCGGCGACCGGCTACACCTTTGGCGGCTCGAACACCAATTGCGCCAATAACGTGTGCACGGCCAACATCAACTTCAAGAAACGCTGAGTTTCGAGAACGTTGTACGCCAAGGCGGCAGGGATCGTCGCTAGAAGCAACAGACCTGAAGGCGGTGGAGACACGGTTTCCACCGCCTTTTTTATGCACCTAGCCCGATAAAATCGTTGCCGATATTGCGGTATTCGAATGGCCACCAGTCTTGAATTTCCCCCGATCCGCACCCAATTTATGAAGAAATTTTGCGTTTACAGGGGTACCTAGCCATGCGCATGGACAAACTGACCAACAAATTTCAACTGGCGCTGAGCGAAGCTCAAAGCTTGGCGATCGGTCGCGACCATCAATTTATCGAACCGGTGCATGTGCTGGCGGCGTTGCTCGATCAGGACGGCGGCACGGTGCGACCGTTGCTGGCGCAGGCCGATGTCAACGTCAACCTGTTGCGCTCGCAGATCGGCGAGGCGTTGGATCGCTTGCCGCGCGTCGAAGGCGCGGGTGGCGACGTGCAAATCTCCAACGCCCTGTCGCGGGTGCTGAATTTGACCGACAAACTGGCCCAGCAGCGCAAGGACGCCTACATCTCATCCGAATTATTCGTGCTGGCGGCGCTAGAGGACAAGGGCGAACTGGGCGCGATGCTGCATAAGGCCGGCGCGACCAAGACCCTGATCGAGCGCGGCATCGAGGCGATGCGCGGCGGTCATAAGGTCGACGATCCCAACGCCGAGGAGCAGCGGCAGGCGCTGGAAAAATACACCATCGACCTGACCGAGCGGGCCGAGCAGGGCAAGCTCGATCCGGTGATCGGCCGCGACGACGAAATCCGCCGCACCATTCAGGTGTTGCAGCGGCGCACCAAGAACAATCCGGTGCTGATCGGCGAACCCGGCGTCGGCAAAACCGCCATCGTCGAAGGGCTGGCCCAGCGGATCATCAACGCCGAGGTGCCGGAAGGTTTGAAGAACAAGCGGGTGCTGGCGCTCGACATGGGCGCGTTGATCGCGGGGGCGAAGTTTCGCGGCGAGTTCGAGGAGCGGTTGAAGGCGGTGCTTAACGATCTCGCCAAGCAGGAAGGCCAGATCATCCTGTTCATCGACGAATTGCATACGATGGTCGGCGCGGGTAAGGCCGAGGGTGCGATGGACGCCGGCAACATGCTGAAACCGGCGCTGGCGCGCGGCGAATTGCATTGCATCGGCGCGACCACGCTGGACGAATATCGTAAATATGTCGAGAAGGACGCGGCGCTGGAACGGCGCTTTCAAAAGGTGCTGGTCAACGAGCCGAGCGTCGAGGACACCATCGCCATTCTGCGCGGCCTAAACGAGCGTTACGAAGTGCATCACGGCGTGGAAATCACCGACCCGGCCATCGTCGCCGCCGCCACCCTGTCGCACCGCTACATCACCGACCGCAATTTACCGGACAAGGCCATCGACCTGATCGACGAGGCGGCCTCGCGCATCCGCATGGAGATCGACTCCAAGCCGGAAGCGATGGATCGGCTGGAGCGGCGCTTGATTCAGTTGAAGATCGAACGCGAGGCGCTAAAGAAGGAAAGCGACGAGGCATCCAAGAAGCGGCTGGAACTGCTGGAGCAGGAAATCAGTAAGCTGGAAAAGGAGTACAGCGATTTCGAGGAAGTCTGGAAAGCGGAAAAGCTGGCGCTGCACGGTTCGGCGCAAGTCAAGGAAGAATTGGAGCGGGCCAAATTGGAATTGGATACCGCCCGCCGGGCCGGTGATCTGGCGCGGATGTCGGAGTTGAGCTACGGCCGCATTCCCGAATTGGAGCGAAAACTGACCCAGGCCACGGCGGCGGAGTCGGGTGACGGCGTGCAATTCAAGCTATTGCGCAATAAAGTCACTGACGAGGAAATCGCCGAGGTGGTGTCCAAATGGACCGGGATTCCGGTGTCCAAGATGCTGGAAGGCGAGCGCGACAAGCTGTTGCGGATGGAAGAGGTGATCCGCAAGCGGGTGGTGGGGCAGGATGAAGCGGTCAAAGCGGTCAGCGATGCGATCCGCCGCTCGCGGGCGGGGCTGTCCGATCCTAACCGGCCCAACGGCTCATTCTTGTTCCTCGGCCCGACCGGCGTCGGCAAGACCGAATTGTGCAAGGCGCTGGCGGCGTTTTTGTTCGACACCGAGGAAGCGATGGTTCGGATCGACATGTCGGAATTCATGGAAAAACATTCCGTGTCGCGGATGATCGGTGCGCCGCCGGGCTATGTCGGCTACGACGAGGGCGGCTATTTGACTGAGGCGATCCGGCGGCGGCCGTATTCGGTGATTTTGCTGGATGAGGTCGAAAAGGCGCACCAGGACGTATTCAATGTGCTGTTGCAGGTTTTGGACGACGGCCGCTTGACCGACGGTCAGGGCCGCACTGTGGATTTCCGCAACACCGTGATCGTGATGACCTCGAATCTTGGCTCGCAGATGATTCAGGAGATGGCGGCGCAGAATAACTACACGCTGATGAAAAGCATGGTGATGACTCAAGTGTCGGATCATTTCCGGCCGGAGTTCATCAACCGCATCGACGAGGTGGTGGTATTCCATCCGCTGGGTCGCGAGCAGATTCGTTCGATTGCCGATATTCAGATCGGTTATCTGCGCAAGCGGCTGGCCGACCGACAGATGGGTCTGGAGGTCGCAACGGCGGCGCTGGACAAGCTCGGCGAGGCGGGATTCGATCCGGTCTACGGCGCGCGGCCGCTCAAGCGGGCGATCCAGCAGGAGTTGGAAAATCCGCTGGCGCGGCGGATTCTGGCCGGGGAATTTGGACCGGGCGATACCGTGGTGGTAGAAGCGGGCAAGGAGGGATTGGAATTTCGCAAACGGTCGGGCGATAAGCTCGCCAAGTGAAGTAAAACCGGAGCGCCGAAAGGCGCTTCGGCGGTTTAATCACGTTTGTTTCCTAAAGCCTTTTCCGTTTTCTGAACAGATTTGTTATTTGGAAATTGCGTTCTGATTTGTTTACCCGCGCTCGAATTAGCGAGCGAAAGACAAAGCTTTCGCAATTGTTCGACGGTTTTCAGGCGATTTGTCACCGCTTCCCGGCTCATATCGATCTTCATTAAGCAATCCTAATAAGCGGTAATCCTTAGATAGATAAATTGGCCAAATAGAAAAGTTCTCAAGGAGAGAATATGCTGGCTCTGATTAAGGCGCAAGTCTGGAAATACAAGTGCATTGAGGATTCTACACCAGTTTTGCTGGCCGATGACGTGACAGTGCTTGTTGGTAAAAACGAATCAGGTAAAACAGCCTTTCTTGAAGCTCTTCACAAAGCATTGCCAGTAGGCTCACCGAAGTACGATTTTATTTATGATTATCCACGCAAAGATTTGGTGCGGTATCGCCCTCAACATGAAGCTGAAAAGTATCAACGGGTTGTTGAGCTGACGTTCCGTATTGAGAAAGAGCTTGCCGACAGGGTTAACAAGGAGGTATTTTCCAGAATGGAGGTTGTCACTGCTGGTGATATATTCACATACAACACAACAATTGCTAATACACACACTGTTGGATTTTCTATTAATGAAGAATTGGCCCTTTCTGCACTAAAAGTGAGTATGGGTGAATTAGAGCATAAGGATGAGGTTTTTGCTGATGCTATAGATCTGGAAACCGTAATCCAAAAGATCGAGAGTCTCAGTTTGTCCGTGGACAGCAAACTAGCTGCTTTCGCGGCTACGTGGCGTGCACGGGCTACTACTGGAGGTTGGAAACTTATTGAAGGTTATATCTGGCGGGAATATCTAGGGCCAAAACTACCAAAGTTTTTGTATTTTGATGACTATAAGCTGCTTGAAGGGAAGATCAATCTGCCATCGTTGCAGCAGCGTGAAGCGGCAAAGCAGATAACTGATGCTGACGAGACAGCACAGGGACTTATGGAACTTGCTGGTACAACACTACAAGAACTTATGAGCGAGGAGGGTTACGAAATTGCCAAAGCTAAACTAGAAGCAATTGGCTTGAGTATTACGCAGAGAATTTTTGATTTCTGGAGGCAAAATAAGGACTTGGATGTAGAGTTCGATTTAAAAACAGACACTAAGGACGTTGCGCCGTATAACAATGGTGTCAATCTCTACATCCGTATAAGGAATCGGCGGCATGGAGTGACCGTACCTTTTGACCAGCGTAGCAAAGGATTTATCTGGTTTTTCAGCTTTATCACTTGGTTCGACGCTGTACAGTCACGCGCTTCAACAGATGATGCTCTCATCCTGCTACTGGACGAGCCAGGATTGAACTTGCACGCTTTAGCTCAAGCCGATCTTTTGGAATACATACGCGAGTTGTCAAATAAGCACCAGATTATCTATACGACCCATTCTCCTTTTATGGTGGACAGCGTGCATCTTAGCGATGTGCGCGTTGTCGAGGATCACATCAAAGAAGGTACCAAAATCACTGAAGATTTGGCCAGGTCGTCGGAAGAAAGCGTCTTTCCTTTGCAGGCCGCCCTTGGTTACTCCATTGCTCAGAACCTATTTGTTGCCAAGAAGAATATCCTAATCGAAGGCCCAGCAGATTTGATAATCCTGCAACATATGAGCGCTCTGCTGGAGGCCAAGGGTAAACAGGGACTCGGCGACGCCATTCTTGTGCCAGTTGGTGGGCTTGATAAGTTGGCTACATTCATCGCGCTGCTGGGAGCTAATAAACTTAGTCTCGCAGTATTGCATAATCGTGCGAGCATACCACACCAAAAACTTGAAGATGTGATCCGGCAAAAGCTGATTGAGCGAAAGCGCGTACTCGATTTTTCCATATTCCTCAGTCCGGTGCCGAGTGAGGCGGATATCGAGGATTTGCTGCCGACTGACGCATATATTGCCGCCTTTAATAGAGTGTATGTTAAAGAGTTGAAGGGCTTAGCGCTGAAAACCAGCGAACTTGGTGCACAACCTCGTATAGTCGAGCGGATCAACCATTGGCTAAAAGAGAAAGATATTTTGCTGTTTAAGGATGGTGGATTTAATCACTATCGTGTTGCCCAAGCGGTCTTGCCAGCACTCAAAGCTTCATCACTAAGCCCGGAAGAGTTGGGCCGCTTTGAGAGGGTATTTATAAAACTTAATGGGGTGCTATGAATATAAGGAACCTCTACTATTAAATGTGATCTCATCAATCAATCCCCCCGATTTGATTAACGAAATCGCTGTAATTCTTTCTCTGCGCAATGCTACTCTGCCACGGTCGTCGGCAATAAGGAAAAGCCCTGATCGTGGTCGCCCAACAAACCTCTGATTCCGTCCGTGAGCGGCTGCTCAGAGCCGCGCTGGATTGCTTTCTGGCGGATGACTATCACAACGTCACCACCCGGCGGATCGCCCAGCAGGCCAACGCCAACGTCTCCATGATCCGCTACTACTTCGGCAACAAGGAAGGACTGTACGAAGAGATGATCCGGGAGACCCTAAGCCCGCTGCTGGCGGTGTTGGATGGGCCTTTGCTGTCCTCGGTGACGGGTTTCACCGGCTTCTTTCAGCTCTATTACGACACCATGCGCCAACGGCCGGAATTCCCCGGCTGATTCTCAAAGTGCTGGCTTTGAATCAAGGGCCGGGTCGCCGCTTTATCCAGCAACTGCTCGAACGCGGCCGCACGCGCGGGGCGCGCAAGGTGGCCGATCTCCAGCATCGGGGTCAGATTGCCCCCGCCATCGACCCGGACATCGTGCGGATGGCGTTTGTCAGTCTTGCCATGACGCCGATGCTGCTCAAGGACATCTTCGAGGAACAGATGGAGCGCCCGCTGGACGCCGACTTCCTGGAAAATCTGGCCCGTTTCAATGGCCACCTGTTTGCGGCGGGTCTTGCGCCGGTCGCGCCGGAGAAAAAACCATGACCTTTCAAAAACAGGCAGGAGCTGTGCGCCGCTTTGCCTGGCTATGGCGGTTCGCCCATTGGATGCAGAATCTCCCCAACAATATGACGCCGCCGCCGTTTCGGCTGGTGCAGATCGGCTCGGCGTTTTGGCAGTCGCGGGCGCTGTACGTGGTGGCGCGGCTCGATATCGCCACCGTGCTGGGCGGTCAGCCCCGGACGGCGGAAGACATCGCCGCCCGCGTGGCCGCCGGGCCGGATACGGTTTACCGACTGCTGCGGCTGCTGGCGGCGGCGGGCGTGTTCGAGGAAACCGCGCCGCGCACCTTCGCCAACAATCGACTTTCCAGGTACTTGCGCACCGACGAGCCGGGCAACGTCCGTGCCATGATCCTCATGCACAATTCCGACGCCATGAGCCGCCCCTGGTACGAGCAACTGGAGCAGGGCGTTAGAACCGGCGAGACGCCGTTTGAGCTGACCCACGGTCAGGCGCTGTTCGATTACATGGATCAGCATCCTGATTTCGATGCCCTATTTGCGCAGGCGATGGATAGCGTGGAAGCATTGGCGGGCGACAGTTTCGCGCGGGATTTCGACTGGAGCCAATTCGACCGGATCATCGATCTCGGCGGCGGCAAAGGCAGCAAATCTGCCGTCATCCTCAAGCAACATCCCCGATTGCAGGCGTTGGTGGTGGATCGCGCTTCCGTAATCAAAGAAGCAGAGCGTTATTGGATCGGGCGTGAAGCACCGGATCTGCTAGCCCGCCTGCATTTTCAAGCGGGTGATGTGTTTGAAGTCATACCGCCAGCCGTCAGCGCCAAGGATATCTACCTGCTTAGCGCGGTTTTACACGGTTTTGACGATGAGGCGTGCGGTCGAATTCTGGGTAATCTCGCCGCTGCCAGCGCGGACACCGGCGCGCGGGCCGCGATCATGGAATTAATCGTGCCGGAGACACGAGCCGATCTCACCAGCGCGACCTTCGATCTTCAGATGTTCGTCGGCGCGGGCGGTCGGGAACGCACGCTCGCACAGTGGCGGAATCTGATTGAAAGGAGCGGCTGGCGACTAGAAGGGGTCGTCGATCTGCGCTCGTTCGCTAAGATACTAATTATCCGAATCGATAATTGAAATCGATCAGCCATCTTGAAGCCCTGAGCCTATGTGGCTGCACCGTCATCGCATGATGCTTGAAGGGGTAAAATGCGGGTATCTCTGCGGGTTTTGCTTGTCCGACCGGACGCGATGCCGGACAATGCACCGCCATCGGCAACCCAGCCAGACAGCAAAACCAGAGAGGTGAACAAGGTGAAACGGCAAGTGCGCAAGGCGGTATTCCCCGTGGCCGGCCTTGGGACGCGGTTCCTGCCGGCGACGAAGGCCAGCCCCAAGGAAATGCTTCCCATCGTGGACAAGCCCCTGATTCAGTACGGCGTCGAGGAAGCGGTGGCGGCCGGCGTGGATACCTTGGTTTTCATCATCGGCCGCACCAAGAACGCCATCGCCGACCATTTCGACAAAGCCTACGAATTGGAAGTCGAACTGGAAATGCGCGGCAAAACCGACCTGCTGGAAATGGTGCGCAAGATCGTCCCCACCGGGGTCGAATGCGTCTACGTGCGCCAAGCCGAAGCGCTGGGTCTGGGCCATGCGGTGCTGTGCGCCCGGCCGGTGGTGGGCAACGAACCCTTCGCGGTCATCCTGGCCGATGATCTGATCGAGGAAGACGCGACGGAAGGCGGCGCACTCACTCAGATGACGCGTCATTTCAACAAATACCAATGCTCGATCCTGGGCGTGGAGCGGGTGCCGCAAGAAGAAACCCACAAATACGGCATCGTCCACCCGCTGCCGTTCGCCGACCGGCTCAACAACGTCGACGGCATCATCGAAAAGCCGAAACCAGCCGACGCGCCTTCCAATCTGGCGGTGGTGGGCCGCTATATCCTCACTTCGCGCATTTTCGATTTGCTGCAAACCATCCCGCGCGGCGCGGGCAACGAAATCCAACTGACCGACGGCATCGCCGCCCTCCTGAATGAAGAACAAGTGCTGGCCTACGAATTTTCCGGCCGGCGTCACGATTGCGGCAGCAAGCTCGGCTATCTGGTGGCGACGGTTGAGTACGGCGCGCGCCATCCCGAACTGGGCGAACAATTCCAAGCGTATCTGCGAGCGAACTCGTATCGTCTCAACAAATCTGAACCTGCGGAAGATAGGGCGCTGGCTTATTCCGAATCTCGATTGCTGGGCTCGTTGGATCAATAAAGCCGGTCGCGCGTGAGGGTTGCAGGCATGTCGAAGGGTTTGCTGGTCATTAACGCCGGCTCCTCCAGCATCAAATTTTCAGTGTTCGCCTTGGCGGCGAAGCGCGATCTGGCGCTGGTCTGCCGGGGCGTGCTGGAGAGCATCGGTGAGGAAAGCCCCCGTTTCAAGGCGTTCGATCACGCTGGAACGGTGTTGGCCGATGTCCGTCCGACCCCGCCGTCCGGCCAGTATCGGAAAGCGGGAGCCGATCACCGCCGGCGGGCGACCGACGCCCCTTCAGTTTCGTCGGACGGCGAGGTTTACGATCATCAGATCGCGTTGCGCGATCTGCTGGATTGGCTCGATAAAAAGCCCGAACTCCCTGAGATCGTCGCGGCGGGGCATCGGGTGGTGCATGGCGGCAAGGAATTCAGCGACCCGCAACGGCTGACCCCGGAAATCATGGCGCGCTTGGAAACCTTCATCCCGCTCGCGCCGTTGCATCAGCCGCACAATCTGGCCGGCATCCGCGCCTTGACCGCCGTGCGCCCAGATTTGCCACAAGTCGCTTGTTTCGACACCGCCTTTCACTTCGGGCAGCCCGAGTTGGCGCGCGTGTTCGCCTTGCCCAAGATTTACCGGCAAGAAGGGGTGCAGCGCTACGGCTTTCACGGCCTGTCCTACGAGTACATCGCCGGCGCCTTGGCGGAAGAGATGGAAACATCGACCACGGGCCGAGTGGTGGTGGCGCATCTGGGCAACGGCGCCAGCATGTGCGCCATGCGGGACGGCAAAAGCATGGCGAGCACCATGGGCTTCACCGCCGTGGAAGGGTTGCCGATGGGCACGCGCAGCGGCTCGCTCGATCCCGGCGTGTTGTTGTACCTGCTGGAACGCCACGGCATGGGCGTCCGGGATTTGAACAATCTGCTGTACAAGCAATCCGGCCTGCTGGGTCTGTCGGGCATCAGCAACGACATGCGCGAATTGCTGGCGAGTTCCGACCCCAACGCCCAGCTGGCGGTGGATTATTTCACCTACCGCATCGCCCGCGAACTCGGCTCGCTGGCGGCGGCGCTGGGCGGCCTAGACGCGCTGGTGTTCACCGGCGGCATCGGCGAAAACGCCACGGCGGTGCGCGAGCAGGTTTGCGTTCGATCGGGTTGGTTGGGCATCCAACTGGATGCCGTCGCCAACGCCGAGCGGCATACCCGTATCAGCACGCCGGCCAGCCGGGTGACGGTTTGGGTGTTGCCGACCAACGAAGAACTGATCATCGCCCGTCACACGCGCCAACTCGTGTTGGAACATTAAATGCAATATACCGTCTCATGCCGCTCCGTCGTGAAAGCTGTGGCGCGGTGGCGACCTCAAATCGCTTGTTCCTCGCCGCTCATGCCGTTAGTCTAAAAGCTGGCTGTCTAAAAGTTATTCATAAATTGCGTGGTTATAAATTGCTATGTGTGGAATTGTAGGCGCTATCGCTGAACGAAATGTCACTCCCATTCTGCTCGAAGGGCTGCGGCGGTTGGAATACCGCGGCTATGATTCGGCGGGCATCGTCACCCTCGACAGCCGCGACGATCGGTTGCATCGAGTGCGCGCGGTCGGCAAGGTGCAGGCCCTGGCGGAGCGCTTGCAGCAGGACTCAGTGCGTGGGCCGATCGGCATCGCGCACACCCGCTGGGCCACGCACGGCGAGCCGTGCGAGCGCAACGCGCACCCGCATCTCAGCAACAACTCGGTGGCGGTGGTCCACAACGGCATCATCGAAAACTATCAGGAACTCAAAACCAAGCTGAGCGCGGCCGGCTATCGATTTGAATCCGATACCGATACCGAAGTGGTCGCCCATCTGATCGACCAGCACTTGCGCAAAAACGGCGGTGATTTGCTCGCATCGGTGCGTGAAACCGTGACGCAGTTGGCGGGCGCTTACAGTTTGGGCGTGCTCTGCCGCGAAGACCCGGAACGGCTGATCGCGGCTCGCGCCGGTAGCCCGCTGGTGCTGGGTATCGGCATCGAAGAACACTTCATCGCCTCGGATGTGTTCGCGCTGGCCCCGGTCACGCAAAGCTTCGTGTTTCTGGAAGAAGGCGATGTCGCTGAAGTGCGGCGTGAGGGCTTCAAGATTTACGACCGGGACGGACAGGCGGTGGAGCGGCCGCTGTCCTATTCGGGGCAGATGGGCAGTGCGGCGGGCAAGAGCGGCTATCGCCACTTCATGTTGAAAGAGATTTTCGAACAGCCGGGCGTGGTGGCCGAGACCCTGGAAGGGCGCATCCATCAGGGCCGGGTGTTGGAAGACAGCTTCGGGCCGGACACGGGGTCGCTGTTCGAGCGGGTGCAAGGCGTGCATATCATCGCTTGCGGCACCAGCTATCACGCCGGTTTGGTCGCGCGCTACTGGCTGGAGCATTTGGGCCTTCCCTGCACGGTCGAGGTGGCCAGCGAATACCGCTACCGGCAAGGGGTGACGCCGCCCGGCACCTTGTTCGTCAGCATTTCGCAGTCGGGCGAAACCGCCGACACCCTGGCGGCGCTGCGCGCGGCCAAGGAACGCGGCTATCTGTCCACCCTGACCATTTGCAACGTCGCCGAAAGCTCGCTGGTGCGCGAATCGGCTCTGGCGCTGCTGACCCGTGCCGGCCGGGAAATCGGTGTGGCGTCCACCAAGGCGTTCACCACCCAACTGGTGGCGTTGCGCTTGCTGTCGCTGCTCTTGGGCCGCCAGCGCGGCTTGAGCGAAAGCGCCGAGGCGGCGCTGGTGCGCGATCTGGAACTGTTGCCGCGGGCGTTGGAAAAGGCCTTGGAATTGAACAACGCCATCGAAAAGCTGGCCGAGTTTTTCGCCGAAAAACATCATGCCCTCTTTCTGGGGCGCGGCCCGCAGTACCCGATCGGCATGGAAGGCGCGCTCAAGATCAAGGAAATTTCCTACATCCACGCCGAGGCGTATCCGGCCGGCGAACTCAAGCACGGGCCGCTGGCGCTGGTCGATGCCGACATGCCGGTGGTGTGCGTGTTGCCCAAGGATGGCTTGCTGGAAAAGGTGCTGTCGAACCTGCAAGAAGTGCGGGCGCGCGGCGGTGAGTTGTTCCTGTTCGCCGACAGCGAGGTTGACACGCACCTCAGCGGCGTCAGCACCCATGTCTTGTCGCTGGGCACCGTCCCGGAATCGATCGCGCCCATCGTGTTCACCGTGCCGCTGCAACTGCTGGCCTATCACGTCGCCATCCTTAAGGGGACCGATGTCGACCAGCCGCGCAATCTGGCCAAATCGGTCACGGTCGAATAGAGCGGCTTGCGGTACTCTTTCCCTCGATCACCAACCTGACGGATCTTGAATGGCCTACAAAGGCATCATACTGGCGGGCGGTTCCGGCACCCGGCTGCATCCGCTGACCGTTTCGGTCAGCAAGCAGCTCATGCCGGTCTACGACAAGCCGATGATCTACTATCCGGTCGCCACGCTGATGCTGGCGGCGATTCGGGATATTTTGATCATCACCACGCCCCGCGACCAGGAGGCGTATCAAAGCCTGCTCGGCGACGGCGCGCGCTGGGGCGTTAACTTTCAATACGCGGTCCAGCCCAGCCCCGACGGTTTGGCGCAAGCCTTCCTGATCGGCGAACGCTTCATCGGCCGCGATCCGGCCTGCCTGATTCTCGGTGACAACATTTATTACGGTCAGGGTCTGTCGGCGTTGCTGCGCCGCGCCACCGCCCGCGAGCGCGGCGCCACCGTGTTCGGCTATTACGTGCGCGATCCCGAACGCTACGGCGTGGTCAGTTTCGACGAATGCGGCCGAGCGGTCGCCATTGAGGAAAAGCCGAAAGCGCCAAAATCCAATTACGCGGTGACCGGGCTGTACTTCTACGACAATGACGTGGCGAACGTCGCCAAGCATATCCGGCCCTCGGCGCGCGGCGAGTTGGAAATCACCGATGTCAACCGGGTCTATCTCGAACGCAGCGAACTGAACGTCGAGCTGTTGGGGCGCGGTTATGCCTGGCTCGATACCGGCACGCACGAGTCCTTGTTGGCCGCCGCCCATTTCGTGCAAGTGGTCGAGCAGCGGCAGGGTCTGAAAGTCGCTTGTCCCGAAGAGGTGGCCTGGCGGATGAAGTTCATCGACGACCACCAACTGGTGCAGTTGGCGGAACCGCTGGCCAAGAGCGGTTACGGTCAATATCTGATGGATTTGTTGGAACGGAAGATCGCGCCGTGAAGGTGATTGCCACGCATTTGCCCAGCGTGCTGCTGCTAGAGCCCAAAGTTTTCGGTGACGCGCGCGGCTTTTTCATGGAAACCTGGCAGGCGGCGCGTTATGGCGGGGCCGGTATGCCCGAGCGCTTCGTGCAGGACAATCATTCCCGGTCGCGGCGCGGGGTGTTGCGCGGCTTGCACTACCAAATGGTGCGACCACAAGGCAAACTGGTGTGGGTGACGCGCGGCGCGGTGTTCGATGTGGCGGTGGACATCCGGCGCGGTTCGCCGACGTTTGGCCGCTGGTACGGTTGCGTGCTGGACGATGTCGACCACCGTCAACTTTATATTCCGCCGGGTTTCGCGCACGGCTTTTGCGTGTTGTCGGAAGACGCGGATTTCTTTTATAAATGCACCGACTATTACCATCCGTCGTCGGAGTGCGGTATCGCCTGGGACGATTCCGACATCGGCATCGACTGGCCGTTGCGAGAGGTGTCGTTGTCGGCCAAGGACCGGGAAAATCCGCGCTTGGGCGATCAGGTCAGCGACAAGCTGCCGCTTTACGAGGGCTGAGCCATGCGACTTGCGATCATCGGCGCCAAGGGTCAGGTAGGTTGGGAATTGAGCCGGCGCGCGCCCATGTTCGGCTACGAGGTGCTGGCCTGGGACGTGGACGAACTGGATATCACCGATGCCGCCGCCGTGGATCGGGCGCTGGGAGCGAGCGGCGCGGATGCCGTTATCAACGCGGCGGCCTACACCGCCGTGGATCAGGCCGAACAGGAACCGGAACGGACGTTCGCGGTCAATCGCGATGGTCCCGCCCATCTGGCGGCGGCCTGCGCGAGGTTGAATATCCCCTTGCTGCACATTTCCACCGATTACGTGTTCGATGGAACCAAGGTGGGTTCCTACACCGAGGACGATCCCGCCGCGCCGTTGGGCGTGTACGGCCAAAGCAAGTGGGAAGGCGATCAGGCGGTACGGCGGTTGTGGCCCCGCCATCTGATCGTGCGGGTGAGTTGGGTGTTCGGGGTGGAGGGTCGGAATTTCGTCAAGACCATCCTGCGGCTGGCGCGCGAGCGCGAGGAGTTGCGGGTGGTCGCCGACCAGCACGGCTGCCCGACCTATGCCGGCGACATCGCCGATGTCTTGCTGGAGTTGGTGGGACGGACCGAGGAAATCGACACCCGTCAGCTCTGGGGCGTCTACCATTATACCGGCGAGCCAGCCACGACCTGGTACGAGTTCGCCGCCGCCATCCTCGAACGGGCGCGACCGCATGAAAAACTGTTGGCCCGCACCGTGACCGCCATCACCACCGCCGACTATCCCACGCCGGCGGCGCGCCCCGCCAATTCGGTGCTGGACTGCTCCCGATTGGGTTCGTGTTTCAGTATCTACCCCGCGTCGTGGCGCGATAGTCTGGCCACTTTGTTGTTTGCCATCCATGGCCGTTGACCTCGGCGAACTGCTGGTCGAGCACCAGAAGCTGACCGCCGCCGACCTGCAACGCGCCCGACGGGTGCGGGAGAGCAGCGGTGAAGGGCTGGATACGTTGCTGGTCAAGCTGGGCTTGGTCTCGGAACGCGATCTGGCCGAGGCGGTCGCCGCGCGCCTGAAGCTGCCCCTGGTCAAGCCGGTCGATTATCCTGAAATCTCGGTGACCAACGGCGGGGTTTCGGCGCGGTTTCTCAAGGAAGCGCGGGTCATCCCTCTGTTCGAGGACGACCAGGGATTGACCGTGGCGATGGCCAATCCCACCGATGATTACGTGCTGTCCGCCTTGCGGCTGGCCACCGGCAAAACCATCGTGGCTCGGGTGGCGATTCCGTCCGAACTCGAAGTCGCCTTCGAACGGCTGTACGGCAGCGGCCGTTCGGCGATGGGCCAGATCGTCGATTCCATCGGGCTGGCGGAGGATCTGACCGACGAGGAACAAATCCAACACCTCAAGGACCTGGCCAGCGAAGCGCCGGTCATCCGGTTGGTGAATCTGATGATCGCCCGCGCGGTGGAGTCGCGCTCCTCCGACATCCACATCGAACCGTTTGAGAACCGGCTCAAGGTCCGCTATCGGGTGGATGGCGTGCTGCGCGAGGTGGAGTCGCCGCCCTCAAGATTATCGGCGGCGGTCATCTCCCGCATCAAGATCATGGCCAAGCTCAACATCGCCGAGCGCCGTCTGCCGCAGGACGGGCGGATTCAGTTGCGGGCGCAGGGCAAGGAAATCGACTTGCGCGTGTCCACCGTGCCGACGTTGTGGGGCGAGAGCGTGGTGATGCGCATTTTGGATAAGGCCAGCGTGGTGCTGGATTTTCCGGTGCTGGGCTTCAGTCCGCGCACCTTGGCGCGTTTCCTGGAAATCCTGCATCTACCACACGGCATCATCCTGGTCACCGGCCCCACCGGCAGCGGTAAGACCACCACGCTGTACACCGCCTTGCAGACCATCAACACCTCGGAGCGGAAAATTCTGACCGTCGAAGATCCAGTCGAATACCAATTGGAAGGCGTCAATCAAATTCAGGTCAAGCCGCAGATCAATCTGACCTTCGCCAACGCCTTACGCGCCATCGTCCGTCAGGACCCCGATGTGATCATGATCGGCGAGATGCGCGATCTGGAAACCGCCGGCATCGCCGTGCAATCCGCCTTGACCGGCCATTTGGTGCTGTCCACCCTGCACACCAACGATGCGGCCGGCAGCGTCACCCGCTTGCTGGACATGGGTGTTGAAGACTATCTGCTGACTTCGACCATCAACGGCATTCTGGCCCAGCGCTTGGTGCGCCTGCTGTGCACCCGCTGTCGTCAGCCGTATCCGGCGTTGCCGGAGCTGGTCGAGGAAATGCGCTTGCACCGCTTCAGCGACACGCCCGACATCACCTTATATAAACCGGTCGGTTGCGAGCACTGCGGGGGTAGCGGCTATCGGGGCCGGGCGGCGATCATGGAATTCCTGGTGATGAGCGACCCACTGCGGCGGCTGGTGCTGAAACACGCCGACGCCGGCGACTTGCAGGACACCGCCCAGCAGGAAGGCATGGACACCATGTACGAAGACGGCCTGCGCAAAGCGGTCGCCGGCGTCACCACCATCGAGGAAGTGCTGCGGGTGACCACCCAGCAGGAGCAGGACGCCTGATATGCCCCGCTATCGCTACGAAGCGGTGGATGCCGCCGGCGAGGTGTTGCGCGACGAGCTGGAGGCGGCGAGTGCGGACGCGGCCATCGAGCGCTTGCGCGATCAGGGCTTGTTGCCGCTGTCGGTTGACGAGGCCAAAGGCGGGTTGCTGCGCGGCGGTCTGGGTCAGCCGCTGTTCAGCAAACGTCGGGCATTATCTCGCAAGGCGCTTGGCGTGTTTACCCAGCAACTGGCCAGTTTGTTGGGGGCTGGAATGCCGTTGGATCGGGCGCTGACCATCTTGATCGGCGTCGCCGAGGACGAACGCGGCAAGGCTCTGTTGGAGCGGGTGCAGGCAAAAGTGCGCGGCGGCTCGACGCTGGCGGACGCCCTGGAGGCGCAAGGCGCGTTTTCGCGCTTTTATCTGAACATGGTCCGGGCGGGCGAATCCGGCGGCGCGCTGGAAACGGTGCTGAAGCGGCTGAACGAGTTTCTGGAGCGCTCGCAAGCCTTGCGGGAAACGGTGACCTCGGCGCTGATTTATCCGATCATCCTGCTCTCGGTCGCCGTGCTCTCGGTCATCATCTTGCTGACCTTCGTGGTGCCGCAGTTCGAGCGCCTGTTCGCGGACGCCGGCAAGGCGCTGCCGCTGGCCACGCAGGTCGTGATCGCCCTCGGCAACGGGTTCCGGCATTACTGGTGGGTCGGGCTGATCGTGATCGGGTCGATCGTGACGGTGGCGCGCCGGCAGTTGAATCAGCCGGACAGCCGCGCCCGCTGGGATCGGCGATTGTTGCGCTTGCCGCTGTTTGGCGACCTGATCGCCAAGGTCGAAACCGCCCGCCTGAGCCGCACGCTGGGAACCTTGCTCGGCAACGGCGTGTCACTGCTAAGCGCCTTGACCATCGTGCGCGAGACGCTGAGCAACCAGATATTGGCCGGCGCGCTGGGCGAGGTGGCGGAACACGCCAAGACCGGTCGGGGGTTGGCCGAACCGTTGTTGGAAGCGGGCCATTTCCCCAAGCTGGCGGTGCAGATGATTCGGGTCGGTGAAGAAACCGGCCAGTTGCAGGAGATGCTGATCCAGGTGGCCGACACTTACGATGGCGAGGTGCAAACCGCTGTCAAGCGCTTGCTGACGCTGCTGGAGCCCGCCTTGATTTTAGGGCTGGGCGTGGTCGTGGCCGGTATCATCATGTCCATCCTGGTGGCTATCCTCAGCCTCAACGACTTGGCTTTCTAAGCCGGATTGGTAGATGAGTCCCGGCGGGCGCGGCTCGCGCCGCGCCGGATAGGCTCCCGCGTTTCGAACTGAACTTTCTGTAGGTGCGTACCGATGAGATTCCACAGCGACGTTCGCCGCTCGCGCGGTTTTACTTTGATCGAATTGTTGGTGGTGCTGGTGATTCTTGGCCTGCTGGCGGGGTTGGTCGGACCGCAGGTCATGAAGTACCTGGGCGGCGCCAACACTAAAACCGCCAAATTGCAAATCGAGGATTTCAGTACCGCGCTCGATGCGTTCCGGCTGGACATGGGGCGCTATCCCAATACGGCGGAAGGTTTGCAAGCATTGGTCGCTCAGCCGGCGGGCGCCAGCCGGTGGAACGGTCCTTATTTGAAGAAAAACATCATTCCCAAAGACCCTTGGGGCAACGATTATCAATATCGCGCGCCCGGCCAACGCAGCGGCGGGGCGTTTGATTTGTACTCGCTGGGGGCCGACAACGCCGAAGGCGGCGACGGCGAAAATCAGGATGTCGTGGGCTGGATGTAGCCGCGCCGGACCCACCGAATGGCGTCGATCCGACCGCGACAGCGGGGCTTTACCCTGCTGGAACTGATGGTGGTGCTGGTGATTGCGGTGCTGTTGGTCGCGGTCGCGCCGCCGTTGTTGTCCGGCTTGAGCGGCGCCACCGAACTGCGCGGCGCGGCGCGGCAACTGGCCGCCGGTTTGCGCTTCGCCCGCAATGAGGCGGTCACCCGCCAGCGGGAGGCCACGTTGACGCTCGATCTGGCCCAACACCGCTTCGCGGTCAGCGGCGACCCGCGCGAAATCAGCTTGCCGGACACCCTGGCCTTACAGCTTCATACCGCCCAGTCGGAACTGTGGAATCACACCACCGGCAACATCCGCTTTTTTCCGGACGGCAGTTCCACCGGCGGCGCGATCACGGTCAGCGGGCCGAAACGGGCCTATCGGGTGAACGTGGATTGGCTGACCGGCGGCGTCGCCATCGTCGAGCAGGACGTGCCGTGAGCCGGCAGCGCGGTTTCTCCTTGCTCGAAATCTTGGTGGCGTTCGCCATCCTCAGCATTTCATTGGGCGTACTGTTGCAAGTGTTCGCCACCGGCTTGCGCAACGCCGGCACGGCCGCTGATTACACGCAAGCGACGCTGTACGCCGAATCGATTTTGGCCGCCATCGGCCGGGAGGCACCGCTCAGTGAGGGCAGCCATTCCGGTCCGATCAACGAGCAATTTTCCTGGCGCAGCCGGATAAGCCCCTACATTGATGGAATGCCCGATCCCGAAAAAACCCGAGTGCGCGCCTATCGAGTCGAGGTCGAGGTGTTCTGGAACGGCGTGACGCAGACCCGTTCCGTCGTTCTGGAAACGCTGCGGTTGGCGCCCCTGCCGCCGCCGCAAGGGCCGGCCTGATGGTCCGGACAGAGCGCGGTCCGAGGCGAGGACAAGCGGGATTCACCTTGTTGGAATTGGTGGTCGCCATCACCTTGCTCGGTTTGCTGTTGGTGGTGCTCTACAGCGGCTTGCGGCTGGGGTTGAACGGTACGGACAGCGGCGAGCGGCGGGCCGAGGCGACCAACCGGCTGCGACTGGTGCAGGAATTCTTACGCCGCCAGTTGGTGCAATCCATGACCGTTCGAACCAACGACCAGCAGGGCAACAGAGTGGTCGTGTTTTCCGGTCAGGCAGACGGCATCGAATTCGTGGCGCCATTGTTGACCCAACTAGGGCAGGGTGGTTTGTATCGAATTCGCCTGGGCGCCAGCGACGGCCGGTTGTGGATGCGCTGGCGGCTTTATCAGGCGAATGAGGGGCCTGATAAAGCAGCGGGTGGGGAGCGCGAAACGGTATTGCTGGACGGCGTAGCCGGCGCCGAATGGGGTTATTTCGGCCCGGAGCGAGACGACGACCAGCAACCGCCGCGCTGGCGCGCCGATTGGTCCAGCACCGAGCGGCGGCCGTTGCTGGTGCGCTTGAACGTGAACCGGCCAGGCGGCGAGCCTTGGCCCGATTTAGTGGCCGCGCTGATCGAGGGTTCCCGCCGATGAACGCGGTTTGCAGACTGCGGGTCTTGGCGCTGGCCCTGCCGCAGCGCGGCATGGCGTTGGTGATCGTATTATGGATCGTCACGCTGTTGGCGGTCATGGCGGGCAGCTTCGCCTACTCGATGCGGATTGAGACGCGGCTGGCCACCAGCACCACCGAACGCGCTCGGGCCAGGGCGCTGGCCGAGGCGGGCGTGGCCTACGCTCAGGCCTGGCAATTGGATCAGGAAGCCAGCCGCAAGCAATGGCCGCCGAACGGCGACCCGCGCGAATGGACGTTCGGCGGCGGGCGTTTGCGGATCGAGGTGACCAGCGCCAACGGTCTGGTCGATCTCAATACCGCCGATCCCAGCGTGCTGAAGCTGTTGTTCGCGGGCGCCGGAGTGGAACCCGCCAGTCAGGATCGGCTGGTCGATGCGCTCATGCGGCGGCGGCAACTGGAGCAACCGGAAGGCCTTGACGCCACCCGCACCCAATGGATGGGCTCGCGGCAAGCGCTTTTTCAAAGCGTTGAGGAATTGCAGCAAATCGAGGGCATCACCAAGCAAGTCTACGAACGGATCGCCGACGGGGTTACCGTGTTTTCACCCCACCTCGGGATCGCGCCGGAACTGGCGCCGGCTTGGTTGTTGCGCGCTTTGGGGCTGGACGAAAGGACGGTTGCCGATTACGTCGCGGAGCGCGCCCGTGCCGCCGCTGAGGGGTTGCCGCCACCGCCGCTGCTGCAAGCCAACGGAAACGCCTTTTTTTCCGGAGGGCGAGGAAACGTTTATCATATGACCGTCGCGGCGGAGACGGCGGAGGGGACGGCGGCGCTGGTTAAGATGGCCACCGAAATACGGGGGGGCGCTAACGGGCAGAATTTCCGGGTGCTGGCCTGGCGCGAAGGGCGTTAGGAATCCTTTCTTTTGACGGTTTGCAGTGGGCGGCTCAGAAGCCGGGAGCCAGACTTTGTGGAGTCCTTTTAGCAGTGGCGACAAGTTTGCGGATGCTGAAACTCAACCCTCGCTGGAATGGCAATGCCCTCTGGCAGTGGTGGCGGGACGGTTTGCTGGCGTGGTTGCCGCTATCGGTCCGGCTCTGGTTGGCGGGTTCTTCGCGACAGCTCGTGGTTGCGTTGAGCGACGGCGAGTGCGTTTTGCTGCGCGAGGAAGCCGGTCAAACCCAGGAACTGGAACGGCTGGACCGCGCGGCGCCGGACTGGAACGCGGTGGCGGAATGGTTCAGGACCGAAAGACCCCGGCAATTGGTGTTGCGCTTTCCGGCCGGTCAAGCGCTGGTCCGGCCGTTGTCGCTACCGCTGGCCGCCGAGAAAAACCTGCGTCAGGTGGCCGGATTTGAAATGGATCGCCTGACGCCGTTTACCGCCGCTCAGGTTTGCTACGATGTGGCCGTGCTGGAGCGCCAGCCCGAACAGCGTCGGTTGCAGGTCGAATTGACCGCGCTACCGCAGCTTACCGTGGAGCCGTTCCTGACGCCGTTGCGGCAACGGGGCTTGCCGCCGGATGTGATCGACGTGGCCGGCGGCCGTCCCCACCTGAACTTGTTGCCCCTAGAGCAGCGCGTGCGCCGCGGTTTTTGGGAGCGCCGGCTCTGGGCGGTTTTGATGGCCACCGCGCTGCTGCTGGTCGCGGCGGCGGCGATCTTGCCGATCTGGCAACAGCGCGCGTTACTGATCGCCACCATGGTCAAAGCCGACCAGCTCCAACCCGCCGCGAATCAGGCTCTGGCCTTGCGCGATCAGCTCGATCGGGCGCTGGAAACCTCGCGGATGCTGGCGCGGAAAAAACAAGCTTTGCCGGCCAGAGTGGATCTGTTGCGGGAATTGACGGGGATTCTCCCGGACGATACCTGGTTGGAGCGCTTGCAGGTCAAGGGCGATAACGCGCAAATCGTCGGCCAGTCCGCCAAGGCTTCGGCGCTGGTTGGCATCATCGAGGCCTCGAAACTCTTGAGCGGTACCAGTTTCATGTCGCCGGTCACCATCGACCCGCGTTTCGGTAAGGAGCGTTTCATGCTGAACGCCCGAATTGGCTTGGAACCCTGATGGTCGCGCTCGCCACGCCCAGCCTGGGCCACCGTCTGTCGGCGTTGCTGCTGCTGTCGTTGGCGATCGGCGGGTTTTACCTGCTGGTGGATCGGGTATTGGTCGCTCGCTATCATTTTTATCATGACCGCCTGGAGCAAACTCAGGGGCGCGTGGCGCAGTTGGAGCGGATGGCAGCCAGCCGGGAGCCGATCCAACGGTTGATTGCGAGCATCCAGCAGGACCCCGCACTGTCGGTCCAATATCTACCGCAATCCGCGCCGCCGCTGGCGGCCGCCGATCTACAACAACGCATCAAGACGATCGTTGAGGCGTCGGGCGCAACCTTGCGTAGCACCCAGACGCTGCCGCCGGTCGAAGAGAGCAACGCCGTGAAGGTCAGCATCAGCACGTCTCTGGTGGGCGATCCCGAAAGCTTGCAAAAGATTTTGTACAACCTTGAAGCGCAGACGCCGCTGTTATTTGTCGATAATGTCGATGTCAGCGCGCGGGACAACCGGCCACGTTTGCCCAACGGGCGATTGGCGAGTTACACCCGAGTGCAACTGACGGTTCAATTTGAAGTTTCTGGCTATTTGCGCAAGGAGAGCGGTTAAGTGTCGGCTAGAGCGGTCGGTTTGGTTTTCTGGGTGTCGGTTGCCGGGCTGGCCGCCGCCGCCCTGTTTTGGCAGCTGCGCCATCCACCCCAAGCGCCGGCCGTCAATACGGCCAATCAAAAACCGCCCGATTTGCCGGTGGTGACGCCGGTCGCGCCATTTCGGTTGCCCGTGGCGTCAACCTATAACGAAATAAGCAGTCGTCCGTTGTTCGTCGCCAACCGGCGGCCCGAGCCGCCGCCGCCCGAAGAACCCGCGCCGGAAAAACCACCGGCCGGACCGGAGAAGAAATTTTTGCTGTTGGGCGTCATGATCAGCCCTAATCTCACCACAGCGCTGTTGCGACCGGAGGAGCCGAACGCCAAAACGGTGCGGATCAAACCGGGCGAGACAGTCGATGGGTGGCTGTTGGAAAAGGTCTTGCCCAATCAGGTCGTGATCCGTCAAGGGCAGGTTAGCCGCGAGCTGAACTTGGTGCGCCAAAAAAGACCGCCCAAAGCCAGGACGGGTCGAACCGGCGCCAGGGGCGCGCAAGAAACAGCGCCGCCGGCCGTTGTTCCGGTCGTGCCGCAGCCGGGAGAACTACCACAAGCCGTGGTGCCGCCGCCGCCCCTATAACGATGGATGATCCGTTTATGAAAAAACGTTGGCTATTACCAACCGTCCTCATGCTGGCTTCGCTCGGTGCGTGCGCCGTGTTTTCAACGACTGAGGAGGCTGCGGAAATGGCGGCCGACGGTACGCCGGTCGGCGGTTCGCCGCGGCTGACCGCAAGACCGCTGCCTTCGCCCTCGACGGGCGTCGAGGGCGAAACGAGTGCGCCGTCTTCCCGACCTTCATTGGTATCGCCGGGGACGGGGAATTTCATCGACAAGAAAATTGCGTCCCAAGCCGCGCCGGCGGCGACCTCCTCCACCAATTCCCCAGGCGAAGTCACCTTGAATTTTGAGGGGGCTGACATTCGCGATGTCGCCAAAGTGATTTTCGACACGCTAAAGGCTAATTACACGGTCGATGCGCAGGTGCAAGGCGAAGTGACGGTCCAGACCACCCGGCCGCTCGCGCGCGACCAGTTGTTGCCTACGCTGGAGACGGTTTTACGCATGAGCAATGCGGTGCTGGTGCGCGACGGAAACATGTACCGGATCATTCCAGCGGCTGGGGCCGTGCAAAAGGGGAACTTGGTTCCACGCTTGGGCGGTGGCGGCAGGGTTGGCTACAGCGTGCGGATCGTGCCGCTGCGCTATGTCAGCGCCGTCGAAATGCAAGCGATCATCGCGCCGTTTCTGCCGGAAGGCGGCGTGCTTCGAGCGGATACCCTCCGCAACCTGCTGATCCTGGCCGGCACGCCGCAAGAGCTGGCCAGCGTGCAAAGCACCATCGAAACCTTCGATGTCAACTGGCTGAAAGGCATGTCGATCGGCATGTTCCGGTTGCGCAACATCGACAGCCAGGCCATGGCGACCAATTTGAACCAGTTGCTGGGCGAGGGGTCGGGGACGCCGGTGGCCGGGTTGATACGCTTCGTGCCGCTGAGCAAGCTGAACGCGGTGCTGGTGGTGACGCCGCAGGCCGAGTACCTGAAGGAAGTCGCCGTCTGGATCGAACGGCTGGATGGCGTGGGTGGCGAGCGTCTGTATGTTTATCAGGTGCAGAACAGCCGGGCCGATTATGTCGCCGAACTGCTCAACGGCCTGTTCAATCTCGGTGGCGGCGGTCAAGGTGGTCGAGGTGGAGAGGTTGCGCCGGGTTTAAAAGCCGGGCAATTGTCGGGTGGCGGCTTGGGAACGAGCGGTGGCTTGGGGGCCGGCGGCCTGGATTCGGGAGGTGGATTGTCGGGCGGCTCGGGTTTGAGCGGTGGCAGCGCCTCGACGCTATCGGGAAGATCGCCCGCTGGCGGCGCGTCGTCCTCGCTGGGGTCTTCCTCGACGGGCAACTCCTCGGCCGCTGGCGGCGGTCGCGCCAGCGGACGGATCGGTGGAGGGGCGTCGGCGACCGCCGGTGGCGGGGCCGCATCCGCCATTGGCGGCGCCATCGGCTCCGGCGGACCCAGCGCGGGCATGGAGGAGGTTCGCATCGTGGCGGATACCGAGAACAATTCCTTGCTCATCTGGGCGACCCATCAAAATTACGAGCGGATTATCAGCACGTTGCAAAAGATGGATACCACGCCCCGCCAAGTGCTGATCGAAGCGACCATCGCTGAAGTGACTTTGTCCGGTCAGTTGCAATACGGCTTGCAGTGGTTTTTCAATAACGATGTCGGTCACAATGTCGGCAATAAGGGTGTGGGGTCGTTGGGAATCGGCAACAGCACGCTGGGCCTTGATGCTACCGCTGCCACTTCTGGTGGAGCAGCGGTGCCTAGTGTGCTTCCCGCTTCGGCCAACGCCTTTTCCTACGCGATTATGGACAATGCCGGAATGGTGCGCGCGCTGTTGAAAACGCTGGCCAGCGATTCCAAGGTCAAGGTGCTTTCCTCGCCGCATGTGATGGTGCTGGACAACCAGCAGGCACTGATTAGAGTAGGCACGCAGCAACCCATTTTAGGCCAGATCAGCAGTTCGACCAGTACGGGAAACCTCCAATCCTTCAACCTCAAGAACACTGGGGTGCTGCTGGAAGTGTTGCCGCGCGTCAATTCCGGCGGTATGGTGAATATGGAAGTCAAACAGGAAGTCGTTGATGTTGGAGGCATAGACGATGCCACCAAGCAGCGAGCGTTTCTGGAGCGCAGCGTGACCAGCAAAGTGGCGGTCAAAAGCGGCCAAACCCTAGTGCTGGGTGGCCTGATTCGGGATAATCGGACCGTCTCAAAAGGCGGCCTGCCGGTGCTCTACAAAATTCCCGTGATCGGATCTTTGTTTGGCAGTACTTCCGAAGTGCTGGATCGGACCGAACTAATCGTGCTGCTGACCCCGCGGGTGGTTGAAAACAGCCGCGATGCCGAGCAAGTCACCGAGGAGCTCAAGCGCAAGATGCGCGAAATCGCGCCCATGGTGCCCGCATCCTGAGTGCGTTGTGGGCTTGTTTGTTGTTGATTTGCAACTTTGCTGTCGCCGGGATAGGATGTTGTAAAAGGGAACGGTAAGGCAATCCTTGCATTTCATATCTATTCTATTTATAAATAATACAAGTAAATTTTTTGTTGTAAGGATAAAGCTGTTGCGCAAACAACAAAAATATGTTGTTATGTTGACACCGGCTGGATTCCCATGTAGTCTCTCACTGGTAGTCAGTCTCTGCTTTTTGTTAAAGCGCTCGTGCGATGCAACCTATAGGAGTTACGAGATGATGGCGAATTTTAAGAAAGTTGGCGTGGCGGCGGCGGTTGCCGCGGCCCTTGGCGCTTCCGGCGCTGCTTATGCCGTGCAACAGGGAACCCCTGGTGACGCGCTGCTGATCCCCTATGTCGTGACGGCCGGCGCCGGCAAGCTCAACACCATGATCAGTGTTGTGGCCGCTAGCCCGAACAGCGTCAGCGTCAGCCAGTTCAACACGCTGAGCGGCACCAAGACGACGGAGAGCTGCAACGGCCGCCTGCATTGGTTCTTCTTCGACAAAGAAAGCAATGAGGTCGCGGACAACACTTTGCCGGTGACCTGTAACGACTGGGTTGGCATCGATTTCGGCAGCATCGTCGAAGATCCCACGCGGCCGATCCCCAGTGCCTTGAACGTTCCGGGCTACATGGTCATAACCGATAATGCCGCCGGTGATGCTGCTGGAAGCGGAATGATTCTCTATGGGGCTGCTTATCAGATCAGGGGCAATTGGGCCACGCAAGCTTATATCCCCGTGGTTCCGCTGGTCGACTCGGCTGACGGTTCTTTGGGCGATGAAGTTGATCACGTTGGCGCATTCGTAACGAATGTTAACCCGGTGAAGGCTGGCATGGCCCTGGCGAGCGGCGCGGGCCAAAGAGCGTTATTCAGTTTGCGCTATTATTTAAAAGCTGATGCTCCGAGTGGTGACACGGAATTTGTGCTGTGGTTCCCGGATAACAGCGACGCCCGCACCAATCAGAATATTCTGGTCTATGATGCGGACGAAAGGGCCATTTCCGCTACGACCAACGTTCCTTATGAGTTAAATGTGGTTGGGGTCGGCGTGGGTGCTAAAGAAGGCCGGCTGATCACGGCTACTATCAAGGATGGTTTAGCCGAGACTGGTTTTGTGTTGTTTGGCGTGGCCGATGGTGTTGGCCCTACCGACGCTCCTACCTCGCGCGCGGGTGTGGCTTTTAGCTTGATCGGTGTCAACGGTAGTGGTACCGACCAAACCCAGACCGAGCTGGCCCACGAGCGTGGTATTCAGTAAGCATTACTAGCATCTCATCGCCGCTCTCTCCGCGTTGCGGAGAGAGCGGCGGCTGAAACGGCGTACGATCGGTGCGCCGTTTTTGTTTTTGGTTTAAAGGAAGGTCAATTAAAGTCTTAGATTAAGATGCAAAAACAACTCTTGCTCGTTTTGGCGGCGATAGTGATCGGGTGGCCGATTGATTTGGAGGCTGTGGAATCGAATCAAACGGGTGTTGCAACAATTGATGCGCCAAATGGTCCGACCGAGAAACAGCCGATCTGGAGCGATTCGGAAGGCCACCAGACCCGTTTTTTGGTCAATAGCGGAGCATTTCATGTTCTCGTGGACGATCTGGACGGCGATGGCCGCCTGGATTTGTTGTTTACCTCCCACGGCGGCAATATGCTTCGGGTGTTTCGGCAGACCGCCGCGCGCCGCTTTGAAGCCACCGACGAACAAGACATCGCCGGATTTCATCCGAACGACACCATCGCGTTGCCCGGCGCGCCCAAGCGCTACTTGATCAACGCCGAGGGAAAAAGCCTCTTGCGGGTAACGGCCGCTCAACCCGATGGCCGCTTGACGTTGATCTCCGACTACAGCCTGCCCCATCCGCTCGGTACGACGCCATTTTCGTGGCCTGATTGGGGCCCGCTCAGCCTGGGGGTCGCGCCTTATACCGGTTCGAGCGTGACGCTGCTGCGCGATTTTAACCCGGAAAAAGGCCAAACCAGAGCTGCTATTGAAATAGCGACAGAAGCCGATCCACAACCCGCGCGTCTGGTGGATCTGAATGGCGATAAGGTGCCGGAGTTGGTGTTTCCAACGTTTCGCACCAATAAAATATGGGCCATCGAACATGCCGGTTCGGAACAAGCACCCCGCTTGCGCGAGCTGGCGGCTTTCAAAATGGGTTGGCCGCGCCATGTCGTGCCGTTCGATCTCAATCAAGATGGCGCTATGGATTTACTGGTTCCGATGTCGGTGCGTCCGCGCATTGTGAGGCTGCTTAACGACGGCAAGGGTCAATTCACCCGTGGAGGGCCGATTCCTTATCCAGGCTCGACCGGCGTGCACACGCTCGCGGTCGGTCAGGACGCGGGCGGACGCTATCTGTTGGCGGGCGGTTCCCGCGCGCTGGTGTTGTATCGAGAGCTTAAGGAACGGCCGGGCGACTTCGAAACCTCAGTCCTGGCGCGGCCGGATTTTACGTGGCCAAACCGGGTCGAATTAGTCGATGTGGATGGCGATCAGTGGCTCGATGCGGTGGTGGCCGATCAAGGCGAAGCGCAATCCGAAGTAATTTACGGACCTTTATGGGATATTTTCGGCAAGCTGTCGGTCAATCCGACGACCGCCGTCAAGCCTGATTGAATTCCAAGCGAACGCAAAGACGTTAAGTCTGGTTCGTTAAAATGAAGATGACGGCCAGATAAACTCTCAGAGGAACCATTATGAGCATCAGCGCTAATCCCGCTGCCGGGCTGGCGGCCGCGTTTTTCTTTGTCGGCGCGATAGCGGTTTATCCGCCAGTTTTCGCCGCCGATGCCCCTGTCCAAGCCCCATCGGCCGGCGCGTCGCCAACGCCCCAAGCACCGACGCCCGCCGCTGCCTCAAATCCTCCAGCCGGCGCGCCAGCGGCCGATCAAGCGGCGTCCGTCAAGGAAGCGCCGGCCTCAGCGGAAGTGCCGGAAGTGATCATGGCGCGGGTCGGAGATCGCAAAATCACGGTCGAGCAATTCATGCGCTACATCACCCAGGATACCAAGCTGGTTTTGAAGGCCCGCACCGCGCCGGGCAAGACCGAGATCTTGCGGGAGATCATTTTGGATCGTCTGATGGAGGAAGCGATGTTCAGGCAAGGTTTACTGCCGAAGGATTACGCTCCCACCAGCCTGGATTACGCCAAAGCCTATAAGCAATTGGAAAAGCAAAATTTCCCGCCGCCTGAGACCGTTCCCACCGAGGACGAACTGTACCGCTATTACCAGCAGCATCCGGAAGCCTTTGGCATACCCGGCATGGTGCGGGTCAGTCAGATCCAGTTCCGCCTGCCCGAAAAGGCGGACGAGGCTGCCAAGGCGGCAACTAAATCCAAGGCGGAAGGGGCGCTCAAACGCCTGCGGGCCGGCGAGCCATTCGCCGATTTGGCCGAGGCGTTGACCGAAAATCCCCAAGCCAAGGTGGCCAAGGGCGATCTGGGTTTTGTGCAGCCTGAAAAAGATCCCTGGTTGAAAAAAGCGGTTGAACATCTAAAAATCGGTCAGTTTTCCGACGTCTTGGAATCGCCGGTGGGCTATGAGATTCTCCTGTTGCAGGACAAGCGCGATCCCATGGTCGCGCCATACGCGAATGTGCGGGAGAGCATCGTGCAGCGCATCCGGCAAGAGGCGCAGGCGAAGGCGCGCGAGCAGTACGCCTGGAAACTGGCCAAGGAGGTCGGCGTTAAGGTGGAAATGCCCGAATTGAAAGGTGCCGTTCCTGAATCCGCCCTTTAAATGGTGAGTGTCATGTTCGATGTGAAATGGGCCAATTTTCTGGGTCTGGCGATGCTGGGTTGGCTTTGGACAGTTCCGGCGCAAAGCGAAGCATCCAAAGCTGAAACGCCGGCTGCGGTGCAACCCACAGTCCCTGAACAGTCAGGCGCGGTTCCGCCGGCCGCTGGATCGACCGCTCCGTCCGAGCAATTGAAGGCGCTGCGAGAACGGATCGAGCGGTACTGGGAAGCGCGCCAATCGCGCGACGTTAAGACGTTATACGAATTGGAATCGGCCTCGCGGCCTGGCGGTTGGCTAAAATTGGAACACGCCATGGGCTTGCAGGGTATGCCGGTTCGTAAGGTCAAGGTGGAAGACGCGCGCATTGAGGGTGATAAAGGGATTACTCGAATCAGCGCGGAGGTCATGATCGGCACCATCGGCTGGACCAAGCAAACGATTGCCGATTCCTGGGTGTTGCTGGATGGTCAGTGGTACCACGAGACATCACGCGATTAGGCTTTCTAACGCGGCGTTCGACTGATGGTTGAAGGGTTGCGAGAGCAGGCCGAGCGGTTCGCGGCCGACGGGCAATTGGCGCAAGCCAGGGATTTATACGCCCGGGTTTGCCAGCTCGCGCCCCATCGAGCCACTCATTGGCTGCGGCTGGCTCAGTTGCGCTACGACATGCACCAAGCGGGCGATTGCCTGCAAGCGTTGCAATGCGCGCTGCGGCTGGAGCCACAAAATCCGACGGCGCTGCTGCTGGCCTCGGCGGCCTCTCTCGAACTCGGCCACTACCTCCAAGCCTTGCAATTGGCCGAGCAAGTCGCCCAGATGAAAGGCGGTAACCGTTTGGCGGCGCTGCTCAATCAAGCGAATGCGCTGCTGAGATTGGAACGCTGCGCCGAGGCGTTCGAAGTCGCCGAGGCGGCCTTGAGCCTGGATCAAGATCACCCTGTCGCGCATTCGACGCGCGGTTCGGCGCTGTTGGGTCTCGGCCGTTATGAAGAGGCGCTGACGGCGTTCCAGCGGTCGCTGGCCTTGCGGCCGGGACATGCCCCGGCGTTGCTCAATCAAGCCTTGGTACTGCGCGCCATGCAGCGCCCGGCCGACGCCTTGGCCGCCGTCGATGCGGCGTTGGCGGTCGAGCCTGATTCGCCGGTCGCGCTGCTGAATCGTGCGGCGATTCTGCTGGATTTAGCGCAGCCACAAGACGCGCTGGCGGCGCTGGATCGGTTGCTGGCCCGCCAGCCACAGCATTTCAAAGCGTTATTGAACCGCGCGCTGGCGCTGCTGCAATTGGGACGTTATGCGGAGGCGCAAAGCGTCGTTCAATCGCTGCGCGCCGCCGGACAACCCGTCGCCGGCATTTTGTTGACCGCCGCCGAAGCTTTGCTGCGACAGAACCAGACAACGCCGGCGTCGGTCTGGATCGAGCAGGGCTTGAGTTGGTATCCCGATCAGCCGGAGCTGCTGCGGGGGAAAATCGCGATCCTGCTGGCCCAGGAACGCTATCGCCCAGCGGTGGCGGCGGCGGAACGGTTGCTGGCGGTGGCCAGCCCAGAGCAGGCGGATGAACGGCTGGCGGCGGCGGCGGCTTTCAATGCCAACGGCCGATTTCAAGAGGCGCTGGCGTTGCTGGATGCCTTGCCGCCAGCGACGATCGGCGAGAACTGGGAGTTCCATGCCAAACGCGGCGAGGCGTTGGCCGGCTTGGATCGTTTTGCCGAAGCGCGCGCCAGCTTCTCGGCCGCCGATCGGTTGGCGTCGCGAACTTTTCGCGCCAATTACCACGACGGTCCGTTTCACAGCCGGCCGGTGGATTCCCCGCCGCCGCCGGTCACGCCCGAACTGGTGCGGATCAATTACGAGTTTCGCCGGCTCGAACACGGCGACTGGCAGGATTACGAGAGCCGGATCGCCGCCGTCGAGCGATGGACGGCGGCGAGTCTGGCGCGCGGCGAGCCCTCGCCGCTGCTGCCGTTCCGCGCGCTGTTCCTGCCGCTGCCGGATGAATTGCGACTGGCCATCGCCCGTTCCGAGGCGCGGCGCTCGGCTCAAACGGTGACCGCGTTGGCGGCGGCCGATGGTCCGTCGCTCGATCCGTTGCTTGGCCAAGGAGCGCGGCTTAAAGTCGGTTATGTTTCAGCCGATTTTCGCGAGCATCCGACCGCCCATCTGATGCGGGGGCTGTTTCGCTGCCACGACCGCGACCGGTTCGAGATTTACGTCTATAGCTTGCGCGAGGATGACGGCAGCGCTTACTACCGCCAGATTCACGACGATTGCGAGCATTTCATCGACCTGTCCAAGCTGGATAACGGCGCGGCCGGACGGCGGATCCGGGCCGATGGCATCCAGATTCTGGTCGATTTGATGACCTACACCAACCACGCCCGACCGGAACTGTTCGCCTTGCGGCCCGCGCCGCTGCAAATGGGCTGGCTGGGCTTTCCGGGCACCAGCGGCGCGGATTATTTGGATTATCTGTTGGTCGATCCGGTGGTGCTGCCGCCCGAACAGACCCAGTTTTGCACCGAGCGACCGGTTTGGCTGCCCGAATGCTATCAAGTCAACGACCGCTGGCAGGATATTGCGGAAACCGGCGTGCGCAGAGCCGATCAAGGGTTGCCCGAAAGCGGGTTCGTGTTTTGCTGTTTCAATCAGGTTCAGAAGATCGAACCGCTCATGTTTGGGCTCTGGATGCGGGTTCTTCAGCAGGTGCCTGGTTCGGTCTTGTGGCTGTACGGCGAGAGCGAGGAAGTCCATGAGCGATTGCGGGCCAACGCCGGCTCACACGGTGTCGCGGGCGAGCGATTGATCTTCGCCGGGCGCCTGCCCAAGGCCCGGCACCTGGAGCGCCATCGCTTGGCCGATCTGTTTTTGGACACTCGCCTCTACAACGCCCACACCACCGCCAGCGACGCGCTCTGGGCGGGTTTGCCGGTGCTGACCTGTCCGGGGGAGGCTTTCCCGGCCCGCGTCGCCGCCAGCTTGCTCCGGGCGGTCGGCTTGCCGGAACTCATCGCCGCTTCTTTGCGGGATTACGAGGCGCAAGCCGTCGGTTTGGCCCATCATCCCGCGAAATTGCAGCGGCTCCGGGAAACGCTGTGGCGGAATCGCTTGCGGGCTCCGCTGTTCGACACCGACCGTTTCGCCCGCCATCTGGAAAGCGCCTATCGCTCGATCTGGGAACGCCATGCCGGAGGGTTGCCACCCGCGCCGTTGCGGGTTCGGCCGCTGCCGCCGGTTGGTGGTTGATGGCGATGCGGCGAACGGAATCCAACGCGGCGGCACGGCGGGAATGGGTGCTGTATCGGGTTCTGCGTCAGTCCTGGTGGCAGCGCCCGCTGTTTTTCAAGCTGCTGCGCCGCGATTTCGCCGAGCGCTATCGGGGTTCCTACCTGGGGGTCGCGTGGTCGCTGCTGCTGCCGTTGCTGTCGTTGCTGGTGTTTACCTTCTTTTTCGGCGTGATCTTCAAGATGCGCTGGGCGGGGCGAAATGAAGGATCGCTCGGCGAACTGGCGCTGATCCTGTTCGTGGGCATGGCGCTTTACAGCTTTCTCGCCGAATGCCTCGGCCGCGCCCCCGGCTTGATCATGACGCATTCGAATTACGTCAAGAACGTCATCTTTCCCCTGGAGATGTTGCCGGCGGTGATGGTGGCGTCCGGCCTGCTGACGCTGGCGGCCACGTTCGTGGTGATTTTGCTGCTCCAGCTGACCTTGGGCAGTGGATGGCATTGGACGGTCTTGCTGTTGCCGGTCGTCGTGTTGCCGCTGGTGCTGTTCGTGTTGGGATGCAGTTGGTTCCTGGCCTCGCTGGGTGTCTACATGCGCGACATCCAGCACTTGATCGCGCCGCTGGTGCAACTGTTCATGTTCCTGAGTCCGGTGTTTTATCCGATGGCCGCCCTGCCGGACCCGCTCCGACCCTGGTTGCAACTCAATCCCTTGGCGTTGGTGATCGAACAGACTCGCGGAATTATTCTGTTTGGCCAGCCGCCGGCCTGGGGGCCTTATTTGCTCTGTTTGAGCGCCTCAGCGCTGGTCGCGCTGCTGGGCGCGTACTGGTTTGCCCGCACCCGCCAAGGTTTCGCCGATGTGCTCTGAGGCCGCCGTGACAGCCTCGGACGAGGCGGATGCCAT
This sequence comes from Candidatus Competibacteraceae bacterium, assembly GCA_016713505.1. Taxonomy (NCBI): domain Bacteria; kingdom Pseudomonadati; phylum Pseudomonadota; class Gammaproteobacteria; family Candidatus Competibacteraceae; species Candidatus Competibacteraceae bacterium. Next base: position 2,033,840 of record JADJPA010000001.1, on the reverse strand, counting down.
CGCCATCGAGGTGCTGGACGCCGGCAAGTGCTATCAGATTTACGAGCGGCCGCAGGACCGTTTGAAACAGATGCTGTGGCGCGGCCGCCGCCGCTACCACCGCGAATTCTGGGCCTTGCAACAGGTCTCGTTCTCGGTCCGACGCGGCGAGACCATCGGCGTGATCGGTCGCAACGGCTCCGGCAAGTCCACCTTGCTCAAGCTGCTGTGCGGCACGCTGGCGCCGACGCTGGGCACGTTGGCGGTCAGGGGGCGGGTCGCGGCGCTGCTGGAGCTCGGCACCGGTTTCAATCCCGAATTCACCGGGCGGGAAAACGTTTATCTCAACGCCGCGATTCTCGGTCTGGACGATGCCGAAATCGAACGCTATCTGCCCGCGATCCTGGCCTTCGCCGATATCGGCGAGTTCATCGACCAGCCGGTCAAGACCTATTCCAGCGGCATGGCGGTGCGCTTGGCGTTCGCGGTGGCCGCCCATGTGCAAGCCGATATTCTGATCGTCGACGAAGCGTTGGCGGTGGGCGATGTGTTTTTTGTCCAGAAATGTATGCGCTTCCTGCGTCAGTTTCAGGAGAAAGGAACCCTGTTTTTCGTCAGCCACGACACGGCGGCGGTCATCAACCTCTGCGACCGGGTGCTCTGGCTGGAGCAGGGCCGGTTGCGCGAGGCCGGATCGGCCAAGACCGTTTGCGAGCATTATCTGGCGACTTTGTTTCAAACTCAGAGCTCCGGCATGGAGCTGGCGCAGCGGTCTTTTGGGGATCAGCCCGCCCTCGCGGCCGACCGGCCGCCGGTCGATCTGGTCGATCAGCGCTTGGCGTTTCTAAACCAGAGCCGCTTCCGCAACGATCTGGAGCTGTTTGCCTTTCGGCCCGAGGTGGAAGCGCGCGGCACCGGCGCGGTCCGCATCGTCGACGCCTGTTTGCAGGACCGACAAGGCGGCACGTTACAGTGGGTGGTGGGCGGCGAGATCGTGACCTTGGTGGTGCGGGCGCGGGCGTTGGTCGATCTCGACAGCCCGATCGTCGGCTTTCTGGTCAAGGATCGGCTCGGCCAGCATCTTTTCGGCGATAATACCTATCTGAGCTATTCGACCGAGCCCCGGCCGGTGGCGGCGGGTCAGGAATTGACAGCCCGCTTTACCTTCCGAATGCCGGTGTTGCCGGTGGGGGATTATGCGGTGGATGTCGCCGCCGCATCGGGCATCCAGCAGGATCACGTCACTCATTGCTGGTACCATGACGTGCTGGTTTTCAAGTCCCATGCCAGCAGCGTGCAGCACGGTTTGATCGGGATTCCGATGCTGGAGATCGAGCTGGCCGCGGGTCGTTGGTAGCTCGTTCGCGCGGAGGCGGGGCTCGTTTCAGGCGGCTTTTTTGGTGGCACAACCGGTTCAGGATTCGATCATGCAAGCGGCGGCGCTTTATCTCGATCTGATGAAGAAGATCCTCACCAACAGCATCTATGAAGATCCGAACGCCGGTCCCTGGCAGGCGCCGGCTTACGCCAGGCCGCTGCGCGAGAGCGGTCAGGATTGGCCGCTGGTGGCCCATACCATGATCGGCCTGAAGCGCCTCGATAACTTGCAGTATTGCGTCGAGCAGACGATTGCCGACAACGTTCCGGGCGATTTGATCGAAACCGGCGTCTGGCGCGGCGGCGCGGTTATTTTCATGCGCGCCATCCTGAAAGCGCACGGCGTGACGGATCGGCGAGTGCTGGTGGCGGATTCCTTCGCGGGTCTTCCAGAGCCGAATCCGGCGCAATTTCCAGAAGATGCCGGCGACAGCCATCACCGGCACGCTTATCTGGCGGTGTCTCTGGAACAGGTTCAAGCCAATTTCGAGCGCTACGGGCTGCTGGACGAGCAGGTGGTGTTTCTTGAGGGCTGGTTTCGAGACACGCTGCCCCGCGTTCCGACCGACCGGCTGGCGGTGTTGCGCCTCGACGGCGATATGTACGAATCGACCTGGGATGCGCTGAGGCACCTTTATCCCAAGCTGTCGGTCGGCGGCTATGTGATTGTCGATGATTATAAAGTGGTTCCCGGTTGCCGCGCGGCCGTGGCGGAGTTTCGCCAGCAACAGGGCATCGTGGACCCCATTCAAGAGATCGACTGGGCGGGGGTTTACTGGCGGCGTAGCGCCTGAGCGGGCGCGCCGAGGGCGCGGGACGGTTTTTTCGAGCGATGCGACGGTAAGGAAAAGAGAAAAAAATGGCGTGCTATATGGAAGAACAGCTGGATATGCCGCTGAGGGATGCCTTGGCGATCATCCAGGAGCGGATCATGAATCAAACCACTTATTTTGGGATAAAAGCCCTAAAAAATCCGCTCGATCACTGGGTTTATCAGGAGTTGATTTACGAAAATCAGCCGGATGTCATCATCGAAATCGGTAACGCCAGCGGTGGCGCCGCCCTGTCCTTGGCGCATCTTTGCGATCTGTTAGACAAAGGCAAGATCATCGGTATCGATATCTCCCATCAGTCGATACCCGAACGGGTGAAGAAGCACAGTCGGATCACCTTCATTGAAGGCGATGCCTGTCAGTGTTTTGCGGATGTCAAAAAACTGATTGCCGAAAACGACCGCGTGCTGGTTATTGAGGATAGCTCGCACACTTATCAGAACACCCTGGAGGTATTGCGGACGTATTCGGCTCTGTTAAAGCCGGGGGATTATTTTATCGTCGAGGATGGTATTTGCCATCATGGGTTAGCGGTGGGGCCCGCTCCGGGTCCGTATGAAGCGATTGAGGCGTTCGTGCGAGAGAACGGGGACTTCGAGATCGACAGGAGCAAGGAGTCCTTTCTCATTACCTGGAATCCCAAGGGCTATCTCAGGCGGGTCAGCTCCGGTGCCAGCGAGTCTGAGTAGCGCCGGGCGGGAGGGAACGTGATGGACGCTGATTTTGCGTCGGCCGAGACCGGCGCGGCCGTCGTGGATGTCATCGTGCCGGTCTATAAGGGGCTGCATGAGACCCGGCGCTGTCTGGACAGCGTGCTGGCGTTTCCCCAGCGTACCGCTCGCGAAATCGTGGTGGTCGACGATTGCGGCCCGGAGCCGGAACTGGCGGGCTGGCTGCGCGAGCTGGCCAAGGCCGGCGCGATCACCTTGTTGGAAAATCCCGCCAATACCGGTTTTGTCAACGCCGTCAACCGGGGCATGATCCTGCATCCCGACCGTGATGTGGTGCTGCTCAACAGCGATACCGAGGTGCATGGCGACTGGTTGGATCGGTTGCGCCGCCCCGCTTGCAGCGACCCCAAGGTCGGCACGGTCACGCCGTTTACCAATAACGGTACCATTTGCGGCTATCCGCGCTTCAATCAAGACAATCCATTGCCCGAAGATTGGCCGCTGGCCGCAATGGATCGCGCCTTTGCCGAGGTCAATGCCGGTTCGAGCGTCGAGCTGCCCACCGCCGTGGGTTTTTGCATGTACATCCGGCGCGCGTGTCTCGATCAGGTCGGGTATTTCGACGCCCGGATTTTCCCGCGAGGTTACGGCGAGGAAAACGAGTTTTGCCTGCGGGCGGCCGAAGTCGGATTCAAACACTTGTTGGCCGGTGACGTGTTCGTTTATCACCGGGGCGGCGTGTCGTTCGGCGCCGAGGCCAAGGCGCTATGCGCCGAGGCGGAACGGAAAATCCTGGAGCGCTACCCGCACTATTTGACCCTGATCGGCGATTACTGCAACCGCGATCCGGCCCGCCTGTTGCGGCGGCGGGTCGATACCTGTCGGCTGAGCCGTTCGCCGCGCCCGCGCCTGCTGTTTCTGACCCATCACTGGGGCGGCGGCACGGAAAAACATATTCGGGATTTGGCCGAGTTGTTGGAGCCGGATTTTGAAGTCTTGATTCTGCGGCCGACCGGATCCGATGGCGTGAGCGTCGAGTGGGCACGAAGCGGCGAGGAGTGGCGCGGCTATTTCACCCTGCCGCATGGCTATCCGAAGCTCCTCAATGTCCTCAAGGGTTTGGGCATCGTGCGGTTGCATGTCCATCACGTCATCGGCATGAACCGCCAAGCCCTGCAACTGTTGGAGGATTTGAGGCTGCCCTACGATTTTACCCTGCACGATTACTACCCCATTTGCCCGCAATATACCTTGACCCTGGCGGATGACCGCTATTGTGGCGAACCCGCTGTGGCGGGTTGCAACGCTTGCCTGGCCGAGCGTCCGGCGCTATGGGGCTTGGATATCGTGACCTGGCGCGAGTTGTTTTACGGGCTGTTGGCCGGAGCCGAACGGGTGATCGTGGCGTCGGAAGACATGCTGGCGCGGATGCGCCGCTACGTCCCCGACGCCCGCTATCTCAAGTTGGCGCACCCAGAGCCGCCAATCACGGTTCCCGTGCCGCGCGCGCTGCCCTGCGGCGAGCTTAAAATCCTGGCGCTGGGCCGGCTGAGTCCCGCCAAAGGACTTTATCGGTTGGAAGCTTGCGCGGCCGATGCCAAGGCGCGCGGCTTGCCGTTGTTTTTTCGAGTGATCGGTCCCGCCGACTGGCCGGTCCGGCAAGCGCCGGAACTGCCGCTGTCTTTTTCGGGACTGTACGACAATGCCGAATTGCCGCTGCTGATCGGTCGGGAACGGCCGGATGTGATTTTTTTCCCCGGTCAATGCCCGGAAACCTACTCTTACACGCTCAGCTATGCCCTGGCGACGGGGTTGCCTATCGTGGCGCCCCGGTTGGGCGCATTGAGCGAGCGGCTGACCGACTATCCCCAGGCTTGGCTGGTGGATTGGGATCTGCCGGTGGCGGAATGCAACGATTTGTTCGTGCGCCTGCTGAAGCAGGGTAGCGCCGAACCCTCGACTGTCGAAGCGGCTGCCGCTCAAGCGGCGAACGTTCCGGTTCCGGCAAGCGATCATCTTGAAAATTCGCCGTTGGAAGACGCCGATCATGACGCCTGAGGACTATTTGAGGCAGTACGCCGAACCGTTGCGGCCGTTGGCCGAAGCGACGCCTGGCGATTGGCAAAGCCTGCTGTTGGAGCCGGATTATTACTATCCGCCTTCCATGGACTTGGGCGTCGGCCTGGATGGCCTGAACCGTAGCGATCTGCTGGCGTTGTTGCAGCAAATTCTCAAGCTCGAATATCCGCAGCAACGCCTTTCCAAAAGCACGGCGCGAACCTTTCTTGAAACCTTGCGGCGCTCGGTGGACGAACGCGAGCGACTGCAAGCGGAGCTAGCGCGGCTGACAGCGGTTCTGGATGAACGGCAAGCCGACAACGAGCGCATGAACGCCGCGTTGACCGCGCAGCAAGCCGAATTGCAACGGTTGGCCGTGGAACTGGAGCGCAGCCGGAGCGAAGCGGCGATATCCGCCAATGACACAGCGACGTTGCGGGCCAATCTAACCGATCTGCAAGGGTCTTCATCCTGGAAAGTGACGAAACCGCTGCGGTGGTTCGGCCGGTTGGGCAGAGTGATGCGTGCGCCGGACCTTCCATAGGTCGGGCTTTTTTGAACGCTGAAGGGAATCGTTTTTAAGCCTATGTCGAGCAAGCGCCGCGCCCTGACTCTCAGCATCGGTCTGACGGCGGTGGTGTATCTGGCCGGCGTGCTGCTCGCCGACCGCCATGCCGTGTTGGCGGCCTTCGGTCGCCTCCATCCGGCGACGGTCCTCGGAATTTTCCTGTTGTCGCTGCTGAACTATCTGCTGCGGTTCTGGCGCTGGCATTGCTATATCGCCGCGTTGGGCCACCGCCTGCCGCGCCGGCGGCATGTCCTCTATTATTTGGCCGGTTTCATACTGACCGTGACTCCCGGTAAGGCCGGAGAAGCGATTCGCTCGCTTTATCTGTTCCCCTGCGGCGTACCCTACAGCCAGAGTCTGGCGGCGCTGTTCGTGGAGCGGCTGCTGGACGTGCTGGCGATGAGTCTGTTGGCGCTGCTGGTCTTGCTGGTTCGACCGGATTATGCCTGGTTGGTGGGAGTAGCCTGGGGTTTGGCGCTAGGCTTGATCGGGCTGGTGACCCGACCCGGCTTGCCGGAGCGGTTGCGGGCTTGGGGGCGGGGCCATCGGTTCAGCCAGCAAGTTGAGCGGCTGGGTCGGTTGTTTGGCGCGACGGCGGTGTTGCTGCGCCCCGGCCTGCTGCTGTTCGGATTGGCGCTGGGAGTGCTGGGCTGGGGGTTGGAAGGTCTCGCGCTGTATTGGAGCGCCCGCGACATGGGGGTGCCGATCACCTTGGCCGCCGGTATCGGCGTCTATGCCATTGCGGTGCTGGCCGGCGCGCTGTCGTTTTTGCCCGGCGGCTTGGGCGGCACTGAAGTGGTGATGGGAGGATTGCTGATCGCGTTTGGCGCGGACGGCGCGACGGCGGTCGCCATCACTCTGTTGTGTCGGCTGGCAACCCTGTGGTTTGCGGTCGCGCTAGGCGGTCTGGCGGTGGCGGTGCTGGGTCTGAGCGGTCAAGCGCCGCCGAAGGCTGAGATACCCGTGGTTCCGGTAGATTATACGCCATGAGTACAACCGTTCCGTTGTGCGTCGATCTCGACGGCACGTTGCTGAATTCCGATTTGTTGCTGGAATCGGCCTTCGCTCAACTCAAGCACCGACCGCTGGCTGTCATTCATTGGCCGCGCTGGCTGGCGGCCGGTAAAGTCCGGCTCAAGGCGGAACTGGCCGCGCTCGCGGAACTGGACATCGAGACGCTACCTTATCATGCGGCGTTTTTGGATTTTCTGCGCGAGCAGCGCGAGCAGGGGAGGTCGCTGGTGTTGGTGACGGCCGCGCATCGCCGCTTGGCCGAACCGATCGCGGAATACCTGGGCTTGTTCGATCAGGTGATCGCCACCGAGGGCGAGCGGAATCTGGCCGGTGCGCGCAAAGCCGAAGCACTGGTGGCGCTGTATGGGGAACGCGGCTTCGATTACGCCGGCAATTCCGCCGTGGATGTGGCGGTGTGGCGGCATTCGCGCCGCGCCATCGCGGTCAACGCCAGCGCCAAGGTGACGGCGTTGGCCCGCGCCAGCGCCGAACTCGAACGGGTGTTCGACGATAAGGGATCGCGGTTAAAGCGCTGGTTCAGGGCGGCGCGGCTGCATCAATGGCTGAAGAACGTGCTGATTTTTGTGCCGTTGGTGGCCGCTCACGCCTGGAACGATGCGGGAAAAATCGGGCTTTGTCTGCTGGCGTTCCTCAGTTTCGGCTGGTGCGCCTCCAGCGTCTATCTGCTCAACGACTTGCTGGACTTGGCCGCCGACCGCCGCCATCCGCGCAAGTGCCGCCGGCCGTTCGCCGCCGGCACTTTGCCGATCCTGCACGGCGCTGTGGCCGTGCCGGTTCTGTTGTCGGCGGCGTTCCTGCTCAGCCTGGCGGTCAATCCGCCTGAATTCAGCGCCTGCTTGGTCGTTTATTACGGGCTGACCTTGACGTATTCGCTCCGGCTCAAGCAGGTACTGATGCTCGACGCCATCGTATTGGCCGGGCTGTATACCTTGCGGATCATCACCGGCGCGGTGGCGGCGCAGCTTGCGCTCTCATTTTGGATGCTGGCCTTCTCCATGTTCTTGTTTCTCAGTTTGGCGCTGGTCAAGCGCTACACTGAGTTGCACGCCCTGTTGCAGCGTGGCGAACTGGACGCGCGCGGTCGGGGCTATCAGGTCGATGATCTGGCCATCCTGCAAAGCTTGGGCGGCAGCGCGGGCTATCTGGCGGTGCTGGTGCTGGCGCTCTACATCAACAGTCCCGACGTCCAACACCTTTACCGGCACCCGCTGCTGATCGGCTTTCTCTGCCCGCTGTTGTTGTACTGGATCAGCCGGGTGTGGCTGTTGGCCCATCGCGGCCTGATGCCCGACGATCCGGTGATTTTCGCGTTGACCGACAGAGTCAGCCAAGGGTTGGTCTTGATCGGAGCGCTTATCTTCTGGAGCGCGCTGTGACCGGTCAAGCGTCGCTCGGTTCTTGGGGACGTTATCCGCCCGTCCGGCAAAACCGGCGGGCCTTGGCGCCGGGAGTCGATTCTTTCTCCCCGCGCGCGGAGCGGGTGCTCGCGTTCGGCAACGGTCGCAGTTATGGCGATGTCTGCCTGAACGATGGCGGTACGCTGCTGCTGGCGCGGGGACTGGATCGCTTCATCGCCTTCGATCCGGCCACGGGTGTTTTGCGGGCGGAAGCCGGGGTGCTGCTGGCGGAGATTTTGGCGCTGGTCGTCCCGCAAGGTTGGTTTTTGGCGGTCACGCCCGGCACTCAGTTCGTCACCTTGGGCGGAGCCGTCGCCAATGACGTGCACGGCAAGAACCATCACCTCGCCGGCAGCTTTGGCGAGCAGCTCCGCGCTTTCGAGCTGCTGCGTTCGGATGGAACGCGCCTGACGTGCGGTCCTGATACCAATGCCGACTGGTTTCGGGCCACGGTCGGCGGCTTGGGCCTGACCGGGTTGATCGCGTGGGTCGAAATCCAGTTGCAGCGCATCGCCAACCCCTGGATCGTGGCCGAGAACCGGCGCTTCGCCAGCCTGGAGGAGTTTTTTACGCTGAACGACGAGTACGAGGCGCGTTATCCGTATATCGTGTCTTGGATCGACTGCGCGGCGGCCGGTAAAAGTTTGGGACGAGGGCTTTACCTGGCGGGGATGCACGCGCCGCCGGGGGTCGCGGCTCCGGTCCCGCCGCGACGGTCGCTGAGCGTACCGTTCGCGCCGCCGGTCTCGTTGGTGAATACTTGGAGCGTGCGCGCCTTCAATCAGCTTTACTACCATCTGCCGCGCCCGGCAAGGGCGTTGCTTCCATATCAGCCGTTTTTCTACCCGTTGGACAATCTGTTGGAATGGAACCGGCTGTACGGCAAACGGGGGTTTTTCCAATACCAGTGCGTCATCCCACCGGCGGCGGCCCGCGCCGCCTTGCGGGAAATTCTCGGCCGCATCGCCGCCAGCGGCCAAGGTTCGATGTTGGCCGTATTGAAGCGTTTCGGCGAGCGGACTTCAGGAGGGTTGTTGTCCTTTCCCCGACCCGGCGTGACGTTGGCGCTGGATTTTCCCAATCTGGGCCAGAAGACGCTCGATTTATTGGATCGGCTCGATGAAGTGACCCGGCAGGCCGGCGGGGCGGTTTATCCCGCCAAGGATGCCCGGATGAGCGGCGACCACTTCCGCCACTATTTTCCGAACTGGTCCACCTTCGCGAATTTCATCGACCCGCGTTTTTCCTCCAGTTTCTGGCGTCGGGTCATGGCCGGCTGAGAGCACCTTCATCATGCGCAACCTCTTGATTATCGGAGCGACCTCCGCCATTGCCGAAGCGACCGCCCGCCGTTTCGCCGCTGCTGGCGCTCGGTTTTATCTGATCGGACGCAATGCTGAAAAGTTGGCCGCCATCGCCCGCGACCTTGAAATTCGCAGCGGCCAGTCGGTCCATTCCGAAAGTCTCGATCTGGATTTGTTGGCGCACCATCCGGCGCTGGTGGAACGGGCGACACGCGCCTTGGGCAGCATCGATATCGCCCTGATCGCGCATGGTGTCTTGCCCGATCAGATCGCCTGCCAGCAGTCGGTGGAGCGGACCTTGGCGGCGATCCATACCAACGCGCTCAGCGTTATCAGCCTCGCCACTTTGTTGGGGAACGCCTTCGAGGCGCGCGGGCGCGGTGTGCTGGTGGTGATCGGCTCCGTCGCCGGCGACCGGGGCCGGCAAAGCAACTACATCTACGGCGCGTCCAAGGGGATGGTTGGACTATTCCTGCAAGGGCTGCGCAACCGGTTGAGCGCTAAGGGCGTACAGGTCATCACCATCAAGCCCGGCTTCGTGGATACGCCGATGACCGCCGCGTTCGAAAAGAAAGGGCTACTGTGGGCGCGGCCCGATCAGATCGCGAAGGGCATCGTCGCCGCTGTCGAACGCCGCCGCGATGTGGTTTATCTGCCTGGATTCTGGCGGTGGATTATGCTAGTGATACGTCACATTCCAGAAAGTATCTTCAAACGCTTGAAGCTCTAGCGCCCGGCGCTGTAGTAGCTAGCCCTGATCGTGATCCATCGAAATGCTTGCGTTAAAAAGGGCGTATTTCGGTTTTTGGCGTCGGCGACTGCGTCGGTGGATGAGCAGAATAGCTCGGAGGCAATCGATGCTCTTTGAACATGAAGGATATTGCCCGATCTGTGAAGGACCGACCCGATTCGTCGCCGAACAAGCCTGGCTGCGCGATCATTACCTGTGTACGAAATGCCAGAGTATTCCTCGCCAACGCGCGCTGGTACAAGTGCTCAATCTCGTGCGGCCGGATTGGAAAAAAACCCTCATTCATGAAAGCTCACCTAGCTTCTGGTTCTTTCGCGATCACTGTTCGCAATATTCGTTTTCTTACTATTTCGACGATTGGGAGCCGGGTCAAAGCCGTGGTGGAGCGCGCTGCGAGAATCTCGAACAACTGACCTTCGCTGACGAAAGCTTCGATCTATTTATCACTCAGGATGTGCTCGAACACGTTTTTTCACCGCAGCGAGCATTGGCGGAAATTTCGCGCGTGTTGCGACCGGGAGGAATGCATGTCTTTAGCACACCAAAGCACAAGGATTTATTGCAAAGCCGCCAGCGCGCCCGCTTGGAGGGCGGCCAAGTAATTCATGTTCTGGAGCCGGCCTATCACGGCAATCCGATTTCCGCCGAGGGTTCTTTGGTCACTTGGGATTACGGCGCGGATTTTCTCCAATTGGTCGAACGCTGGAGCGGCTATCGGACTAGCGTTTATGTGTTACATGATCGGAAGTTGGGAATTGATGGCGAGTTTATGGATGTATTTGTAATGACCAAGAATGATCTGAATCGAATCAATGATATTAATAAATAAAAGAGCTTTTCATGATGAATCATTTTAAGGTGAAATTGCCATCGCAATTAATGAATTTAACCATCTTTTTACTTCTTGCAGTCTTGGTTTTTTTTTATATTCGCTACAATGATCTATATGGATTGGATGATTCCTATATTACCTATCGTTATGCACAAAACCTAGAATTTGGAATTGGACTCGTTTTTAATGAAAGGGAACGTTATTTTGGTTCTACCGCGATGGGAATGGCTATTTTGCTTGCTGGACTTTCATGGATAGTCGATGGTCTATCTACATTATGGCTAGGCCAATTGCCTTGGCTGAGTGGAGATCAGATTCCTTTGATTGCTCATTGGATTTCGGCTGTTTCGATTGGGGCCATTGTAATCTTGGCGTATCGAATAGTGTTGCACCATATTGCCCAGCATTGGGCTTTTTTGATTTCATCAGTATTTGCTCTTTACTTGTTTCCGGCTGAATATATGAGCGCCGCTGCTGGACATGAAACCTATTTGTTTTTAGCGTTTTTGGGGTGGTCTGGCTACCTTTTAATCTATAGGGAGCATTCTTTTTGGGCCGGAATTTTGCTTGGTATAACAACGACTTTTCGGCCAGATTCGCTCTTGTATGCCGTTATATTGGCAGTTTGGCTCTTTTTATTGTGGATACATTCGGGGTTCACAGAAAACTATCGTCATCGATTAATTCTATTGCTCGTCGGATATGGATTGATTTCATTTCTTTGGTTTGGGTTCTGTGGTTTTTACTTTGGCCAAGTATTCCCTGAGACTTTGATTGCTAAACGTGCACAACCGCTTCTCGGTGATTTTAGGAGTTTTACTATTGAAGCTACCTCAAGAGAACTCATGCAACGCCTGAGATGGACAATCGTCATGGCAGTGGTGGTGCTCATTTCTGGTAGTTTATTGATGCATATTCTGAGTAAAAAAGGGTTGCAGGCATGGTGGGGTTTGCTTGGCAATCGTTTGCTGGCTTTTATTAGTTGTTTGCTGGCTTTTGGTTTTGGACAGGTTATTTTTTACAGCTTGCTTAATGTCAGCTTCTGGTTTTGGTATGTATTTCCCCTTTGTGTAATTTTAGTGTTGTGTGGACTTCTCGCGCTGGTTGATCTTTTGGAGGGATTCTGGAATAAAGTGACGCCTATACTTTTTAAGATAAAAGTGATCGTATTGGTGGTAGCAGCCTCTTTGATTTTTATTAATCTTAATGCTTTGCGTTACGACCTGCATCAATTATTGATTGAGCGTAATATGAATTTGCAACTGACTAGCTATGATCCAATTATCGATTATCTAAAAACTCATGAACCAAACGGCACCTCAATAGCGACTGCCGAGCCTGGAGCGCTGGGTTTTAAGTTGGGTCCTCGCTATCAGACCGTCGATGAGCTTGGGCTGACAAGCCCTGGTGTCGCGAAAAACATTATGACGGGAAATTTGGACTATCCTTTCACAACTTATGCGCCAGCTTATCTGATCGTATCGTGGCCCGGGAAATACTCACCTCATGAACGACCCTGGTTCTCTAATGCTTACGAATTGGTCGGGGAGTTCACGCATCCTTATTGGGATCTGCATTTGAAGCGAGGAGCCTATCTCTATAAGCGAAAGAGTTAGTGAGGAAATAAATTATATTTATTGAAGTTTTTCCTGTTGTCTCTATGAATGGAAGCTTGAAAATCGGTTGAGATCAACCCAGTAAACCAAGCTTTTCCAGCCGCCGCCGGTGGCGAGCGCCGATTGCGGCGTAACTGTGATAAGTTTGAATATAGTGGGCGGCGCGCTGACCGATTTCCGCAGCGTATTCAGGTTCCTTGACCAGCCGTCGCAGATACCACGCCGCTTGTTCCACATCCGGTTCGGCCCAAATTTGACCGGCTCCATAGGGGTATTGATCGGCACCCACTGGAATCAGCGTGTAATCAATCAAGCAAGAATTGGCTTCGTTCATGAAATCGACATTACCGGAATAACCGGTGGCAATGACGGGCTTGCCAAAATACATCGCCTCCGCCAAACCGCGCCCGAATCCCTCCGAGCGGTGCAGCGACAGAAAACAATCACACAGCCGGACCAGTTCCGTAATCTCCCAATCCTCCATGATCCGATCGATCAGGATGACCCGTGGATCGCGCACGGCCTCGGAAGCCAGAAAAGCCTGATAGTCGTCAGGCCGGGCGTCCGCGCCGTTCACTTTGATGATCAGTTTGGCTGAGGTAGCAGGCTCATGATGAAAGGCGAGGAAGAAGGCGTGCAATGCCGCTTCAGGATTCTTGCGGTGAATGAAGGAACGAAAATCGAAGAAAAAAAGCACTAGAAATCCATCGTCGGGCAACCCGAAATAAGCCCGCGAAAATTTCGCGGAACTGACCGGCTCCACCGCGACCGGCATACAAAGCACCGGACAGGGCGCTTTATCGGCAACCGCTTGTTGAATAAAGCGCGTATGCACCCAAATTTCATCCACGTAACGGAACGCGCTCAGCCACGCATCTGGAAACGCGCTCAGCTCCCAAGCCCAATAACCGATGTTGTAGCAACCCGTGAAGAAATTCGCGCCGAGATGGACAAAAGCGTCGTCCATTTCATTGGCGTTGAGATAAAACACATTGGCCTTGCGGGCGATGCGGGCATCGATTCGATCCAGGTATGGAAAATTCTGCTGGAAAACCGCCATTTCCTTGCCGTAATCGCCAAAGGTGTTGCGCAGCGTGAAAGGAATAGCGGCGGCGGCGAAAGCGCAGGTTCCGGTGCGCACGTCCTCACCTCTCCCCAGCACCGCATAGGGATGGCCGACCAAAACAGCGCCCGGTAGCAAGTCGGTTCGATGGCGCTGGCGCCAGCGAGTATCCGGCGGCGCTGAGGGCGTGGGATTGTTCGGATCGGACGGATCGGACCCGTCGCGATCCATTGGCGGGTTTGGTTCGCTGCGGCGTTGCGCGCCGAACAGCAATTTCCACCGCAAAACGATGCCCGACCAGCCTTCAGCGCGCAAAACGGCAATGCTTCGGCGCAGCAATCCCAGCAAGCCGGCATGACGGCCCAAGGCGGTGCGAAGAGCGCCCAGGAGCCGCCGCGAACGGACCACCAACCCCGTTCCTAACATTGCCGCAAGTCCAGGGCGCTGCGGGTGGCTTCCAGGTAGCGGTGACCTAATTTTCTGTCCGGTTCCAGATAGTTGCCCTCGGCCCATTCGTTCCAGGCGTTGACGAATACGACGCGCTCTTCGCCGAACTTCAACTGGCGAGTCTGTCGGACGAGATGTTGCAACCAGCGCTGGTAGCGGTCGGGCGTGCTATCGAGAAAAATATCGCTGGTATCCTGACGGCGGGCGGTGTTGTCCCAGCAGGGCATCGCGGTACGGAAAAACGGGTAGGGCATCGGCGGGCGGTTCATGAAAAATTCGGCGGTGGCGGGATAATCGTAAAACCGGCCTTGAAAATCGGGATTTAGCACCTGCGCCGGGCGTTCGGCCAGCACCGACATGGCATGAGGCGGAAATTCGACGGCGGCGTCAAAACCGAAATTGTTCGGATCGGCGGTAAACCCGAGGCTTTGCACCACCATCAGATACGGTTCGCCGATGCCCGCGTCCCGACAGTAACGCCGCCAGATTGCGGCGGTCCGGGTCGCGTCCGGCAGCAAGCCGGGTTGATAGACCAGCAGCAACGGCCGGCCGTTGATTCGAATATAGCGGTGGTCGCGCAAGGCGGGTTCGAGAGTGCGGATGAAGTTTAGATCGTCCTCATCCGAGTGTTCCTGAGCGATCAGGATTTCAGAATCCAGACCGTCCCAGCGCCGGCTCCAGTTTTCGTTGGCCCAACACACGCAAAACGGAAAATCCGGGCGGCCGGATTGCACCACCTCATCCAGCGGCCGGTTCAGCAAACGCTTGCCGGCGAACCAATAGTAGTAATAACAAAAGCCGTAAATCCCGTACCGCCGCGCCAGAGCGGCCTGTTCTTCGCGCACTTCCGGCACGCGCAGATCGTAAAAGCCCAAATCCGCCGGCAATCGCGGCTGGTAATGATCGACGAAGTTCGGCACGGCCTTGGTGACGTTGGTCCATTCGGTGAAGCCTTTGCCCCACCAGTGGTCGTTTTCGGGAATCGGATGGTACTGCGGCAAGTAAAAAGCGATCAGTCGAACTCGGTCAAGCGCTTGCAAGGTCGAGCCCCAGCGCTCCAGATAAAGGTGTTTGTTGCGCTCGATCTGGCGTGCCTTGTGGCCGTCTTGCTGAGTGGTGACACTCAGATGGTGAATGATTTCGGCGGCGGGCTGATAATAGATTTTGCGGCCCCGCTGCCGCACGCGCAGCGACAGGTCGCAGTCTTCGAAATAGGCCGGCGCGTAAATGTCATCGAAGCCGCCGAGCTCCCGGAACAAGGCGGTTTCGATCAGCAGGCCCGCGCCGGAGCAGTGATCGACTTCCCGCAGGGTGTTGTACTGCGGTTTGGCGGGATCGTCGTTCAAACCGATCAAATCCACCGTCCCATCCTGACGCAGGGCGGCGCCGGCCTCCTGCAAATGGCCGCTCGGATAAATCAGCTTGGCCCCGACGACGCCGGCATCTGAGCGGGTGGCGAAGACCTCCAGCAGCCGGTCGAGCCAACCTGGCAGAACTTGGGTGTCGTTGTTCAGAAACAGCAGGTAACGGCCCCGCGCCTCGGCCGCGCCCCGGTTGGCGGTGCGCAGAAAACCGAGATTTTCCGGGTTGCGGAGATAGCGCAAGCCCGGAATCGCGCCGAGCAGGCGTTCGGTGGCGTCGCTGGAGCCATCGTCCACGACGATCAGTTCGTAACGGGCAGCGGGCGGCTGGCGGTGGATCGAGGCCAGACAGCACGCGGTATAGTCGATTTGGTTGAACACCGGCACGATCACCGAAACCAGCGGCTCCTCGGGCGCTGTGAATGCCAGCCCGGCCACCAAGCCTTCGACGCCTTGCGGGCCGATTTTCACCATGGCCGGCGGTGTGGGAGGCGGTGGCAAGGCGTGGGTTGAATCAGGTGCTGGCCCGGTCGCCGGCTGGCCGGCCGAGGTCTGAATCAACCATTGTTGATAGTTGGCGCTACTCTTTAGCAGCGGACCCAAATGCCGGTACAGGAACGATTTGATGCGCCATTTAACGGGCAGCGGCAGCGGCAGCCGACGATACACGACGAGCGCGCCGCGGCCGGCCAAAATGCGAATTTTGCTGGGCATAACAATCGTCGGTGAGGTCGGGGGGTTGTGGTCGCCGGGTAGGCTGAGGTTGATTTCGGCTGGATGGAGCGGCTATCGTGGCACCCTTTCCGGAAACGGGATGCCAACCGGAGCGGCATTCTAGGGCATTGCCCTCCGATGTGGAACCGAATCAGCGATAACAGGACCCAGGTCGGTGATCGGCCGTGGAGCGCGATAGTGCCAGCGAGCGTGGCGGTCATCATCGTCAATTTCAACAGCGGCGCGTTGCTGGCTGAGTGTTTGCGCCACGTGCGCGCGCAAACGCGCCAGCCCGAGCGGGTCATCGTGGTGGATAACGCCAGCCAGGACGGTTCGGCCGACCGTTTGGACGCTGAGTATCCCGGCGTCGCGCTGGTTCGAATGGCGCAGAATATCGGCTTCGCGGCCGCCAACAACCTAGCGGCGCGGCAAGCGGGCGAGGTGGAATGGCTGGCTTTGCTCAATCCCGACGCCTTTCCCGCGCCGGATTGGCTGGAGCGCTTGCTGCAAGCGGGGGGCGCTTATCCTGAATGCGCCAGCTTCGGATCGCGGCTGGTGGATGCCTGGGATCCCAATCGCTTGGATGGCACCGGCGACATCTATCATGTCAGCGGCTTGGCCTGGCGGCGCGACCACGGCCGGCCTGTGAGTTCAGAGGAGCGCGAAGCGGGCGAACTCTTTGCGGCCTGCGCGGCGGCGGCTCTTTATCGCCGCGAGGCGTTTTGTGAGATCAGCGGTTTCGACGAGGATTATTTTTGCTATTTCGAAGATGTCGATGTGGGTTTTCGACTGCAATTGCGCGGGCATCGGTGCCGCTACGTGCCGGATGCCGTCGTCCGGCACGTCGGTTCGGCGCTGACCGGCCGGCGCAGCGCGTTCTCGATCTATCACGGCCATCGCAATCTGGTTTGGACTTGGTGCAAAAATATGCCGGGACCGTTGTTCTGGCGGTATCTGCCGCAGCATCTGCTGTTGAATCTGATCGAAGTGGTTTGGTTTGTGCTGCGCGGTCAAGGCCGGATTATCCTGCGCGCGAAATGGGCCGCCTTGCGCGGTTTGCCGCGCTGTTGGCGAAAGCGCGCCATCGTGCAGTCGCAACGCCGCGTCTCGCCCTGGCGTCTGCGCGAACGGATGCAGGACGGTTTGCTGGCGCTCTGCCGGCGCGGCTGAACTAGGGTTGAGGGCCATGTCCGCCGTTCCCGCCGTTCACGTTTACCACCGCGCGCTGGACCCTGACGGTCAGGATTCGTTGGCCAAGCTCGCCCGGCTGGTCCGGCCGGGCAGTCAGGTTCTCGATTTGGGAGCGGGTCCGGGCGTGTTGGGGCGCTATCTGGCGGAGCGACTGCATTGCATCGTGGACGGCGTCGAGTCCAATCCCGCCGCCGCGGCCGAAGCCGCGCCGTGGTACCGCCGCTTGCACTGCGCCGATCTGGAACGGATCGCGCTGGTCGAACCCTGTGCCGGCCGCCGGTACGATTTCATCATCTGCGCCGACGTTCTGGAACATCTGCGTCGGCCCGCCGACCTGCTGGCCCAATTGAGCGAGCTGCTGGCTCCAAACGGTCAGGTGCTCGCCTCCGTGCCGAACGTGGCTTATGCGGGCTTGATCGCCGATTTGCTGGCCGGAGATTTCCGCTACCGCCCGGAAGGTTTGCTTGACGAAACTCATCTGCGGTTTTTTACTCTTCGCTCGCTGGTGAGGCTGTTGGAAGAGACCCAGTTGCGGGCGGTGGCAGTCGATGTGGTGATTCGAGATTTGCGAGAGTCCGAGTTCGCGGGCCGTTATTTGGATGCCCTGCCACCGGCTCTGCGGCGCGGTTTGTTGGGCCGGCCGGAGGCATTGGTTTATCAGTACATCGTTTCGGCGCGGGCCGCGACCGAGGCGGACGGGATCGAATTGCCGCCGCTGGCATGTCCGGCGCCTGAGTTGCGGTTTGCCTGTCAACTGTTTTGGCGCGCGCCGGAGGCAAGTTACCGGGAAAGCGACAGCCGCGTGCGTTGGGGACGGATCGGGGCAACCCGGCAAACGGTACTGCTTTCGGTTCCCGAGCTTGCCAGCCCTCCTGAAGCGTTGCGTCTCGATCTCTCGGATCGTCCGGGCGTGCTGCGGCTGTATGCGTTGGCCTTGCGGGATGGCAAGAATCGGTTGCTGTGGCAGTGGGACGGCCAGCGCGCCAGCTTGGCGGCCCGACCCGGCCAGCAACTGGCGTTTGCGGAACGGGATTCTGCCGCCGATGGGTTGCTGGTGCTGCTGGCCGGAGAAGATCCGAATCTGGAACTGCCCGTTCCCGCTTCGGCGCTGGCGTCATTACAGGGCGGCGGTGAGCTAGCCGTGGAACTGTCCTGGCCGATGTCGCTGGATTATCTGGCATTGGTTCAGGATTGCGTCCCGCGCCGGGATGCGGCGGCGTTGCAGGCCGCGTTGACCGGGCAGATGCAGGCATTGCAAGCCAGCAACGCGACGTTGGCGAATCGAGCGGCCGAACTGGAAGCAAGCGTGGCGGCCTGGATCGCCAAAAGCACGGATTTGGAAGGAAAGTTGGCCGTTCAAACGGAGGCCAAAAGCGCGCTGGAAAAGGAATTGGCTATTCTGGCCGCGCGGTCGAGCGAGCGGGCCGCCGCAATCGAAACCTGGCGCGGCTCCTGGCGCGAGCGAGTGTGGGCGGGACTGCGGCGGCGCTGGCGTGGTTGAAGCGTGACATCATTAACCATTGCCATCATCACGCACGCGCCGGAAATGCCGGTGTTGGCGCAGGTGCTGGAACGGCTCGATCGAGCGCTGGCTCACGCCCGCCAGCGGCAGTTGCTGGATTCGGCGCGGCTGGTGGTGGTGGACAACGGTCCGGGCGCCGGCTGGCGCGAACCGCTGCGAAAGTTGCTGGATTCGACGCGGTTCGCCGCCGGCTCCGAACTGCTGAGCGGCCACGGCAACGTGGGTTATGGGACCGGTCACAATCTGGCCTTGCAGCGGGGAGCGGGGGATTTTCATTTGATCCTCAATCCCGATGTCCTGCTGGAAGAGGATGCGCTGAGCGAGGGGCTGGCGTTTCTGATCGCCCATTCCGATGCGGGGTTGGTCGCGCCGGCGGCGTGGGGCGGCGACGGTCGGCCCCAATACTTGTGCAAACATTATCCGACGGTGATGGATTTGGCGCTGCGCGGCTTTGCGCCCGGCTGGCTGCGCCGGCGTTTTCAGGCCCGCCTGGACCGCTACGAATTGCGCGACAAAATGGGTGAAGAGGTGTTGTGGGACCCGCCCATCGCCAGCGGCTGCTTCATGCTGTGCCGGCGGGAGGCGCTGGAGCGGATCGGCGGATTTCGCCCGGAGTATTTCCTGTATTTCGAGGATTTCGATTTGAGCTTGCGGCTGGCGGCGGTGGCGCGGCTGGCGTGCGCGCCGCAAATCCGCATCGTCCATCTCGGCGGCCATGCCGCGCGCAAGGGTCTGCGGCACGTCGGATTGTTCCTGCGGTCGGCGACCTTATTTTTCAGCCAGCACGGGTGGCGGTGGTGGTAGCGGCGGATTTTTTTCGGGAGCGTCCGGTGCTGGTGACCGGCGGAACCGGCTTCATCGGCCGCCGGCTGGTCGTGCTGCTGCGGGCGCGCGGCGCGCGGGTGCGCGTTTTGATCCGCTCCGAACGAAACTTGCCAGCGGACTGGCACGGTATTGAAACCGTTCCCGGCGATCTGACGGATACCGACAGTTTGAGGCGAGCTTGTTCCGGCATCGATACGGTCGTTCATGCGGCGGGCTTCGCCCATGCCGACTCAGCGGATACGCCGGATTTCGCGGCCCGGCATCGGGCGGTGAACGCCGAGGGAACGTTTCGTCTGCTCGATGCGGCACTGGCGGCGGGCGTGGCGCGGTTCGTGTTTCTGAGCAGCGTCAAAGCGGTCGGTGAGCCCGGAGCGCATTGCGTGGACGAAAGTTGGGACACGCCGGCGGATACGCCTTACGGGCAAGCCAAGCGCGCCGCCGAGGAGCAAGTGACAGCCGCGGGGCGCGACCGGGGGCTGCACGCGGTCAATCTGCGGCCGGCGCTGGTCTACGGACCCGGCATGAAAGCCAATCTGGCGCGCTTGATCGAGACGGCGCGGCGCGGCTGGTTGCCGCCCTTGCCGGATACCGGCAACCGCCGCTCGCTGGTTCACGCCGACGATGTGGCGCAAGCGGCGTTGCTTTGCGCCGCGAATCCCGCCGCCGCCGGCAAGACCTATTTCGTGACCGATGGGGTGCCCTATTCCGGTCGAGAGCTGTCGCTCATTCTGCGTCGCGCGCTGGGGCGTCCCATTGCGCGCTGGACCGTGCCGGCCGGGGTCTTGTACGGGGCGGCGGCCGGGATGGATGGGCTGCGCTGGGTGCTCGGACGCCGGGAGCGGAAGGCCCGAACGGCGCTGGACAAACTGCTGGGCTGGGCTTGCTACGATTCCACCCGACTCAGCGCCGAACTGGGCTACCGTCCCGTTTGGACGCTGGAACGTTACTGTAGAGAAGCCGCATTGCAAGGATCACTCAAATGACGCTTGCAGGGTTCGCGCCGGTGTGGGTGAGAGCGGTCGGCGGCGTCTTATTGGCCGCGGCGGGCGGCATCCTGCTGACCGCGCTGGTTTTGATCTTGTTCTATCGCGCGGGTGGTTTGCTGTCGGTCGCGCCGCCGGTCATCCTGAAAGGGGCTGATTTGCAGCTGGCGAGCGGGCAGGGCGCGCCAACGGAGGCTGGCTTGCAAGTCAACCAGCCGGGGCCGCGGGGTGTGATATCGGCTCAAGGATCGGCCCGCTTGGTGCGAGCGGCGCTATACCGCCAGCTGTTCTGGCGCGTGGACGGTTTGCAGCCGGGTCGCGAGCTGAAATTGATCTGGACCACGGTGGCCGAGCCGCGCACGGTGCGGGAGAAGGTGTTGCCGCCGGCCGGGCCGGAGTTCGGCACCCTGGATTTGAGCGCGGAACCGCACTGGCGGGGGCGGATCGACATGATCGGGCTGGTGTCGGAAGGGTCGCTGGACCGACCCCTGGTCATCCGCCGCCTGCGCGTGCAGCCGCCGCCGCTGGGCGTCACCGAACTGGCGCGGCTGGCGCTCGACGAATGGACCGCTTTCGAGGACTGGAACCAGCGTTCGATCAATTACACCGCTGGCGCGCCGCTGGATGCCTTGTTCCCACCGGTGTTGCTGGTGGCGCTCTGGATCGGATTCAGCGCTGGTTTGTATGCGCTGTTCGTCCCGCCGCGTCGTGCTGGGGGCGCTTGGCGGCCTTATCTGGCCTTGTTGGCCTTGGGTTGGTTGGTGCTGGACGCGCGCTGGCAGTGGGATTTGGGCCGGCGGCTGGCGGCCACCGAGGCCCGCTACGCCGGTAAGCAGGGCGATGAGCGCCTGCTGGCGGGCTTGGATGGCGAGCTGTATCGCTTCTTGCTCGACGTGCGGCGCCAGCTTCCCGATCGGCCGGCCAACAAACTGTTCATCATCAGCGCCGAACCCGGTGATTTCTGGTCGGGACGGGCGCGCTATCACTTGTTGCCGCATAACGGCTATATGAAATTTTCTCAACCGCCGAGCGCCGGGGTGGCGCGTCAAGGCGATTTTGTGCTGGTCTTGTCGCCGTTGCCGGGAGTGCGTTACGACCGCAACCGCCAAATCCTGGAGTGGACAGGCGGAGAATTGCCGGTGGATTTGCTGCACTCGGCTACGTCCGGTGCGCTGTTTCGGGTTCGAGGAGGCTAAACGGCGATGGAAGGGTGGTTGACGGGCTTGGCTTTGATGTTGCCGGGGCTGGCGGGCGCGCTTTGGGTGCGGGCCGGCTGGCGCGCGGCTCCGCCCGGAATGTGGCCGCTGGCGCTGGGTTACGGTTACATGCTGGGAATGCTGGCCGTTAGCCTGTTGCTGCGGCTGCAAAGCGCTTTGGGCTTCGCGCCGAGCTCGAACGCACCGCTGCTGGTTTTGGCGTTCCTGACGCTGGCTGGCGGCGGGTTGGCTTGGCGGCGGTCGCGCGGCGGCGGTTCTGTCGCGATGGATGTTCGAGATCCTAATGATCGATGGTTCGGGCAGCCGATTTGGCGGCAGGTGTTGTTCTTCGTACTGCTGGCGTGGCTGGGCTGGCGCTTGACCGGATTGGTACAGGAAATCTGGTGGCGACCGCTGTTTCCCTGGGACGCCTGGACCACGTGGACCGTCCGGCCGAAGGTGTGGTCCGAGTTGCGTCAATGGACGCCGTTCGTCGATCCGCAACGCTGGGTGAACGACGCCACTGGCGCGCTCTATACCATCGAAGCGTGGAACTATCCTGACACCGTGCCGCTGCTGGCGCTGTGGCCGACACTAACGTTCGGCGCGTGGAATGAAACCGTCGCCAACCTGCCGTGGTCCGGCGCGGCGCTGGCGTTGGGGTTCGGTTTTTACGGACAGGCGCGTTGGTGGGGCGCGACGCCCCTGATCGCCCTGGTGTCCACCGGCATGTTGCTGTCGTTGCCGATCCTCGATACCCACATCGCCCTGGCGGGTTACGCCGATCTGTGGATGACGGTGGTGTTCAGTCTGGCCGTGATAGCTTTCTTTCAGTGGCTGTGGAGTGGTGACCGCCGGCAAGGCGTGCTGGCGGTGTTGTTGGCGGTGGCCTGTCCGCTGATCAAACTGGAGGGTGCGGTCTGGCTGCTGCTGTTTTTACCGGCGCTGCTTCTCGTCGGGTTGCGCGGCTGGCCGTTGCGGCTGCTGGCCGCCAGCGTGGCGGTGCTGGGAATCGGCTGGTGGGCGGTCGGCGGCGTGGCGTTTGGCGTGCCGGGGTTGGGCGAGTTGCAACTGCGACCCCGGCTGATCCAGATTCCTTATCTGGGCCGCTTCAACCTGGGCTATCGTGGCACCTGGGAACCGGTGCTGAAAAATTTCTTCGTGTTGGGCAGCTGGCACTTATTCTGGTATCTGATGCTGGCGGCGGTCGTGGCGGCCGTTCCCGGCCTGCGGGCGGAGCGCTGGCGGCGGATCATGGCTGTCTTCATCGGCTCGTGCCTGTTGGCCCTGTTCGTGCTGTTCTTCTTTACGGACGCTCAGTACTGGGCTGAAGAGTACACCAGCATCAATCGGGTGTTCCTGGAGTTCGTACCCGCCTTTATGTTCTGGGTGATGACGGTCTTCGTGCCGCCGCGCCCGGCGCGTGAGAAGGAGCGGCCGATAAAACCCTCACCGGCGCTCGACCGCTCAAGCGGCGGCGAGCACCTGTCGGTATAAATCGGCGACAGCGAGCGCGACCTGATCGCTGCCGAATCGTTGCCGCAGGGCGGTCGCGCCGGATTGGCCGAGCGTTTGTCGCCGGGCGGGATCGTGCTGGAGTTCCCGCAGCGCGGCGGCCAGCGCGGCGGCATCGCCCGGCGGCGTCAACAGACCATGACCGGCCTGTCGCACCACCCAACCGGGACCGGAACCGGGAATATCGCCGACCACCACCGCCTTGCCGAAGCGCATCGCTTCCAGCAGCACCATGCCGAAGGCTTCGGTCCGTTCCAGCGACGGCAGGCACAGCACATCGCAACTGGCCAACAGCGCATACAGCTCGGCCTGCGGCTGGAAGCCGGGCAACAGTACCCGCTCGCGCAGTTGCAACGACTCGATCAGTGCCGCCAACCGCTCCCGCTGATCGCCGCTTCCCACGATCAGAATGCGGCTGTCCGGCAATTCGGCGGCAGCCCGGATCAACACGTCGTGACCCTTGTAATAGGTCAACCGACCGATGGCCAGCACCCGAAAAGAGGTGCCAGCACCCCATAGGGTTGCCGCTCGCGCCACTGCCCCGGCCTCAGGATCGGGAAAGCGGCTGGCGTCGAGGCCGAGCGGAATGACGTGGCAACGCTCGCGCCACGGTTTCAAAGCGGCGCTGGCCTCCAGATACGGTGCCGAGGTGGCGATGATCGCCTTGCTGGCGGCCAGCAGCCGTTGTTCCAACGGCCGATACAGACGGTAGGCCAGCGCCAACCGGCGGTCGATGAGCGAGGCCACCACGTCGGCGTGCCAGTGCACGATCCACGGGATTTTTCGGGCGCTGGGGACGAGCATCGCCCAGAACGCCGAGGTGTTCGGCAGGTGCAGGTGGAGCAAGTCGGGCCGAAACTCGCGGATCGCCCGTTGTAGCCACGCTGGAAATGTGGGGCTGACCGGCGCGTAGAGCAACTGGCCGTGGCAGGGCGCGCGATAGATCGCCGGGTCATCGGCGGGGCCGGGATACCGCCCCTGGCGGCCGCGCTGTTCGTCGTGCACCACCGCCGCGCCAGCGATGCCCCGACGCTGCAACGCGGGTAACAGATCGGCCAGAAAATGCTCGATGCCGCCGGCGAACGGCGGATAGTATTTGCCGATATGCAGGACGCGCATCACAATTTTTTGAGGGCGCCCGACCGATGCTCGTCGGAGTGCGGGATCGCTCCGATTTCCGGTGGCTCCAATTCCTTGGCGTCGGGAATAGGCCCGTGCGCCTCGAACATCGCGAGCCGTTGCGTCAAGCGACGGATCAAGCGTTCCTGCCGGGAGCGCTCCAAGTCCATGGTCAGGATCTTGACCAGCAGCATCCCAAGCCCCAGGATGATGGCCAGCACCGGCGGGTAGCTGATACCCAGGTAGACGGCCAGGTAATCGAACAGCTGCGGGAAATAGCCCAGGATTCCGACCGTCGCGGCGGCTCCGATCCACCAGATCGCATAAGGTCCGTGCAGGCGGTCGCGGCGCACCAGAAACAGGATGATGAGGGCAAAACTGATCCCGATCACCGTCGAGGTGATTTTGTATGTAATCATGCAGGCATCTCAGTCGTCGGAGGCGGTCGAAACAGCTCGGCCGCCGACCCGCGCGAGGCAGAGCACGCTGGTCTGAAGCATGTATTTTCCCACGATCCACCAGGAGCGGAACACCCGCGACGCGCCTTGGGCGCGCGGTTGCATCGATACCGGAACCTCGACGGTGCGCAATCCCTTGCGGCGCAGGATCAACAGCACGCCGACGTCCTGGTAGTCGAGCAAGCTGGCTTCCGGGGCGGCGAGCACGGTCATCGCGGTGTGGTTGTAAGCGCGAAAACCGGAGGTGATATCTTCCAGTTTCAAGCCCGTGAGCCAGCGAAAATACGACCAGGCAATGCGGCGGGCGCGGCTGGCGCGCTCGGGAAAAGCGCCGATCACGACATCGGCTCGCCGGTCGGCCAGCGGTTCCACCAGCTCGCTGATGCACTCGGGCTCGTGCTGGCCGTCGGCATCGAGGGTGATGGCGGTCCGGTAGCCGTGGCGCAAGGCATAGCGCAGGCCGGTTTGAATCGCGCCCCACGCGCCGAGCTGGAGCGTCAGCGGCAGGACGGTGGCGCCGGCCGCGCGGGCGATTGTCGCGGTGGCGTCGCTGCTGCAATCGTCGATGACCACCACCGGATACTGAAAACGCCGCCGGATCCGCGCGACGATGAAGCCGATGGTGGCTTCCTCGTTGTGAGCGGGCACGAGCGCGATCGGGCGGTCGAGCGGAATGTTTGGAACGGCCCATTCATCAGGCATGGCGAAACTGTCCGGCAATTCCGGAAGGCCGTATGCTTTCTTCGCGGTATTCAACATAGTAGTCGCGTCCGCTGCGGTTTTGCGGGTTCGGTTTAGATCGGGCTGGTAAATTCCCACCGTTTTGCTCTACTTTTAGCAAGTGAGATTGCGACCGCAGGCGCTTTCAGTGTCTGATTTCATCCGGCTCGTGGCAAGAGATATCCGCAAGTAAATCCAGCGGACCCTCTCGAAACCGCCATTGACGAACGAGGAGTTCGAGCGTGTACCTCTGTATCTGTAAGGCGGTCACCGACCGACAAATCCGGCAAGCGGTCGAACAGGGCGTTCGCACCATGGGCGATTTAAGTGTTCGATTCGGTATCGGCATCGAATGCGGCAAGTGCATCGATAGCGTTCGAGAGGCGCTCGACGCGTGCCTGGCCGCGCCGCCGCGGGACATGGCGGCGGCGGCGCCACCCGCCGCCGCGCAAGCCGGCGCAGCGCCTCCCGGCGCGGACCTCGCGCCCGCGCCGGCCGCCGCGCAACCGGCTTCCCAGCAGACCGCTTGGTTCGCCATCGATTTGTAATCTTCGCGGGAGACCGGCTCGATGAAAGGTGATGTCAAGGTTATCGAATACCTGAATAAAGCGCTCAAGAACGAATTGGCCGCTGTCAATCAATACTTCCTTCACGCCAGAATGCTGGAAAGCTACGGGTTCGCCAAGCTCGGCCGGCACGAATACGACGAATCCATCGATGAGATGAAACACGCCGACCGGCTGGTGCAGCGTATCCTGCAACTGGAAGGATTGCCCAATTTGCAGGATCTTGGAAAACTGATGATCGGCCAAGATGTCGAGGAGATGTTGCGCGGCGATCTCGGGCTCGAACGCATCGCCCATCCGCTGTATCGGGAAGCCATCGCCTATTGCGAGGGCTGCGGCGATTATGTGACCCGCGATCTGCTGGCCGCCATCCTCGCCAGCGAGGAAGGGCACATCGGTTGGTTGGAAATGCAACTGGCCTTGATCGAACGCCTCGGCCTGCCCAACTACTTACAATCGCAAGTCTAGGATATTGAGCCGCCGTCTTTTTCGCAGCCGTTTACCACGCGCTGTAGCTCCAGTCGCCGGCGGTTTCATGTTAGGATTCCACAAATAATTTATAGTGGCCGCGCCTCGCCGGGCGCGGCTTTAGCGATGTGCGCCACGGCGCGCCTCGGCTACAGAATGAAAAACTCAAGGGAGTCGCCATGCTGATCTATAACCTGTTCCCGTTATTGGCCGGTCCCTGCGGGTCGTGGAAACCCCATTTGGAACGCGCCGCCAAGATGGGCTTCGACTGGATATTCGTCAATCCGGTTCAAAAGCCAGGCAGTTCGGGTAGCCTGTACTCCATCGCCGATTATTTTCAAATCAATCCGCTATTGGTGGATCCGGCCTCCAAGCAAACTGGCGAGCAGCAGCTCCAGGCGGCGTTGGCGGCGGCGGACCAGCTCGGCCTGAAGGCGATGGTGGATTTGGTCATCAACCACTGTGCTTTCGACTCCGATTTGACGCGCCAGCACCGAGAATGGTTCGTCCAGGAAAACGGCGAACTCGCCCATCCCTTTTGCGAAGAGAACGGCCACAAAGTGGTTTGGGGCGACTTGGTGCGTTTCAACCATCAGCACACCTCCGACCCCGAGGGACTCTACCGCTATTTTTACAAGATCGTCGAATACTTGCTGGGGTTGGGCTTCAAGGGGTTCCGCTGCGACGCCGCCTATCAGCTTCCGGGCTCCCTGTGGAGCCGCCTGATTCGCGACATCCGGCAAAAATACCCGAACACGGTATTCACGGCCGAAACGCTGGGCTGCACCGCCGATCAGACCAAACAGACCGCCCAGGCCGGATTCGATTATGTGTTCAACAGTTCCAAATGGTGGGATTTCCATGGGGTTTGGTTGATGGAGCAGTATCAATTGGTGCGCGAAATCGCCCCGTCCATCAGTTTCCCCGAAAGTCACGATACCGACCGGTTGTTTCAAGAAGTCAACGGCAACATCGCGGCGATCAAGCAACGCTATCTGTTTTCCGCGTTCTTCTCGGCCGGCGTGATGATTCCGATGGGTTTCGAATACGGCTTCCGGCGCCGCCTGCACGTGGTCGAGACCCGGCCAGACCAGTGGGAGCAGCCGAATGTCGATCTGTGCGACTTCATCGCCGGCGTCAACGCCGTCAAACGCCGGTATCCGATCTTTCAGGAAGAGTGCCCGACCAGCGTGCTGTCGCATCAGAACCCCAATATTCTGATCCTGTGGAAAGCCTCCGCCCGGACCCATGAGGAAGCGTTGCTCATTCTGAACAAGGATCCTTGGAACCACCAATACTTCCATGCCGAAAACCTGGGCGCCTACATTCAGGCGGGCGCCCCGCTCGTGGACGTGTCGCCCGAATATCCCCTGGAGTATATCCCGCGACCGTTTTCCTACGATCTGCGGCCCGGCCAGGCGTTCGTGCTGGTGACCAGTCGCGACCATATTCCCCGTTAGGTCGGCCGGCCGCGGTTTGCGCCTTGGGCTTGAGGTGTCCCGAAACCGCCCGGTCCGGAATTTGAAATTTAAGGATGGCTGTTTATGTACATTGTGCAGATTGCTCCCGAATGCGCCCCGGTGGCCAAAGTCGGCGGGTTGGGCGATGTCGTGTTCGGATTGAGCCGGGAGCTAGAAATCCGCGGCAACGAAGTCCACATCATCTTGCCGAAATACGATTGCATGCGTTACGACCATATTTGGGGGCTCCAGATCAGCATGCCCGATCTTTGGGTGCCTTGGTACAACAGCGCCGTCCATTGCTCGGTCTGGTTCGGGTTCGTGCACGGCCGCAAGTGTTTTTTCATCGAGCCTCACTCGCAGGATAACTTCTTCAACCGCGGCCATTATTACGGCTTTTCGGACGATGTCAGCCGGTTCGCTTTCTTCAGCAAGGCCGCCCTGGAATTCCTGCTCAAGGACAATCGCCGGCCGGATATCATCCACTGTCACGACTGGCAGACCGGATTGGTGCCCGTGCTGCTCTACGAACAGTACGTCCATGCCGGCCTACATCGGCAACGGGTCTGCTACACCATTCACAACTTCAAGCATCAGGGGTTGACCGGCGAATACGTGCTGTGGGCCACCGGCCTGACCAACATCGCGCAGTATTTCAATTTCGACCGCCTGCGGGACAACTTCAATCACGGCGCGGTCAACTTGATGAAGGGCGGTATCGTCTATTCCAATTTCGTCACCACCGTATCGCCGACCCATGCCGATGAGGCCCGTCATACCGATCAGGGCAGCGGGCTCAATCATACCTTGGAAGTGCATCGCGATAAGTTCGGCGGCGTGCTGAACGGCATCGATTATGATGTCTGGAATCCGGAAGTCGATTCGCACATTCCCGCCCGCTACGGCCTGACACCCTGGATCAGAAGTACGCCAATAAAGACGCCCTGCGCGATCGGTTGTGGTTGCGCAAGGATTTCAAACCGATCATCGCCTACGTCGGGCGGCTCGACAGCCAAAAGGGCGTCCATTTGATCCACCATGCCCTGTTCTACGCATTGCGCAACAACGCGCAGTTCGTATTGCTCGGCTCCAGCCCGGACCCGCACATCAACCAGCAATTCTGGAACCTCAAGCGGCATCTGAACGACAGCCCGGATTGTCACCTGGAGCTGGGCTTCGACGAAGAGCTATCCCACCTGATCTACGCCGGCGCGGACCTGGTGGTCATGCCCAGCCTGTTCGAGCCTTGCGGCCTCACCCAGATGATCTCGCTCAAGTACGGGACGGTGCCGATCGTGCGCTTGATCGGCGGTTTGAAGGATACGGTGTTCGACAAGGACTATGACGGCAAGCCGTGGGAAGAACGCAACGGTTTCGTGTTTTATAACGCCGACCATGCCGGTATCGAATCGGCCATCCATCGCGCCATCGCGTTGTGGCATCACTACCCCGACGACTTCCGCCAGTTGATGGTTCACGGTATGAATTGCGACTACTCGTGGTACCGGCCCGGCCAGGATTACCTGAATATTTACGAGCACATCCGCTGCAAGTAGCCGGCGGACGGACGCTTGATCTTGAATCGGTCCCGGCGCTGCTTCGAACCGCCGGCGCTATTTTTTCGCGGCCCGGAGCCAACGGGTTTGTCAAGGCCGCGCACAACCCTCCAGGAGAATGTCACGCATGAGCTCGCTTCCGGAATATGTCGATGGCTTGCCGAACGTTTGTGGTTCGGAACACCTCGTGGAAGAAACGTTGCGCGCCAGCCGCGCCCAGCCGGTTTTCCTGCCGGAGAGCCGGATCGATTTCGGCCGGATCCGCGCGGCCAGCGCCATCGCCTTGCACATGCATCAGCCCTTGATTCCGGCCGGCGGCGGTGATTTGGCCACGGCGTCCATCATCAGCAATCTCCAGTACATGATGGAGAATCAGGGCATCGGCGACAATCACAACGCGCCGGTTTTCCACTGGTGCTACAAGCGGATGGGTGAGTTCATCCCGCAATTGATCCACGAGGGCCAGGAGCCGCGGGTGATGCTGGAGTATTCGGGAACCCTGTTTCACGGCCTGCGCGCCATGGGTTTGCACGATGTGTTCGACGCCCTCAAGAACGCGACCTGCAACCCCGACTACCGGCGGGCGGTGGAGTGGTTGGGTTGCCCGTGGGGCCACGCGGTGGCGCCGTCCACCCCGGCGCAGGATTTCCGGCTGCACGTCAAAGCCTGGCAACATCATTTTGCCGGTATTTTCGGATTGGAAGCGCTGGCGCGGGTACGCGGTTTCTCGCCCTCGGAAATGGCGCTGCCCAACCATCCCGACACCGCTTACCAATACATCAAGACGCTGGTGGATTGCGGCTTCCAATGGGTGTTGGTGCAGGAGCATACCGTGGAACGCCCTGAGAACGGTTGGGGCCCCGAAAAGAAGCATCTACCGCATCGGTTGGTCTGTACCAACTCCAGCGGTGAGTCGGTCAGCATCATCGCCATCATCAAGACTCAGGGGAGCGATACCAAGCTGGTGGCCCAAATGCAGCCCTACTACGAAGCCAAGAGCTTGTCCCGCTGGGATCTGGCCGGGAAGTCGGTGCCGCCGTTGGTGACGCAAATCGCCGACGGCGAGAACGGCGGGGTGATGATGAATGAGTTTCCCGGCAAGTTCATGGATTCGATTCGCGAAGCCTCCGGCTCCGATACGCCGTTCATGAACGCCACCGAGTATCTGGAGCACCTCTTCGCCTCGGGCATCCAGGAAAGCGATCTGCCCGCGCTCCAACCGTTATTTCAGAAACGGATCTGGGATCGCTTCCAACCGGGCGGCGGGCCGGAAAAGCTGGAAGCGGTCATCGCCGAACTGAAGCAAGAGGACGGGCGCTTTCATATGGAGGGCGGCAGCTGGACCAACGACATTTCCTGGGTGCGCGGTTACGACAACGTGCTCGGTCCGATGGAAAAAGCCAGCTCCCAGTTCTATGAAAAAGTGCTGAAGCCGGGCGTGTCCCCCAGCGATCCACGTTTTCGCAATGCGCTCTACCATCTGATGTGTTCGCAAACCAGTTGCTACCGGTATTGGGGGCAAGGTTTGTGGACCGAGTACGGCCGGGAAATCTGCCGGCGGGCCAGCGCCATCGCCGACGCCGATTTCTGAAGTTGGCGTTCCTCAGCCGGGTCAGTTCCAATTCATCATTATAAAAAACAGGGCGGCGGTCGGCGGTTGGCCTTCCGCTCGCTAGGGTCCGCCCATCACCGGAGGAGGCCGAATATGACGGATACGCTTTATCACGCGCTGGTGCTGAACCTGCACCAACCTCATGGCAATCTCGAACACCTGTTGGTGCATAAGGAAGGGGAGGCTAAGGAAATCCTGCTGGCGATGGATCGCATTCCCCGTTCGCTGGCTGATTACCAGGATGTTGGCAGGCTGCATCTGGCGCTGTCAGGAACCTTAATGGAGACCTTGACCCATTCGGACTTCCAGAGCCGAGCTTACGGAACCGTCGATTGCGGAGCGCTGCTCTGGCAGTTACAAAACAACCGGGCCATCACCATGCTCGGTACCGCTTACTACCATCCGATCATGCCGCTTATCCCTCCAGCCGATTGGGAAGCCCACGTGGAACGGTGGCGCGGGATGGGCCGTCGCTGGTTTTTTCACGACGATTTTCAAGGGTTTTGGCCGCCGGAAATGGGATTTTGCATGGAGTTGATCCCCTTGCTGCGGCGGTTTGGCTATCGCTTTGTGCTGGTCGATAGCGAACATGTGCGCTCGGTGGGCGGGGCCATGCGCTGGGAAGAATTATGTTATCGGCCGCACGTTGCCCGCTTTGGCGGCGAAGAGATCACCGTGATCGTGCGCGATCGCGAGCTATCGAAGGCGCAAGAAGCGGGCATGGAGCCGGCGTGGTTCGAGCGGGAAGTCCGGGCGCGGACCAAAAACTGTGATTTTCCGCCTTTGGTGACTACGTGCACGGACGGGGAAAACAGCACTTGGTTTCGAACCCTCACGCCCGGCGGCAGTTTTTGGGACGTTTTCTATAAGCCGTTGCTGGAAAGAGCGCGCAGCGATCAGCGCGCCATCCAGCCGGTTTTCGTCAAGGACTATCTGGACCGGTTTGGAGTCGGGGGCGAGGTGACGGTCGGGCCGGGTGCCTGGAACACCGACTGGCGCGAGGGAGGCGATTTCATGCAGTGGGCCGGCACGCCGGCGCAGCAGGATGCCTTGACTCGGGTGGATGAGGTCAGCCAGGCCGTACAGGCGGCGCTGAGCAACGCCGCCCATCTCGGCTCGCGCCATCCGGAGCTGCCGAAGCTGTTGGAAGAAGCGCACTGGCGGGTTTTACGGGCGGAAACCAGTTGCAATTTCTTTTGGGGCGACGCCTGGGTCATGCGCTGTCACGCCGACCTCGACCAGGCGTGCGAATATCTGGAGCGAGCCAACTCCCACTATACGTGATCCGGAAAAATTCGAGCGGCGAGGCTGCTGTCTTGGAGGGTCGGGTTCGCCGTTTCAGAGCATTTCCTGGAGGGTCTCGCGCAGCTTGGGCATATCCAGCAGGCCGAGCCGGTAATGGGCGATCCGCCCTTGCGGCGAAATCAGCACCGTGGTCGGGGTCAGCCGCACGTTGTCGAATTCGCGGGCGATGCGTTCTTGCGAGTCCAAGACGATGGGGTAGGGGATTTGCCGTTGCTTGGCCATCGCCCGTACCTGTTCCGGTGGATCGTAAGCCATCGCCACCCCGATGATCTCCAGTCCCTTCGGATTCATTTCCCGATACAAATCGATCAAATGGGGCATCTCCTCGACGCAGGACGGGCAGGTGGTCGCCCAAAAGGTGACCAGCACCGGTTTGCCGCGAAATTGCTCCAGCGTCAACGTGCGGCCGTCGAGAGTTTGGCCGACCAGCGGGGGCGCTTCGCGCAAGCCCGCCGGCATGAACCACACCGCGGCGGAAATCAGAACGACGGCCAGCGCGATGCCGGCGATGACGGTTTCTTTGTTCGGTTTCACGGCGTGGGCCTCTTGCGAATCAGAGTGGGTGGCGTAGCGACGGTCTGTCAACCTCAGACCGCCGCAAGCGCCGAAAGTCGCTTGGCAGACGTGATTATGCCAGAACAGCTCGGTTTGCGCGGGCGGATGAAGGCCGTATCATGAGCGCTTTTCAGCGACCGAGCGCAAGCGGATGACAGACATGATCAAAGTGGGCATCGTCGGTGGAACGGGCTATACCGGCGTTGAATTGTTGCGGTTGTTGGCCGCGCATCCGCGAGTGGAGCTGGCGGTCATCACCTCGCGGGGCGAGAAGGGCGCCAACGTCAGCGACCTGTTTCCCAATTTGCGCGGCCGGGTGAAACTGGCGTTTGTCGAGCCGGACGACGCCGTGTTGCAAGGCTGCGATGTGGTGTTTTTCGCCACCCCCAACGGCACCGCCATGAACAGTGTGCCAGCGTTGCTGGAGAAGGGCGTGAAAATCATCGATCTGGCTGCCGATTTCCGGTTTCGCCAGGCGGCGGATTGGGAACGGTGGTACGGAATGCCGCACGCCTGCCCGGAATTGCTGGCTGAGGCGGTCTACGGTCTGCCCGAAGTCAATCGCGAGGCCATCCGCAAGGCGCGGCTGGTGGCCAATCCCGGCTGCTATCCGACGGCGGTGCAACTCGGCTTTCTGCCGTTGTTGGAGGCGGGCATCATCGACCCCAAGTCGTTGATCGCCGATGCTAAATCCGGGGTGAGCGGCGCTGGCCGCAAGGCTGAGGTCGGGATTTTATTGTGTGAGGCGGGCGATAATTTCAAAGCCTACAACGTGTCTGGACACCGGCATTGGCCGGAGATTCGCCAAGGGTTGATGGCGGTGGCGGGCGGACCGGTGGAACTGGTGTTCGTGCCGCATCTGACCCCGATGATTCGCGGCATTCACGCCACGCTCTACGCCACGCTGACCGCTCCCGAAGCGGACTTGCAAGCGCTGTTCGAACGGCGCTATGGCGCTGAGCCTTTCGTGGATGTCTTGCCGCCCAAATCGCACCCAGAGACCCGTAGCGTGCGCGGGGCGAACCAGTGCCGGCTGGCGGTGCATCGGCCCCAAAACGGCAAAACGGTGGTGGTACTGTCGGTGATCGACAATCTGGTCAAGGGCGCGGCGGGTCAGGCCGTGCAGAACATGAATTTGATGTTCGGCTTGCCGGAAGCCACCGGATTGGAAGGAATCGCCTTGCTGCCCTGAAGTCTCTCCGATCTGTGTGGAGGCATTGACCTGAGCGCATGGCCCGCCGAAAGAACCAAAGCGTGCGGTGCGGGTAGCAACAGCTCGACTACAAGCCCGGCCCGACCGCGGGGTGGGTGATGAACTTTTGCTAGAGGCAGCGCTGACCAGAGGCTCGTGCGAACCTGGAGATCGCCCAAACTATTCTTGACCCGCAAGGTCAAGAATCAGACAATTCAATGGTTTTTTTCAAGAGGATAGAGCCATGAGCGCCATCGCCGAAACGTTTACCCCCGCCGAGAGTCCGCTGTTGTTCACCGACGCCGCCGCGTTGAAGGTCAAGGATTTGTTGGAAGAGGAGCAGAATCCCAATCTGATGTTGCGAGTGTTCATCTCCGGCGGCGGCTGTTCCGGGTTCCAGTACGGATTTACCTTCGATGAAGCCTTGGGCGACGGCGACACCATCGTAGAAAATCAAGGCGTAAAGCTGCTGATCGATCCCATGAGTTTTCAATATCTGGTCGGCGCCGAAATCGACTACACCGAAGGTCTCGAAGGCGCCCAGTTCGTCATCCGCAATCCCAACGCCGTCACCACCTGCGGCTGCGGCTCGTCTTTCTCCGCCTGAACATCGTTCTCGCCGGGCGGGGTGCGAGCCTCGCCCGGTTTCTTTTTCGGCCTCCAAAACCTGTAGACCTTTCGCGCTGATGCAGGCCAACGCCGGGAGCTTGTTCACCCCTTGGCGAGCTTGCTTGAAAGCGTAGCGAGTCGAGCGTGGTTTGCTAAAATCTCCCCCATTTTTTGAGGACTACCCATGCACTCGCTGCAAGAATCGCTTGAATTGATCAAACGTGGCGCGGTTGATCTGCTGCTGGAAAACGAATTGGTGGACCGTCTTAAATCTGGCCGGCCGTTGCGGGTCAAGACCGGCTTCGATCCGACCGCTCCCGACTTGCACCTCGGTCATACCGTACTGATCAACAAGATGCGGCAATTTCAGGAGCTCGGCCATCATGTCATGTTCCTGATCGGCGATTTCACCGGCATGATCGGCGATCCGACCGGGAAAAATATCACTCGCAAGCCGCTGACTCATGAAGAGATTTTTACTAACGCCAAGACGTATCAGGAGCAGGTCTTCAAGATTCTTGACCCGGAAAAGACTGAAATATTGTTCAATTCAAGCTGGTTCAATCAAATGACCCCAGCCGATTTTATCCACTTGGCGGCCAAGCACACGGTCGCGCGGATGCTGGAGCGAGATGACTTCGGCAAGCGCTACGCCAGCGGTCAGCCTATCGCGATCCATGAGTTTTTGTATCCATTGGTGCAAGGTTACGATTCGGTCGCCATGCGGGCGGATGTGGAACTGGGCGGCACCGATCAAAAGTTCAATTTGTTGGTCGGTCGCGAATTGCAAAAACACTACGGTCAACCACCGCAGATCGTCCTGACCGTGCCGATCCTGGAAGGCTTGGACGGCGTGCAGAAGATGTCGAAATCGTTAGGAAACTATGTGGGTATCCGCGATGAACCCAACGAGATGTTCGGAAAATTGATGTCCGTATCCGATGAGTTGATGTGGCGTTACTTTGAGTTACTGAGCTTCCGCCCCACTCGCGAGATCGCGGACTGGCGGCGCCAGGTGATCGACGAGGGGCTGAATCCGCGGGATGTCAAATTCAAATTGGCCGAGGAGTTGGTGGCGCGGTTTCACGGCGTCGAGGCAGGCCAAGCTGCGCTGGCCGCTTTTATCGAACGGTTTCAAAAAGGCGCCTTGCCCGAAGATTTGACCGAATTACAGGTGCGATCCCGCAATGGTCGGCTGCCGATCGCCAATCTGCTCAAGGAAGCGGGCCTGACCGATAGCACCTCGGAAGCGCTACGGCTGATCCAGCAGGGCGCGGTGCGGATCGATGGCGAGCGCGTCGGCAGTCGAGCCCTCGAACTGGCGGCCGGAAGTCGCCATGTCTATCAAGTCGGCAAGCGGCGAATCGCGCGGGTGGTGGTACTGTGAGGAGCATGATTGCTTTTTCATGAACAAACGTTGACAGAAAGATTTCCGGCTCTATAATGCGCGCTTCCCAAGGTCGACTGGCTGAGGCGATCGAG